>NZ_JAGSOV010000035.1 GCF_023898865.1 Pseudonocardia humida
GGCCACCCGTTGCCCACCTCCTCGATCCCGGGTTGATGCGGGATCGAGGGTGGAGCAGCACCGGTTCAGTCCCGGGACATCGGTCGGCGTGTCGTGAACCGGTGAACGTTCATGGCCACCGCACTAGATCGGCTCCTTGGCGGGTTCGGTCGCGTCCTCCCGCAGCCGGAAGCGTTGCAACTTGCCCGTGGCCGTGCGCGGCAGTTCGGCCACGAACTCCACCCGCCGCGGGTACTTGTAGGGGGCGATGGTGGCCTTGACGTGGTCCTGGATCGCCGCGGCGGTGGCGGCGTCGGCGGTCGCGCCCTCGCGCAGCACCACGAACGCCGTCACGAGCTGGCCGCGTGCCGCGTCCGGGGTGCCGACGACGGCGCAGTCGACGACGTCGGGGTGCAGCACCACCGCCTGCTCGACCTCGGGGCCGGCGATGTTGTACCCGGAGGAGACGATCATGTCGTCGCTGCGGGCGTGGTACCAGAAGTAGCCGTCGGCGTCGCGGGAGAAGGTATCGCCGGTGATGTTCCAGCCGTCCTGGACGTAGACGCGCTGGCGGCGGTCGTCGAGGTAGCGGCAGCCCGTCGGGCCCTTGACGGCCAGCCGCCCCGGCGTGCCGTCGGGGACCTCGCGGCCCTGCTCGTCGAGGATCCGCGCGACGTAGCCGGGCACGGCCCGGCCGGTGGCGCCGGGGCGGATGTCGTCGTCGGCGGCGGAGATGAACACGTGCAGCATCTCGGTCGAGCCGATGCCGTCGATCAGCGCGACACCGGTGGCCTCGTGGAACTGCCGCCAGGTCGACTCGCCCAGGTGCTCGCCTGCCGACACCGCCCGGCGCAGCGTGGCCAGCCGGGCCACCTCGCCGGAGGCGATCATGGCGCGGTAGGCCGTCGGGGCGGTCGAGCACACCGTCACGCGGTGCTCCTCGATGTGGCGGGCCAGCTCGGCCGGGGTCGCCTTCTCGATCAGCAGCGTGCTGGCCCCGGCGCGCAGCGGGAACACCACGAGCCCGCCGAGGCCGAAGGTGAACGCGACCGGCGGGGTACCGGTGAAGACGTCGTCGGGCCGGGGCTTGAGGACGTGGGCGGAGAACGTGTCGGCGATGGCGAGCACGTCGCGGTGGAGGTGCATGGTCGCCTTCGGGCGGCCGGTCGTGCCGGAGGTGAAGGCCAGCAGCGCGACGTCGTCGGCCGCGGTGGCGACGTCGTCGAACTCGACGGGGTGGCCCGCGGTGCGGGCGGCGAGGTCGTCGTCGGACGCACCGCCGAAGGGCACCGTCGGCACGCCGAGGGCGGCGTCGTCGAGGTCGGCGAGGAACCGGTGGTCGCACAGGGCCACGCCGATCCGGGCGATGTCGTGGATCTCGCGCAACTCCCGCCCGCGCAGCATCGGCATCGTGGCCACGGCGACCGCGCCGGCCTTGAGCACGCCGAACCAGCAGGCCACCAGCCACGGGGTGTTCGGCCCGCGCAGCAGCACGCGGGTGCCCGGGACGACGCCGAGGTCGGCGGTGAGCACGTGGGCGATGCGGTCGGCGGTGGCGCGCAGCTGGTCGTAGGTCCAGGTCGGGGCGCCGGGCGCGAGCAGGCACGGCCGGTCGCCGCCGTGCTCGGCGATGGTGTCGTCGAGCAGGGCGGTGGCGCAGTTGAGGCGCTCGGGGTAGCGCAGCCACGGCTCGTCGAGCAGCAGCTCGGGCCACTGGTCCCGGGGCGGGAGGTGCTCGCGGCAGAACGGGTCGACGTGAGCTGTCGAGGTCATCGCGCTCCCTCCTCCGGAGGTGATCACGATATTGCGCCTTCATGACGACAGTCAATCGGCCGATACACGTAGTCGCCTGGGCGATCTTGTGCCTTGCTGCGCCGACCGGTTGGCGGGCACGATCGCCGGGCAGCTGTTCGCGGCGTCCGACCCCGGGGAGCCCCCATGTCCGTCCTGTCCGCCGTGCTCGACGCGGTCCGCTCCGGCGCCGTCGAAGTCGTCGACCTCACCACCCCGCTGCAGGAGTCGACGCCGATCCTGCGGTTGCCCGAGCCGTTCGGGAACACCCGGCAGTTCCAGCTCGAGGAGATCAGCCGCTACGACGACCGCGGCCCGGCCTGGTACTGGAACGACATCCACACCGGCGAGCACACGGGCACCCACGTCGACGCCCCGGTGCACTGGGTCACCGGCAAGGACGGCCCCGACGTCTCGCAGGCCCCGATGCGCACCCTGGTCGCGCCGGCCGCGGTGATCGACAAGAGCGCCCAGGCCGCGGCCGACCCCGACTTCCTGCTGGAGGTCGAGCACGTCCGGGCCTGGGAGGGTGAGCACGGCCCGCTGCCCGACGGCGGCTGGCTGCTCTACCGGACCGGCTGGGAGGCCCGCGGCGAGGACGCGGCCGCCTTCCTCAACGCCGACGAGGACGGCCCGCACACGCCGGGCGTGTCCGCCGAGTGCGCGCGCTGGCTGGCCGAGGAGTCCCCGCTGACCGGCTTCGGCGTGGAGACCGTGGGCACCGACGCGGGCGCCGCGGGCGGTTTCGACCCGCCGTTCGCCTGCCACCACTTCCTGCTCGGCGCGGGCAAGTGGGGCCTCACCAGCCTGCGCAACCTCGGGCGGCTGCCGGCGACGGGGGCGCTGCTGGTGGTCTCGCCGCTGCCGATCGTGGGCGGCTCGGGGAGCCCGGCGCGGGTGCTGGCGCTGGTCGAGCGGTGACCACGACGGTCGCCGACGCCGTCGGGACGCTGCTGGGCCGGCTCGGCGTCGGCCACGCGTTCGGCGTCGTGGGCAGCGGCAACTTCCACGCCACCAACGCCCTGCGCGCGGCGGGCGTGCCGTTCACCGCGGCCCGGCACGAGGGCGGCGCCGCGACCATGGCCGACGCGTTCGCCCGCACGTCGGGTCGGGTGGCGGTGCTGTCGGTGCACCAGGGCCCCGGCCTGACCAACGCCGTCACCGGCATCACCGAGGCCGCCAAGAGCCGCACCCCGCTGCTCGTGCTGGCCGCCGACGGCGCGGGCTCGGCCGTGCGCTCCAACTTCCGCATCGACCAGGACGCGTTGGTCCGCTCGGTCGGCGCGGTGTCCGAGCGGGTGCACTCGGCGGAGTCGGCGGTGGCCGACGTCCTGCGCGCCGTCGGCACGGTCCGGCAGCGGCGCACCGTCGTGCTGAACCTCCCGCTCGACGTCCAGGCCCAGCCGTGCCCGCTGCCCGACGCCGTGCCGGAGCCGCCGTCGTGGCTGCCGGTGCGGCCGGCCGCGTCCGCGGTCGAGGCCCTCGCCCGGCTGATCGACGGGGCCGCCCGGCCGGTGTTCCTGGCCGGGCGCGGTGCCCGCGCCGCCCGCGCCGAACTGGAGGCACTCGCCGAGCGGTGCGGGGCGCTGGTGGCGACGTCCGCGGTCGCGAACGGCCTGTTCGCGGGCTCGCCCTGGTCGCTGGGCATCTCCGGCGGCTTCGCCACCCCGCTGGCCGCCGAGGTGATCACCGCCGCCGACCTGGTGGTGGCCTGGGGCGCGTCGATGACGATGTGGACCACCCGGCACGGCGCCCTCATCGGGCCGGACGCGACGGTCGTGCAGGTCGACGACACCGCCGAGGCCCTGGGCGCCAACCGGCCGGTCGACCTGGCCGTCCTCGGCGACGTCGCCGAGACCGCCCGCGACGTCGCCGCCGTCGTGCGCGGCGGCACCGGCTACCGCTCCCGCACCCTGCACGACCGGATAGCCGCCGAGGGCCGCTGGGCCGCGCTCCCGCTGCCCGCCGAACCCGACCCGGCCGACGACCGCATCGACCCTCGGCTGCTCTCCGCCGAACTGGACGCCCTGCTGCCCGCCGAGCGCACCCTCGCCGTCGACTCCGGCAACTTCATGGGCTACCCCAGCGGCTACCTCGCCGTCCCCGACGAGGCGGGCTTCTGCTTCACCCAGGCCTTCCAGTCCATCGGCCTGGGTCTGGCCACCGCGATCGGCGCCGCGCTGGCCCGCCCCGACCGCCTCCCCGTCGCCGCCCTCGGCGACGGCGGCTTCACCATGGGCGTCTCCGAGCTGGAGACGCTCGTCCGACTGGGCATCGGGATGCTGGTCGTGGTCTACGACGACGCCGGCTACGGCGCCGAGTTCCACCACTTCGCCGACGACGACCACACCACGGTCCGCTTCCCCGACACCGACCTCGCCGCACTGGCCGCCGGGTTCGGCTGCGACACCGCCACCGTCCGCCGACCCGAGGACCTCGACGCGGTGGCGACGTGGCTGGCCGGCCCGCGCGACCGCCCGATGGTGGTCGACGCGAAGGTCCGCTCCGACGAGCCCTCGTGGTGGCTCGCCGAAGCCTTCCGCGGCCACTGATCCCCTTTCCGGTCGAGAACGAACCTGTCGTCGTTTGGACCGGTCCAAAACGACGACAAGTTCGTTCTCGACGTGCACCGGCACACCTGGTCGAGCGCCCATCCCGACCCGTTCGGGCCGGACATCGAGGCGTGGGTGCGCGCGGAGATCACCCCGTCGTTGTTCTGGACCGGTCCACACCGCAACATCGTCGTTCTCCACGGAACGGGGCCGGTGGTCACGAGCCCCGCTCGTGCCTTCCCCGGAACTCGTCGCCCGGGCGGCACTCGCCGCCGGCGGCGTTCCGGGTGGCCGCGGGTGCGGGTGGCGTGGGACTGCTGGTCTTGTGAAGCGCACTCGGCTGGGGGATGTGAGCCACCGGCGGGCGTTACCGTCGGCGCCGTGATCGTTCCCGCCGACGTCTTCCGCGACCGTTCCGTGCTGCACGGTGAGCACGTGCGGCTGGAACCCCTGGGCCCGGCGGTGCTGGAGGACTACCTGCGCGCACTCGACGATCCGGAGGTGCGGCGCTCGACCGGCTCGCACACCGTGGCCGACCGGACCACCGTCGAACGCTGGCTCGCGTCCCGCCACGAGCACCACGACCGCGCCGACTGGGCCGTGGTGCGGGCGGCGGACGGGGCGTTCCTCGGCGAAGCGGTGCTCAACGACCTCGACCCGGACAACGGCTCGTGCAACTTCCGGATCCTGCTCGGCGGGCCGCACCAGGGCCGGGGCTACGGCACCGAAGCGGTCCGGCTGGCCGTCGGGGAGGCGTTCGCGCGCGGGTTGCACCGGGTGTCGCTCGGGGTGTTCGAGTTCAACGCGCGCGCTCAACGCGTCTACGAGAAGTGCGGGTTCGTCGTGGAGGGTCGTTGCCGCGACGTGCTGCACTGGGACGGGCGGTGGCACGACGAGATCGTGATGTCGGTGCTGGCCGGGGAGCTGCGCCGACCGGCGCGCCGAGCCGGCGGTGCGCTGCCGGCTCGGCGTTCCCAGGTGGCGCGTGGTCGGGGTGGCGGGATTTGAACCCACGGCCCCTCGCTCCCAAAGCGAGTGCGCTACCAAGCTGCGCCACACCCCGTGCCCTGCGCGCGTGAGCCTAGCGTGTGCCCACCCGCGGCACCGCCCGGATAGTCGGATCGGCAGCACGCCCCGCCTCCCCTCGGCTGGGGCGTGCTGCCTCGCGGGCCGGGTCCCCGCCCGGCCTGGTCCGTGGTCAGGCGGAGGCGAGTGCCTCCACCGGGGGGAGGTGGGAGGCGCGCACGGCCGGGTAGAGGCCGGCCAGCGCGCCGACGGCGACGGTGGTCAGCAGGCCGCCCGCCCAGGCGTACGCCGGCACCGTCGCCGGCCAGCCCTGGCCCATCGCGTACGCCGTGGTGACGGCGGCGCCGAGCAGCACCCCGAACAGACCGCCGAGGCCGGAGAGGACGACCGCTTCGGCGACGAACTGGTCGCGGACGTGCTTGCGGGTGGCGCCGAGGGCGCGGCGCAGACCGATCTCGGCGCGGCGCTCCAGCACCGCGATCACCATCGTGTTGGCCACGCCGACCCCGCCCACCAGCAGGGCGACGGCGCCGACGCCGAGCAGCAGGCCGGTGAACGCGGAGTCGGCGGCGGCCTGGGCGGCGAGGGCGTCCGACGGCCTGCTGACCTCGACCTCCTGCGGGTCCTCCGGGTTGGCCGTGGCCGCCAGCACCGCGGCGACGGCCTCCACGGCGTCCTCGGCGGACCGCTCGTACACGGTGGTCGGGTGCCCGTCGAAGCCCAGCAGCTGCTCGGCCACCGGCCAGCCGACCAGGGCCGCGGTGTCCAGCTCGGGGGCCAGCGGGGCCGGGGCCAGCACCCCGACGACGGTGAACCACCGCTCGCCCAGCCAGACCTGCGCGCCGGGGGCGGCGGTGGTCCGGGCGGCCGCGTCGGCGCCGAGCACGACCGCCGGGTACTCGGCGGTGGCCGCGTTCAGCCAGGTCCCGGTGGCGACCTCGGCGCCGACCGTGTCGAGCAGGTCGAGCCGGGCCGCCAGCACCGCGAGCCCACCGGTCTGGGCGGGCGGGACGTGGTCGGTGCGGTAGACGCGGGCGTCGACGACGCCGGTGGCCGAGGCCGCGGTCACCGGACCGATGCGCCCCACCATCGCCACCGCGTCCCGCGGCAGCTGCGCGTCCTCGCCGAGCAGCGTGCGCCCCGGCCCGGCGGTCAGCAGGTCGGTGCCCAGCCGGTCGAGGGTGGCGTCGAGCTGCGCCCGGCTCGACGCCGAGATGCCCAGCACCGCGACCATCGCGGCGATGCCGATGGCGATGCCCACCGCCGACAGCACCGCGCGCACCGGCCGCGCCCGCAGCCCGTCGACCGCGATCCGGGCGGTGTCGGCCGGTCCCAACCGGGCGCTCACGGCCCGCCTCCTTCCGATACCGCGGCGAGCAGCCGGGGTGGGCCGCCCTCGTCGGCGACCACCAGTCCGTCGCGCATCCGCACCCGCCGCGGCAGCCCGTCGGCCAGCTCCCGGTCGTGGGTGATGACGACGACGGTGGTGCCCTCGGCGTTGAGCTCCCGCAGCAGCGCCATCACCTCGGCGCCGGAGGCCGAGTCGAGGTTGCCGGTCGGCTCGTCGGCCAGCACGAGCGCCGGGTCGCCGACGACCGCCCTGGCGATGGCCACCCGCTGGCGCTCCCCGCCGGACAGCTCGTGCGGGCGGTGCCCGAGCCGGTGCCCGAGCCCCACCCGCTCCAGCACGCGGGCCGCCCGTCCGCGCCGCCGCCGCGCCGCCATCCCGGTGTAGAGCAGGCCGTCGGCCACCAGGGACAGCGCCGCGACGCCGCGGGTCAGGTGGAACTGCTGGAACACGAAGCCGATCCGGTCGGCGCGCAGCTCGGCCAGCTCGCGGTCGGGCAGCGCCGACACGTCGCGGCCGTCCACCCGGACGGTGCCGGACGTGGGTCGGTCCAGCGTGCCGGCCAGGTGCAGCAGCGTCGACTTGCCCGACCCGGACGGCCCGACCACCGCCACCAGCTCGCCGGCCCGGATCCGCAGCGACACCCCTCGCAGCGCCGCGACTCCTCCCGGGTAGCCGCGGTGCACGTCGGTCAGCTCGACGACGGCCCGCGGTGACCCGCTCGCGCTGTCGATCATCGCGCCGGCACCCCGACCTCCGCGCCCTCGGCGATCCCGGCCCCGCTGACCTCGACCTTCCCGTCGGAGAACACCCCGGTCTGCACGGCGACGACCCGGGCGGCACCGCCCTCGACGACCTCCAGCCCGTAGCCGCCCTCGGCCAGCGCGAGCAGCGCCGCGACCGGCACGGCGAGCACGTCGGGCGCGCTGCCTGCGGTCACCGTGACGGTGACCGGGGCCTGGTCGAACGCGGCCGCCGCGGCCGGGTCGGCCACGTCGACCACGACCGGGACGGTTGCCGGGTCGCTCGGCCCGGGCTGGCCGTCGTCGGGCGGCTGCTCGGCCGCGGCGCCGACCTCGCGGATGGTGCCGGGCACCACGGTGCCGCCCGGGAGCTCCACCTCGACCGCGGTCCCGGGAGCGACGATCTCGCGGTCGGGGACCTCGACGTCCATGTCGACCTGGCGGGCGGTGCCGGTGACGCCGAGCACCGGGCCGCCGCCGACCTGGTCGCCGACCTGCGCGGACACCTCCGACACCCGCACGTCGGCGGGCGCGAACACCACCCGCCCGAGCTCGACCCGCCCGGTCTCGTCGACGCCGAGGTCCTCCTGCCACTCGCGCACGGCCGTCGCGGTGGCCGAGGTGAACTCGTCGTCGACGGTGAAGCCGGTGTGGCCCAGCGCGGCCAGGTTCTCCTCCAGCTGGGCCACGTCCGCGCCCTCGTCGCCGCTGCGCAGGTCGCGGTAGGCGGGCACCGCGCCGAGCATCAGCACCACCGGCTCGGTGTCGACGGCGAACAGCGCCTCGCCGCGGTGCACCACCGTGCCCGCGGCGGCGACCGAGGTGAGCGTGCCCGGCCCGCGCGCGCTCACCTGCCGCGCCTCGCCGAAGCCCAGGGTCCCCTCGATCTCCTCGGTCTCGGTGAGCGTGGTGCGCACGACGGTCGCCGTGTCCGGCGGGGCGGCCGCGGCGGGCGGGGCGGCTCCGCCCCGTCCCGCGCCGACGACCAGCAGCGCGACCAGGCCGACGGTCACCGCGGCGAGCGCGCCGACCCCGATCCGGCCGCGGGTGGTCACGACCCACCCCCGGCCGACCTGCCGCCCGGCGGCTCGGGCCGCAGGTCGTCGCAGGCGGCCTCGGCCGCCTTGAACTCCTCGCTGTCCATGTCGATCCCCGAGTCCCGGGTGATCATCAGGCCGCCGTCGGGCTGCGGGTCCGGGAAGCCGGGCAGCCCGTTGTCGCGCATGCACTGGGCGAACGCGCGCAGCTGCTCGCTCGCCGCCGCGTCGGGCTTCTCGCCACCACCGGGCGCGTACTGCTCGCAGGCCTCCTGGGCCGCCTCGAGCGTCGCCTCGTCGCCGCGCCTGCCGCGGACCTCGATCCGGCCGTCCACCGGGTCGGCCATGTCGACGCCGTTGTCGCGCATGCACTGGGCGAACTGGCGCCCTCGCTCGTCGTTGTCCGCGGAAGGCTCCGGGCCCGCGTCCGCGTCCGCGGCCCCCGTCGCCGGGGCGCCGGCCGAAGCGACGCCGTCGCCGCCGGTGGCGGCGCAGCCGGCCAGTACCAGCAGCGACAGCAGCAGGGTGAGCAGCGCGGCGGCGGTACCGGCGCGGCGGTCCCCCACCCGGGGGATCCGGGTCATGTCCCGCCCCCGGCGACGGCGATGGTGATGCCGACGCCACCGGCGCGGGCCTCGGCGACCTCGCCCACGATCACGTCGCCGCCGCTGCCGACGATCACCGGTCCGTCACCGGGCGGCACGGGCAGCAGGTCCTTGCATGCCTCGACGGCCTCCTCCGACCCCGGCAGCGGGGTCGCGACGTGCGCCTCACCGGCCGCGGGACGCGGGGCGCCCGGCGGCGGAGGCGTCCCGGGGCCGGCTTCCCCTCGCTGGTGCAGCACGCGACCCCCGACCGCGCCCGCCTCCTCGACGTGGCCCAGGACGATCCCACCGGCCCCCGGGCCGGGTCCGGGGAGGTCGACGCCGTGGTCGGAGAGGCACTCGTGGAACTCCTCGAACCGCTCCCGCAGCGCCGGGTCCAGCTCGACGGCCCTGCCGCGCGCGGGGGCGAAGGCGGCGCAGGCCTCCAGCGCGTCGTCGAACGCCGCCTTCTCGTCCGGCCCGATCTCGATGTGCACCGAGCCGTCGGCCTCGGCCGGGTCGGGCAGGTCGACGCCGTTGTCGCGCAGGCACTGGGCGAACTGCCGGATCCGTTCCTCCTGGTCGTCGGAGGGGTCGGGGTCGGTCATCGGGGCCAGCGTCGGCGCGGCGGGGGCCGCGGCCGCGACGGCGCCCCCTCCGCCCACGAGCAGCAGGAGCGGGACGGCCGCGGTGATGAACAGGGTGCGTCTCATGGGGGCCACGACACCGCGGCGGCGATAAGACGGCGATCAGCGGAACCGCTTATGGCGGCCTTATCGGCGACCCGGGCAGGATCGACGTCGTGCGCGTGCTGGTGGTCGAGGACGAGGAACTGCTGGCCGACGCCGTCGCCGAGGGGCTGCGACGGGAGGCGATGGCGGTCGACATCGCGCTCGACGGCCACGCGGCGAGCCGGTCGATCGCGACCAACGACTACGACGTCGTCGTGCTCGACCGCGACCTCCCGGGCATCCACGGCGACGAGCTGTGCCGCACGCTCGTCGACGCGGGCACCGCCCGGGTCCTCATGCTGACCGCGGCCGCCGCCGTCCCCGACCGCGTCTGCGGGCTGGCCATCGGCGCCGACGACTACCTGACCAAGCCGTTCGCGTTCGCCGAGCTGGTGGCCCGGATCCGGGCGCTGGCGCGGCGACCGCGGGAGGTCATCCCGCCGGTGCTCACCCGCGGCGACGTCCGGCTCGACCCGCACCGCCGGGAGGTCTTCCGCGCCGGCCACTACGTGCGGCTGACCCGCAAGGAGTTCGGCGTGCTGGAGGAGCTGCTGCGGGCGAGCGGGGGAGCGGTGAGCACCGAGCGGCTGCTGGAGAAGGTGTGGGACGAGCACACCGACCCGTTCACCAACGTCGTGCGGGTGACGGTGATGACGCTGCGCCGCAAGCTGGGCGACCCGCCGCTCGTGCGGACCGTGCCCGGCGTCGGCTACCAGGTGCCGTGATGGGCAGGCTGTCGATCCGGGTGCGGCTGACCGCCCTCTACGGCGTCATGTTCTTCGCCGCCGGGGCGGTCGTGATCCTGGCCGGCTACCTGCTGGTCAGCAACATCCTCAACGACCGCCTGGGCCCGTCGGGCACCGCCCGCGTGCTGAGCAGCGCCCCGGTGGGTGAGCGGCCGGCGCAGGTGCTGGTCAGCGGGATCCCGCCGGGGATGGCCTTCCACGAGCTGGAGGCCGGCATCACCGCCGACCAGCTCATCCTCCGCGACGACACGCTCAGCTCGCTGCTCACCCAGTCGCTGGTGGCGCTGGCACTGGTCGGCGCGCTGGCCATCGGCTCGGGCTGGTGGATGGCCGGGCGGGCGCTGAGCCCGCTGCACCAGATCACCGCGACCGCCCGGCGGATCGCCGACGACCGCGGCCTGCACGAGCGGATCGCCCTCGGCGGCCCGGCCGACGAGCTGCGCGAGCTCGCCGACACCTTCGACGCGATGCTGGAACGGCTGGGCCGGGCCTTCGACGGCCAGCGCACGTTCGTCGCCAACGCCTCGCACGAGCTGCGCACCCCGCTGGCGATCAACCGCACCCTGATCGAGGTGGCCAGCACCCGCCCGGGCGCGCCCCGCGAGCTGCGCGACCTCGGCGAGACGCTGCTGGCCGTCAACGCCCGCCACGAGCGGCTGATCGACGGCCTGCTGCTGCTGGCCCGCAGCGAGGCCGCGCCACCCGACCGGCTCCCCGTCGACCTCGACGAGATCACCGAGCACGTCGAGGCCCGGTCGGCCGCCGCGGCCGCGGCCGCCGGGGTCGACCTGGTCCGCTCCGCGACGCCCGCCCCCACCACCGGCGACCCGGTGCTGCTGGAGCGGGTCGTGGAGAACCTCGTGGACAACGCCGTGCGCTACAACCGCGAGGGCGGGCGCGTCGAGGTGTCCGCGGGCTCGGCGGGCAGCCGCAGCTGGGTCAGCGTGTCGAACACCGGCCCGGTCGTGCCCGACTACGTGGTCCCGGCCCTGTTCGAGCCGTTCCGCCGCACGCGCGACCGCACCGCAGCGTCCGGCTCCGGGCTCGGGCTCTCGATCGTCGCGGCGGTGGTGCGCGCGCACGGCGGCACCGTGACCGCCCGCGCCCGCCCGGGCGGCGGGCTGGCCGTGCGGGTGGAGCTGCCGCGCTCGGTCGTCACGAGCGCCCGCGGGCGTCCGGCGCTGCCGCAACCGGCCGGTTAGGGCGTCGGGACCAGCGCCCGGCGCCACTGGTCCGCGACGACCCGGCGGAGCCGTTCGGTGGGGACGGCGGCGGGGTCGAGCTGGTGCTGCAGGCCGATGCCGCGGAGCTGGCCCAGCACCGCGACGGCGACGTCGTGCGGGTCGAGGTCGGCGCGGATCGTGCCGGCCGCGACGCCCGCGGCCACGTCGGCCCGCAGGTCGGTGCGGAAGTGCTCGTCGCGCTCGCGGAAGGTCTCGGCGAGGTCGGGCGAGGTCGTCGCCTCGGCCCAGAGCAGCAGGAACGCCCGGCTCATCGTCCGGAGGCCGCCCAGCGCGGCGATGTAGCCGTCGATCAGGTGCAGCAGCCGGTCGAGACCGGGTTCGTGCGGCGCCTCGGGCACGAACCCGGACTGGCTGGCCTTGGCGAGCGCGTCGACCAGCGCCTTCTTCGACCCGAAGTGGTGGGTGACGATCCCGCGGCTGTAGCCGGCCCGTTCCCCGACCCGGGCCAGGGTCAGGGCCTGCACACCGCCCTCGACGACCAGCTCCGCGGCGGCGCGCAGGAGCGCGGAGCCGGTCTGCTCGCGGCGTTCGGCCTGGGTGCGTCGGGAGGTGCGGGCGACCATGGGAGAGACCGTATCAGCAACTTGCGTGTTGTATAGCAAATATGTACGGTCGAACCATCGCCACGAGGAGGAACACGATGATCGGTGCTGGAGCCCACGACAGAGAGAGGGGTGCGAGCGTGCCCGCGGTGTTCGTGCACGGCAACCCCGAGACCGCGGCCGTCTGGGGGCCGCTGCTCGCCGAGCTGGGCCGCGAGGACGTGGTCCGGCTGTCCCCGCCCGGGTTCGGCGCGCCGCTCCCGGCGGGCTTCGGCGCGACGGTGACCGACTACCGCGACTGGCTGGTCGACGAGCTCGCGGCGATCGGGGAGCCGGTCGACCTGGTCGGGCACGACTGGGGCGGCGGGCACGTGGTGGCCGCCGTCGCCGCCCGCCCGGAGCTGGTCCGCAGCTGGGTCAGCGATGCCGTCGGGTTGTTCGACCCGGACTACGAGTGGCACGCGCTGGCGCAGGTCTGGCAACGGCCGGGGGAGGGGGAGGCGGCGGTCGAGGCCGACCTCGGGACCCGCGCGGCGCGGTCCGGACGGCTCGTCGAGCGCGGCTTCCCTGCGGACCTGGCCGCGGAGATCGCCGCAGGCCAGGGCCCGGAGCTGGGGCGGGCGATCCTGACGCTCTACCGGTCGGCCGTCCAGCCGGTGATGGCGGAGCTGGGTCGCGACCTCGGCGGCGCCGCCCGCCGCCCGGGCCTGGCCGTGCTGGCCGGGCAGGACGTCGTCGGCGGATCCGACGAGCAGCGCAGGCGGACGGCCGCCCGCGCCGGCGCGCGCGTGGCGGAGCTGCCCGGGCTCGGCCACTGGTGGATGGTGCAGGACCCGGCGGCCGGCGCGCGCACGCTCACCGACTTCTGGTCGACGCTGCCCGCGGCCCGGTGAGCGTCCCGCGGATCAGCCGGCCACCCGGGTCCGCGTCGTGATCTGCGGGGCGTCCTCGTCGCCGAGCACGCCGGGCTCGATCTCGGCGGTGCAGAGCTTGCAGCGGGTGGCGTGATCGCCACGAACTCCTCGCAGAAGGGGCACTCCTGGCTGCCCTGCGCCGTGAAGTTGCCCAGCCCGATCCGCTTGAGCAGCTTGACCAGCCCGAACAGCACCAGCGCCGGCAGCAGGAAGTTGACCAGCACGGTGAGGAACGCGCCGTAGCGGATCTCGGCGTCGTTGACGGTGAACACCAGGCCGGAGAAGTCGGGCCAGCCGAAGATCGCCGCCACGAACCGCATGATCACGTCGCCGGCGGGGCTGTCGACCAACCCGGCGAACGCCGTCCCGACGATGAACCCGAGCGCCAGGTCCAGCACGTTGCCGCCCAGCGTGAACACCTTGAACTCGTCCCACATGCTCCGCACGCCGCGATTGTGGGGAGGAGGACGCGGGTGGTGCGGTACGAGCGCGGCACGGAGGGGTGGTCGTGGGTGGGATTCAGCCCTGCTCGACGAAGCTCCTGCGATCGTTGTCCAGGCAGGCCTGCATCCGCTGGGCCTGGCCGTTGGTGAACATGAACATCGCGACGTCGTCGACGTAGTCCATGTAGTTCATGAACAGGTCGCCGTTGGGGGCGTTGTCGCAGCTCACGCTGGGGAACCGGGGCCGCCCGGTGTTCTCGCCGGCCTGGTTGGGGGTGTCGTCGACGAAGTCGGACCCGCTGCAGCCGGTGCCGTCGTCGCCCCAGATGTGGCGCAGGTTGAGCCAGTGCCCGACCTCGTGGGTGGCCGTGCGGCCCAGGTCGAACGGCTCGGCGGCCGTCCCGAGCGTGCCGAACGCGGTGTGGGCGATGACGACGCCGTCGGTCTCCGGCGGACCCCCGGGGAACTGCGCGTAACCCAGCAGCCCGCCGGACAGCCGCCCGACCCACAGGTTGAGGTAGCGCTCGCTCGGCCACGCGTCGGCGCCCCCGGTGCCCGCCGACTTGATGCGGTCGTCGTCGGCGAAGGAGGACGCCGTGGTCCGGGTGCGGGTGATGCCGTCGGTCGGACCGCCGTCGGGATCGGTCGTGGCCGGCTCGAACTCGATGCCCGCGTCGGCGACGAGGTCGGCGAAGACCTCCGGGACCTGGTCGACGTCGGGGTTGCGGCGGCGGAAGTCGCGGTTGAGCACCTCGATCTGGGAGCGCACCTGCTCGTCGGAGACGTCCTCCTCCGCCGTGCGGTGCACCACGTGCACCACCACCGGGATGCGCACGACCCCCGCCCGCCGCGCGAGCCCGCGCCGCCGCGCCGTCCACGCCCCGTTCTCGCTGCGGGCCCGGGCGGCGACGTACCCGGGGACGCTGCGCAGCAGGCGCTCGTGCACGGGTGCGGTGCCGCAGGTGCGCACGGTGGGCGGTCCGGCCTGGGTCATCGGTCGTCCCCCTGGCCGGGCTGGTCGGGCCGCCCGAGCTCCAGGCGGTCCGGGGCCAGCGCGACGATGTCGAACACGTCGCCGTGGTCGAGCACGAGGCGCCCGCCGTCGACCCCCCACCGCCCCGACGTCCACTCGCGCCGGTCGGCAGGCCCCACCCGCCCCACCCGCGCCCCGCCGTCCGGCTCCAGGCGCAGCGCCTCCCGGGGCC
Organism: Pseudonocardia humida; assembly: GCF_023898865.1. Taxonomy (GTDB): domain Bacteria; phylum Actinomycetota; class Actinomycetes; order Mycobacteriales; family Pseudonocardiaceae; genus Pseudonocardia; species Pseudonocardia humida. The sequence continues at coordinate 14,886 of NZ_JAGSOV010000035.1, forward strand.
GCCGCGCCGGGGGGAACGGGTAGTCGTCGCGGCGGTAGACCAGCGTGCGGTCGCCGTCCTCCTCGAACGAGTGGGCCCACTCGCCCACCAGCTCACTGCGCTCATCGGCACTCATGCGACACCCCGTCCCTCGACACGGTCCACGGACGAACGGCGCGACCGGTTCGCGCCGGGCCCGGGACGGCGGTGGGCGGTAGCCGGGGTGGGCCGGACGCCGGGTAGACTCGGCCAGGCTCCACGCGTGGGGCGTCGCGGGCGTAGCTCAATGGTAGAGCCCCAGTCTTCCAAACTGGCTACGCGGGTTCGATTCCCGTCGCCCGCTCCAGCTCTGACCAGCAACAACGGCTGCCGACCCAGTCACCGGGACGGCGGCCATCGTCGTTCGTGCCAGATTCGTGCCAGATCAGTCGGCGGCGGCCTCCTCGCCGACCGCCCGCGCCTCCTCGATCATCAGGTTCAGCGCCTCGGCGATCCGCTGGTCCCGCTCGCTCGTGGCGTGCTGGTAGATCATCGCTGCGCGGGCTGAGCCGTGGCCGATCCGCGACATGACCTCCTTCAACGTCGCTCCGGTCTGCGCGGCCAGGGTGCCGCCCGTGTGCCGCAGATCGTGCAGGTGCAGGGCGGGATTCGCTCCGGAGCGGTCAGTCGGTAGGGGGATGCGCGGCCAGGAAGCGCTGCGCGCGCCGCGCTTCGCGTTCGATGAACGGCGCGGCCCCGACCAGGAAGACGACCCAGACGATCGTGAACGCGCCGCGCCACGCCGACGGGGACGAGATCCACTGGGCCGCCGTGTTGAGGCACAGGCCGACGGACATGAGCACGAGCCAGCGCTGGCCCACCACCCGCAGGGCGAGATTGCGGGTCAGGGGCAGCCGGGCCGGGTCGGCCGGGCGCAGCCCGCGGACCTGGGCCAGCAGGTCCTTGCGCTGCGCGCGGCTCAGCGCCAGGTGCGGAGCCCGCCATCCGCCCGCGCGGCGCATGGCGCGCCACAAGAACACCATGGCGACGACGACCACCGCCAGACCGGCGAAGGAGAGGACCATCGCGATGGTCTCCTGCGCGGCGGACGACCCCGACCTCCGCGGCGAGGAGCTGTCGGGGAACACCAGCGCCGTCACGATGCCCGCCGCGCCGGCCACCAGCACGGCGCCCACGGCGAGCAGGAGGCGCCGCCGGAACCGCTTCCGGGCCTGCGCGTCCGGTCGTCCCCCCAGCAACGACTCGGCCTGCGCCAGCCGCGCCTCGTCGCTCGCGGATCCCGACTCCACGATCGCTACCTTTTCACGCCGGGGGACGTCCTGTGTGCTGCGGGCTTCGCGTGAGGCGGGGCACTCGAACGGCCCGATCGACGCCATCGGCGGTGCCTGGGTACGTGCCAGATGTGTGCCAGATGGGTCGGGTGCTGGCGGGGTACGGGGGGAGCCGCAGGGACGCGAGACGTCCTCACTCGCCACTGTGTCTGTGCAGGTCGGCTCGTCTACCGCCGCCCCTCGCTTCCAAACTGGCTACGCGGGTTCGATTCCCGTCGCCCGCTCCAACTCTGACCAGCGGTGATGCCGCGGCAAGATCGTCAGCGGCGGTGCCGACCGCGCCGTGGCGGGTCGTCACCGAGGCCTGATCCCGCCCGGGCCCAGGGCAGCGCGAGACCGGGAGCTGCGCGACCCAGGCAACCGCAACCGGCCGGCCAATCCGGACCACGGCCCGGTTTCGTGGGCAAGGCCCGCCCTGTTCACCGACGTCCCCGACGCCACGCTGGCAGACCGAGTGCCGCCCAGACGCGATCCAGCACTCGGTCGCGTCGGGCCGGGTCGACCGGTCCCGATTCCTCGAGCCTCGCGATGATCATGCCGTTGACGACGACGTCCAACGTGTCGGTGACGACGTCGGGATCCGGGACGCCGGACTCCGCGACGAAGCCGCGCATGAGCGTGTCCCACCATCTGTTGAACCCATCCAGTTCCGCTCGCAGCACCGGCTCGGCGGGGGCGGCGATCAGCAGGGCCAGCCAGAAGCGGCGTACCTGGTCGTTCAGGTCCGCGGCCGCCCAGCGCACCAGGGCCTGCAGACCGGCCGCGCCGGACAGGCCCGTGACGGCTGCCTCGGCCTCGGTCTTGCGCGTGGCGATCTCCCGCTGCACGGCATGGCGGAGCAACTCGTCTCTACCGGCGATGTAGTGGGTGACCGCAGAGGTGGACCCGCCGACCCGTTCGGCGACGGCACGGATGGTCACGGCGGTGAAGCCGCGGTCGGCGGCGATGGCGAGCACCGCGTCGCTCACGGCGTCACGTCGGGCTGCGTGGTCGACCTGGCGGGGCATGCGCTCAGCGTACCTTGTAATGCAACGGACGTTGTGCAACTGTTGTTGCATGATCGTGGTGGTCATCGGTGCGGGCTTTGCCGGGCTCGCGGCGGCCCGGGAGTTGCGCCGCAAGGGCGTCGACGTGACGGTGTTGGAAGCGGCGCAGCGGGTGGGCGGGCGCGCACAGACCGTCCGATCGGCCATGGGCTCGGCGGTGGACCTGGGCGGTGTGTGGATCGGCCGGGACCACGCTCGGATGGCGGAACTCGCCCTCGAACACGACGTGCGCACCTTCGCCACGCCCACACGGGGCAAGCGCGTGTTCCTGGACGGCGGCAGGGTCACCAGGTCGTTCCTGACCACTCTCGTCACCGGCGCTGCCCTGCTGCGCCTCTCCATGAGGGGCGCCCGAGGACGACCACACGACGATCGCCGACTGGCTGGCCAGGGTCCCGCACCGAGCGGCACGTGCCCGATTGGAAGTGGTCGTCGCGGAAGCCCTCGCGGCCGATGCCGACCAGGTGTCCCTGCACGCGTTCACCACGGCGGTCCGGGTTTCGGGTGGGCTCAGATCGATGTTCGGCGTCGAAGGCGGCGCGCAGGAGTCGCTGCTCACGGGAGGCGCCGGGGCGCTCGCCGAACGGATGGCCGCCGACCTCGACATCCACCTGGCCCGGCCGGCGACCGCGATCACCCGCACCCCGGGCCACGTCGTGGTCGACACCCCGAGCGGCCGGATCCGCGCGGACAACGCCATCGTGGCCGTGCCGCCCCCGGTCGCCGCAGACATCCGACACGCCCCGCCGCTCCCCGCGGACCGCGCCGCGCGCAACACCATCATGGGCACCGTCTACAAGGCAGTCGCCGTCTACGACACCCCGTACTGGCGCGCGACCGGGCGCAGCGGCGAGGTCATCGCCATCAACGCACTGGTCCCGATGATCTTCGACGTCTCACCTCCGGACGGCCCCGGCCACCTCGCCGCGCTCGTCCCCGGCCACCGCGCCCGCGCCCTCGCCGCGATGATCCCGGAGGAACGACGGAACACCGTGCTGGGCACCGCCGCCCACGCGCTGGGCGCCCCCGCCAACCACCCGGTGGATTGGCACGAGAAGGCGTGGCAGGAGGACCCGCACGTCCGCGGCGGCTACTCGGCGCTTCCCCGCGTAGGCGCTCTCGCCACACTCACCGCGCCGCCGACACCTGCGGGCCGGGTCCACTGGGCGGGCGCGGAGACGGCCCGGACCTGGACCGGGTACCTGGAGGGTGCAGTCGAGTCCGGGCTGCGCGCGGCCCGCGAAGTCTTGGCGACGCTGTCTTAGCTCGATCTTCAACCGGTGCGCTGTCGTCGGCCTGTGGCGGTGCCGTCACCTGCCACGAGTCCTTCGATGATCGGAGGTTGGCGGGGCACTCCGCACCCTGCTCGGCGGACCCGCCTCCCGGACCGAGCGGTTCACCTCCGGCGTCGCGGACCTGGAGCCGGCGAGCAGGCGGAGATCTACTACGTGGTCCGGGGCGAGCTGGTGCTCGCGCTGGACGGAGTGGAGCACCCGCTGCGCGCCGGGTCGGCGGTGTTCATCCCCGGCGGCGTGACGCACGGTGTCCGGAACGCCGGGAGCACGGCGGCGCGGTTGTTCTCCACCTCGGCGGCCGGTTCCTTCGACGAGGTGAGTGCGTGTTCGTGGGGTGGGTGCCCCGGCTGACCCGCGCGCCCGCAACCGCCATCTCGCCGGAGCCGAGCGCCTCTGATCGCTGCGCTGGAGCAGGGTCGGGTCGATCCGGCACGAGTCGGGCCCGTGCCCCGGCTCCGCGGCGATCAGCCTGCGGGGATGACGTCGAGCTCGGGGAGCTCACGGGCGTCCTCGACGAGCACCCCGTCGAGCTGCCCGTCGCGGAGCAACCGGTCGATGGTGGTGCCCAGGACGGTGGTCAGGACGGTGTGCATCCGCATCGGGGGGATCGGGCCGGTGCCGGAGAGGCCCTGAACGGGCCAGGCGACGAAGTAGTGGGCCGGGTCGCCGAAGGCGTTGTGCCCGGCTCCGGTGATCGTCGCGATCGTGCTCGGCGGGGTCGCGGCTCGTCGCCGGCTCAACCAGTCGAGGTACTCGGCCGGCTGCCCCTCCCCGGCGCATGGGGTGACGGCGGCGCAGCCGGCGTCCGCGGCGAGGAGCAGTTCGGGCTTGGTCGGCGCGCCGGTGGGGAGGGCGGGTTGCGGGCCGTCCAGGTTGGTCGACCCGACGCATCGCGGGGTGAGCTCGCAGGCCAGAACGGCCGCGCCGCCGCCGAGGGAGTGCCCGATGAACACCGTGCGGTCCTCCTGCACGTCGAGGCCGGCGACGAGTGGGGCGGTGGTGAGGGCAGCGTGGAGGGCGACGATGTCGGTGGCCTCCTGCTGGAGCAGCGCGTCGATCTCGTCCGGGGCCGGCGGGGCGGAGGCGGTCGGGGTCGTGCGGGGCTGCCCGTCGACGACCCGGGCCGGGGTGCTCGGCGGGACGAGGACCGCGACGACGTGGCCGCGGCTCGCGAGCTCCTCGCCCAGCGCGCTGTACATCCACGGCGCGTTCTCGTAGCCGGGGGCGAGCACGACGACCGGGTGCGGGCCGGGTGCGGGAACGGCGTCGCGGCGCGCGGACGGCCGCACGGCGTCGACGTCCTGCAGCAACCAGCCGAGGCCGATCGTGGGTGGCAGCGAACCCGGGCCGGACCAGCCCTCGGGGACGTACTCGGCGGGTGCGGCGGTGCCCGCGGTTCGGGGGTCGGCGGGGTACCAGATCCAGGCGGCGCGGCGCGCCTCGGCTGTGGTCGTGCCGGCCGCGTCGACGGTGGTGATGACCCGTCCCACCGGGTGCGGGCCGCTGGGTGTGGGCAGCGCCAGGGGTCGGGAGCGCAGGAACCCGACCACGACCAGGTACCCCAGCAGCAGCGCGACGACCAGGAGCACCGCGACTCCCACGCGTCGGCGGACCCGGCGTCGCACCTCGATCGCCGACATGGTGCCTCCCGACTCGACCGCTTCCACTTCCCGTATTATTACCAATAGTGGGAACGCTGGTCCAGGTGCGGGTCCGTGCGATCCTGCGGCCGGGGTGAAGGGGGTGCGCGGTGGATGACGTGCACGGCTTCGCGTTCGTCCGGCACGGCGACGGGCGTGCGTACCGGTTCCACCGGGAAGGGGGCCGAGGGGTACCGCTACGCCCTCGTCGTAGATGAGTGATCATCCGGATGGACGGGGTGCGGGAGCGGTGAGCTCCACGATCGTGCGGCGGCACCCCGTCGTGGTGTTCTGCGTGCTGCTGGCCGTGGTCAGTTGGCCGGTGCAGGTGTTCATGCCGGGGTCTGCGGTGCTGACGCTCGTCGGGCCGAGCGTCTGCGCGTTCGTCGTCACCTACCTCGCGCAGGGGCGGGAGGGGGTTCGGGCGCTGTGGCGGCGCGTGCTGCGCTGGCGGGTGCCGGTGCGGTTCTACGTCGTGGCGCTCGTCGGGCTCGGCGCCACCGTGCTCGCGGTGGCCTACGCCGTCACCGCCGTGTTCTTCCCCGCCGACCTGGCGCCGCCCTCGGTGCCGGTGCTGCTGTCGACGCCGATCAACTTCGTGCTGATCTTCGTGCTGGCCGGGTTGGGCGAGGAGTTCGGGTGGCGCGGGTTCGCCCTGCCTCGCCTGCAGGAGCGGCACGGGTCGGTGCGGGCGAGCGTCGTGGTCGGTCTGCTGTGGGCCGTCTGGCACTACCCGAAGATCCTCGTCGAGTACGGAGGACCGACGGCGACGCTCGCCTGGTTCACCGTCGGCGTCGTGGCGGCGTCGGTGGTCTACGCGTGGCTGTTCGACGCCACCGGGGGCAGCGTCCTGCTGGTCGCGCTCATGCACGCCGCGGAGAACACCTGGACGGGACTGCCCTTCCGGGAGGTGTTCAGCTTCGTCCCGCCCGGCTTCGCGTTCTTCGACGCGGTGCGCGAGTGCACGTTCGTGCTGATGGCGGTGGCGGTCGTGCTCCTCGCCGGGCGCCGTCCCCCGCGCGGCGACGGGAGCTCGTAGCGTCGGCGGTGTGGCCGGTCCCCTGCACTTCGACGCCCTCGCCGAGACCTACGAGAAGGCGCGCCCGCCCTACCCGGAGGCGCTGTGGAGCCGCCTCGGGGAGCTCGGGGTGCTGCGACCCGGCGTGCGCGTGCTCGAACTGGGCGCCGGTTCCGGCCAGGCCACGGCGCGGTTGCTCGGAGCGGGCGCCGAGGTCGTGGCGGTCGAACCGGGTGGCGCCCTCGCCGCCCGCCTCCGGCAGCGGTGCCCGGGGGCGCGGGTCGTGGTCGCCCGCGCCGAGGACGCCGAGCTGGGTGGGGCCCGGTTCGACCTGGCCGTGGCGGCGACGTCGGTGCACTGGCTCGACCTGGACGTCGTGCTCCCCGCGCTGCACCGGGCCGTCGTACCGGGTGGGCACTTCGCGGTGTGGCGCACGGCGTTCGGCGATCCCCGGGTGCGGACGCGGTTCCGGGACCGCGTGGACGCGATCGTCGCCCGGCGGGGCGACGAGCCGGTCCGGCCGGGTCCCGGTGAGCTCGACACGGCGCGGTGGGCCGAACGCCTGTCGGCGAGCGGCGCGTTCGCGGTCGTCCACGTCGAGGAGTTCCGGTGGCGCATCGACCTCGGCGCGGACCAGGTCCACGGGCTGTTCCGCACCTTCAGCGACTGGACCGCCGACGAGGCGGCCGCGGCCGGCCGGGCGGCTCGCGACCTGGGCGGGACGGTGACCGAGCACTACGTCACGCCGTTGGTGATGCTGCGGCGCGGCGACGCCTGACGCTCCCGGAGCGGGAACGGGCACCGACGCTCGTCGGGCGGTGGCGGGGGCTCACGGCGGGGGTGCGGAGCGCAGGTCGACGGCCACGTCGTCGTTGCGCAGGACCAGGTAGCGGGCCTCGAAGTCGTCGGGCACGGCGTAGCAGACGTACCCCTCCCGCGGTCCGTCGTGCCGGTCCGGGACGGCGTCCGGGGCGCCTGCGCAGGCCGGCTCCTGGTCGAGCCGCACCGTGCTCCCGCGGCCCTCCCCGAGCAGGAGCAGGACGGTGGGCAGGCGGGCGCGCCGGGCGGGTGGGGCGGGCTCGACGCGCACGGGGATCCGGACCGTCGAGAAGACCTCGTCGATCCCGGGGTCCGCTCCGGCGGGCAGCCCGGTCCGCGGTGGTCCGGTGACGGTGACGGTCGTGTCGAGGTCCGTCGGCACCGCGGTCCCGATGGGCACGACCGCGTCGACGCGGAACGTGCTGCGGTTGGGGTCGGACGGCGTGGCGGTGGGCGGGTCGAGGTAGTGCTGCATGGCGTCGCGGACCGGGTAGGGGTAGGCGCCGATGTCGTGCTGGCGCGGCAGGACGACCAGGACCAGGGCCGCTCCGAGCGGCATCAGCGCGAACGCGACGACCACCGCGCGCGGTGCGACCCAGCCCAGCCACAGTGCGGCTCCGGCCACCAGCAGGCACCCGACGCGCAGGACGACGGCCCCCCAGTGGTTCTCGACGTCGATCACGGTCTGCGGCGCGCGCACCAGCAGGACCCGGCCGTCGGCCGCCGACCGGGTGATCACGACGGGCGCGCCGAGGTCGAGTTCGGCGAGGGCGCCGGCCCCGCTGCCGGCGGCGTCGAGGTCGATCGCGGCGCCGTCGGCGGTGACGGCGACGGCGTTGTGGATGTAGCTGACGCGACCGGTCGACCCGCGGCGCTCCACGCTGGACTCGACGACCACCGCGCGGGTGTCCGCGGTCGGGGACGCCGCGTGGACCACCCACTCGACCGGCAGCACGAGTGCGGCCCCGGCGAGCAGGAGCAGGAGGTGGCGCACCCACGGGTTGGCGGCCGAGCGCTGCCGCAGGCTCTGCGGGCCCGTCCGCGTCGTCGGCACGGGTCGATCATGGCTGTGCACCGTGGTCGGGACCTCAGCAGGACTACTGATCCGAGAAATGGATGTGATGTTCATCACTTGTCTCGGGCGGCCGTCGTCCGTAACGTGCTCGTCTGCTGACGTGGATCTCGACGCACTCCGTGCCTTCATCGCCGCGTTCCCCGACACCCTGATCGTCGAAGGCGGCGCGGACATCTACGCCATCCACGACCCGGACGGCGACTACGAGCAGCGCCCCCGCCAGGGCTGGGCCACCGTCATGACCTCCGACGCCTACGACTCGGCGTCCGACCTCGACCGGCCCGGGGTGTTCCGGCTCAACATCGGGCTCCCGCGCGACCGCTTCCGCGAGCTGGTCGACCCGGACGCCGAGTACGACACGACGGCCCTGGACGTGCTGTTCCCGCACCCCGTCTACGGCTCGATGAACTGGGTGTCCGTGCTCAACCCCGACACCACCTGGCCCCTGGTCCAGCAGCTGCTCGCCGACGCGCACGCGTTCGCCGTGCGCAAGCACGACAACGCCGCACGCCGGCGCGAGGCGCGTCGATAACCGGCGGAACCGCCCCAGCTCCGCTGCTAGCCTGCCGCGATGCGCACGATCGGGAGGAGCTGGTGGCCGCAGGCAGGCGGCTCCTCCGACGTGCGCTGACGATCAGCGAAGCCATCGAGGCCGCCCGCGCGGGCGGCCTCGGTGCGTTCCCGGGCCGTGGCGGGGTGGCCACCGACCCGAGGGGACATCGATGCGACTGTCCGGCATCACCCCGTCCGGCCACCCCCACCTCGGCAACCACCTCGGCGCGATCCGGCGCTGGGCGTCCGACGGCGGACCGGACGACCTGTACTTCGTCTCCGACCTGCACGCGATGACGACGAGCCACGACCCGGCCCGGCTGCGGGCGCGCACCAGCGAGGCGCTGGCCGTGCTGGTGGCCTCCGGGATCCCGGCCGAGCGGGTGTTCGTGCAGTCGGACCTGGCGCGCCAGCTGGGTGCGCTGACCTGGGTCCTGGAGTGCACCTGCAGCTTCGGCGAGGCCGCCCGGATGATCCAGTTCAAGGAGAAGGGCAGCGGGCGGGCCGGCGTGCGGCTGAGCCTGCTGACCTACCCGGTGCTGATGGCCGCGGACATCCTGCTGCAGGGCGCGGCGGAGGTCCCGGTGGGCGAGGACCAGAACCAGCACGTCGAGCTGGCGCGAGCGCTGGCCCGGCGGTTCAACGGCAGCTACGGCGAGGTGTTCGCGGTGCCCCGGGCGGTGCTGCCGCCGACCGGCGCGCGGGTGCGCGACCTGGCCGATCCCGCGCGGAAGATGTCGAAGTCGGCGCGGGACGCGGCCGGGGTGGTGTTCGTGCTCGACGAGCCCGACCTGATCCGGCGCAAGGTGCGGCGCGCCGTGACCGACGCGTCCACCGACGTCGTCTACGCGCCGGGCGAGCGACCCGGGGTGGCGAACCTGCTGGAGATCCTGGCCGGCTGCCGCGGTGGCCGCCCGGCCGATCTGGCCGCGGAGTTCGCCTCCTACGGCGCGGTGAAGGAGGCCGTGGCGGAGGCGGTGATCGAGACGCTGCGCCCGGTCCGCGAGCGGACGGTCGCGCTGCTCGCGGACGCGGGCGAGCTGGCCCGGGTGCGCAGGGACGGAGCTGCCCGGGCCGCCGAGCGGGGCGAGCAGCGGCTGAGCTCCGCGCTGCGGTTGATCGGCGCGGGCGGATGACGACCAGCCGTGCGCGGTGCCGGTCCCGCTCTACCCGGAGGTGCTGCTCCGCTCCACCGCGTCCAGCACGTCGGCCCACGTCTGCGTGACCTCCACGTAGTCGGGCGCCGGCCCGCGCTGCGGCCCGAACAGGTAGTGGCGCCGCACCGCGCCGCGGATGGCGTCGTGCACGTCGGGGCGGTCGTCGACGAAGTCGGTGAGGCCGAGGTCCAGGCAGTGGTCGCGCTTCTGCGGTCGGCGCAGGCAGAACCGCAGCGCCGCGGGGTCGATGCCGGTGCGGCCGAAGACGTCGTGCGCGGCGAGCCAGCGCCGGGTGCGGTCCTGCACCCGCGGCCCGCACTTCGAGACCAGCCACACCCGTCCGTCCGACCGCTCGACGAGCCGCGCGAGCGCGTCGACGGCGCCGGGGACCTCGGGGGTGGCGAGCATGGTCGCCTCGTCGCCGGTGAAGAAGGCGGTGTCGCCGCCGCCGGGGTGGTCGGGGCCGGCGATGATCACGCGGCCGATGTCGACGCCGAACCGGATGTCGTCCATGCCGTCAGCGTGGGGGCCGCGAGTCCGATCCGGAACTATGGATGGTCCGGTGCTCTATAGTTCTGGCCTATGGGCGAGCGGGACCTGGTCGAGGCCGACGCGGTCCGGTCGTTCGCCGTCTTCGCCGAGCACCTCAACTTCACCCGGGCCGCCACCGAGCTGCGCATCAGCCAGCCCTCGCTGCACGTGAAGATCGCCAAGCTGGCCGCCGCGCTCGGGGTGGCGCTCTACGAGCGCGACGGGCGGGTGCTGCGGCTGACGGTCGAGGGCAGGCGGGTGGCCGCCTTCGCCGCCGACTCCCGCCGCCGCGTCGACGACTTCCTGGCCGACCTGCACGACACCCGCCCCGCGCTGACCGTCGCCGCGGGCCGGGGGGCCCTCCGCTGGGTCGTGGCCGATGCGCTGCGGGAGGTGCTGCGCGACGGGCGCCGGCTGCACGTCGTGACGGCCGACCGGGACGCGGCCATGGCCGCGGTGCTGTCCGGGGCGGCGGACGTGGCCGTGGTCGGGTTCGACGCGCCCGGCGCCGGGGTCGAGGTGTGCCCGGTCGCGGCCTACCCGCAGGTGCTGGTGGTGGCGGAGGGGCACCCGCTGGCCGGGCGCGACGCCGTCGCGGTGTCCGACGTGGACGGTCTCGACCTGGTGCTGCCGCCCGCCGACCGGCCCCACCGCCGCGCGCTCGACCGCGCCCTGCTCGCCGCGGGCGCCGCGGTCCGCGTCCGCGCCGAGGCCGACGGGTGGGACCTGCTGGTGCACTTCGCCGGGCTCGGCCTGGGCGCCACGGTCGTCAACGGGTGCGTCGAGCTGCCCGCGGGGTTGGTCGCCGTGCCGGTCGAGGACCTGCCGACCGTCCGGTACTGGGCGGCGTGGCGGCCCGCGCGCCGCGACCGGGTGGCCGACCTCGTGGAACGGCTGGCGGCATGACCGACGACGTCGCGCTGAGCAAGTTCCTGGCCTACGTGCTGCGCCACGACCCGGCCGCGGCCGGGGTCGAGCTGGGGCCGGGCGGGTGGGTCGCGGTCGACGACCTGCTGGCCGGGCTGGCCCGCGCCGGCCGGGCGGTCGACCGGGCCCGACTGGAGGCCGTCGTGGCCGGCAGCGACAAGCGCCGCTACGAGCTCGACGGCGACAGCATCCGGGCCGCCCAGGGCCACTCGCAGCCCGTCGACCTGCAGTTGGAGCCCGCGACGCCGCCCGACGTGCTGTTCCACGGGACCGTGGAGCGGTTCCTGGAATCGATCACCGCCGAGGGGCTGCGACCGGGCAGGCGCACGCACGTGCACCTCTCCGCCGACGTGGCGACGGCCCGGGTGGTCGGGGCCCGGCGCGGTCGACCGGTCGTGCTGCGGGTCGACGCCGCCGGCATGCACGCCGCCGGGTCGGTGTTCCACCGGGCGAGCAACGGCGTGTGGCTGACCGCTCGGGTGCCGCCGGAGTGGATCTCCGTTGACACCCGCGGAGCGTGACGGCTTCCATCCGCCCGTGAGCGCACTGCACCCGCGACTGCGGGAACTGGTCGAGTCCGGCCCGCTCGTGCACCTGAGCACGACCAACGCCGACGGGAGCCCGCAGGTCTCCGCGATCTGGGTCGGACTCGACGGCGACGACCTGGTCAGCGGCCACATGGGCTGGTACGCGAAGCTGCGCAACATCGAGCGCGACCCGCGCGTCGTGCTCTCGTTCGACGCTCCGCGCCGGCCCGGGGTCTTCCTCGCCGAGCACGCCGTGCTGCGGGCGCGGGCCACGATCGAGCCGACCGAGGCCGCCTGGGACCTGCTCGACCGGCTCGCCCGCGTCTACATGGCCCCCGACGCCGGGTTCCCGGCGCCGAAGGGATCCGGCTACGTCATCCGGTACGCCGTCGAGCGCGTCGGCGGCGTCGGGCCGTGGGCGGCGCGCTGACCCGCCGCGCTCACCGGACCCGCGACCACTCGACGACCATCGCCCGCGAGCCTGCCGGATCGACCCGCACCGGCAGCGTCGCGCCCGGGCGCAGCACCGAGGCGTAGTCGAACGGCACGCGCACCCGCCGTTCGACGACCGCGCCGTCGATGCGCAGCCCGACCCGGGCGATGGGCTCGCCGCCGATCCGGCCGGACGTGCCGGCCACCGACTCCACGACCGCCGTGCGCCGGTGACCGCTCTCGGCGACCCGGCGCAGCGCCGCCGGGCTGCCGAACATGCGGTGCTGCAGCGCCGTCCAGACGACGCCCTGCACCAGCGCGACGACGGCGAGGATGCCCAGCACCATCGCCGTCACCCAGCGCGGCGTGCCGTCCAGCACGAGGTACGCGGCCAGGGCCAGCACCGCGGCCACCGCCGCAGCCAGCAGGAACGCCCGGCCGAGGCGTCCGAACGCGACAGTCATCCGACCCCCCCGGCGGAAGTATGGCACCCCGCCCGCCGGTGCGGTGGGGCTCCGGTAGCGCACGAAGGCCCCGGCACCGCCGGAAATATAGTGCGGCGCGTGCCGGATCCCGCCGCTCTGTTCGCCGATGCCGCCGCCACCGTCGCCGACCTCCTCGACCGGGTCGCCCCCGACGCCTGGGACGGGCCCGGGCTCGGCGCGTGGGACCTGCGGGCGCTCGTCGGGCACACCAGCCGGTCGCTGGTCACCGTCATCACCTACCTCGACGGCCCCGCCGTGGAGGAACGCGTGGGCAGCGCCGCCGAGTACTACGCGCTGATCAAGACCGGGACGATCCCCGGCACCGCCGACCCGGAGGCGATCGTCGAGCGCGGCAGGCGGGCAGGGGCGCAGCTCGGCGACGACCCGGCGGCGGCGTTCCGGGCGCTGATCGGGCCAGCGACGGCGAAGGTAGCCGAGGTCGGCCCGGACACCGTGGTGGAGACAATCGCCGGGGGCATGCGGGTGGACCGCTACCTCACGACCAGGACGTTCGAGCTGGTCGTGCACGGTCTGGACATCGCCGCGGCCACCGGCGGCGAGGTCGTGTTCGCGCCCGGGGTGCTGTCGGAGGCCCTCGGGATGAGCGCCGAGGTGGCCGTGCGGCTGGGCGAGGGCGAGGCGGTGCTGCTGGCGCTGACCGGGCGGCGGCCGCTGCCCGCGGGGTTCTGCGTGGTCTGATCGCGGTGCGGGCGATGAGTTCCGCGGCGGGTGCCGGTCGTGGCTGTGACGGCTCCCCCCCGAACGAGAGGTGCAGGCACATGGCAGACCAGAAGGCCCCCGGCCCCACCACCTACTTCCCGATGATCGAGAAGAAGTACGGCCGCCCCGTCGAGGAGTGGATGGACGTCGTGCGCGCCGCCGTCGCGGCCGACCCGGCCGCCAAGCACATGGAGCTGGTGGCACTGCTCAAGACCGAGCACGGCATGGGCCACGGCCACGCCAACGCGGTGGTCGCCCACACGCTCGCGCAGGCCCGCACGGCATGACGGCGCCCGGTGGCACCATCGGCGGTTGGGATGGCCCCACCGGCGACCTGTGGGCCGAGCACGCCGACCACTTCGACCTCCAGACCGCCGACCACCTCCCGGCGCTGCTCGCGGCCGCGGCCGTCGAGCCCGGCGCGGCGGTGCTCGACGTGGGGTGCGGCGCCGGCCGCGCGACCTTCGAGCTGGCCGGGCTGGCTGCGGGCGGCAGCGTCACCGGCGTCGACCTGTCGGCCCGGCTGCTCGACGTCGCCCGCGCGCGGGCCGCGGCCGCCGGCGTGGGGCACGTCCGGTTCGAGCGGGCCGACGTCCAGGTCACCGACCTGGGCACCGACCGCTACGACCGGATCGTCAGCCGGAACGGGGTGATGTTCTTCGACGACCCGGTCGCCGCCTTCACCAACCTGGCCCGCGCGCTGCGCCCCGACGGCCTGATGGCGCTGGCGGTCTGGCAGCCGGTGGCGGAGAACGCGTGGTTCCTCGACATCCGCCGGGCCGCCGCCGGGGGCCGGGAGCTCCCGCCACCGGCCACCGACGGACCGGGCCCGTTCTCCTTCGGCGACCCCGAACGCGTGCGGCGGATCCTGACGGCCGCCGGGTTCGCCGAGCCGCGCTTCGCCGACGCGCGCGCACCGCGGCGCTACGGCGAGCTCGCCGTCGCGGAGGCGGTGGTCCCCGAGCTGATGCGGGACCTGCTCGACGAGCTCGACGAGCCGGCCAGGGCCGGTGCCGTGGCCGCACTGCGGCGGACGCTGCGCGAGCACTCCGGACCGGACGGCGTCACCTTCCCGTCGGCCATGTGGATCATCACCGCCGGGCGGGCCTGAAGGCCGCGACCGAGCGCACCGACGCCGTGGTGGGCCGGTGGTGGTTGCTGTCCTCCGGATCGCCGCCACGCGCCCGCGGTTCCGGCCGACGGCGCCGGGGCCGGGGTGCGGTAGCGCATACTCGCCCCGTGTCGACGGTGATCATCGCGCGGCTGGCGGCGATCTTCGCGGTGGTGGCGGTCGGCTACGGCTGCGGGCGCACCCGGATGTTCGCCGGGGAGCGGTCGCTGCGGCTGCTCACCGACCTGGCGTTCTTCGTGTTCACCCCGGCGCTGCTGTTCCGGCTGACCGCCTCGATCGACCTGACCGCGCTGCCCTGGGTCGTGATCGGCGTCTACTTCGGACCGACGGTGGCGCTGCTGCTGGCCGTCTACGCCGTGCAGCGGGTCCGGGTGCGCGCCGAGGCCGCGGGCCCGTCCGTGCGGGCCATCACGGCGACGTTCGGCAACACCGTGCAGCTGGGCATCCCGATCGTGCTCGGGCTCTTCGGCGACCCCGGGTTGGCCGTGCACGTCCCGATCACCAGCCTGCACGCCGTCATCCTGCTGACCGTGCTGACGGTGCTGGTCGAGACGGACCTCTCGCAGCGGGGCGGCGCCGACCGCCCGGGCGTGGTCGGGACCGCGCTGCTGACCGCCCGGCGGACCGTCGTGCACCCGGTGGTGCTGCCGGTGCTGCTCGGGCTGGTCGTGAACGTGGTCGGGCTGCCCATCCCCGGCCCCGTCGACGAGGTGCTCGGGCTGCTGGGGCAGGCCGTCGTGCCGCTGTGCCTGGTGCTGATCGGGCTGTCGCTGGCCCACTACGGCGTGCGCGGGGTGGCGGGTCCAGTGGTGTGGCTGTCGGTGGGGAAGCTGGTGGTCCACCCGGCGCTCGTGCTGGGCGTCGGGTACGCGGCCGGGCTGCGCGGGCTCGCGCTGACCGTCGTCGTGCTGTGCGCGGCCCTGCCGACCGGGTCGAACGCGCAGCTGTTCGCCCAGCGCTACGAAGCGCGCGAGGTCGAGACGACGGCCGCGCTGATGGCCTCGACCCTGGCGTTCGCGGCCACCGGCCCGGCCTGGCTGCTGGCCGTGTCGGCGCTGGCGTGAGGCGCTACCGGAACGTGCCGGAGTCGCGCAGCGCCCGGACCACCTCGACGAGCTGGGCGACGGCCGAGTCGGTGGAGTCGCGGCGCCAGAGCAGGTGGCAGTCGATGACCGGGCTCGGGTCGGTGAACGGCAGGTAGGTGACGCCGGGCACCGCGTGCAGCGCCGCCGCGGCCGGCGAGGAGATGCCGACGGCGGAGCCGGCCAGCACAAGCGGCAGCATCCGGTCGAGGCTGGAGACCTCCTGGTGGATGCGCACGGCGGCGCCGCGGGCGGCCAGCTGGCCGACGATCCGGTCGTGCAGCAGCGCGTTGACCGACCGCGGCACCAGGACCAGCGGCTGCTGGGAGAGCCGCGCGGGATCGACGGCCGGCTCCGCGGCCAGCGGGTGGTCGGCGGCCACCGCGACGACCAGCGCGGCCCGCTCGACCAGCAGCCCGGTGAGCGGGGCGGGCAGGTCGGGGTTCCAGCCGAAGCCCGCGTCGATCCGGCGCTCGAGCAGCGCGGTGATCTGGTCGGGCGTGGTCATCGGGCGGGGGACCACCTGGACCGGCGGCGTGCGGGCCACCAGGTGCGGGGCGACCAGCCGGATCAGCCGCGGGTCGACGTCCTCGGCGTAGCCGACCCGGACCTCGCCGGCCAACCCCCTGGCCGCCCGGCGCCCGACGTCGCGCGCGTGCGCGCTGGCCGCCACCACCCGCCGCGCCGCGGGGAGGAACGCCTCGCCGACCGTCGTCACCGCCACCCGGCGGCTGGTCCGGGTGAACAGCGGCGCACCCAGCTCCCGCTCGAGGCGGCGGATCTGCTCGCTGACCGACTGCTGGGTCACGTGCATGCGCTCGGCGGCGCGCCCGAAGTGCAGCTCGTCGGCCACCGCGAGCGCGTACTCCAGCTGGCGAAGCTCCACGTGGCCCCCCATCGACAGGCAGTGCCTGTTGCACCTACCCATCCTGGTCGTTGATGAACGCGCCGTCCCGTCGTCCGATGGGTTCATGAGCACCTGGTTCCTCACCGGCGCGTCCCGCGGCCTCGGCCGCGAACTCACCGAGCAGCTGCTGGCCCGCGGCGACCGCGTCGTCGCGACCCTGCGCGAGCCCGACCGGCTCGACGACCTGGCCACCGCCCACGGCGACCGCCTCCACCGCCACACCCTCGACGTCACCGACACCGCCCGCCTGCGCGCGGTCGTCGACACCGCCTTCGCCGAGGTCGGCCGCATCGACGTCGTCGTCTCCAACGCCGGCTACGGCGTCTTCGGCGCCGCCGAGGAGCTCACCGACGCCCAGGTCGAGGACGTGCTGGCCACCAACCTGACCGCCTCCGTGCAGCTGGCCCGCGCCGTCACCCCGCACCTGCGGGCCCAGGGCGGCGGGCGGATCCTGCAGGTCTCCAGCATGGGCGGGCACATCGCGTTCCCCGGCATGGCGCTCTACCACGCGGGCAAGTGGGGGATCGAGGGCTTCTTCGAGGCATTCGCCCCCGAGGTCGAGCCCTTCGGCATCCGCACCACGCTGATCGAGCCCGGCATGGTCGGGACGACGTTCTACGCGTCGAGCGTCCGGGCGCCCGTGCTCGCCCCCTACGTCGACAGCCCCGCCGTGCACCGGGGAACGCTGCCGGTCGAGGACATGCCCGGCGACCAGGCGAAGGTGGTCGTGGCGATGATCGCGGCCGGGGAGGCGGCGGACCCGCCGCGGCGGCTGCTGCTGGGGTCCGACGCCTACCGGTTGGTGCGCGAGGCGCTGCGCGGGCGGTTGGACGAGGTGGAGGAGCAGCGGGAGTCGGCGGCGCGCAGCGACAGGGGTTAGGTCGCGGTGCCCTCGTGGGCCGCCGGGTCCGGCGGCGAGGTCACCAGGAGGACGCCGGGTGAGCCTCAGCGGGCGTCGGTGATCTCGAAGACCGCGACCCGGTCCGCGACCGCCCCGAACCGGTCGGGGTCGGCCCCCTCCACCAGCCCGATCCGCACGAAGAACGCCACCCCGTGCGGCACCTCCCGCGGGAACGCCCGCATCACCTCGCGCCGCAGGTCGGCGTCGCGCACCTCGGTCAGGGCGATGGACCGCACCCGCCGTCCCCGGCGCAGCTGCCCCCGCCCCGCGGCCCGGGCGTTGCGGGCCCAGTCGCAGTTCGGGAGGGCGGCGATCACGAACTCCCGGCCGTCGACGCGCAGCGGGGAGACGGGCGTCGAGCGGGGGGCACCGGTGGTGCGGCCGGGGACGGTCAGGACGCGGATGGTGCCGACCGGGAGGCCGATCCGGTGCAGGGCGCGGACGACGCGGTTGGCCGGCTTCAACCAGCCGGGCAGGGCGGCGATCGGCGGAGGCATCAAAATCCCTTCGATAGTCGAACGATCGTGGCCACGGTAGATTACTTCGAGTGTCGAAGCAATCGGACCTGCACGACCGCGTCGCCCGGGCCGCGGCCGACTTCGGGGCCGCCGCCGACGAGGTCGACGGGGCGGTCGCCGACGTGCTCGGGGTCAACCGCACCGACCTGCGGATCGTCGGGGCGGTGGCGTTGGCCGGGGAGCTGTCGGCCGGGGCGCTGGCCCGGGCCGTGGCGCTGAGCCCGGCCGCGACGACGACGGCGGTCCAGCGCCTGATCGCCGCAGGCCACCTGACCCGCGAGGTCGACCCGGCCGACCGCCGCCGCACGGTCCTGGCCCTCACGCCCGGGGCGGCCGCGCAGATCGAGCGCGCGTACGGGCCGGTGGCGGCCGAGGGGCGGCGGGCGCTGGACGACTACACCCCCGCGGAGCTGGCCGTCGTCGAGCGCTTCCTGACCGAGGGCGTCGCGCTGCAGCGCGCGCACGCCACCCGGATACGCGCCGCCGACGCCTACCGCGACGGCGACTCGATGCCGTCGAGGAGGCGGTCGAGGCCGTAGGCGCGCGACCCGGCGGCCTGCTCGCAGGTGCTCTGCTCGAAGCCGCCCGCGTTCCACACCGCGGTCATCGACGGGTGGCGCTCGACGTCGAAGTAGTCCTCCCAGAGCGAGCCGCGCGCGGCCCACCACGCGTCGCCGGACTGCCCGGACGCGCGCTCCAGCTCCTCGTCCTCGACCTCGACCATCGCCGCCGACCGGACGAACGTGGCGATCGCCAGCGCGGCCAGGTTGCGCTGCGTCGGGGGGAGGTCGAGGCCGGTCAGGGTGGACAGGACGTACTCCCGCTCGGCCATCGTCCCGGGCCCGGCGGGCGGTCGGGCCGCCGAGACGTGGCGCATCCACGGGTGCCGCCGGTACATGGCCAGGGTGCGCTCGGCGTAGAGGTCGACCTGCTCGCGCCACGGGCCGGGGCGCGGCTCGCCGGGGCCGGGGAGGGCGCGGTCGGTGAGGACCTCGTCGACCATCAGCTCGACGAGCTCGGCCTTCGCGCGCACATAGCTGTAGAGCGTCATGGTGCCGACGCCGAGCGCGGTCGCGACCCGGCCCATCGTCAGCTTCGCCAGCCCGTCGGCGTCGGCCAGCTCGACCGCGGCCCGCACCAGCTCGTCGACCGAGAGCCGGGGTGGGCGGCCGGGGCCGGTGGGGCGGTCGGGGAGCGGGCGGTGGCGGCGCCACAGCAGGGCGAGCACGCGGTCGGGGTCGCCAGGCTTGTCCGTGGGCACGGTCCTCCTCGCAAATCCCGTAGACCATACGCCTATAGTTTTCCGTACCACGCACGACAAAAGGGGGAGCCATGACGATCCTGGTGACGGGCGCGACCGCCAACGTCGGCCGGATGCTGGTCGACGCACTGCTCGCGGCCGGGGAGACCGACGTCCGGGCGCTGACGGTCTCGCCGCGACGGGCCGCCCTGCCGTCCGGTGTGGACGTCGTCGTCGGCCAGGTCGGGCGGCCGGAGACGGTGCGCCCCGCCCTGGAGGGCGTCGACCGGATGTACCTGGCGCCGAGCCCGTCGACCGCGCGGGAGGTCGCCGCGCTGGCCGCCGCGGCCGGCGTGCGCCGGATCGTCGACCTGGCCGGCGGGGAGGGCGGCTCCTGGCACGCCATCGAGGGCGACGTAGAGGCCTCCGGGGTGGCCTGGACCCACCTCGAACCCGGCGAGTTCATGTCCAACGCCCTGGACTGGGCCGACGAGATCCGCACCGAGGGCGCCGTCCGCGACGCGCACCCGACCTCGGCCAACGCCCCGATCGACATGCGCGACATCGCCGCGGTCGCGGCCGCCACCCTGCTGCGGGACGACCACGCGGGCAGGCGCTACCCGCTGACCGGCCCGCAGTCGCTGACCCGCGCGGAGATGGTGGCGACCATCGGCGCCGCGCTCGGGCGCGAGGTGCCCTACGTCGAGCTCACCCACGAGGAGGCCATCGCCCGCAAGGCCGCGCGCGGTATGGGCGAGGAGGTGGCGCGGTGGTACGTGGAGGGGATGGCCCTGCTCGTCGAGCACCCGCAGCAGGCGGACCCCTCCGTCGAGCGGATCCTCGGCCGTCCCGCCACGACGTTCGCCCAGTGGGCGCGGGACAACGTCGACGCCTTCCGCGCCCCCTGACCCGCCCTCCACCCCGTCGAGAACGAACCTGTTGTCGTTTTGGACCGGTCAAAACGGCGACAAGTTCGTTCTCGACGGGGCGGTGCGGGGCGGGCGGAGGTGCGGGTGCGCTCGCGGGTGGGGCGGCTGTTGCCGCTGCACGCCAGCGGACCGGGCAAGGTCCTGCTGGCGCACGCGCCGCCGGCGCTGGTCAGCGTGCGGCTGCCGGGGATCGGCGTGTACGTCCTGGTGCTGCTGGCCGGCGTGTTCGTGTTCAGCTCGCAGGTCCTCGTCTACGCGTTCGTCAGCCACCTCTACCCGGCGATCGTCGTGGGCGCCGACGCCGACCGCGACGACACCTGGGCCGCGCTGGTCGCCCTGGCCGAAAGGCTGGGCTGCCCGGTGTGGCAGGAGGTCTTCTCCGCCCGGGCCGGCTTCCCGCAGGACCACCCGCAGTTCGCCGGGCACCTGCCGGCCGGGCGCGCCCGGCTGCGCGACGCCGTCGCCGGGCACGACGTGCTGCTGGTCGTCGGGGCGCCGGTGTTCCGCCAGTACCCGTTCGAGGCGGGGCCGCTGGTCGCCAGGGGGACGACGATCGCGCTGGTCACCGACGACCCCGACGACGCCCACCACAGCCCCGTCGACCTGGCCATGCTCGCGCCGCCGGGACCGGTGTGCCGGGCGCCGGCCGAGGCCGTCCCGGCCCGGTCGGGCGGCTTCCGGCGGGCTGCCGCGGAGCCGGTGGCGCTGCCGTCGGGGCCGGAGCCGCTGCGCGCCGCGCAGGTGCTCTCCGCGCTCGCGGCGCGGATCACCCCGGACACCGTGGTCGTCGAGGAGACCCCGTCGAGCCGCCGCGACCTGCACCGACTGGTCCCGGCCCGGGCCTCGCTGGGTTCCTGTCGGCGACGATGGCGGGCTCGGGTTCGCGCTGCCCGCGGCGATCGGCGTGCGGATGGCGCAGCCCCGCCGGCCCGTGGTCGCCGTGGTCGGCGACGGGTCGTCGCTCCACGCGATCCAGGCGCTGTGGAGCGCGGCGCACTACGGCTGCGGCGTGCTGTTCGTGGTGCTGGCCAACGGCCGGTACGCCGTCATGGACCGGCTGGCCGAGCAGCACGGCGCGGACGAGCCGCCGTGGCCGGCGTTCCCCGAGGTGAGCGTGGCGGGCCTGGCCCTGGCCCTGGGCTGCCCGGCGCGACGGGTGCGGACCGGCGACGAGCTGGCCGCGGCGCTGGACGAGGTCGTCCCGACGCTGGACGGGCGGACGGAGCCGCTGGTCCTGGAGGTGGCGGTGCGCGTCGAGGGCACGTTCCGGCCGTGACCGGCCACGAACCACGCCGGTGGGGCAGCCTCACCGGGACCGGGGGGCCACCCCTACCGATCAACCGCGGCGGCGTCTGTCACGCTGGGACGGGCTCCCGCGCCGGGGGTGCATCCCCGACCGGGAGGACTGAGCGTGCTCGATGTGCTGACGGGCTTCGGTGCCTTGCTGCACAGCGTGTGGCTCCTGCCCCTGCTGGCCGTGATGATCGCGGTGGACGGCCCGTTCCCGGTGCTGCCCAGCGAGACCATCCTGATGTCGGCCAGTGCGCTGGCCTTCGGCAGCCACGACGCGGTCGCGGTGCTCGCCCTGTTCCTGGTGGCCGTGGTCGGCTCGATGATCGGCGACCTGCTGGTCTTCGGCCTCGGGCGCTCGTCGCAGCGGATCGTCGCGCTGACCGACGCGCGCACCGGCATCTCCGGCTGGGTGCGCGCCCGGCTGCTGGCCCAGCCCGGGGTCGCGCTGGTCGGCGCCCGCCTGGTGCCGGGCGGACGCCTGGTCAGCACGGCCGCGGCCGGCCGGTTCGGGCTGCCGCTGCGCCGGTTCCTGCCCTGGACGCTGGCCAGCTCGGTGGTGTGGAGCTGCTACATGCTGCTGGTCGGGCTGGCGCTCGGCCCGGTCACCGGCGGCCGGCCGTTGCCGTGCCTCATCGCCGGCGTGATCATGGCGGCGGTCACCGCGGGCGCGTTCGCGATCGGTCAGCGCATCCGGGCCCGTCGGGCGGCGCGCCGCGCGGTCGCGATGCCGCTCCCGATCTCCGTCTCCCCGGAGCCGGACGTCGAACTGCCCCGCGCGGCCTGAGCCACCCGCGCCACGGCGACCCCGGCCCCGCCGCCCGCCGCGACCACGAGCAGCAGGACCAGCAGCGGGTACAGGTACAGCACCTGCACCCAGGCCAGGTCGCGGCCGCGGTAGAGCACTCCGAACACCCGGTGCACGCCCAGCAGCAGCGCGGTCGGGGCGAGCAGCGGCAGCGTGCGCAGCAGCGCCGTCGCCACCGAGCGCCGGCGGGCCGCCCACCGGTCCGCGCGCCGCACCCCGCGCACGGCCAGCCACGCCGTACCGGCCGCCAACGCGAGCAGCGCGGCGTCGACGACCGCGCGCGACGACCCGGCCGGCGGCGGCGCGGTGCCTTCCACCAGCGCGACGAGCTGCTCGGCGAGCGCGCCGGCGTCGCCGTCCACCGGCCCGGTGTTGGCCAGCACCGCGATCCCGTACCCGGAGGCGGGCAGCAGCGCCTGGTGGGCGGTGCAGGTGAACAGGTCGCCGCCGTGCTCGACGACCGGCGCCCCGGCGGCGGTGGTGCCGACCGACCAGCCCAGCGCGTACGACCTGGACGCGGGCGAGGACGGGGTGTGCAGCGTCGCGACCGTCGCGGGGGTCGCGACCGACCGCCCGTCGGGGCCGGTGCCGTCGGTCTGCGCGATGAGCCAGGCGGCCATGTCGCGCGCGGAGCTGAGCACGCCCCCCGAGCCCGCGCCGAACGCGGCCGGCTCGCGGACCGGGACCGCCGCACCGAGCACCCGGACGTGCCCGGTGGGGCCGGGCGGCAGGTCGCGGTCGGTGTCGATGCCGCGACTGTCGCGCATGCCGAGCGGCGCGAAGATCTGCTCACGCAGGTGGGTGGCGAACGGTCGGCCGCTGACCACCTCCACCAGCCGGGCGGCGACCTGGTAGTTCGGGTTGTGGTACTCCCAGTGCGTGCCGGGCTCGGCCACCAGTCCGGCGGTGCGCAGCTGCGCCACCGACTCGCGCAGGGTGCCGGGTTGCTCCCGGCTCGCCGACGGGAACGCGCGGTCGGACAGTCCGGAGGTCTGGTCGAGCAGCTGCCGCACGGTGACGGCGTCGGCCCGCGGGTCGTCCGGGGCGAACTCCGGCAGGTGCTCGCGCACCGGGTCGTCGAGCGCGACGGCGCCGTCCTCCACGAGCTGCAGCACGGCCAGCGCGGTGACCGACTTGCTCAGCGAGGCGATCGGCATGGCGGTGCGCTCGGTGACCGGCTCGCCGGTAGCGGTGCGGCCGTGCCCGCCCGCGTGCACGACGTGGCGGCCGCGGGTGACGGCGACGGCGACACCCGGTAGCCCGGTCTCGTCCAGGTAGCGCTCGACCAGCGCCGCCACGGCGACCCCGTCGACCGGGGCCGTCGGTGCGGCGGTGGGGACGGTGGCCAGGGCGGCGGCGAGAAGCAGGTGGACGAGCACGTGGCGCAGTGTCCGGGCGCGGAGGGCGCCGGCGCATCGGACCGCGGTCCGATCCCGGACGCGCGGTTCCCCGTTACCGTCGGGCGGTGCGCTCCACCTGGGACGGGCGGTCGGGCCCGCTGCTGGCGGCGGACGCGGCGGCCGCGCTCGCGCTCGGGCTGTTCGCCGCGTTCCGCACCCCCGTGCCCGAGCCGTGGAACTGGCTGGTCGCCGCCGCGCTGGCCGCACCGCTGACCGTGCGCAGGCTCCGGCCGGCCGCCGTCTTCGCGGTCGTCGCGGTGGTGGCCGCGGTCGCCGTCGGCACCGGCGCCGCGGAGGACGCCGCGGTGCCGGCGGTCGGGTTCGCCCTGTACCCGATCGCGCTGAGCGCCGGGCGCCGCGCCGCGTCGGTCGCCGTGGTGGCGGCGCTGGTGGCGGTGCCCGGTGCGGGCCTGGTCGGCGCCGCGGTGCCCGGGCTGCGCCGGGTCGCCGTCCCGGCCGGGTGGGAGTCCTTCGCGACCACGCCCGGCTCGGCGGCGGCCTACGCCGTCGTGGTGATCACCGGGGCATGGGCGCTGGGTCGGGCGCTGCGGGCCCGCCGGGCGGCCCGCGCGGAGCTGGCCGCGCTGCGGGCCCGCCAGGCGGTGGCCGAGGAGCGGCTGCGCATCGCTCGCGACGTGCACGACGCCGTCGGGCACAGCCTCGGCCTGATCACCATGCGCGCCGCGGTGGCCCGCCACCTCGCCGACAGCCACCCCGAGCAGGGCCGGGTCGCGCTGGAGGAGATCGAGCGGACCGGGCGGGAGTCGCTGGCGGAGGTCCGCGCGGTGCTCGGCGCCCTGCGCGACGGCCCGTCCGCGCCCGATCCGCTCGCCCACCTCGTCGAGCAGGCCCGCGCCGCCGGGGTCGTCGTGGAGGTCGGGTCGACCGAGCTGGACGGTGTGCCCGCCGACGTGCGGACGTCGGCGCTGCGGATCGTGCGGGAGGCGTTGACCAACGTGCGCCGCCACGCCGGGCCGACCCGCTGCCGGCTCGAGCTCGACGCCGACCCGGACGGGCTCACCCTCACGATCGTCGACGACGGCCCGCGGCCCGGCGAACGGCCGGCCGAGGGGCACGGCCTGCTCGGCATGCGCGAGCGCGCGGCCCGGCACGGCGGCACGCTCACCGCGGGCCCGGAGCCGGGCGGCGGGTTCGGTGTCCGGGCCCGGTTGCCGTTCACCGGAGCGGGCCGTGGCTGAGCGGGTGCGGGTGCTGCTGGCCGACGACGACCCCGCCCTGCGCGCGACGCTGCGGCTGCTGCTGGAGGCCACCCCCGGCATGGCGGTGGTGGGGGAGGCGGGCGACGGGCGGGAGGCCGTCGAGCTGGTCGCGGCGCTCGCGCCGGACGTCGTGCTGATGGACGTGCGGATGCCGCGGCTGGACGGCGTCGAGGCGACGCGGCGGATCGTGGGCTCCGGCGCGGCCGCGCGGGTGCTCGTGCTGACCACGTTCGACCTGGACGAGCACGTGCACGCCGCGCTGCGCGCCGGGGCGGCCGGCTTCCTGCTCAAGGACGCGCCCCCGGCCCGGCTGCTCGATGCCGTCCGCGTGGTGGCGGCGGGCGAGGCGCTGCTGGCGCCCACCGTGACCCGGCGGCTGATCGCCCGGTTCACCCGCGGTGCGGACCGGGCCGCGCTGGCCGGCGTGACCCCGCGCGAGCGGGACGTGCTCGTGCTGATCACCGAAGGGCTGTCCAACGCCGAGATCCAGCAGCGCCTGCGGCTGAGCCGGGGCACGGTGAAGACCCACATCGGCCGGCTGATGAGCAAGCTCGGCGCCCGCGACCGGGCGCAGCTGGTCATCGCGGGCTACCGGGCGGGGCTGGGGGATCCGTAGCGACGGTTACGAGAGCAGTGCTCTTGACGTGGAGCACGACGTGCGGTTCACTGTTCCTAACAGAGAGCACCGCTCTCGAACCGAGGAGGAACACCATGACCGACACCCAGCGCAACCTCCGCCCCGGCCGCGCCGACCGTGTCTTCAACTCGGTCGTCCAGTGGCTGACCCGCCGCGGCGTCAGCGTGATGGGCTCGCGCGTGCTCGCCGTCCGCGGCCGCTCCAGCGGGCAGTGGCGGACCGTCCCGGTCAACCTGCTCGTCATCGACGGCGAGCGCTACCTGGTCGCCCCGCGCGGCCACACCCAGTGGGTGCGCAACATGCGCGCCGCCGGGGGCGGCGAGCTGCGGCTGGGCCGCACGGTCGAGGCCATCGCCGTCGAGGAGCTGCCCGACGCGGCCAAGCCGGCGATCCTGCGGGAGTACCTGCGCAAGTGGGCCTGGGAGGTCGGGCGCTTCTTCGAGGGCGTCGACAAGAACTCGTCGGACGCGGCGCTGCTCGGGATCGCGCCCGGCTTCCCGGTGTTCCGCCTGGTCGAGCGGTGACCGGCACGAGGATCAACCGGCGCCGGCGGGGGCTCCCCAGTCCCGCCGGCCCCGGTCACGGTCTTCAACGGCGCACCGCAGCGCGGGTTACGGGTTCGATCGGAAAAGATCAGGACTGGTGCCCGGCGCCCCGCCACCGCACACTCGGCTCGTGCGCGACGAGCGATGGGTGGGCGAGGTCGGCGAGGACAACGCCCGCTGGCTGGCCACCGAGAGCCGCACGGCCCGGCTCGCCTCCGAGTACCGCCCGCGCGACCTCGGCGACGGCCGCGTCGAGTACGGCTACCGGGCCCTCGACGCCGCCCGCGAGCTCGGCGAGGAGGAGGACGGCTACCTCACCGACGACGCCGAGGGCCTGCGCGTCTGGATCGGCGATGACGCCTACGAGCTGGAGAGCTCCTGAGCGCCCCGGCCTCGGCCGGGACACCCGCCGCGACTCCTGACCCTGGTTCAGGAAGCCACGATGCTGCCCGCAGAGGGCGGCATCGTGGCTTTCCTGAACTCCGGAGGGGGAGCGGGTCAGCGGGGGGCCAGGCGGCGGAGGGCGGTGGGGAGGTCGCGGGTGTGCAGGACGCCGAGGTGCTGGGTGGCGCGGGTGAGCGCCACGTAGAGGTCGGCGGGGGAGGCGGCCAGGATCTCGTCGGGCTCGACGAGCAGGACCACGTCGAACTCCAGACCCTTCGCCTCGTGCGGGGCCAGCACCGTCGCCCCCGGGAGTTCGGGCAGCGGGACCGGGGTGATGACGGTCGTCGTGCCGGGCCCCTCGACGTCGGCCACGGCCGCCCGGACCGCGCCCTCCAGCTCGTCCGGGTCCACCCGACGGGCCCACGGCACCGTGCCGGTCGCGCGGACCGGGCGCGGCGCGCTGTGCCCGGGCAGGTGCTCGGCCAGCACGTCGGCGGCCACGGCGGCGATCTCGGCCGGCGTCCGGTAGTCCACGGTGAGCCGGCGCAGCGCCCACCGGCCGGGCACGGCGCCCGCGGCCACCTGCTCCCACGCCCGGACCCCGCCCGCGGCCCGGCGCTGGGCCAGGTCGCCGACGATCGTGAACGACCGGGTCGGGCAGCGACGGGCCAGCGTCCGCCAGTCCATCTCGGACAGCTCCTGCGCCTCGTCGACCACCACGTGCCCGTAGACCCACTCCCGGTCGGCCGCGGCGCGCTCGGCGGTGCTGCGGACGTCCAGCTCGCGCTGCCGGTCGGCCAGCACGTCGGCCGCGACGAGGTCGGCGGCCAGGATCTCGTCCTCGTCGGCCCAGCCGTCGTCGTCCAGCATGGTCCGGACGCCCTCGGCGAACGCCTGGACCTCGGCGGCGCGGGCCCGCTCGCGGTCGGCCGGGCGCCGGTCCGGTTCGCGGCCGAGCAGCTCGAACGCCTCGTCCAGCAGCGGCACGTCCGAGGCGGTCCAGGCGGCGCCGTCGGGCCGGTGCAGCGCCGCCCGGTCGGCCTCGGGCAGCGCGGCCGCCGCGACCGCGATGCGCTCCGGCGACGCCCACAGCTCGGCCAGCAGCCGGGCCGGGGTGAGGGCAGGCCACAGCGCGTCGACGGCGGCGTGCAGGGCCGGGGTGGCCCGCAGCTCGGCGCGCGCGTCGGCCCGCAGGTCGGCGGCCAGCTCGGGGGACTCCCGCGGGGCCAGCCAGCCGGTGCCGATCCGGTCGACGGCCTGCTCGGCGAGCGCGTCGAGGACCGCGGCCCGGAACACCGGCCGGGCCTCGTTGTGCAGTGCGCCGGTGGCCCGGGCCCGCGCGCGGGCCCGCTCGGCGATGCCGCGGTCGAGCTCGACGGTCACGTCCTCCAGCTCGACCGGCATGGGCTCGTCCGGCAGCTCCTGGCGGTCGGCGACGGCGGCCGCGAGCACGTCGACCATCGCCGCGGAGCCCTTCACCCGGGCCGTCCGCGGCGGGTCCTGCGCGGTGGTGGACAGCCCCGGCAGCAGCGTGCCGACGGTGGCGAACACGACGTCGGACTCGCCGAGCGCGGGCAGCACCTGGTCGATGTGGTCGAGCAGGCGCGGGTGCGGGCCGACCACCAACACACCGCGGCGGGCCAGCACCGGCCGCGTGTAGAGCAGGTAGGCGACGCGGTGCAGCGCGACCGCCGTCTTCCCGGTGCCCGGGCCGCCCTCCACGACCAGGGTGCCCGGGACCTCGAGCCGGATGATCTCGTCCTGCTCGCGCTGGATGGTGGCCACGATGTCGCGCATGGCGCCGGTGCGCGGCGCGTCGACGGCGTCGAGCAGCGCCAGGTCGGCGCCCCGGCCGCCGGCGAGGTCGTCGTAGGCGTCGAGCACCTCCCGGCCGCGGGTGCGCAGGTGCCTGCGGTGGGCCAGGCCCTCCGGGTGGGCCGGGGTCGCGGTGTAGAACGGCCGGGCCGCCGGCGCCCGCCAGTCGACCACCAGCGGTTCGAACTCCGCGTCCAGCAGCCCGATCCGACCGATGTGGGTGCGCTCGCCCGCGGTGTCCTCGATCCAGCCCAGGCACAGCCCGTCGCGCCCGGCGCCGAGCCGGGTGATCCGGGTGCGCAGGCTGCGCACGGCGGTCTCGTGGGTGGCGCGCTCACCGGGGGAGCTGCCGGTGCCGCCGCGCAGGCGGTCGGTCAGCTCCGCCTGCACGGCCGCGCGCTGGGAGTCCAGTTCGCGGTAGAAGCGGGCGACGTCGCGGCGGTCGCTCTCCAGGTCGAGAAGCGGAGTGGACAATTCGCGATTCCTCCGGTAGAATCGATACTGCGCGAAAGGCTCCGGCATTCTTGTGAATGTCGGAGCCTTTCTTCGTATCAGATTCGGGCCGGACGGTCAGCCGTTCACGCGCAATCGACGCAACCGCAGCGCGAGTTGCAGCTCCAACGCGCGCTCGGGTTCCTGCCAATCCGGCCCCAACAGCGCCCCGATGCGCCCCAGCCGCTGCGCCACCGTGTTCGGGTGCACGTGCAGTTCCGCGGCCGCCGCCCGGTGGCCGCCCCCGGTGGCGAACCAGGCCGCGAGGGTGCCGACGAGGTCGCTGCCGCGCCGGTCGTCGTAGTCGGCCAGCGGGCCGAGCACCCGGTCCAGGTAGCCGTCCACGTCGGCGCGCTCGCCGCCGATGACCAGCCCGGCGAACCCGAGGTCGGCCGCGGCGGCACCGCGGCCGGGCAGGCCGAGCGCGAGCAGCGCGTCCGCGGTGCGGCGCGCCTCGGCGTGCGCCCCGGCGAGCCCGCGGGCCGGCACGACCGGGCCCGCCGCGCCCACCGTCGCCGGCTCGACGCCACCGAGCCTGCGCGCCAGGTCGTCCGCGACCGCCGAGGCGTCCTCGCCGGGGACCAGCACGACCACCGCGTCACCCTGCTCGGCGGCCAGCGCCGCGCCGCTCGCGGCCGCGAACGCCACGGCGCGCCTGCGCTCGGGGGCGCAGTGCACGACGGCGACCACGTGCGGCGCGGTGAGCCGCGCCCCGACCAGCTTGCCGCGCTGGACGAGGTCGCGGTCGGCCGTCGCGCCCGCGGGCCTGGCCACCAGGTCGCCCAGCAGTTCCGTGCGGGTGCGCCGTTCGGCCTCTGCGGCGCGCATCCGCAGGTTCAGCAGCAGCGCGGTCACCATCGCCGCCCGCTCGACCGTGCGGCCCTGCCCGGCGTCCAGCGCGTCCCGCCCGCCGAGCGCGACGGTGCCCAGCCGCTGCCCGGCCGCGGTCACCGACACCGCCCACAGCCCGTCCGCCGCGGCCAGGCGGCCGGTGCCCTCCGACTCCCGCACGGCGGGGGCCTCCGCCAGCGGGTCGACCCCCTCGCCGGGGGCGGGCGCGGCGCCGTGCCCGGCCAGCCGGACCCCCTCGTCGTCGAGCACCACCACCCAGCAGCCCAGCACCTCGCCCAGCGCCGCCGCGATGTCGGCCACGTCGCCGCCGGCCAGCACCAGCGCGGTGAACCGGTCGTGCGCGGCGGCGGCCTGCTCGATGCCCCCGTGCGCCGCGGACAGTGCGTCGAGCGCGGCCGCGGCCTCCGCCGCGCGCCGTGACTGCACCAGCGAGACGGCGGCCAGCGCGCCGAGCGAGCCGAGCAGCGCCACCTCGTCGCGGCGGAACGGGCGGTAGGAGCGGTTGGCCGCGAACAGCACCCCGACGAACGCGCCGTCGACCAGCAGCGGCACGCCGCAGATGGCGATCAGGCCCTCCTCGGCGACCGCCGCGTCGATCTCGGTGGTGTGCCGGTAGCGGTCGTCGGTGGGGTAGTCGGGCGTCCAGTACGGCCGCTCGGTCTGCGCGACCAGCCCACCGAGGCCGGCGCCCAGCGGCAGCCGCAGCGCCTGGAACCGGGCCGAGACCGAGCCCGCGGTGGCGCGCATGTAGGTGTCGCCGCGGTCGGGGTCGTGCAGGGCCAGGTAGGAGACGTCGGCGCCGACGAGCGCCCGGGCGCGCTGCACGATGGCCTCCAGCACGGCGCCGGGGTCCGACCGCGACGCCAGCTCCCTGGCCGTCTCCACCAGCGCCGACAGCTCGGCCTCCCGCCGCCGCGACGCGTCGACGCCCGCCCGCACGCGCATGGCCAGCTCGCGCGCCGCCGCCGCCGTCGCCGGGTCGTCGGCGGCGAGCTCGCGGGCGGACGCGTCGAGCTGCTCCGCCGGGGCGTCCTGGGCCAGCAGGCGGAGCAGCTCGAGCGCGATCTGCGGCACCCCCTGATCCTGCCCCGTCCCCGTCCAGAACGAACCTGTCGTCGTCTTGGACCGGTCCACCCGACAACAGCTTCGTTCTCGACGGGTCAGGGGCGGGTGGGCTGGGAGACGGCGGGGTCCTCGGCGAGGTCGCGGTGGCGGGTCTCGGCGTAGGTGGCCACGGCGACGATCGAGATCACCGAGCAGGCGGCGACGTAGACGGCGATCGCGTAGCCGCTGTCGAAGCGGGCCAGCAGCGCGACGGCGATCAGCGGGGCCAGCCCGCCGGCCACGATCGACGCGAGCTGGTAGCCGATCGAGACCCCGGAGTAGCGCACCTTCGTGCCGAACAGCTCGGACAGGAACGCCGCCTGCGGGCCGTACATGGCCCCGTGCAGCACCAGGCCGACCGACACGGCCAGCGCGGTGAGCGCGAAGCTCTGCGTGTCGATCAGGGCGAAGAACACGAACGCCCACACCCCGACCCCGACCGCGCCGATCAGGTAGACCGGCCTTCGCCCCATCCGGTCGGACAGCGCACCCCACAGCGGGATGGACACGAAGTGCACCGCTGCGCCGATCAGCACCGCGTTCAGCACGAACGAGCTGGGCACGTCGAAGCGGGTGTTCACGTAGGTGACCACGACGATGGTGAAGATGTAGTACGAGACGTTCTCGGCGAAGCGGGCGCCCATGGCGGTCAGCACCTCCCGCGGGTACTGCCGCAGCACCTGCACGATCGGCATGCTCTCCTTCTCACCCGCCGCGGCCGCCGCCTCGGCCTTCTGCTGGGCGGCCTTGAACACCGGCGACTCCTCGACCGCGAGCCGGATGTAGAGCCCGACCAGCACCAGGACCGCCGAGAGCAGGAACGGCACCCGCCAGCCCCAGGACAGGAAGTCCTCCTCGGGCTGGAACACCGCCAGCAGCGCGAGCAGGCCGTTGGCCAGCAACTGCCCGACCGGGACGCCGGCCTGCGGCCAGCTCGCCCAGTAGCCGCGCCGGGCCGGGTCGCCGTGCTCGGAGACCAGCAGCACCGCGCCGCCCCACTCACCGCCCAGCGCGAAGCCCTGGACCAGCCGCAGCAGGACCAGCAGCGCGGGCGCGGCGACGCCGATGCTGGCGTAGCCGGGCAGCAGCCCGATCGCGAAGGTCGCCACCCCCATCATCAGCAGGCTCAGGACCAGCAGCTTCTTGCGGCCGATCCGGTCGCCGAAGTGGCCGAACACCAGCCCGCCGATCGGCCGGGCGACGAACCCGATCGCGAACGTGCCCAGCGCGAGCAGGGTGCCGACGGTCGGGTCGTCGCTCGGGAAGAACACGGCGGGGAACACCGCGGCCGCGGCCACGCCGTAGAGGAAGAAGTCGTACCACTCGACGGTGGTGCCGACCATGCTCGACGCCACCACCTTCACGATGCTCGATCGGGGCGGGTGCTCGGTCGGTCGTTCGGACGTCATCGTGGTGCTCTCCTCGTCGAGATGCGGGTAGGGATCGGGGACGGTGCGGAGTTCAGCGGGCGGTCCAGCCGCCGTCGACGGGCAGCGACGCGCCGGTGATCGAGGCCGAGGCCGGGCCGTAGAGCAGCGCGGCGAGCTCGGCGACCTCGTCCGGCTCGACCAGGCGCTTCACCGCGGCCGGGGCCAGCATCACCTGCGCGACGACCTGGTCGGGGTCGATGCCGCGGGTGCGGGCCTGGTCGGCGATCTGGCCCTCCACCAGCGGCGTGCGCACGTAGCCGGGGTTGAGGCAGTTGCAGGTGACGCCGTGCTCGGCGCCCTCCAGTGCGATCACCTTGGACAGCCCCTCCAGGCCGTGCTTGGCGCTGACGTAGGCGGCCTTGAACGGGCTGGCGCGCAGGCCGTGCGCGCTGGAGACGTTGACGACCCGGCCCCAGCCGCGGGCGTACATGTGCGGCAGCGCCCGTCTGGCCAGCCGGAACGGGGCCTCCAGCATCACCCGCAGGATCAGCGAGAAGCGCTCGGGGTCGAACTCGTGGACCGCCGCGACGTGCTGGGTGCCGGCGTTGTTCACCAGCACGTCGACCTCGGCGGGCAGCCGGTCGACGGCGGCGAGGTCGGACAGGTCGCAGACCACCGGGTCGACCCCGGGCAGGGCGTCGGCCAGCTCGCGCAGCCCGGCCTCGTCGCGGTCGACGGCGTGCACCTTCGCGCCGTCGGCGACGAGGCGGCGGGTGATCGCCGCGCCGATCCCCGAGGCCGCCCCGGTGACCAGGGCCGTCCTGCCGTCCAGGGTGCTCATGCGGTGACGGTAGGCGAGCGGGGCCGTCCCGACTGTGTGTCGCGGACACACATTTCGGGAGGCGAGCTGTGAACGGGGAGGACGACACCGGGTAGGGGTGTCACGGCTCCGGCCGTGACACCCGCTCACGACCTCCGGTGGCGGCGTGCCGGATCGCGTCGAGGTCGGCCTTGAGGTCGCGCACCCGGTCGGGGCCCAGGACGCGCCCGGCCCACTCGTCGATCTCGGGCACCAGTTCCCCGGCGATCGCGAGCACCTCGTGCCCGCGGTCGGTGGGCACCACGAGCTTGGCCCTGCGGTCCGCGGGGTCGGGCACCCGGACGAGGTAGCCGTGCCCTTCGAGGTGGCGCACGAGCTCGGCCATCGCCTGCTTGGTCATCTGCGCGCGTTCGGCGAGCAAGCTGACCGTGGTCCCGGTGTCGTCCAGGTACTGGAAGACAGCGCTGTGCGCCGAGCGCACCGCGGAGTGCCCGCGCTCGGCCAACCGGGCCATGACGATGCCGTTCAGCGCCACGAAGGCCTCGCGCATCAGCACCGCGAGCGTGACCGGGCGCTGCTGACCGCGGCTGGTCGGGATCCGCGTTGACATGGACAGGCACCTTGTCTACCGTCGGCGACATGGACAGGAAGCCTGTCGATTATGGCAGGTCGCCGGCGTCGGCGCCGACGGTCCGCGAAGCCGACGCCGCGCAGCACCCCGAGATCGAGCGGTTGCTGCGGGCGGCCTACGCCGGCTACGCGCCCGTGGTCGCGGCCGAGGTGTTCCCCACCTACCTCGCCGACGTACTCGACTTCGCCGCCGAGGGCGCCACGGTGCTGGTCGCGGTCGAGGACGGCGAGGTCGTCGGCACGGCCCGCCTGCACCTGCGCGGCGCGGACGTCGACCTGCCGGCCGGTGCGGCGTACGTCCGCGGAGTGGCCGTGCACCCCGGTCGGGCGGGCGGCGGCATCGCCAGGGCGCTCATGGCGGACTGCGCCCACCGCGCCCGTGCCGCCGGGGCCACCGGCCTGCACCTGCACACCGCACCGTTCATGACCCGGGCGATCCGGCTCTACGAGGGGCTGGGGTACCGGCGGACCCCCGAGCGCGACACCGACTCCGCCGCGCACTACGGGCTGGCGGTCCATCCGCCGTTGCGCGCGCTGGCGTACCGCCTCGATCTGACGCGGACGTAGACCGGGCGGGGCGATCCGACTCGACAGCCGCCCAACCGATGACCGGCCCGGCTCCGTCCGGTACTGAGCGCCGGCGTCCGCCGCGCGCAACGCAGACCGGAGGAGGGAATGTGGGACGAACGACGGAGCTGCTGCTGGGGACGGGCGCCGTGCTCGCGACGATGGTCACCGCGGCGCCGACCGCCGCCGCGCCGGCTCCCGCGGTGGCGGCCGCCGCGGCGCCGGCGGGCTGCCGCGACAACGGGGGCCGGGAGATCGACACGCCGTTCTTCAACACCGATCTGAACAACGTGGCGGTGTGCATCGAGCAGGCACCGACCGGCGAGTACCGCGCCACGGTCACCGGCTTCTACACCGACGGCGGCGACGGCAGCCGCAAGTTCGACCGCCTCGCGGTGACGGTGCGGATCGAGCAGGGCAGCGATATCCAGGTCGCGGCCAACACCTGCGAGAAGACCCGCGAGGTCAACGCCACCCCGAACGGCTCGCTGCAGTGCTCGGTGGAGGGCGTGCCCGTCGGCGGCGGCCCCATCACCGCCGACGGCTTCATCACCTACGACATCGAGGCCGACGGCGGGGGCGACCTGCACTGGAGGCTGCACGGTTCGCCGCCCGACGAGTGAGGTCCGTCGCACCCGAGCGGGTGCTCAGGTGGGGCGCGACGCGCGAGATGTGCGTCAGGCACCGGGGGCCGTACGAAGAGGTGCGTCAGGTGCATCTCGCGCGGGCGAGGGCCCGGCCTACCTGGGCCACGACCAGGTCGGGCCGGTGGCGGACGTCGTCCCTGGTGTAGCGGAAGACGTGCCAGCCCTGGTCGAGCGGGGCGGTGTGCCGGCCGATGTCACGCAGCACCGCGTCCGGCCGGAGGTGCGCGGCGCCGTCGTGCTCCACGCCGATCCGCTCGTCCGGGTACGCCAGGTCGAGCCACACCGGCCACTGCGCCTGCGGGCGGGGCGGGTCGCCGAGCACCAGCACCAGTCGCAGGCGGGTCTCCATCGGGAGGCCGCACGGCGGTCGGCGAGCGTCAGCACCTCGGCCAGGCCCTGGTCGCCGCGGGTGCCGCGGCACCGGGCGCCGAAGTTGAGGAGCAGGTCGGGGGCGAAGTCGTGGGCGTTGGCCAGCGCGTCGAGCGCGACGACCCGCTCGACCGGATCGCCGCCGAGCGAGGTCGAAGGCCGAAGGCCGTGCGCAGCGGCGAGGTCACCAGGACGCCGTCCACCCGGACGAGTTCGCCCGGCTCGACGGCCCGGTGCGGCACGGCCGGCCCCGGGTGGGCGCGTTGCCGTCCACCCCGGACGACGACCGCGGCCGGCGCCTGCGGTGGACCGCACGACGCGCCGAGCAACTCCGCCGCGGAGTAGCCCGACAGCGCCCCGCGCCCCTCGACGTAGCAGAAGGCGGCCCGCGACCTCAGGGCGAGGTCGGGACGCGCCTGCCGCGGCACGTACGTGTCGGGGTACAGCCGGCGGAACCGCGGGCCCTGCAGGACGCGGCGGTCACCAGCCCCGCCGCGACCGCCGCCGACCCGCGGAACGCCTCCGGCCAGCCCGGTACCTCCTGCACGCGGGTCAGCGTGCCGAACGCGCGGGCACAACTCGCGCGAGATGTGCACCAGGCACCTCAGCAGCGACGGCAAGGTGCCTGGTGCACATCTGACGGGGTCAGGTCAGGGGGCGGTCGGTGGGCTCGATGGGGCGCGGGAGGACCTTGCGGCCGGTCAGGAACTCGTCGACGCCGGCCGCGGCGGCCCGGCCCTCGGCGATCGCCCAGACGATCAGCGACTGCCCGCGGCCCATGTCGCCCGCCGAGAACACGCCGTCCACGTTGGTCATGTAGGCGCGGTCGCGGGCGACGTTGCCGCGCTCGTCGAGGTCGACGCCGAGGTCCGAGAGCAGCGCGCCCTTCTCCGGGCCGACGAAGCCCATGGCCAGCAGCACCAGCTGGGCGGGCAGCTCCTTCTCGGTGCCCTCGATCGCGACGAACCGGCCGTTCTCGTCGCGCTGCACCTCGACGATGCGCAGCGCGCTGAGCTTGCCCTCGGAGTCGGAGACGAACTCGGTGGTGTTGACCGAGTAGAGCCGCTCGCCGCCCTCCTCGTGCGCCGAGGACACCCGGTAGACCATCGGGTACGTCGGCCAGGGCATGCCCTCGGTGCGCTTCTCCGGGGGCGTGGGCATGATCTCCAGCTGGGTCACCGAGGCCGCACCCTGGCGGTGGGAGGTACCCAGGCAGTCGGCGCCGGTGTCGCCGCCGCCGATGATCACCACGTGCTTGCCCTCGGCGCTGACCGGGGGTGCGTCCAGGTCGCCCTCCTGCACGTGGTTGGCCCACGGCAGGAACTCCATCGCCTGGTACACGCCCTCGGTCTCGCGGCCGGGGACGGGCAGGTCGCGCCAGGCCGTCGCCCCGCCGGCCAGCACGACCGCGTCGAACTCGGCGCGCAGCTGCTCGGCGGTGACGTCGTTGCCGACGTCGACCCCGGGCCGGAACTCGGTGCCCTCCGCCCGCATCTGCTCCAGCCTGCGGTCGAGGCGGGCCTTCTCCATCTTGAACTCGGGGATGCCGTAGCGCAGCAGCCCGCCGATGCGGTCGGCCCGCTCGAACACGACGACGTCGTGCCCGACCCGGGTGAGCTGCTGGGCGGCGGCCAGCCCGGCCGGGCCGGACCCGACGACGGCGACCTTCTTGCCGGTCCTGGTGGCGGGGAGCTGCGGCGGGACCCAGCCCTCCGCCCACGCCCGGTCGATGATCTCGATCTCGATCTGCTTGATCGTCACCGCGTCGGAGTTGATGCCCAGCACGCACGCCGCCTCGCACGGGGCGGGGCACAGCGTCCCGGTGAACTCCGGGAAGTTGTTCGTGGCGTGCAGCCGCTCGATGGCCTCGCGCCAGTCGTGGCGGTGGACCAGGTCGTTCCACTCCGGGATCAGGTTGCCCAGCGGGCAGCCCTGGTGGCAGAACGGGATGCCGCAGCTCATGCAGCGGCTGGCCTGGCGCTCCAGCGCCGGGACCGGGAAGTCCTCGTAGACCTCCTTCCAGTCCCGCAGCCGCAGGTCGACCGGGCGCCGCTTCGGCAGCTCCCGGGGGGCCTTGAGGAAGCCCTTGGGGTCAGCCATGTGCCGCCTCCATGATCGCCTCGTCGACGTTGCGGCCGTCGCGCTCGGCGGCCTCGCGGGCCTGCAGCACCCGCTTGTAGTCCTTGGGGATGACCTTGCCGAACCGGGCGACCTGGTCGTCCCAGTCGGTCAGCAGGGCGCGGGCCACGGCGGAGTCGGTCTCCCGGTAGTGGCACTCGACCACCTCGCGCAGGAAGGTGCGGTCGTCGTCGTCGAGGTGCTCGACGTCGACCATCTCCCGGTTGATCCGCGCGGCGGTGACGCTGCCGGGGTCGGCCAGGTCGAGCACGTAGGCCAGCCCGCCGGACATGCCGGCCGCGAAGTTGCGCCCGATCCGGCCCAGCACGACGGCCCGGCCGCCGGTCATGTACTCCAGCCCGTGGTCGCCCACGCCCTCGACGACGGCCAGCGCGCCGGAGTTGCGCACGCAGAACCGCTCGCCGACCACACCGCGGATGAACACCTCGCCGGACGTGGCCCCGTACAGGATCACGTTGCCGGCGATCACGTTGTCCTCGGCGGCGAACGACGCCGTCGGGTCGGGCCGCAGCGTCAGCCGACCGCCGCTCAGGCCCTTGCCGAAGTAGTCGTTGCTGTCGCCGACCAGGCGCAGCGTGATCCCCTTCGGCACGAACGCGCCGAAGCTCTGCCCGGCCGAGCCGGTGAGCGTGACGTCGATCGTGTCGTCGGGCAGGCCCTCGCCGCCCCAGGCCTTGGTCAGCTCGTAGCCGAGCATCGTGCCGACCGTGCGGTTGACGTTGCGCACCGGCAGGTCGAGGCGGACCCGGTCGCCCGAGCGCAGCGCGCCCTCGCACAGCTGGATCAGCGTGTTGTCCAGCGCCTTCTCCAGGCCGTGGTCCTGGCCCTTGGTGTTGTGCCGGGCGGCGCCGGGCTTGAGCGGCGGGGTGTGGAAGACCGGGGACAGGTCGAGGCCCTGGGTCTTCCAGTGCCGCACGGCGTCGTCGACGTCGAGCACCTCCGGGTGGCCCACCGCCTCCTCGATCGACCGGAAGCCCAGCTCGGCCAGGTACTCGCGGACCTCCTCGGCGATGAACCGCATGAAGTTCACGACGTACTCGGGCCGGCCGTCGAACCGCTTGCGCAGCTCCGGGTTCTGCGTGGCCACGCCCACCGGGCACGTGTCGAGGTGGCAGACCCGCATCATGATGCAGCCCGAGACCACCAGCGGCGCCGTGGCGAAGCCGAACTCCTCGGCCCCCAGCAGCGCCGCGATGACCACGTCGCGGCCGGTCTTGAGCTGGCCGTCGGTCTGCACGACGATCCGGTCGCGCAGGCCGTTCTCCAGCAGCGTCTGCTGGGTCTCGGCCAGCCCCAGCTCCCACGGGCCGCCGGCGTGCTTGATCGAACTGAGCGGCGAGGCGCCGGTGCCGCCGTCGTGCCCGGAGATGAGCACGACGTCGGAGTGCGCCTTGGCCACGCCCGCCGCGACCGTGCCCACGCCGACCTGGCTGACCAGCTTGACGTGCACGCGGGCCAGCGGGTTGGCGTTCTTCAGGTCGTGGATGAGCTGCTTGATGTCCTCGATGGAGTAGATGTCGTGGTGCGGCGGCGGGGAGATCAGCCCGACGCCCGGGGTGGAGTGCCGGGTCTTGGCGATCCACGGGTAGACCTTGCTGCCCGGCAGCTGGCCGCCCTCGCCGGGCTTGGCGCCCTGCGCGATCTTGATCTGGATGTCGTCCGCGTTGACCAGGTACTCGCTGGTCACGCCGAAGCGCCCGGACGCCACCTGCTTGACCGCGCTGCGCCGGGAGTCGCCGTTCGCGTCGGGCGTCCAGCGCTCGGGGTCCTCGCCGCCCTCGCCGGTGTTGGACCGGCCGCCGAGCCGGTTCATGGCGATGGCCAGCGTC
This sequence comes from Pseudonocardia humida, assembly GCF_023898865.1. Taxonomy (GTDB): domain Bacteria; phylum Actinomycetota; class Actinomycetes; order Mycobacteriales; family Pseudonocardiaceae; genus Pseudonocardia; species Pseudonocardia humida. Next base: position 54,047 of record NZ_JAGSOV010000035.1, read on the forward strand.
TCGTGCATCTCCTGGGAGATGGAGCCGTAGGAGATGGCCCCGGTGCCGAACCGCTTGACGATCTCCTCGACCGGCTCGACCTCCTCGATCGGCACCGGCGGGCGGGTGCCCGTCTTGAACCTGAACAGCCCGCGCAGCGTCATCAGCCGGTTGGCCTGCTCGTCGACGGCCCGCGTGTACTGCTTGAAGATGTCGTAGCGGCCCTGGCGGGTGGAGTGCTGCAGCTTGAACACCGTCTGCGGGTTGAACAGGTGCAGCTCGCCCTCGCGGCGCCACTGGTACTCGCCGCCGACCTCGAGCGACCGGTGGTTCGCGCGGACCTCGTCGGCCGGGTACGCGCGGCGGTGGTGGGTCAGCGCCTCCTCGGCCAGCACGTCGTAGCCGACGCCGCCGAGCCGCGACCCGGTGCCGGCGAAGCACTCGTCGACGACCTCGCGACCCAGCCCGATGGCCTCGAAGATCTGCGCCCCGGTGTAGGACGCCACCGTCGACACGCCGATCTTCGACATGGTCTTGCGCACGCCCTTGCCCAGCGCCTTGACCAGGTTGGTCGCCGCGGTGGCCGGGTCGACGTCGATGTCGCCGCGCTCGGCGAGGTCCTCGACGGTGGCCATGGCCAGGTACGGGTTGACCGCGCTGGCGCCGTAGCCGATCAGCAGGGCGATGTGGTGCACCTCGCGGGCGTCGCCCGCCTCGACGACCAGCCCGACCCGGGTGCGCGTCTTCTCCCGCACCAGGTGGTGGTGCACGGCCCCGGTGAGCAGCAGCGACGGGATCGGCGCGTGCTGGGCGTCGACGCCGCGCGTCGAGAGCACGATCAGGCGGGCACCGTCGGCGATGGCCGCGGACACCTCGGCGCGGATCTCGTCGAGCCGCTTGCGCAGGCCCGCGCCGCCCTCGGCGGCCGGGAACACGCCGCGCACGGTGAACGAGGCGAAGCCCGGGTAGTCGCCGTCGTCGTTGATGTGCACGATCTTGGACAGGTCGTCGTTGCCGAGCACCGGGAACGGCACCACGATCGTGCGGCAGCTCGCCGCCCCGGCCCCGAGCAGGTTCTGCTCCGGACCGAGCCTGCTCTGCAGGGAGGTGACCAGCTCCTCCCGGATCGCGTCCAGCGGCGGGTTGGTGACCTGGGCGAACAGCTGGATGAAGTAGTCGAACAGCTGGCGGGGCCGCTCGGCGACCGCGGCGATCGGCGCGTCGTTGCCCATCGAGCCGATCGGCTCGGCCCCGGTCACCGCCATCGGCTTGAGCAGGACGCTGAGCTCCTCCTCGGTGAAGCCGAACGCCTGCTGGCGGCGGGTGAGCGTGGAGTGCGTCGGCACCTCGCGCTCGCGGACCGGCAGGTCCTCGAGGTGGATCACGCCGGCGTGCACCCACTCCTGGTACGGGTGCTCGGCCGCCAGCGCGCCCTTGATCTCCGCGTCGTCGATCATCCGCCCGGCCGCGGTGTCGACCAGGAACATCCGGCCCGGCTCCAGCCGGCCCTTGCGCACCACGTTCTCCGGTGCCACGTCCAGCACGCCGACCTCGGAGGCCAGCACGACCAGGCCGTCGTCGGTGACCCAGTAGCGGGCGGGGCGCAGGCCGTTGCGGTCGAGCACCGCCCCGACGACCGTGCCGTCGGTGAAGGTGACCAGCGCCGGGCCGTCCCACGGCTCCATCAGCGTGGCGTGGAACTCGTAGAACGCGCGGCGCGCGGCGTCCATCTCGGCGTGGTTCTCCCACGCCTCCGGGATCATCATCAGCACCGCGTGCGGCAGGCTGCGCCCGCCCAGGTGCAGCAGTTCGAGCACCTCGTCGAAGGTGGCCGAGTCGCTGGCGTCCGGGGTGACGATGGGGCTGAGCCGCTGCAGGTCGCCCGGGATGAGGTCGGACTCCAGCAGCGCCTCGCGCGCGGCCATCCAGTTGCGGTTGCCGCGCAGGGTGTTGATCTCGCCGTTGTGCGCGACGTACCGGTACGGGTGGGCCAGCGGCCAGGCCGGGAACGTGTTGGTGGAGAAGCGGGAGTGCACGACGGCCAGCGCGCTGGTGACGCGCTCGTCGGACAGGTCCGGGTAGAACGCCTCGACCTGCGGCTCGGCCAGCATCCCCTTGTAGACGATGGTGCGCGGGGACAGGCTGGGGAAGTAGGTGCCGGTCTCGTGCTCGGCCCGCTTGCGCAGGCAGAACGCGAGCCGCTCCAGGTCGATGCCGGTCTCACCGGCGCGGCCGGCCACGAACAGCTGCCGGAAGCCCGGCATCGCGGCCAGCGCGGACGGGCCGAGGTCGGCCTCCTCCGGGTCGGTCGGCAGGTCGCGCCAGCCGAGCACCCGCAGGCCCTCCTCGGCGGCGATCGCGTCGATCCGGGCGACCGCGTCGTCGGCGGCGGCCCGGTCGAGCGGCAGGAACGCGGTGCCCGCCGCGTAGCCGCCCGCGTCGGGCAGGTCGAAGTCGACCACGGCCCGGAAGAACTCGTCCGGGACCTGGATCAGGATGCCGGCCCCGTCGCCGGTGTTCGCCTCGCTGCCGCGAGCCCCGCGGTGTTCCAGGCGCAGCAGGGCGGTCAGCGCTTTGCTGACGATGCCGTGGTCGCGCCGGCCCGCGAGGTCGGCCACCATGGCCACGCCGCAGGCGTCGTGCTCGAAGTCGGGGGCGTAGAGGCCCCCCGAGGAAACCGCTGGGTTCGCAGCCAACAGTGCCTCCTGTCGTCTCGGTGCACCCCGACATCAAGCATCGGGACGACGTGATCGGTGTCCGGGGATGCAGGCGGCGGCGCCTGCCGTGTCGTGAGCGTCACGCAGCGGCATCGGACGTCCCCGTGTGGTGGCCGGGCGCCGACACGGAACGGACCGGACCCCGTTGTGCGGGGCCCGGCCGGCGTGGCGTCTGGAAGCGAGCGCACACGTCGGTGGGTGCGTCAGTTACGAACGCTCAATGTCGCACGTGGATGCGGCGATTCGCCAGTGACAGCCGCAGTGACGCGGGTGACCGCCACATGTGCCACCCGACAGGGGCAGACTCGGCGGGGTGGACGTGCGCGCGGTGCTGGCCGACGTGGCCGCGCTCGGGCCCTTCTTCACGGTCCGTACAGGCGACGCGGAATCGGCCGACCCGACCTGGCAGCCGCTCTCGGCCATGGAGACCGACGGCCCGCCCCTGCGCCGCCGGATCGCCCACGTGCGACGCGCGCTCGGCGGCGACGACGCCGTGGAACCCCGGGTGGCGGCCTCCATCGCCTTCCAGGGCGTGGTCGGGGTGATCGTGTCGCCGGCGTTCGGCGCCGCGGTGCTGCACGGCGTCGTGCCCTCGCTCGACCCGGCCGAGCTGCACTGGCGCGACAGCGCGACCGGCCCGCTGCCGCTGTGGGCGCCCGCGCCGACGGGCGCACCGGCTCCGGACGCCCCGGCCGCCGCCGCCGCGCTGGGGGAGCTGTACGACGCGCACCTGCCGGCGCTGGTCGCCGCCGTCCGGGGCGTCGCCGCCGTGTCGCCCCGGGTGCTGTGGGGGAACGTGGCCTCGGTCGTCGCGGGGACCACCCGGATGGTGACGACCGCGCGACCCGCCGCGGCACGGCGCGCCGCGGAGGTGGGGGCGCTGCTGCTGGACCGCGGGCGGCTCGCCGGGAGCGGGGTGCGGGAGGCGCCGCGGCCGCCCGACGTGCACTGGACGTTCCGGCGGCGGAGCTGCTGCCTGTTCTACCGGGTGCCGGGCGGGGGGTACTGCGGCGACTGCGTGCTCGCGGGGGCGTGAGGGCCTTCGGCGGTGCTCGCTCGCGGTCGTCTCGGGTGCCGGGCTCGAGGTGGGTCCTCGCAGGGCTGGGTGGGTCCTCGCAGCGCGCCGGCGGGTTGCGAGGACACCGCCAGCGCTGCGACACCCAGCCAGGGCTGCGAGGAGCACCCCAGACCCACCCTCTGAGCTGCGACGACCCGCCGACACGCCCGCGACCACCGTCGTGGGGACCGCGCCCGACCGGGGGAACGCAGTCTCGCCTAGACTCGCGTCAGCACCGGGCGTGTGCGCCTCCGTCGCGTGCCGCGCACCTCCCGATCCGCCCGAGCCGCGGGCCGCACAAGCCACATCCGTCTGCGAGGAGTACCCCACCGTGAAGAGCACCGTCGAGCGGCTGAGCCCGACGCGAGTCCGGATCAACGTCGAGGTGCCGTTCGACGAGCTCAAGTCCGACTTCGACCGCGCCTACAAGACGATCGGCCAGCAGGTCCGCGTCCCGGGCTTCCGCCCGGGCAAGGTCCCGGCCCGGATCATCGACGCCCGGCTGGGCCGCGGGGTGGTGCTGGAGCAGGTCGTCAACGACGCCGTGCCGGCCAAGTACACCGAGGCCGTCTCCGCCGCCGCGGACCTCACCCCGATCGGGCGCCCGGAGATCGAGGTCACCGAGATCGCCGACGGCGACAAGCTCGCCTTCCACGCCGAGGTCGACGTCCGCCCCGACATCACGCTGCCCGACCTGGACTCCATCTCGGTCTCGGTCGACGACGTCGAGGTCACCGACGAGCAGGTCGACGAGCAGCTGGAGAACCTGCGCGCCCGCTTCGGCACGCTGACCGGCGTCGACCGCCCGGCCGCCAAGGACGACTTCGTCCTGATCGACCTGTCGGCCACCGTGGACGGCCAGGCCGTCGAGGAGGCCGCGACCACCGGGTTCTCCTACCAGGTGGGCCAGGGCGGGCTGATCGACGGCATCGACGAGGCCATCGAGGGCCTGTCCGCCGGCGAGGAGAAGACGTTCACCTCGAAGCTGGTCGCCGGCGAGTTCGCCGACCGCGACGCCGAGGTCACCGTCAAGGTCACCGCGGTCAAGGAGCGCCAGCTCCCCGAGGCCGACGACGAGTTCGCCCAGCTGGCCAGCGAGTTCGACACGCTCGACGAGCTCACCGCCGACCTGCGCACGCGGCTCGGCCGGGTGCGCAAGATGGAGCAGGTCACCCAGGCCCGCGACAAGGTCCTGGAGGCCATCGTCGAGGCCACCGAGGTGCCGCTGCCCGAGGGCGTCGTCAAGGCCGAGGTCGACAACGCCGTGCACGACGCCGTCCACGGCTTCGACCACGACGAGGACAAGTTCGCCGAGTTCCTGCAGACGCAGGGGCGCACGCGCGAGGAGTTCGACACCGAGACCCGGGAGGCCGCCGAGACCTCGGTGCGCACCCGGCTCGTGCTCGACGCGCTGGCCGACGCCGAGGAGGTCTCGGTCAACGACCAGGAGCTCACCGAGCGCATCATCTTCCAGGCCCAGCAGTACCAGATGCCGCCCGAGGAGTTCGTCCAGCGGATCCAGCAGGCCGGTCAGCTCGGCGCCGTCTACGCCGACGTGCGGCGCAGCAAGGCGCTGATCGTGGCCGTCCGCGCGGCCACGGTCACCGACGCCGCCGGCGAGCCGGTCGACCTGTCCGACCTCCTCGGCGACGACACCGACGAGCAGCCCCCGGCCGTCGTCGAGGGCAGCGTCGATGAGAGCGCCGAGGAGAGCGCCGACGAGAGCGCCGACACGGCCGGGACGGCCGCCGGCGAGTCCGGCGAGGCGTCCACGTCCAAGGCCCCCACCAGCGCCTGATCGGCGCGGCGAACCCGGACGTCAACCCCAGAGCGAACAACGGCCCCGTACGCGGCGGGGGGCACCTCCCGCCGCGTAGGGTCGGAGCAACACCCCACGTCAACGCGACCGACGAGCGTCAGCAAGGAGGGCTCGTGAGCCCACAGGACAACCCCTTCGGACCGGTCATGCGGCGGGGCTCCGCGCCCACGTCCATGACGCTGTCCGACTCGGTGTACGAGCGTCTGCTCCAGCAGCGGATCATCGTGCTGGGCCAGCAGGTCGACGACGACATCGCGAACCGGATCGCCGCGCAGATGCTGCTGCTCTCCGCGGAGGACCCGGACGCCGACATCGCGCTCTACATCAACTCGCCGGGCGGTTCGGTCACCGCGGGGATGGCCATCTTCGACACGATGGAGTTCATCCCCTGCGACGTGGCCACCTACGCCATGGGCCTGGCCGCGTCGATGGGCCAGTTCCTGCTGTCGGCGGGCACCCGCGGCAAGCGGTACGCGCTGCCGCACTGCCAGATCCTCATGCACCAGCCCTCGGCGGGCGTCGGCGGCACCGAGTCCGACATCTCCATCCAGGCCGAGCTGTTCAAGCGGCACAAGCGGGAGATGGCGGAGCTGATCGCCAGCCACACCGGCCAGACCGTCGAGAAGATCACCGCCGACTTCGACCGCGACCGCTGGTTCTCCGCGGCCGAGGCGCTGGAGTACGGCTTCGTCGACCACGTGATCTCGCGCGCCGGCCAGCTGCCGGACGCGATCAGTGAGAACGGGAACGGGAGCACCCGATGAGCAGTAGGTTCGAGATGCCTGGTGGCCGCGCGCCGCAGGGCGCCCAGAGCCGCTACGTGCTGCCGTCGTTCGTCGAGCGCACCAGCTACGGGGTCAAGGAGTCCAACCCGTACAACAAGCTGTTCGAGGAGCGCATCATCTTCCTCGGCGTGCAGATCGACGACGCGTCGGCCAACGACGTCATGGCGCAGCTGCTGTGCCTGGAGTCGGCCGACCCGGACCGCGAGATCAGCATGTACATCAACTCGCCCGGCGGGTCGTTCACGTCGCTGATGGCGATCTACGACACCATGCAGTTCATCCGCCCGGACATCCAGACCGTGTGCCTGGGCCAGGCCGCCTCCGCGGCGGCCGTGCTGCTGGCCGCGGGCACCCCGGGCCGGCGCCTCGCCGTCCAGAACGCCCGCGTCCTGATCCACCAGCCGGCCACCGAGGGCTTCTACGGCCAGGTGTCCGACCTGGAGATCCAGGCGGCGGAGATCTCCCGGATGCGCAAGCTGATGGAGACCACGCTGGCCAAGCACAGCGGCCGCACCCCGGAGCAGGTCCGCGTGGACGTCGAGCGGGACAAGATCCTCACCGCCGACGAGGCCAAGGACTACGGGATCATCGACGAGATCATCCAGAGCCGGAAGCTCTCGGCTGTCTGACGAACCACGACGTCCGGCGGGTCGGTCGGATCGGTGACCGGTCACGGTCCCGACACCGACCGCCTGCCGACACGTCCGCAATCCGAGGGCGGCGGATGCTCCCCCGGGACCGTCTTCGACGGGTAACGTCACCAGGGCGCTCTCTCCTGCCGGACCCGCCGGACGGGGAAGCACCAGATGGGATATGGGGTCTGCACTCATGGCACGCATCGGTGATGGTGGTGACCTGCTCAAGTGCTCCTTCTGCGGGAAGAGCCAGAAGCAGGTCAAGAAACTGATCGCCGGCCCCGGCGTCTACATCTGCGACGAGTGCATCGATCTCTGCAACGAGATCATCGAGGAGGAGCTGGCCGAGGCCGGTGAGGTCAAGCTCGACGAGCTGCCCAAGCCCGCCGAGATCCACCAGTTCCTCGACCAGTACGTGGTGGGCCAGGACCGGACCAAGCGCACGCTGTCCGTGGCGGTCTACAACCACTACAAGCGCATCCAGGCGGGCGACAAGGGCCGCGGCGCCGACGGCGACGGCGTGGAGCTGGCCAAGTCCAACATCCTGATGCTCGGCCCCACCGGATGCGGCAAGACCTACCTGGCCCAGACCCTGGCCAAGCTGCTCAACGTGCCGTTCGCCATCGCCGACGCCACCGCCCTCACCGAGGCCGGCTACGTGGGCGAGGACGTCGAGAACATCCTGCTCAAGCTCATCCAGGCGGCCGACTACGACGTCAAGCGGGCCGAGACCGGGATCATCTACATCGACGAGGTCGACAAGATCGCCCGCAAGTCGGAGAACCCGTCGATCACCCGCGACGTCTCCGGCGAGGGCGTGCAGCAGGCGCTGCTGAAGATCCTGGAGGGGACCACCGCGAGCGTCCCGCCGCAGGGCGGTCGCAAGCACCCGCACCAGGAGTTCATCCAGATCGACACGACGAACGTGCTGTTCATCGTGGCCGGTGCGTTCGCCGGGCTGGAGAAGATCATCGGCGACCGGGTCGGCCGCCGCGGTCTGGGCTTCGGCGCCGAGATCCGCTCCAAGAACGACCTGGACGCCGCGGAGAGCTTCGGCGACACCATGCCCGAGGACCTGATCAAGTTCGGGCTGATCCCGGAGTTCATCGGCAGGCTCCCGGTGGTGGCCTCGGTGACCTCGCTCGACGAGGAAGCCCTCATCAAGATCCTCACCGAGCCGCGCAACGCGCTGGTCAAGCAGTACTGCAAGCTCTTCGAGATGGACGGCGTCGAGCTGGAGTTCACCCCCGACGCGCTCAAGGCGGTGGCCGAGCAGGCCATCCGCCGCGGCACCGGCGCCCGCGGCCTGCGGGCGATCATGGAGGAGGTGCTGCTCCCCGTGATGTACGAGATCCCCAGCAGCGACGACGCCGCCAAGGTGGTCGTCACCGAGCTGAACGTGCGGTCCAACGTCTACCCGACGATCGTGCCGCGCACCCCGGCCCGCCGGGAGCGTCGCGAGCGCTCCGCCTGATCCGCTTCCCGACCGGACGGGACCGTCCACGCCGCGTAGCGGCGGGCGGTCCCGTTCGTGTACCGGTGCTTCTCCGGTGGGTGAGGCTCCGGGTTGCTGTGTCAACTAACCCGATCTAGCGTGACCCGCTGTCATGTCGTCGCGGTGCAGCGGGGAGCAGCAATGGCGGTCGGGTTCCTGCAACGCGAGCGGATCGTCGCTCGCCCGGGGTGGAGTCGCTGGCTGATACCGCCCGCGGCCCTGTCGATCCACCTGGCCATCGGCCAGGCCTACGCGTGGAGCGTGTTCAAGCCGCCGCTAGAGGCGGGCATGGACATCTCGGGCGTGGCCAGCGCCCTGCCGTTCACGCTCGGCATCATCATGCTGGGCCTCTCGGCCGCCGTCTTCGGCACGAAGGTCGACGCCAACGGCCCGCGCTGGGCGATGTTCGTGGCGTCGTGCTGCTTCGTCAGCGGGTTCCTCATCTCCGCCGTCGGGCTGTTCCTGGACCAGTACTGGCTGGTGGTGCTGGGCTACGGGTTCGTCGGCGGGATCGGCCTGGGCATCGGCTACATCTCGCCGGTGTCCACGCTGATCAAGTGGTTCCCGGACCGGCCGGGCCTGTCCACCGGCATCGCGATCATGGGCTTCGGCGGCGGTGCGCTGATCGCGTCCCCGCTCACCCAGCAGCTGCTCGGCGCGTACGGGGCGACGGGGGAGAACCCGTCGGTGCCCGGCATCGCCCAGACGTTCCTGACCATGGGCCTGATCTACGCGGTGTTCATGTCGGTGGGCTGGCTGCTGATCCGGGTGCCCGCCGACGACTGGAAGCCGGCGGGCTGGGACCCGTCGCGGGTCAAGTCGAACGCCATGATCAGCCAGAACCACGTCTCGGCGGCCAACGCGATCAAGACCCCGCAGTTCTGGCTGCTGTGGGTGGTGCTCACCTTCAACGTGACCGCGGGCATCGGCATCCTGGAACGGGCCGCGCCGATCTACCGCGACTTCTTCCCCGACGCCACGACGCCGGAGGCGCTGGCCGCCGCGGCGGCCGGGTTCGTGGCGATCCTGTCGCTGGCCAACGCGATCGGCCGGATCCTGTGGTCGTCCACGTCGGACTTCCTCGGCCGCAAGAACATGTACCGGATCTACCTGGGCGTCGGGGCGCTGCTGTACCTGGCGCTGACCCTGACGACCAACGCCAACAAGGTCGTCTTCCTGGTCTGCGCGATGGTGATCCTGTCGTTCTACGGCGCCGGGTTCGCCACCGTGCCCGCCTACCTGCGCGACCTGTTCGGCACCTACCAGGTGGGCGCCATCCACGGCAGGCTGCTGACCGCGTGGTCCACCGCGGGCGTGCTCGGCCCGCTGATCGTCAACGCCATCGCCGACGCGCAGATCGCCGCCGGGGTGCAGGGGCCCGGCCGGTACACCACCGCGTTCATGATCATGATCGGGTTGCTGGTGATCGCGTTCGTCTGCAACGAACTGATCAAGCCGGTGAACCCGCGGTTCCACGAGCCGGAGGGCGCCGCGGCGGCCGCGGAGAAGAAGGAGGCGGCGGCATGAGCACGCAGTCGGAGAGCGCCCCGCGCGCGATCAACCCGGTCCTGGCCGCTCTGGCCTGGCTGTGGGTGCTGATCCCGTTCGGGTACGGGCTGTACCAGCTGCTGATCAAGATCCCGGCCCTGTTCGGCACCTGACGGCGCTCGACGGGCGTTCCCGCGCGGACGCGGTTACGGTCGCACCGTGAGTGAGAGCAGCGATGCGAAGGCCATGTCCGAGTGGGTCACCGCGGTGGCCCGCGAGCTGGGCCTGGAGAACGCCGTGGAAGCCGGCCCGACCGTGGACATGGTCCTCGACCTGACCTCGGACGTGGCGCACGGTGTCAGCCGGCCCGCCGCGCCCGTCACGGCGTTCCTGATCGGGGTGGCCGCGGGCCGCGCCGACGACCCCGCCGTGGCCGCCCGCGATTACGCCGGGAAGGTGTCGCGGATGGCCGCGGGCTGGGACGCCGACACCGAGCGCGCCGTCCCGGCCAACGACCAGTCCCAGCGCGCCTGACCCCACCCCGTCGAGAACGAACCCGTTGCCGTTTGGACCGGTCCAAACCGACAACGACTTCGTTCTCGACGGGGTCGGTCTTTCGGCCGAGGGGGATTGGAGCTTCGGCCGATCCGTGAGCGGGGGAGCGGCGCCAGGCTTCGGGCGTGTCCCTCCCCGGTGCTCCCCACACCCTCCCCGCCGCCGCCCGGTCCCGGATCCTCGCGCTCGACGTCGTCCGCGGGGTCGCGCTGTGCGGCATCCTGCTGGTCAACGTGCGCCCCATCGCCGCCGCCGTGGACGCACCCGCCGACCCCGAGTGGTTCGCCCTGCTGGCCCAGCAGCGCTTCTACGTGATCTTCTCGCTGCTGTTCGGCATCGGCTTCGCGCTGCTGGTCGACTCGGCCGCGGCCCGCACCGCCACCCCGCGGCTGGTGCTGCTGCGCAGGCTGCTGGCACTGCTGGTGGTCGGCCTGGCGCACCGGTTCGGGCTGTGGGGCGGGGAGATCCTCACCGTCTACGCCCTGGTCGGGCTGGTCGTGCTGCTGCCGTCGACGTGGCTGCCCCGGTGGGCCGTCGCCGTCCTCGCCGGGTTCGTGTGCGCCGCCGGCCTGGTGATCGGCGGTGGCGGCCCCGTACTGATCGCGGGGTTGTTCCTGGCCGGGGCCGCGCTCGTCCGGTACGGCGTGATCGACCGGCTCGACCGCGACCTGCCCGCCGTGGCGCTGGCCGGGGCGGCGTTCGCGGTCCTCGCGGTGCCCGCCGTGTGGTGGCAGGTCGCGGTGGGCGATGACGCCGACGACCCGGCGGGCACCCACGCCCGCGGAGTGGCGGGCCTGCTGGTCGCCGGGGTGTACGTGTGCGTGCTGCTGGTGCTGCTGCGCACCCCGCTGCGGCGGCCGCTGGCGGCGGCGTTCGCGCCGCTGGGGCGGATGGCGCTGACGAACTACCTGTCGGCCACGGCGGCGGTGCTGCTGGTGGTCGCGGTCGTCGGGCACCCGGAGCGCTGGTCGACCAAGGCCGTGCTGACGATCGTCGCGGTCGTGCTGGTCGTCCAGTGGGTGTTCTCGGCGCTGTGGCTGCGCCGCTTCCGGCAGGGTCCGCTGGAGTGGCTGTGGCGCTGGGCCACCTGGGCACGCCGGCCCGCGCTGCTGCGCTGAGGGCAGAGTTCGGCCCGTGCCCCACCCCCGTCGAGAACGAAGTCGTTGTCGTTTTGGACCGGTCCAACCGACAGCAACTTCGTTCTCGACGGGGGTGGGGGAGGGGTTCAGGCGGTCATGTCGAGGTTGGCGACGATCTTGGTGGGGCGGAGGCGGACCAGGAGCTCGCCGGGCACGCCGTTGCGCTTGCCGAACTCCTCGGCCCGGTCCTCGCCCATGTAGCGGGCGGCGATGACCGTCGCCGAGCGGACCAGCTCGTCGGGGTCCTCGACGACCGTGGCCTCGGCCTGCACCTGCACGAACCCGTAGGGCGGCAGCTCGGAGTCGACGCAGACCGACACCCGCGGGTCGCGGCGCACCGCGCGGCCCTTCGCGGTGTCCCGTCCGGTGTTGAACAACAGCTCGGGCGCGTCGTCCGAGCCCTCGACGACGAACCAGACCGGGGCCACCAGCGGGCGGCCGTCGGCGGCGACCCAGGCGAGCTTGCCGGTGCGGGTGCCCTCGGACAGGAAGGCGCGGATCTCGGGGTCCAGGCTGCTCATTCCGGGCAGCGTAGTGAGATCGCGGCCGGGACCGGGTCAGCGGACGCCCTCCCAGAGCCTGCGCTCGTCGCCCGCCGGGTCGTCGACCGCCTCCACCTTGTCGTCGATCAGCCCGGTGGTGCGCGACCCCGGGTCGTAGGGCGCCCAGCCGGGGTCGCCCCGGCGGATGAAGTTCACCCAGGTGGCGTGCGTGGTGTCGGCGACGGCCTGTGGGGCGGCCTCGCCGACGAGGGCGCGCGTGCTCGGCTCGTGCAGCGTGTCGAACGCGAACGGGAGCTCCACCGCGTGGCAGGCGCCGAGCTCGCCGTCGTAGGAGGTGGACCAGAAGTCGAAGCGGTAGACCCAGGTCGGCGCGGTGGCCCCGGCGCGGGCCTCGGCGACGCGCAGCGCCGGGATGCGGAAGAACCAGTCGGTGACGATCGCGGCCATCAGGTCGCCGGGGCGGGCGTCGGGCCGGTTGCGGCGGTAGACCTCGACGTCCTCGGGGGTCAGGCCGTATGCGCCGGCCGCGGCGGCGAGCGTGGCCTCGTCGATGGCCGCGATGGCGCCTGCGGGGACGGAGAACAGCCGGCCCTCGTCCTTCGTGGAACCGATCAGCAGGGGCACGTCGGCACCCGCCCCGTCGGCGATGGCCGCCAGCGGTGGGCGGGGCACGACCTCGCCGTCGACGGTCGGCATGAACGGCAGCAGGCTCATCGCCAGCGCGCCCCACTTCTGCGGGTCGGGCGCGGTCTGCACCTCCTCGGTGAGCGCCGAGGCAGCCGCCGTCACCCGCTCGACCGGCACCGCGGCGATCGCCTCCCGGCTGGGCTCGACGCCCAGTGCCTCGGCGAGGAACCCGGCGACGCGGCGCCCGTCGTCGGGCCCCATGGTGTGCGCGGCCGCCCCGCTCTGCGCGATGGCCTGCTGGAACAGCCCGGACGCCGCCGGCATCGACAGCAGCGTGGTCACGCTCATCGCCCCGGCCGACTCGCCGGCCACGGTGACCCGGCCTGCGTCGCCGCCGAACGCGGCGATGTTGTCGCGCACCCAGGTCAGCGCGGCGACCTGGTCGAGCAGGCCGGGGTTCGCGACGTCGTCGCCGGTGTGCAGGAAGCCCTCCGCGCCGAGCCGGTAGTTGATCGTCACGCAGACCACGCCGTCGCGGGCGAAGGCGGCGCCGTTGTACGCGGCCACCGAGCCGGAGCCGTTCATGAACGAGCCGCCGTGGATCCACACCAGCACGGGCGCCGAGCCCGCGGTGTCCGGGGTCCAGACGTTGAGGTTGAGGCAGTCCTCGCCCGGGATGTCGACCTCGGTGAACAGCGACCGGTACTGCGGGGGGTAGGGCCCCTTCGGGCTGGTCGGACCGAACTGGGTGGCGTCGCGCACGCCCTCCCACGCGGCCGCCGGGCGGGGCGCGCGCATCCGGTCGGCGCCGAACGGCGGAGCCGCGAACGGCACCCCGAGGAAGGCCAGCGCCCCGCGGTCGGTGGTCCCGCGCAGCTCGCCCTGCTGGACCCGGACGACCGGCGCTGACGACATATCGCTCATCTGGTACCCCGTTGCGACAAAATCGGATGATGTCGCATCACCGTCGACCGAGGCGCTAGCGTTGTCAAGCATCCGCTGCCCCCCCACCACCGGAGGTGAACCACTCGTGACGCGCAGCGAGGCCACGCCGCTGCAGCGCCAGCTCGCCGGCGCCGCGCCGGCCCGGCCCACCGCGCTGGACGCGTTCGCCCTGGCCCGGCGCGCCTTCCTGAAGGGCTGCCGGATCGACATGGGCGTGCTGGCCCGCGAGCTGGGGGTCAACCGGGCCACGCTGTACCGCTGGGTCGGCTCGCGGGACAAGCTGCTCGTCGAGGTCATCTGGTACCTGATGCGGCGCACCGCCGACCGCGTCATCGCCGAGGACGACGGCCCGCCCGGTGGTCGCGCCGCCCGGATCGTCGAGAGCCTGCTGCACGCCGTCATCGGCAACCGCGGCATGCAGCAGTTCATCGAGTCCGAGGGTGAGCTCGCGCTGCGGCTGCTGACCACGAAGGCCAGCGACTACCAGGCCCGGCTGGTGGGACTGGCGCACGGTCTCATCACCGACGACCTGGAGCGTGGCTGCCTGCGCACCGACGTCCCCGCCGACGACCTGGCCTTCGCCGTCGTGCGGATCATGGAGTCGCACGTCTACATCGGGCTGATCACCGGCGAGCGGCCGGACCCCGAGCGGGCCACCCGGGTGGTCAGGGCGCTGCTGCCGCCAGCGCCGCCAGCGCCGTGACCCGTGCCGTCGCGCCGCCGGCCCGCCAGACCAGCGCCCAGGCGACCGGGGGCGCGTCCCGGAACGGGACGAACCGCACGGTGGGCCGGGTGAAGTAGTCGGCGGCGTGCGCGGCCAGCGGGCAGACGCCGGTGCCGGCGGCGACCGCGGCGAGCAGTTCCTGGAACGTGGCGAAGGTCGGGCCGCGGGTGATGGGTGCGCCGCGGGCGGTCGTCCAGGGCGCCGGCGGGTCGCGCCAGTAGGCCGGGGCGGGACGGGCGGCGCGCAGGACGGTGTCGCGGGCGAGGTCGTCGAGGGTGACGTGGTCGCGCCGGGCGAACGGGTGCCCGGTGGCCACGGCCAGCACCATCGGCTCCACCAGCAGCTCCGGGCCGACCACCAGGTCGGGCTCGGCCACCGGCAGCAGGGTGACCAGCGCGTCGACCTCACCGGCGCGCAGCGAGGCGAACACGTCGGTGAAGTCGGCCTCGCGGACCGCGACCGACCGGTCGGGCGTGCGGTAGGCCTCGAGCAGCGGGCGGATCAGATCGGCCACCCCGGGCGCCTCGAACGCCACCGGCAGCTCGCCGTCGAGCCCGCGGCCCGCCGCGACCGCGCGGGCCACGGCCCCCTCGATCCGGGCGAACGCCGGGGCGAGGTCGTCGCGCAGGCGGGCGCCCAGCGGCGTGAGCGCCACCCGGCGGCTGCTGCGGGCGAACAGCGCCGCCCCGAACCGGCGCTCCAGCGCGGCGATCGTCTGGCTCACCCGGGCCTGGGAGACGTGCAGCCGCTCGGCCGTGCGGCCGAAGTGCAGCTCCTCGGCCAGGGCCAGGAAGACCTCGATGTCGCGCCGCTCCACCCGTCACCTCCGTCGATAATGCACAGGTTATCGATCGGGGCCGGATCGGACGGTGATCGCCGGGCCCGACCGGACGATCGTCGTGCTCATGACGAACACGACGCACCTGGTCCGCGCGGCCGACGCCGAGGTCCTCGACGGCGACCCGGGCGGCACCATCACCCTGCTGGCCGACGCCGCCGACACCGGCGGCGCGCTCTCGGCGCACCGGTCCACCTTCCGCGCCGGCGCCGTGGGCGCCCCACCGCACACCCACCACGAGGCGAGCGAGCTGTTCCTGGTGCTCGGCGGCGCCCTGCGCGTCCTGCTCGGCGAGGAGGTGACCGTGCTGCGCGCCGGCGACCTGCTGGTCGTCCCGGCCGGGGTGCCGCACGCCTTCGAGGCGGCCCCCGGCCACGACGCCGAGGTGCTGTTCGTGCTGGCCCCGGCGCGGGAGCGGGCCGAGTACTACCGGCTGCTCGACCGGGTCCACCGCGGCCAGGCCGAGTGGACGCAGGTCGGGGCCTCGCAGGACCGCTTCGACAACCACTACGTCGACAGCCCGGCGTGGGCCGGGCGTGACGGAGCCGACGCGAATTGAGGGTGCCCCGCCGGCCGCCCGTTCGTAGCGTTGCCGACGGCCGGCGAGCGAGGGGGACCCGATGGTCGAGCAGGAGCGGCGCGGGCGCGACCGCGTCCCGGCGGTCGTGCCGGTGCTGGCGCTGAGCATCTTCGCCATCGGCACCAGCGAGTTCATCATCATCGGCCTGCTCCCCGAGATCGCGACCGACCTGCGCGTCAGCATCCCGCAGGCCGGCTACCTGATCTCCGCCTTCGCCCTCGGCATGATCGTGGGGGCGCCGGTGATGGCGGTGCTGACGCTGCGCCTGCCCCGGCGGATCACCATGATCGCCGCGCTGGTCGTGTTCGCCGCGGGGAGCTTCCTCGCCGCGCTCGCCGACGACTACCCGCTGCTGCTGGTGGCCCGGGTCGTCACCGCGGTGGCCACGGCCACGTTCTGGGTGGTCTCCGCGGTGGTCACGGTGTCGGTGGTGGGCCCCCAGGACCGGGCCCGCGCGCTGTCGGTGCTGCTGGCCGGGCTCACCCTGGCCAACATCGTCGGGGTCCCGGTGGGCACGTTCATCGGCCAGCTGTGGGGGTGGCGGGCGGCGTTCTGGGCGGTCGGCGCGGTCGCCGCGATCGGGCTCGCGGGCGTGCTGGCGATGGTGCGCGAGGGCACCTCCGGCGCCCCCTCCAGCGGTCTGGCCGCCGAGTTCGCGGTGTTCCGGCAGGGCAGGCTCTGGCTCGCGCTGGGCACCATCGCGCTGCACGCCGCGGCCACGATCGGGGTCTTCAGCTACGTCGCCCCGCTGCTCACCGACGTCGCCGGCATCGAGGCGCGGTGGGTGCCGCTGATCCTGCTGGGCAACGGCATCGGCTGCTTCGTCGGCATCACCGTCGGCGGCAGGCTCGCCGACGCGCACCCCTGGAGCGTGCTGTTCGGGTCACTGGTCGCCATGACCGTGGTCATCGGGCTGATCGGGGTGCTGGCCGCGTGGCCGGTCCCCGCCGTGGTGCTGGTGGTGCTGCTCGGGGTGGTGTCGTTCCTGGTGGCCGCGCCGCTGAACGCCCGGGTGTACGAGCTGGCCGGGGCCGCACCCACGCTGGCCAGCGCGACCACGACCTCGGCGTTCAACGTCGGCAACACCGTCGGGCCCGCACTGGGCGGCCTGGTGATCAGCACGGGCTGGGGCTACGCCGCCACGGCATGGGTGGGGGTCGTGCTGGCCGTGGGAGCCATCGCGGCGGGGTTCACGTCCTGGTCCCTGGACGCCCGCGACGCCCGCCGGGCGCGGCCGGGCGCGGCCGCCGCCCGGACGCCGTGACGTCCTGCGACGACCACCGGGCCGTGCGCCGCCTCCCGGGGTAGACCTGGGGGGTGCCGTCCGCCCGCGTCCCGCGCCGCACGCTGCTGCGCGCCGCCGCGGTGAGCGGCCTGGCCGCGCTGGCCTCGCCCGCGGCGACCCCGCTGCTGCGCAGCGACCGCCCGGTGATCACCCACGGCGTGCAGTCCGGCGACGTGCTGCCCGGCTCCGGGCTGGTGTGGGCGCGGGCCGACCGGCCGTCGCGGATGGTCGTGGAGGTGTCGGACCGCCCCGACTTCCGCGGGGCCCTGCGGCTGACGGGCCCGGTCCTCACCCCCGACACCGACTTCACCGGCCGCCTGCGCGTGCCGGCAGGCGGCCGCACCGCGCACTACCGGGTCAGCGCGGAGGACCTCGACCTGCGCACGACGAGCGCGCCGGTCACCGGGTCGTTCCGCCTCCCGCCCGGGCCCGACGAGCCCGTCCGGTTCCTCTGGTCGGGCGACATCGTCGGACAGGGCTTCGGGATCAACCCCGACATCGGCGGCATGCGCGTGTTCGCCGCGATGGCCGCCCGCGACCCCGACTTCTTCCTCTGCAGCGGCGACACCGTCTACGCCGACGGCACCCTCGACGCGACCGTCGTCCTGCCCGACGGCCGCGTCTGGCGCAACGTCGTGAGCGAGGCCAAGGTGAAGCCCGCCGAGACCCTGGCCGAGTACCGCGGCGCCTTCGCCTACAACCGCACCGACGAGCACCTGCGCGCCTTCACCGCCGGGGTCGCGCAGGTCAACCAGTGGGACGACCACGAGGTGCACGACAACTGGTACCCCGGCGGGATCCTGGACGACGACCGCTACACCGAGCGCCGGACCGACGTCCTGGCCGCGCGGGCCTACCGGGCCTTCCACGAGTGGGTACCGCTCGACCGGCGGCGCGCCGTCGACGGCCGGGTGTTCCGCAGCCTTCGCCAGGGCCCGCACGTCGAGGTCTTCGTCCTCGACATGCGCAGCCACCGCGACCCCAACGGGCCCAACCTCGGGCCGTCCGGGGCGCTGCTGGGGCCGCGGCAGGCCCGCTGGCTGCTCGACGGGCTGGCCGCGTCCCGGGCCACCTGGAAGATCGTCGCCGCTGACCTGCCCATCGGGCGGGTGGTCGGCGGCACCGACGTCGGCTGGGACTCGGTCTCCAACGCCGCGGGCGGCGCGCCGCTGGGGCGGGAGACCGAGATGGCCGGACTGCTGGGCGGCCTGCGCGACCGCCGGGTGCGCAACGTCGTCTGGCTCGCCGCGGACGTGCACTACACCTCGGCGCACCACTACTCGCCCGAGCGGGCCGCGTTCACCGGGTTCGACGAGTTCTGGGAGTTCGTGTCCGGCCCGTTGAACGCCGGGGCGTTCACCCCGGCCGCGCTCGACCCGACGTTCGGGCCCGAGCAGGTGTTCGTGCACGCGCCCGTCGACCCGGGCAGCTCCCCGCTGGACGGCTTCCAGCACTTCGGCGAGGTCGAGGTGGCCCCGGGCGGCGAGGAGCTGCGGGTGACGCTGCGCGATCAGTACGGCTCCGCGCTCTGGTCCACCGCGCTCACCCCCGCCCGTTGAACGCGGGGAGCGCGGGGAGCTCGGGGCAGCAGGGGGCGCCCGTCGAGCGGAGTGCGCGCCGCCGCGCGGAGGGGGAGGATCGGGGCATGCGAACGGTGTGCGGGCTCGCGCGCGCGGTCCAGGTCCTGGTCTCGCGCGGGCGGGGCGCGCCGGCCGCGGGCGCGGCGGTCAGCCCGCTCACCGGGGGCAGGCGCCCGCTGCTGACCGACCGCCTCGGCGAGCAGCGCCGCGGCGGCGCCCGGCTCGACCAGGTCGACGGCACGACGTGCGGGAGCGCGGTGCTGGTGGCCCTGTCGGCGTGGGCCGACCCGGCCGAGGTGGCCCACCTCGACGGCGAGACCGGCGCGGTCGCCGCGGGGGCCGGGGCCGGCGTCGCGGCCGGGTTCGGGGCCCGCTGGGACGCCCGCCAGAAGCAGGTGCACGCCGAGTCGACCCGGTTCTGGCCGCGGGCGCTGGGCACCTCGCCGTGGGGGATGACCCGCTGGCTGCGCGAGCACGCCCCGGCCGCCGGGCCCTACCGGGTGCGGCTGGTCGACGACGCCTCCGCCGCCGACGTCGCCGCCGTGGTCGTCGAGGTCGAGGCGGCACTGTCCTCGGGGCGGCCGGTGCCGCTGCTGGTCGGGGCGTTCGTCCCGCGGCACTACTGCATGGCCCTGAGCCGCCATGACGGCACCTGGCGCGTCTACGAGCCCACCAGCGCCCAGGTCCGCGCGGTCGACCCCGCGCTCATCGCCCGCCGCGCCTTGCGCCCCCTGCTGGGCTTCGACCACCTGCACGCCGTCCTGCTGCCCGAATAGGGTGCGGGAAGCGGGTCGACGGCGGCTCGTAGACTTGACAGGTGACCGAAACCCTCCCCCCGCGTACAGCCGACCTGCCCGCCCAGTGGATCCCGGGCGAGGTAGAGGCCGGCATGTACCAGCGGTGGGTCGAGGCCGGGTACTTCACCCCCGAGGGCAAGGGCGACAAGCCCCCGTTCTGCATCGTCATCCCGCCGCCGAACGTCACCGGCAGCCTGCACATCGGGCACGCGTTCGAGCACACGCTGATCGACGTCCTGGTCCGCCGCCGGCGCATGCAGGGCTACGACGCGCTGTGGCTGCCCGGCATGGACCACGCCTCCATCGCCGTCCACGCGCTGGTCGAGAAGGCGCTGGCCGAGGAGGGCACCAGCCGCCGCGAGCTGGGCCGCGAGGCGTTCATCGAGCGCACCTGGCAGTGGAAGGCCGAGCACGGCGGGTCGATCCTGTCCCAGATGCGCCGCCTGGGCGACAGCGTCGACTGGACCCGCGAGCGCTTCACCATGGACGAGGGCGCCAACCACGCCGTGCTCACGATGTTCAAGAAGCTCTACGACGACGGCCTGATCTACCGCGCCGAGCGGATGGTCAACTGGTCGCCTGCGCTGCGCAGCGTCCTGTCCGACATCGAGGTCAACCACGTCGAGGTCGAGGGCGAGCTCGTCTCCATCCGCTACGGCGACGGCGACGACGCGATCGTCGTCGCGACCACGCGGGTCGAGACGATGCTGGGCGACACGGCCGTCGTGGTCCACCCCGACGACGAGCGCTACGCCCACCTGATCGGCACGCAGATCGAGCTGCCGCTGGTCGGCCGCACGATCCCGATCCTGGCCGACGAGCACGTCGACCCGGAGTTCGGCACCGGGGCCGTCAAGGTCACCCCGGCGCACGACCCGAACGACTTCGAGATCGGCCGCCGGCACGGCCTGCCGATGCCGACGATCATGGACGAGTCCGGGCGGATCACCGGGACCGGCACCGAGTTCGACGGCATGGACCGGTTCGAGGCCAGGGTCGCGGTCCGCGAGGCGCTCGCCGCGCAGGGTCGCATCGTCGCCGAGAAGCGCCCCTACCTGCACTCGGTCGGCCACTCCAGCCGCGGCCCGCAGGAGCCGATCGAGCCGCGGCTGTCGCTGCAGTGGTTCGTCAAGGTCGGGCCGCTCGCGCAGGCCGCCGGCGACGCCGTCCGCGACGGGCGGGTCGCGGTCCACCCGAAGGAGATGGAGCCGCGCTACTTCGCCTGGGTCGACAACATGCACGACTGGTGCATCTCCCGGCAGCTGTGGTGGGGCCACCGCATCCCGGTCTGGTACTCGCCCGACGGCTCCGAGCAGGTCTGCCTCGGCCCCGACGAGCAGCCGCCCGCCGGCTGGACCCAGGACGAGGACGTCCTCGACACCTGGTTCTCCTCCGGGCAGTGGCCGTTCTCCACGCTGGGCTGGCCCGAGCAGACCGCCGACCTCGACCGCTTCTACCCGACGTCGGTCCTGGTCACCGGCTACGACATCCTGTTCTTCTGGGTCGCCCGGATGATGATGTTCGGGCTGTACGCGATGGCGGACCGCGGCCCCGAGCAGTCGATCCCGTTCCACACGATCGCGCTGCACGGCATGGTCCGCGACGAGCGCGGCAAGAAGATGTCGAAGTCGGCGGGCAACACGGTCGACCCGATCCAGTGGATGGACGCCTACGGCACCGACGCCGTCCGGTTCACCCTGGCCCGCTCGGCCAACCCGGGCACCGACGCCCCGGTCGGCGAGGCCGCCGTCCAGGCCTCCCGCAACTTCGGCACCAAGCTGTGGAACGCCACCCGGTTCGCGCTGGCCAACGGGGCCGACCCGGCGCTGCCGCTGCCGAGCGAGCCCACCGACGCCGACGCGTGGATCCTCGGGCGCCTCAACGAGGTCGCGGCGGACGTCGACGCGCTGCTGGAGGACTTCCAGTACGCCAAGGCCGTCGAGGCGCTCTACCACTTCACCTGGGACGAGCTCTGCGACTGGTACGTCGAGCTGGCCAAGGTCCAGCTGCGCGACGAGTCCCGCGCCGACGGCACCCGTGCGGTCCTCGGGCACACCTTCGACGTCCTGCTCCGGCTGCTGCACCCGGTCAGCCCGTTCCTGACCGAGGCGCTGTGGCAGGCGCTCACCGGGGGCGAGTCGGTCGTCGTCGCGCCGTGGCCCGCCGAGGCGGGCTCGCCGGTCGACGCCGCGGCCGCCGGGCGGGTCACCGACCTGCAGAAGGTGGTCACCGAGATCCGCCGGTTCCGCACCGAGCAGCGCGTCCCCGACGCCCGCCGCGTCGCGGCCCGGCTCGGCGGCCTCGACGGGACGGGCCTGGGCGGGCACCGCGGTGCGGTGGCCGCGCTGAACCGGTTGGACCTCGCGGAGTCGCCCGACTTCACCCCGACCGCCACCCTGGAGATCGCGCTGCCCGGCGGCACGGTCCACGTCGAGCTCGACACCTCGGGGGCCATCGACGTGGCCGCCGAGCGCGCCCGGCTCGGCCGCGACCTCACCGCCGCGCAGAAGGAGCTCGACCAGGCCGACAAGAAGCTGGGCAACCCGAAGTTCGTGGAGAAGGCACCGGCCGAGGTCGTCGAGGGCATCCGGGCGCGGCGGGCGACCGCCGCGGCCGACATCGAGCGGATCACGAGCCGGCTGGGAGCGCTGCCGCAGTCATGAGCGCAGGATCATGAGTTCCGCCGGCGGGACCGGGGACGGCGAGCGCGACACCGTCGAGGACGGCGTCATCGCGCACGTGCTGGAGGCGATCCGGGGTGGCGACACCCCGGACGTCGTCCCCGCGCAGTCGACCGCGGCCGGGTTCGCCGAGTTCCTGGCCGTGGAGGCCGAGCTCGACCGGCGCTGGCCCGAGACGGTCATGCAGCCCTCGCTCGACCGGATCGCCACGCTGGTCGACCTGCTCGGCGAGCCGCACCGCGGCTACCCCGTCGTGCACCTGACCGGCACCAACGGCAAGACCTCCACCGCGCGCATGGTCGACGCGCTGCTCAGCGAGATCGGGCTGCGCACCGGCCGCTACACCAGCCCGCACCTGCAGCGCGCCACCGAGCGGATCAACGTCGACAACCGGCCGATCGCGCCGGAGCGCTACGTCGAGGTCTTCCGCGACGTGGCGCCGTTCGTCGACATGGTCGACGCCCGCGGGCCGGTGGCGCTGTCGAAGTTCGAGATCCTCACCGCGATGGGCTTCGCCGCGTTCGCCGACGCGCCCGTCGAGGCGGGGATCGTGGAGGTCGGGCTCGGGGGTCGCTGGGACGCCACCAACGTCGTCGACGGCACCGTCGCGGTGATCACCCCGATCGGCCTCGACCACGCCGAGTACCTGGGCACCGACGTGCTCGGCATCGCCCGGGAGAAGGCCGGCATCATCAAGCCCGGCGCGGTGGCCGTGCTGGCCGCCCAGGACAAGGCCGTCGCCGAGGTGCTGCTGGAGCACTGCGCCGAGGTCGACGCGCAGGTCGCCCGGGAGGGCGCCGAGTTCGGCGTCGTCGACCGGGAGGTCGCGATCGGCGGGCAGCGGCTGGTGCTGCAGGGCCTGGGCGGGCGGATCGACGAGATCTTCCTGCCGCTGCACGGCGAGCACCAGGCGGGCAACGCCGCGCTGGCGCTGGCCGCCGCCGAGGCGCTGGTCGGGGCCGGGCCCCGGCAGCCGCTCGACCCCGACGCCGTGCGCGCGGCGTTCGCCCGGGTCACCTCGCCGGGCAGGCTGGAGCGCCTCGCCGCCGGGCAGGGCGTGCCGACGGTGCTCGCCGACGCCGCCCACAACCCGGCCGGCGCCCGCGCCCTGGCCGCCGCGCTGACCACCGAGTTCCGCTTCGCCCGGCTGGTCGGCGTGCTCGGGGTCATGCGCGAGAAGGACGCCCGGGGCATCCTGGCCGAGCTGGAGCCGGTCCTGCAGGAGGTCGTGGTCACCGCCAACTCCTCGCCGCGCGCCATGGACGCCGACGAGCTGGGCGCGCTGGCCGCCGAGGTGTTCGGGGCCGGGCGGGTGAGCGTGGAGCCGGTGCTCCGCGCCGCGCTGGAGCAGGCGAGCGAGCTGGCCGAGGAGGGCGGCGAGTCCGGCGTCGGCGTCGTCGTCACCGGCTCGGTGGTCACGGCGGGGGAGACGCGCGCGCTGTTCGGGAAGGAACCGGAGTGAGCGATCCCGCTCCCGCGCCGCCCGACCCCCTGAAGGGCCTGCGCGGCGTGTACGCGGCGATCCTGGTCCTGGAGTCGATCGCGGTGGCGCTGTCGATGCTGGTGCTGCCCAAGGACGACCCGGGCACCAACTCGATCGCCATCACCCTGATCACCGGCCTGACCGTGCTCATGGTGGTGGCCGCCGGGCTGCAGCGCCGCCCGTGGGGGCTCGGGCTCGCCCTCGGCCTGCAGGTCGCCACGATCGTCGTCGGACTGGTGCTGCTGCCCGCCCTGGCCGTGATGGGCGTCGTGTTCGCGGTGGTCTGGGGCGGCATCCTGTGGATGCGCCGCGACGTGCAGGCCCGGATGGCCCGCGGCGAGCTGCCCTCCCAGCAGCGCGCCGGGACCGACCCCGACGGCTCCTGACGCGATCGGCCCCTCGACGGCCCGGGCCCTCGCGCGACATGAACCTCATGGGGGTCACGGGCCCGGATCAGCCCCACCAGGTTCATGTCGCGGGGTCGTCGGTCATCGGAGAGGGGCCTGGTGTCCGAGTTCGGTAAGACAACGGAGAGCCGAGAGCGGGACGAACCCGGCATGCTTCCGCCATGGCCACCGCCGCACCGCGCCGCCTCCTGCGCCGCCCCACCGTCATCGCCGTGCTCGCCGTGCTCGTCGTGGCGGTCGGGGTGGGGCTCTACCTGTTCCAGCCCTGGAAGCTGTTCGTCGACCAGACCGTCGCCGAGGCCGCCCCGGTGGCCGCCGCTCCGGCCGCGGCGGACGCCCCCGCGGCGCCCGTCGGGCCCACGGTGCTGGCCACCGGCGAGCTGATCACCCACGAGCACGCGACGACCGGGACCGTCCAGCTGCTGCAGCTGCCCGACGGCTCGAAGGTGCTGCGCGTGCAGGACCTGGACACCAGCAACGGCCCGCTGCTCAAGGTGTGGCTGACCGACCAGCCGGTCATCGAGGGCCGCGACGGCTGGCACGTCTTCGACGACGGCCGCCACGTCGACCTGGGCGACCTCAAGGGCAACATCGGCAGCGCCAACTACCCGGTCCCCGCCGACGCCGACCTCACCGGGCTGACCAGCGTCAGCATCTGGTGCGACCGGTTCGACGTCTCCTTCGGCGCGGCCGTGCTGACCCCGGCCTGACCGACCCCAGCGCCGGTACCCCGCCCCCGTCCCGCGGGGAGTGACGCGAGGGCCCGGCGCCGGGGGACCGACCGATCGGGTCAGAGCAGGCGGTCGAGGGTGACGGGCAGGTCGCGCACCCGCACCCCGGTGGCGTGGTGCACGGCGTTGGCCACCGCCGCCGCCACACCGACGATGCTCACCTCGCCGATCCCGAGGATGCCCAGCGGGGCGGTGGGATCGGGCTCGTCGAGGTAGGAGACGTCGATGCGCGGCACGTCGGCGTGCACCGGGAGGTGGTACTCGCCCAGGCCCGGGTTCATGATCCGGCCGGTGCGCGGGTCGAGCAGCGTCTCCTCGCCCAGCGCCGCGCCGATGCCCATGACGACTCCGCCGCGCAGCTGGCTGGCCGCCGTCTTCGCGTTGACCACGCGCCCGACGTCGAACACGCCGACCCAGCGCGTCACCCGCACCTCGCCGGTGTCCTCGTCGACCGCGACCTCGCAGAAGTGCGCGCCGATCGCGGCGCGCACCCACTTGCGGCGGTCGTTCAGGAAGCCGGCCATGAACCGGGCCTGCCCCACGGCCGAGCGGAACCGGTTGTCCGAGCCGGTGCGCGCCTCCAGGTGGTCGCGCCCGGCGCGGGCCAGGATGTCGGCGTAGGTCTCGCCCGCGTGCTCGGCCCCGGCCGGGACGTCGGCCCGGAACAGGCCACCGCCGGTGGCCCGCAGGTCGGCGGGGCGCAGCCCGTGCAGCGGCGAGCCGGGCGCCTTGCCTGCCAGGGCGAGCGCCTCGCGCTTGATCCGGTCGCAGGCCTGCAGCACCGCGGCGGCCAGGCTCGCGGTCTGCCCCGAGCCACCGGCCATCGGCGCGGGCGGCTGGTCGGAGTCGCCGTGCTCGACCGTCACCGCGTCCAGCGGCACGCCCAGCGCGTCCGCGGTGATCTGCGCCTGCGCGGTCGCCGCGCCCACCCCGATCTCGTGGAACGAGGAGCGCACCAGCACCGTACCGTCGGCCGAGAGCCGCACCGAGACGTCCGCGGGCAGCTGGATCGGCATGTGGAACGCCGTGGCCACGCCCCAGCCCAGCAGGCGGCGCCCGTCGCGCATCGACCGGGGCTTCGGATCGCGCGCGGCCCAGCCGAACCGCTCCGCGCCGTCGGCGTAGACCCGGGCCAGGTTCTGCCGGGAGAACCGCTTGCCGTCGGTCGGGCTGCGCTCGGGCTCGTTGCGCGTGCGCAGCTCGACCGGGTCGATGGCCAGCTCCACGGCCAGCTCGTCGACCGCGGACTCCAGCGCGAACGAGCCGACGGCCTCGCCGGGGGCCCGCATGAACGTGTTGGGCAGCATGTCCAGCTCGGTGGTGCGGTGCTGGATCAGGACGCTTCGGGCGGCGTAGAGGTGCTGGGACTGCGAGCCCACCGGCTCCGCGTTGCCGCCCGTGCGGCCGACGGCACTGACGCCGGTGTGCACCAGGGCCGTGAGCAGGCCGTCGTGCCCCGCGCCCAGCGCCACCCGCTGCACGGTCGGGGCGCGCCCGCCGACCGTGCGGAACACGGCCTCCCGGGTGAGCGCCATCCGCACCGGGCGCTTGGTGACCCGGGCCGCGAGCACGGCCAGCAAGGTGCCCGCCCAGACCGAGCCCTTGCCGCCGAACCCGCCGCCGACGTAGGTGGCCACGACCCGGATGCCGGCCGCGGGCACCTTGAACCGGATGGCCAGGTGCTTGCGCACCCAGTCGATGCTCTGGGTCGCGTCGTGCACCGTGAGCTCGTCGCCGTCCCAGAAGGCCGTGGTGGCGTGCGGCTCGATGGCGTTGTGGTTTTGCGGCGGGGTCGTGTACGTGGCGTCGACCGAGACGGGGGCCGTGGCCAGCGCGGCCTCGGCGTCGCCCTTCTTCGCCTCGCCCGCGCCCATCATGCCGCCCTTGGCCGGCTTCGTGTCGCCCTGCGCGGCGGCGAAGTCGGTGACCGCGGGCAGGGCCTCGTACTGCACGCGCACCAGCCGGGCGGCCGCGTGCGCCGCGTCCAGCGTCTCGGCGACGACCACCGCGACCGGCTGGCCGTTCCAGTGGACCTCGTCGGTGTTGAGGTAGTTGACCCGCGTGCCGGCCGCCATCGTGCTGAGGTCGAGCAGGCTGACCTTCGGCGCCTCGGCCATCTTCGGCGCGTTCCGGTGGGTGATCACGGCCAGCACGCCGTCGACGGCCTCGGCGTCGGCGGAGTCGATGGTGGTGATCCGGCCCCGGGCGACGTCGGCGTGCACCAGGGCGGCGTGCGTGATGTCGGGGTAGGGGAACTCGGCCGAGTACCGGGCCTGTCCGGAGGTCTTGGCGGTGCCGTCGACCCGGTCGACCGGACGCCCGACCACCGGGCCGGAGTCCACCACCGGAGGTTCGACGGGTGGGCTGACCCGCTCGGGTGCCTGCGTCACGCCGCACCTCCCTCGACGCGCAGCTGCCGCAGCGTCGCCACGATCGTGCGCCGGGCCAGCTCGATCTTGAACTCGTTGCCGGGCAGCCCGACCGCCCCGGCCAGCTCGGCCTCGGCCGCCTCGCGGAAGACCGCCTCGGTGGCCCGGGCCCCGGTGAGCACCCGTTCGGCCTCGTAGGCGCGCCACGGCTTCGCCGCCACGCCGCCCAGCGCGATCCGGACCGCGGCCACGGCGCCGTCCTGCACGTCGATGGCCGCGGCCACCGACACCAGGGCGAACGCGAACGAGGCGCGGTCGCGGACCTTGCGGTAGCGGGACGTGGCCGCCGCGGTCGACGCGGGCACCTCGACGGCGGTGATCAGCTCGTCGGGCTCCAGCTCGGTCTCGCGGTGCGGGGTGTCGCCGGGCAGGCGGTGCAGCTCGACCAGCGGCACGCGCCGGGTGCCGCGCACGCTCTCCACCTCGACCACGGCGTCCAGCGCGGCCAGCGCGACCGCCATGTCCGAGGGGTGCGTGGCGATGCAGTGCTCGCTCGCGCCGAGCACCGCGCCGCCGCGGTGGAAGCCGCCGACGGCGTCGCAGCCGCTGCCGGGCTCGCGCTTGTTGCAGGCCGCCGAGGCGTCGACGAAGTACAGGCAGCGGGTGCGCTGCAGCAGGTTGCCGCCGACCGTGGCCATGTTGCGCAGCTGCCCCGACGCCCCGGACAGCAACGCCTGGGCCAGCACCGGGAAGCGGGCGCGCACGACCGGGTGCGCGGCCAGTCGGCTGTTGCGCACCAGCGCGCCGATCCGCAGCCCGCCGTCGGGCAGCTCGTCGACGCCGGTCAGCGGCACGCCGGAGATGTCGACGACGGTGGTGGGCCGCTCGACGTCCTGGCGCATGAGGTCGACCAGGTTGGTGCCGCCGCCGAGCAGCTTGGCCCCCGGCGCGTCGGAGATCGCGCGCACGGCCGTGGCCACGTCGGGCGCGCTGACGTACTCGAAGGGCCTCACGACGAGACCCCCGGCCGGGCTCCGGCGACCTCGCGGATGGCGTCGGTGATGCCGTTGTAGGCGCCGCAGCGGCAGAGGTTGCCGCTCATCCGCTCGCGGACCTCGGCCGAGCTCAGCGTTACCCGGGGCTCGGCGAGGTGCTCGGTGACCGCGCTGGGCATGCCCGCGTCGGCCTCGGCCAGCATGCCCAGCGCCGAGCAGATCTGCCCGGGGGTGCAGTAGCCGCACTGGAGGCCGTCGGTCCTGACGAACGCGCGCTGCAGCGGGTGGGCCACGCCCTCGATGGTGGTGATCTCGCGGCCGCCGTACTGCACGGCCAGGGCCAGGCAGGCGGCGATCCGGTCGCCGTCGACCAGCACCGTGCACGCCCCGCAGGCGCCCTGGTTGCAGCCCTTCTTGGTGCCGGTCAGCCCGAGCTGCTCGCGCAGCGCGTCGAGCAGGCTGACCCGCGGATCGAGCTCGACCCGGTGGGCCGTCCCGTTCACTCGTAGTTCCACCTCGATCACGGTGGCTCCTGTTCTCGCGTCGTTCGGGACACCCACGTTAGGGCAACACCGTTCACCTAACAAGAGAACGACGTCGACTTATCTCGATTGCTCCGCCCGGACCAGCTAGGGTCGTGCCGTGAGCACGGAAGGGGCCGGCTTCCTGCGGGCCCGGCGGCCGGAGCAGAAGCGCCTGCGCGAGGCGTCCATCCTGGACGCCGCGCGCGAGTTGGCCCTGCGCGACGGCGTCGGCTCGGTCAGCCTGGCCGCGATCGCCGCCGACGTCGGCATGCACAAGTCGGCGCTGCTCAAGTACTTCGGCACCCGCGAGGAGATCTTCCTGCGGCTGGCCGAGACCGAGTGGAACGAGTGGGCCGTCGCCACCGTCGCCGAGCTGGACGCCGCCCCGTCGGACGAGGACCGCGTGGTCGACGTCCTGACCCGCTCCCTGGCCGACCGGCCGCTGTTCTGCCAGCTGCTCATCCACGCCTCGCTGACCCTGGAGCGCAACGTCTCCCTCGACGCCGTGCGCCGGTCCAAGGTCGCGGCCACCGGCGCGGCGGGCGCGGTCTCCGACGCGCTGCACCGGGCGCTGCCCGGTCTCAGCCGCGACAACTGCTTCGAGCTGCTGGGGGCCACCGGCCTGGTCTCGGCCGGGCTGTGGCAGATGGCCCACCCGCCGCCGGTGGTGGTGGCGCTCTACGCGGAGCCGGGCCTGTCGATCAGCTTGGGCGAGCACTCCTCGGCGGGCTTCGCCGCGTCGGTGGCCCGCTTCATCCGCGTCTACCTGACCGGCCTGCGCCGCACCGGCGACTGACGCGGCGGGTCCACGGGGCACGCCCCCACCGTGCCCGAACCGGGGGGCGCCCGCCTGTCGTGTCGCCGCCGTCCTCGGCCGCGGCCGGGCATAAACGACGACCGGGCGGCGTTCGACGAAGTAATTGCAGATGCAACTACCGGAGGCTGAGATGCAGATCGGCGTCTTCACCGTCGGGGACGTCACCCCCGACCCGACCGACGGCCGCACCCCCACCGAGGCGGAGCGGATCCAGGCGATGGTGGCGATCGCGCTCAAGGCCGAGGAGATCGGGCTCGACGTCTTCGCCACCGGCGAGCACCACAACCCGCCGTTCGTGCCGTCGTCCCCGACGACCCTGCTCGGCTACGTCGCGGCCCGCACCGAGCGGCTGCTGCTGTCCACCGCGACCACGCTGATCACCACCAACGACCCGGTGAAGATCGCCGAGGACTACGCGATGCTGCAGCACCTGTCCGGTGGGCGGGTCGACCTGATGCTGGGCCGCGGCAACACCGGCCCGGTCTACCCGTGGTTCGGCCAGGACATCCGCGACGGCCTCGCGCTGGCCGTCGAGAACTACGCGCTGCTGCGCAGGCTGTGGCGCGAGGACGTGGTCGACTGGGAGGGCCGGTTCCGCACGCCGCTGCAGGGCTTCACCGCCACCCCGCGCCCGCTCGACGGCGTCCCGCCGTTCGTCTGGCACGCCTCGATCCGCAGCCCCGAGATCGCCGAGCAGGCCGCCTACTACGGCGACGGCTTCTTCCACAACAACATCTTCTGGGATGCCGGGCACGTGCGGCGCATGGTGCAGCTCTACCGGCGCCGCTTCGAGCACTACGGCCACGGCCCCGCCGACACCGCGATCGTCGGGCTGGGCGGGCAGTTCTTCATGCGGAGGAACTCCCAGGACGCGGTGCGCGAGTTCCGCCCCTACTTCGACAACGCCCCCGTCTACGGCCACGGCCCGTCGCTGGAGGACTTCAGCACCCTGACCGCGCTGACCGTGGGCAGCCCCCAGCAGGTGATCGACAAGACCCTGTCGTTCCGCGAGGTGGCCGGCGACTACCAGCGCCAGCTGTTCCTCGTCGACCACGCCGGCCTGCCGCTGAAGACCGTGCTGGAGCAGCTGGACCTGTTCGGCGAGGAGGTGCTGCCGGAACTGCGCCGGGAGTACGCCGCGAGCAAGCCTGCCCACGTACCGGACGCCCCCACCCACGAGAGCCTGAAGGCCGCCGCGGTCGCCCGCGAGGAGGTGCCGGCATGACCACCCGGAAGCTGGCGGTGATCAGCGCCGGGGTGCGGGTCCCCTCGTCCACGCGGCTGCTGGCCGACCGCCTCACCGAGGCCACCGTCGCCGCCCTGCGCGAGCGCGGGGTCGACGCCGACGTCGAGGTCGTCGAGCTGCGCGAGCACGCCCACGAGGTCCTCGACGCGGTCCTCACCGGCTTCCCGGCGCCCGGGCTGCGCGCCGCCGTCGAGGCCGTGACCGGCGCCGACGGCGTCATCGCCGTCACGCCGATCTTCTCCGGGTCCTACAACGGGCTGTTCAAGACGTTCTTCGACGGCCTGGACGACGGGGTGCTGGCCGGCAAGCCGACGCTGATCGGCGCGACCGGGGGCACCGGGCGCCACTCGCTGGCCCTGGAGCACGCCGTCCGGCCGCTGTTCACCTACCTGCGCTCGATCGTGGTCCCGACCGCGGTCTACGCGGCGCCGGAGGACTGGGCCGGGGGCGCCGACGGCGTGGCCCCGCTCGACCAGCGGATCGCCCGGGCGGCGGGGGAGCTGGCCGAGCTCGTCGCGGCGCGGCCCGCGCCGGAGGTCGTCGACCCCTTCGCCGACCCGGTCGTGTCGTTCGCGGAGCTGCTCGGGGGGCGGTGAGGCTCCGGTTCGGGGTCTCCATCGGGGCACCTCGCAGCTCGCGGGTGGTCTGCACAGCGCGTCGGCGGGCTGTGCGGACACCGCCAGCGCTGCGAGGACGCACTCCCCTTGCGAGGACCGGCCCTCGCCCGGCCCGCGCGGGCCGACGCGTCGTCGTCGGTGACGGGGGCTCCGGGGGTGGGTGCGGAGAGCGCCGATACGCTGCCCTGCGTGAGTGAGCGCACTTTGGTCCTGGTCAAGCCCGACGGCGTGCAGCGCAAGCTGGTCGGCGAGGTCCTGTCCCGCATCGAGCGGAAGGGGCTCAGCCTGGTCGCGGCGGAGCTGCGGACCATCGACGACGAGCTGGCCGCCCAGCACTACGCCGAGCACGACGGCAAGCCGTTCTTCAACGACCTGCTGGAGTTCATCACCTCCGGGCCGCTGCTGGCCGCGGTGGTCGAGGGCCCGCGGGCGATCGCCGCGTTCCGGCAGCTGGCCGGGGGCACCGACCCGGTGGAGAAGGCCACCCCGGGCACGATCCGGGGCGACTTCGGCCTGGAGACCCAGTTCAACCTGGTGCACGGCTCGGACTCGGCGGAGAGCGCGGCGCGCGAGATCAAGCTCTGGTTCCCCGCCCTCTGACGCCCTCGCGGGGCGGCGTCGCCGCCCCGCGCCGCAGGCTCCGCCGCCCCCGGGCCGATCGAGCGGGTCTGTCGGGGGTCCGACGTACGGTCTGACCCATGGCGGACGGACTCGTGCAGGCCCGCGGGCTGACCAAGCGCTTCGGTCGCGTCGAGGCCGTGCGCGGGATCGACCTCGACGTCGGGCGCGGCGAGGTGTTCGGCTTCCTGGGGCCCAACGGCGCCGGCAAGTCCTCGGCCATGCGGATGATCGCCTGCGTGTCCCCGCGCAGCGCGGGCGACCTGCAGGTCCTGGGCATGGACCCCGACCGCGACGGGCCGGCCATCCGGTCCCGCATCGGGGTCGTCCCGCAGCTGGACAACCTCGACCTCGAGCTCAGCGTCCGGCAGAACCTGCACCTCTACGGGCGCTACTTCGGGCTGTCGCGGTCCGCGGTCCGGGCCAAGGCCGTCGAGCTGCTGGAGTTCGCCCGGCTCACCGAGCGCGCCGAGGACGAGGTCGAGCCGCTGTCCGGCGGCATGAAGCGGCGGCTGACGATCGCCCGCGCCCTGGTCAACGACCCCGAGCTGCTGCTGCTCGACGAGCCCACCACCGGCCTCGACCCGCAGGCCCGGCACCTGGTGTGGGAGCGGCTCTACCGGCTCAAGCGCGAGGGCGTCACGCAGATCATCACCACCCACTACATGGACGAGGCCGAGCAGCTGTGCGACCGGCTCGTTGTGATGGACGGCGGCGTCATCGTGGCCGAGGGGGCACCGCACGAGCTGATCGGGCGCTACTCCACCCGGGAGGTCCTCGAACTGCGCTTCGAGCCCGAGCACCGGCCCTCCGGCGACGTCCTCTCCGGCGTGCTGGCCGGGCGGGTGGAGCGGGTCGAGGAGCTGCCCGACCGGCTGCTCGTCTACACCGCCGACGGCGAGGCCGCGCAGGCCGCCGTCACCGCGGCCGGGCACCGGCCGCTCGCCGCGCTGGTGCGCCGGTCCTCGCTGGAGGACGTCTTCCTCCGGCTCACCGGCCGCACCCTGGTCGACTGATGGCCGGCGAGGCCGACCGGGCCACCGGGCGCGTCCCCGGGCCCTGGGGCGGTGTGGCGCTGGTCGTGGAGAACCACTGGGAGTGGTACCGGCGCAACTGGCGGGCGACGGCGGTGTCCACCGTCGTCCAGCCGCTGCTGTTCGTGCTGGCCTTCGGGGTGGGGTTCGGGGCGCTCGTGCGCGGCTCGGGCCAGGTCGCGGCGGCCACCGGGGGCGTCGACTACCTGGTGTGGATCGCGCCCGGCCTGCTGGCCATGTCCGCGGTGCAGACCGGCGCCTTCGACTCCACCTACCCGGTGCTGTCCGGGTTCAAGTGGCAGCGCACCTACACCGCGATGACGGCGGGCCCGATCACCCCGGGCCAGGTCGCGCTGGGCCACCTCGGCTGGCTGGCGGTCAAGACGGCGGGCGCCGGGCTCGTCTGCGCCGCGGTGATCGCGCTGCTGGGTGGGGTCGCGGGGCCGGGCATCCTGCTCGCGGTGCTGGTCTCGGTGCTCACCGGGGCCGCGGTCGCGGCGCCGATCACCGCCTACTCGGCCACGCTGGAGACCGAGGGCGCCTCCTTCCCGGCGATCTTCCGCTTCGTCGTCATCCCGATGACCCTGTTCTCGGGCACCTTCTTCCCGGTCGACAGGCTGCCCGAGCTGGTGCGCCCGCTGGTGGGGGTCTCGCCGCTGTGGCACGGCACCGAGCTGGCCCGGGCGGCCGCGCTGGGCGGCCCGTGGCCGCCGTGGCCCGCGGTCCTCGGGCACGTGGCGTACCTGCTGGCGCTGCTCGGCGTCGGCACGGTGCTGGCCGTGCGCACGTTCACCCGGCGGTTGGCCCGATGACCGGCCCGGTGGGCACGGTCCCGCACCCGCCGCGCGCCTGGCGGCTGCTGCCCTCCGGCGGCTACGCCGGGCGGGCGCACCTGCTGCTGGAGCGCTCGGCCACGGCGTCGCGCCGCTCGTGGCTGGTGTTCCTGTCCGGGTTCTTCGAGCCGGTGTTCTACCTGCTGGCGATGGGCCAGGGGCTGGGCTCGCTGGTCGGTGAGCTGCCCGGCCCGGACGGCGCGCCCATCGGCTACGCCGCCTTCATCGCCCCCGGACTGCTGGCCGCCTCGGCGATGAACGGCGCCGTCTTCGACTCCACGTTCAACGTGTTCTTCAAGCTCAAGTACGCCAAGCTCTACGACGCCATGCTGGCCACGCCGCTCGGCGCGGTCGACGTCGCGCTCGGGGAGATCGGCTGGGCGCTGGTGCGCGGCGGGCTGTACGCCGTCGGCTTCCTGCTGGTCATGGCCGGCTTCGGGCTGCTCGGCACGCCGTGGGCGCTGCTGGCGCTGCCGGCGGCGCTGCTGGTCGCGCTGGCCTTCGCCGCGGTGGGCATGGCGGCCACCTCGTTCATGCGCTCCTGGCAGGACTTCGACCTGGTCACGCTGGTCACGGTGCCGATGTTCCTGTTCTCCACCACCTTCTACCCGCTGTCGGTCTACCCGGGCTGGCTGCAGGTGGTGGTCGAGTGCCTGCCGCTCTACCACGCCGTCGAGCTGATGCGCGGGCTCACGACCGGGGCCGTGTCCCTCGCCCTGCTGGGCCACGTCGCCTACTTCCTGGTGATGGCCGTGCTGGGCGGGGCCGTCGCGGCCCGGAGGCTGGAGGCGCTGCTGCTGCGGTGACACGCCGCGACGACCCGGTGACGTGCGGATCCGGACCCGCCGTCGGTTGCTGTGGCCGGGGTGCTCCGACGCGGTGACAATGTGGCCATGACGGTCACCTCGCAACGCTCCGCCCTGACCGACACCGTGCGCAGCGCGGTGGTGGCCCTGCTCGCGGTGGCCCAGATCGTGGTGTCCGGAGTGGGCGGGATCGGCGGCGTGGGCGACTCCGTCGGCGACGTGGCCCGCGACTACCCGACGCCGCTGCTGGCCGCCGGCTGGGCGTTCGCCATCTGGGGGCCGATCTACCTCGGGTTCCTCGCCTACGCGGTCTACCAGCTGCTGCCCGCGCAGCGCCGGCGCGCCGTGCACCGCGAGACGGGCTGGTGGCTGGCCGCGTCGGCGGTGCTCAACATGGGCTGGATCCTCTCGTTCGGGGCCCGCTGGCTGCCGCTGGCCGAGGTGATGCTGGTCGGGCTGCTCGCGGTGCTGGCGGTGGTGTTCGGTCGACTCAGCC
Organism: Pseudonocardia humida; assembly: GCF_023898865.1. Classification (GTDB taxonomy): domain Bacteria; phylum Actinomycetota; class Actinomycetes; order Mycobacteriales; family Pseudonocardiaceae; genus Pseudonocardia; species Pseudonocardia humida. Next base: position 89,252 of record NZ_JAGSOV010000035.1, read on the forward strand.
GCACGCCGGCCAGCGGCGTCGTCGAGCGGATCGTGCTGCGCGGCACCGTCGCGCTCTACACGGGCTGGGTCTCGCTGGCCACGGTGCTCGGCACCGCGGCCACCGGCGTGTGGGCGGGGCTGCCCGGCGACGGCGCGCTGGCCACGGTGGCCGGGGTCGTCGTGCTGGTGGCCACGGCGGCGATCGTCGGCTGGGTGCTGATCTCGGGCACCGCGGTCGTCGGGTACGCGGCCGCGGTCGTGTGGGGGCTGGCGGGGATCGCGCTCAACGACCGGCCCGGCGCCGTCGCGGCGGCGGCGGTGCTGGCGATCGTGGTGGCGCTGGCCGCGACGGCGCGCCGCGTGAGCACGGCGGGGAACCCGAAGCGGGCCGCCTGGGGCTGAGGTCCCCCGTCACATCGGCTCGGTCCGCGGCGCCTTCCGGCCGTACCCTCTGCTGCGACCGCACCCAGGCCGCGGTCCAGGCGGGAGGCCACCCATGATCACCGGCAGCATCGTCGCCCTGGTCACCCCGATGCGCGAGGACGGCGCGGTCGACCACGCGGCGCTGGCCAAGCTCACCGACCGCGCGGTCGAGGCGGGCACGGCCGCGATCGTCTCGGTCGGCACGACCGGCGAGTCGGCCACGCTCGACGTCGCCGAGCACACCGACGTCATCCGCAACACCGTGCAGGTGGTGGCGGGGCGGGTGCCGGTGATCGCCGGGACGGGCGCGAACAGCACCGCCGAGGCCATCCACCTGACCGCGGCGGCCAAGCAGGCAGGCGCGGACGCGGCCCTGCTGGTCACCCCGTACTACAACAAGCCGCCCCAGGAGGGCCTGTACCGGCACTTCCGGGCCGTCGCCGAGGCCGTCGACCTGCCGCAGTACCTCTACAACGTGCCCGCCCGCACCGCCTGCGACATGCTGCCCGCGACCGTCGAGCGGCTCGCCGCGGTGCCGAACATCGTCGGGCTGAAGGAGGCGCTGGGCACCCTCGACCGGGTCCGCGAGCTGGTGGCGCTCGGCCTCGACGACTTCGCGCTGTACTCCGGCGACGACGCCACGGTCCGGGAGTCCATCCTGGCCGGCTTCCACGGCACCATCTCGGTCACCGCCAACGTCGCACCGGAGCTGATGGCCCGGATGTGCGCGGCCGCGGTGGCCGGCGACGCGGCGACCGCGGCCGAGCTGGACGCGAAGCTGGCCGCGCTGCACAGCGCGCTGTTCGCCGAGCCGAACCCGATACCGGTCAAGTGGGCGCTGGCCGAGCTGGGGCTGTGCGAGGCGGGCATCCGGCTGCCGCTCGTCCCGCTCGACCCCGCCCACCACGAGACCGTCCGCGCCGCCCTCCGCTCGGCCGCCCTCCTGTAGCCACCCGCGCTCCTCGCTCCAACCCGCGCCCAGCCCGCTCGCCCTGCCCGCGCCGCAACCCAGGCCGCCATGAAGGTGGCCTTCCTGAACTTCCGGCGCCGGCGGCGGCGCGGGGGAGACCGCGTGGCGGGTGCGCTCACAGGGGGCCCACCGGGGTGGGGCTACCCTGGATCAGCGTGACAGCTCCGTCCGTGTTCGCCGATCTCGAACCCCTCCTGCCCCGCGTGGCCAAGCCCGTCCAGTACGTCGGCGGGGAGCTGAACGCGCAGCTCAAGGACTGGGAGTCGGCCGCGGTGCGGTGGGCCCTCATGTACCCCGACGCTTACGAGGTCGGGCTGCCCAACCAGGGCGTCATGATCCTCTACGAGGTGCTCAACGAGCGCGCCGACGCGCTGGCCGAGCGCTGCTACGCGGTCTGGCCCGACCTCGAGGCCCTGATGCGCGAGCACCGCGTCCCGGCCTTCACCGTCGACGGGCACCGCCCGCTGGGCGCGTTCGACCTGCTGGGCGTCAGCTTCTCCACCGAGCTCGGCTACACCAACCTGCTCACCGCGCTCGACCTGGCCGGCATCCCGCTGCACGCCGTCGACCGCACCGACGAGCACCCGGTCGTCGTGGCCGGCGGGCACGCCGCGTTCAACCCGGAGCCCATCGCCGACTTCGTCGACGTGGCCGTGCTGGGCGACGGCGAGGAGGTGGTCGGCGAGATCACCGACGTCGTGCGCGACTGGAAGGCGCAGGGCCGCCCCGGTGGCCGGGCGGAGCTGCTGGCCCGCCTCGCCGCCACCGACGGCTGCTACGTGCCGTCGATGTACGAGGTCGAGTACGCGCCCGACGGCGGGATCGCCGCCGTCCGGCCCCGGGAGAGCGCGCCGGCGTCGGTCACCAAGCGCACCACCTCCGACCTCGACTCCTGGCCCTACCCGAAGGCGCCGCTGGTGCCGCTGGCCGAGACCGTGCACGAGCGGGCCAGCGTGGAGATCTTCCGCGGCTGCACCCGGGGCTGCCGGTTCTGCCAGGCCGGCATGATCACCCGCCCGGTGCGCGAGCGGTCGCTGCGCGGCGTCGGCGAGATGGTCGACGCCGCCGTGCGCGCCAGCGGGTTCGACGAGGTGGGCCTGCTCTCGCTGTCCAGCGCCGACCACTCCGAGATCGCCGAGATCACCAAGGGCCTGGCCGACCGCTACGAGGGCACCAACACCTCGCTGTCGCTGCCCTCCACCCGGGTCGACGCGTTCAACATCGACCTGGCCAACGAGATCAGCCGCAACGGCCGCCGATCCGGGCTCACGTTCGCCCCGGAGGGCGGCTCCGAGCGCATCCGCCGAGTGATCAACAAGATGGTCTCCGAGGAAGACCTGATCCGCACGGTCTCCGAGGCGTTCGCGCAGGGCTGGCGGCAGGTCAAGCTCTACTTCATGTGCGGGCTGCCCACCGAGGAGGACGAGGACGTCCTGGAGATCGCCGGCATGGCCCACCGCGTCATCCAGGCGGGCCGGGCCGCATCCGGGCGCAACGACGTGCGCTGCACCATCTCCATCGGCGGGTTCGTGCCCAAGCCGCACACCCCGTTCCAGTGGGCCCCCCAGGCCCACCCCGACGTCGTCGACGAGCGGCTGCGCAAGCTGCGCGAGGCGGTCAACAGCAACCGCAAGCTGGGCCGCAACATCGGCATGCGCTACCACGACGGGCGCCCCTCGCTCATCGAAGGGCTGCTGGCCCGTGGCGACCGCCGGGTCGGTCGGGTGATCGAGCGGGTCTGGCGCGAGGGCGGGCGCTTCGACGGCTGGAGCGAGCACTTCTCCTACGACCGGTGGACGGCCGCGGCGCAGGCCGAGCTGGAGCCGCTGGGCGTGTCGCTGGAGTGGTTCACCACCCGCGAGCGCGACCGCGACGAGATCCTCCCGTGGGACCACCTCGACTCCGGCCTCGACCGCGACTGGCTCTGGGACGACTGGCAGGACGCGCTGGCGGGTACCGAACAGGACGACTGCCGCTGGACGCCCTGCTTCGACTGCGGGGTGTGCCCGTCCACGGGCACCGACATCGAGGTGGGCCCCAGCGGCACCACGCTGATCCCGCTGACCGTGGTCGGCGGGGGACCGACCAGTGGAGGCGCGAGTGCGGGTGGCTGATCCACCGGTCACGATCCGGGTGGCCGACGAGCGCGACGTCACCGCGCTCGCCGGGCTCCGCCGGGCCTGGCTGGAGGAACGCACCGGGGCGCCCGTCGAGGACCCCGGCTTCGAGGCCACCTTCGCCCAGTGGTGGCGGGTGGAGCAGCCGCGCCGGACGTTCTGGCTGGCCGAGGTGGGCTCCGAGCGCAGTGGCTGGACGGCGGTCGGCTCGATCAACGTCGTGGAGATCGTGCACATGCCGCGCCCCGGCGCCCGCGGCGGGCGGATCGGGCACGTGGGCAACGCGTTCGTGCTGGCCTCCTTCGCCGACCGGGGCCTGCCCGGCGCGCTGCTGTCCGCGGTGATCGAGCACGCCAGGACCCGCCGCTACCGCAGGCTGCTGCTCGCGCCCACCGCCGCGAGCACGCCGTTCTACCTGCGGCAGGGCTTCGTCCCGGCCGGCAACTCGCTGCTCGCCCTCGACCCGTCCACCCTCGCCCCGCCCGCCGCGGAACCCCACCCCGCCGCCGAACGCCCCCGCTGACCCTCCCGCCGCCCTCCGCCCACTCCGCCGTCGCCCCGCCCCCGCTCTCGGATGTCAGGAAAGCCACCATCAGGACACCTGGCGTCCTGATGGTGGCTTTCCTGACATCGGGTGGGAGGGGTGGGAGGGGTGGGAGGGGCGCTGTGGGAGGGGATCGGGTGGGCAGCCCCTAGGGTGGGGGCATGGCCCGCGTCAGGCCGGGAGAGGCCGCCAACCCCGCACCGCCCACGGTCCAGCGCGTCCGCATGCGGTTCGCCAAGCGCGGGCGGCTGCGGTTCCTGTCCCACCGCGACGTGGCCCGCAGCTTCGAGCGGGCCGTACGGCGTGCGGGGGTGCCGGTCGCGCACTCGCACGGGTTCAGCCCGCACCCGCGGCTGTCCTGGATCGGGGCGGCCCCGACGGGGTCGGCCAGCGAGGCCGAGTACGTCGAGATCGGGCTCACCCGGCCGATGGAGCCGGCCGAGCTCGCCGCGGCCCTGGACGCGGCGCTGCCGGCCGGCCTGGACGTGCTCGACGCCGCGGTGGCCGAGGGCGCGGCGCTGGCCGACCGGATCGACGCCAGCCGCTGGCGGGTGGAGCTGCCGGGCGTGGAGCCGCACGAGCTGCTCGCAGCGCTCGACGCGCTGCTGGCAACCGACTCGTTGATCGTCGAGCGGGTCACCCCTTCGGGGCGCCGGAACATCGACGTCCGCGCTGCTCTGGTGCGGGCCGAGGTCGACCCGCCGGCACCCGGCGACGCGCCGGTGGAGGCGGTGCCACCGGACGGAACCCCCGGCGCGGGTCGAACCTGTGCGATAATGACGGCGGTCGTACGGCAGACGACACCCGCCGTTCGACCCGACGACGTGTTGGGCGCACTCGATGTTGTCGCAGGCCTCAGGCCGCCGGCCCCCGCGAAGGCGACCCGGATGGCCCAGGGACTGCTCGACCATCGAGGCGACCTGGCCGACCCACTCGGCTCAGATCGGGTCACCACCCGGAATTGAGCCTGCGGGCGGTTCACACCGGGCCCCTACCGGTGGTCGCACGCCGTCGAGGACGATCCGCCCCTCGGGGCGGCTGGGACGAAGGATTGCCCTGCGCGCACCGCGCGGAGGGAGAACTGCACGTGCCCCTGCGCGGCCGCCTCTCACTGGAGGCGCCCGGGGGCGGAGGAGCTGAATGTCGAATAACGAGCCGCCCGCCGGGAACGCCGGCGGGCTCGTCGGAGTACCCGATCTGCCCGCACGGATGCGCGTGCACGCCCTGGCCAGGGCGATCTCCCGGACCAGCCGCGAGGTCTTGGCCGCGCTGGCCGACCTCGGGGTCGAGGTGCGCAGCGCCCAGTCGAGCGTCGACCGGGCGGCCGCCGAGCGGGTGATCGCGGCGCTCGCGCCCGACGCCGCGGGCGCCGCCGTCGCGGTCGCCGAGGCGCCGGAGGTCGTCGAGGTCACCTCCGAGGCCGAGCCCGTCGCGGCGCCCGAGCCGGGGATCGCCGAGCCGGCGATCCCCGAGCCGGTGGCCGGGGCGGCGCCGTCGCTGGCGCCGGTGTTCGCCCCGCCGACGCCCCTGTTCCAGCCCCCGACGCGCCCGTCGCGGCGCCGCCGCGCCCCCGAGCCGGAGCCCGTCCTGGACGTGGAGCCCGAGCCCGAGGACGACGCACCGGTCGACGAGGCCGACACCGACCAGGTCGACGACCGCGCGGGCGACGACCTCGACGACGACGGCACCCGCCGGCGTCGCCGGCGCGGGCGCCGGGGTCGCGGCCGCGGTCGCGGCGCCGAGGACGGCACCGACGACGGCACCGACGAGTCCGATGACGACGACGAGGCGACCGACGAGGCCGAGTCGGCCGACGACGCGGAGGCCGAGGACGACGACGCCGCCGACGAGTCCGCGGACGACGCCGACGGCGATGGCGGCGGTTCGCGCCGCCGTCGCCGTCGCCGCCGTCGCCGCGGTTCGGCTGACGACGCGGACGACACCGCCGACGCCGTCGACCCGCCGAACACCGTCACCAAGGTCCGCCAGCCCCGCCGCTCGGAGAGCCGGGACGACTCCGGCTCCGACAGCTCCGACGGCGTGCAGAGCGTGCGCGGCTCCACCCGGCTGGAGGCCAAGCGCCAGCGCCGCCGCGACGGCCGCGACGCCGGTCGCCGCCGCGCCCCGATCCTGACCGAGGCCGAGTTCCTGGCCCGCCGCGAGTCCGTCGACCGCACCATGGTCATCCGCGAGCGCGGCAGGCGCGTCGAGATCGGCGTCCTCGAGGACGACATCCTCGTCGAGCACTTCGTCGCCGACGTCGGCGGCGGCCAGGGCGGCACCGGCCCGTCCATGGTCGGCAACATCTACCTCGGCCGCGTGCAGAACGTGCTGCCCAGCATGGAGGCGGCGTTCGTCGACATCGGCCGGGGCCGCAACGCGGTCCTCTACGCCGGCGAGGTCGACTGGGACGCCGCCGGCCTCGGCGGCAAGGCCCGGCGCATCGAGCAGGCCCTCAGCAGCGGCGACAGCGTGCTCGTCCAGGTCACCAAGGACCCGGTCGGGCACAAGGGCGCCCGGCTGACCACGCAGATCAGCCTGGCCGGCCGGTTCCTGGTCTACGTGCCCTCCGGGGGCGCGGCCGGGATCAGCCGCAAGCTGCCCGACGTCGAGCGCAAGCGGCTCAAGGACATGCTCAAGGAGATCGTCCCCAGCGAGGCCGGGGTGATCATCCGCACCGCGTCGGAGGGCGTGAGCCACGAGGCGCTGGAGCGCGACGTCCGCAGGCTGCAGGTGCAGTGGGACGTCATCAAGGGCAAGGCCGAGGCCACCGGGCCGAACCGGCCCAAGGCGCCGGTGCTGCTCTACGAGGAGCCCGACCTGCTCATCAAGGTCGTGCGCGACCAGTTCAACGAGGACTTCACCCGGCTGGTCGTCGAGGGCGACGACGCGTGGGAGACCCTGCAGAACTACGTCGGCCACGTGGCGCCCGAGCTGGCCGACCGGCTGCACCGCCACGTCGGCCCGAGCGACGTGTTCGCCGAGCACCGCATCGACGAGCAGCTGCTCAAGGCGCTCGACCGCAAGGTCTGGCTGCCCTCCGGCGGCACGCTGGTCATCGACCGCACCGAGGCGATGACCGTCATCGACGTCAACACGGGCAAGTTCACCGGCTCCGGGGGCAACCTCGAGGAGACGGTCACCCGCAACAACCTGGAGGCGGCCGAGGAGGTCGTTCGCCAGCTGCGGCTGCGCGACATCGGCGGCATCATCGTCATCGACTTCATCGACATGGTGCTCGAGGCCAACCGCGACCTGGTGCTGCGCAGGCTGACCGAGTGCCTCGCCCGCGACCGCACCCGCCACCAGGTCGCCGAGGTCACCTCGCTCGGCCTGGTGCAGATGACCCGCAAGCGGGTCGGCGGCGGGCTGCTGGAGCACTTCTCCACGCCGTGCGAGCACTGCCGGGGCCGTGGCGTGGTCGTGAACGTCGACCCGGCCGTCGAGGCGCCCGTCCGCGAGGCCGGGCGGGAGAACGGCAAGGAGGCCGTCCGCGAGAACGGGCGCGGCGACAACGGCCGCCGCTCCGAGCGGGAGAACGGGCGCCGCTCGCGCGGGCGCAACCGGCGCGGCGACGCCGACGAGCGCGCCGACCGCGGCGCGGCGAGCGTCGAGGTGGGCGCGCCGTCCCCGATCGCCGAGGTGGCCGCGGCCAGCGGGCTCGCCCCGGCGCCGTCGGACGTCGTCGCCGAGGTCGAGGCTCCCGTGCTGGAGGCGCCGGTCGAGGTCGACGCCGACGCCCCCGTCAGCGACGCGCCCGCCGTCGAGCCCGCGACGGTCGCCGTCGAGGTGCCGGCCGGCGCCGTCGAGAGCGGTGCCGTCGAGACGGCGGCCGACCACGAGCGGTCGGGCGCCGCCGACCCGGCGGCCGACGCCGTCGAGGAGGTGGTGGTCGAGCGCGCGCTCGTCGAGCAGCGCAACGGCCACGCCCCCGCCGAGGAGGCGCCCCCGGCGGCTCCCAGCGCCAACGGGCACGCCGACGAGCGCAACGGCCAGACCCGCCCCCGGCGCCGCGGCCGGGTCACCCGCACGGCCGGCGCACCCGCGCCGGCCAGCGGCGACGCCCCCACCGCCGCGGTCGTCACGGTCGGCGCCGACCAGGCGAGCACGGGCCCCGCCCCGGCCGCCGCCCCGGTGCCGCCCCAGCCGGAGCCCACCGCGGCGACCCGTCCGCGCCGGGCCCGCCGCGCCGCGTCGCGGCCCGCAGGGCCCCCCGCGGACGGCCCGGCACCGGGGGAGGGCGACCCGGTTTGACCCTCCGAGAACCGCTTCCGTACCCTGGAGACCTGCGCCGCAGTCCGCGGTCGGCTCAGCCGGCCGGCGCATCGCGGCACGCGCCTGGGCGACCAGGCGCTTCGTCCCCCCGAGCTTTGGAGCAGTGCGTCGATGTACGCGATCGTCAAGACCGGCGGTAAGCAGTACAAGGTGGCCGTCGACGACGTGATCACCGTGGAGAAGGTCAAGGGCGACCCCGGCGCGGAGTTCAGCCTCGCGCCGCTGCTCCTGGTCGACGGCGCGGACGTCACCACCGACGCCGACGCGCTGGCCGGGTTCACGGTGACGGCGAAGGTCGTCGAGCACACCAAGGGCCCGAAGATCCGGATCCACAAGTTCAAGAACAAGACCGGGTACCACAAGCGGCAGGGCCACCGCCAGCCGCTGACCAAGGTCCAGGTCGTCGGCATCTCGAAGTCGAAGTCGAAGTAGGGAGACGCAGCCATGGCACACAAGAAGGGTGCGTCCAGCTCGCGCAACGGCCGCGACTCGAACGCACAGCGACTGGGCGTGAAGCGCTTCGGCGGCCAGGTCGTCAGCGCGGGCGAGATCCTCATCCGCCAGCGCGGCACCAAGTTCCACCCCGGCGCCGGCGTCGGCCGCGGTGCCGACGACACGCTGTTCGCGCTGGTCGAGGGCGCGGTCCAGTTCGGCTACACCAAGGGCCGCAAGGTCGTGAACGTGGTGCCGGCCGAGGTCTGAGACCCGGCAGGCAGACACAGCTCCGCTGCGGCGGGCCGCCCGGGAACGGGTGGCCCGCCGCTGTCGTTCGGCGGGCTGACCAGAGAGGGAGAACAAGGTGTCGAGGTTCGTCGACCGCGCGGTCGTGCACGCCACTGCGGGCGCCGGCGGGAACGGCTGCGCCTCGGTGCACCGGGAGAAGTTCAAGCCGCTGGGCGGGCCCGACGGCGGCAACGGGGGGCGCGGCGGGTCCGTCGTGCTCGTCGTCGACCCGAACGTGCACACCCTGCTGGACTTCCACCACCACCCGCACGCCACCGCGGGCAACGGCAAGCAGGGCCAGGGCGGGTTCAAGGCCGGGGCCAACGCCGAGGACACGGAGCTGCGCGTCCCGGACGGCACGGTCGTGTTCGACGAGTTCGGCGACATCGTCGCCGACCTGGTCGGCTCGGGCACCCGGTTCGTGGCCGCGGCGGGCGGTCGGGGCGGGCTGGGCAACGCCGCGCTGGCCTCCTCGGCGCGCAAGGCGCCCGGCTTCGCGCTGCTCGGCGAGCCGGGGGAGACCCGCAAGCTGGTCCTGGAGCTGCGCTCGATGGCCGACGTCGGCCTCGTCGGCTTCCCGTCGGCGGGCAAGTCGTCGCTGGTGGCCGCGCTGTCCGCGGCCCGGCCGAAGATCGCCGACTACCCGTTCACCACGCTGGTGCCCCAGCTCGGGGTGGTCAGCGCGGGCGAGGACGTGTTCACCGTCGCCGACGTGCCCGGGCTGATCCCGGGCGCCTCCGAGGGGCGCGGGCTGGGCCTGGACTTCCTGCGCCACATCGAGCGCTGCTCGGTGCTGGTGCACGTGGTCGACTGCGCCACCTTCGAGTCCGACCGCGACCCGGTCTCGGACGTGCAGGCGCTGGAGGACGAGCTCGCCCGCTACACCCCGGCGCTGGGCGGCGACCTGACCGACCGGCCCCGCCTGATCGCCCTCAACAAGATCGACGTACCCGACGCGCGCGACCTCGCCGAGATCGTCACCGCCGACCTGACGGAGCGCTTCGGCTGGCCGGTGCTGCCGATCTCCACGGCCAGCCGGACCGGGCTGCGCGAGCTGTCGTTCGCGATGGCCGAGCGGGTGCGGGCGCACCGCGCCGCCCAGCCCGTCGCGGAGCCCACCCGGGCCGTGCTGCGCCCGGTCGCGGTCGACGACTCGGGCTTCACCATCGAGGAGGACCGCGAGCTGCCCGGCGGCTTCGTCGTGCGCGGTGCGCGGCCAGAGCGGTGGGTCCGCCAGACCTCGTTCGACAACGACGAGGCCGTCGGCTACCTGGGCGACCGGCTCGCCCGGCTCGGGGTCGAGGAGGCGCTGGCCAAGGCGGGCGCCGAGCCCGGCTGCCCCGTGACGATCGGTGATGTGACCTTCGACTGGGAACCGAACACCCCGGCCGGTATGGCGGTGATGATGGGTCGGCGCGGCACCGACGCCCGCCTCGACCGCACCGGTCGGATCAACGCCGCGGTGCGCAAGGCCGCCCGCGCGGACCGTCGCCGCCACCACACGGACGAGGAGCTGTTCGGCCCAGCGGACTCCGCCGACCTGGGCTCCGACACCGACGATGACGAGCACTGACGAGAACGAGACCGCCACCGGCGCACCCGGTGCACCGCCCGTCCCGCCGCGGACCGCGCTCGGCGCGGCCCGCCGCGTCGTGGTCAAGGTCGGGTCGTCCTCGCTGACCAGCCTGGCCGGGGGGCTCGACCCGGCCCGCCTGGACGCCATCGTCGACGCGCTGGCCGCCCGCCGCGCCGCCGGCAGCCAGGTGGTCCTGGTGTCCTCCGGCGCGATCGCGGCCGGGCTGGCCCCGCTGCGGCTGGCCCGCCGCCCGCGCGACCTGGCCACCCAGCAGGCCGCGGCGGCCGTCGGCCAGCTGGCGCTGGCGCAGGCCTACGGCGAGTCCTTCGGCCGGCACGGCCAGCTGATCGGCCAGGTGCTGCTCACCGCCGACGACATGATCCGCCGCGCGCACTACCGCAACGCCCAGCGCACGCTGGAGCGGCTGCTCGGGCTCGACGTGCTGCCGGTGGTCAACGAGAACGACACGGTCGCCACCGACGAGATCCGGGTGGGCGACAACGACCGGCTGGCCGCGCTGGTGGCGCACCTGGTCGGGGCCGACGCGCTGGTGCTGCTGTCCGACGTCGACGGCCTCTACGACGGCGACCCCCGCCGGCCGGGGTCGCGGCTGCTGCCCGAGGTCGAGGCGCCCACCGACCTGGAGACCGTGCGCATCGCTTCCCCCGGCGCGGGCAGCCTCGGCACCGGCGGCATGGCGACCAAGATCACAGCGGCGGCGATGGCGTCGGCGGCGGGCATCCCGGTGCTGCTGGCCGCGGCCGAGCAGGTCGGCGCGGCGCTGGCGGTCGGCTCCGGCGGGCCCACCGTCGGCACGGCTTTCCGGCCGTCCGGGCGGCGGATGTCGGCGCGCCGGTTCTGGCTGCGCCACGCCGCGGACGTCCGCGGCAGGCTCCAGCTCGACGACGGCGCGGTGGCCGCGGTGGTCGGGCGCAGGCGATCGCTGCTGGCCGCGGGCATCCACGCCATCTCCGGCGACTTCGACGCGGGCGACGTCGTCGACCTGGTCGCCCCCGACGGCACGGTGGTCGCCCGCGGGGTGGCCGGCTTCGACGCGGGCGAGCTGCCCGCGCTGATCGGGCGGCGCACCCGCGACCTGGCCCCCGAGCAGCGCCGCGAGGTCGTGCACGCCGACGACCTCGTGCCCTTCTGAGCGCACCCGGCCGACCCGCACCCGACCGGGTGCCGGAGAAGTGACCGGTCAGCGGTTGCTCAGATGAGCGGGGGGCGGCCAGACTCGGGCCGGTGACGGCGGCGGACCGGGCGGGCGCGCACATGGTCGACGCGCTGTGCGCGGCCGGGCGCATCCGCAGCCCCGCCGTCGAGCGCGCGTTCCGCAGCGTGCCGCGCCACGTGTTCCTGCCCTCGTTCGCGGTGCACGAGGCCTACGCCGACGACGCGATCCCCATCCGGTTCGCCGAGGGGGCCGCCACGAGCTCGGCGTCGCAGCCGTCGATGATGGCGATCATGCTGGAGCAGCTGGAGCTGCGCTCGGGGCAGCGGGTCCTGGAGATCGGCGCGGGCACCGGCTACAACGCGGCCCTGATGGCCACCGTCGTCGGCCGCGAGGGTCTGGTGGTCGCGGTCGACATCGACCAGGAGCTCATCGACGACGCCGCCGCGCACCTGGCGGCCGCCGGTCCCCGGCTCGACGCGGCCGGTGCCGGCCCGGTGGAGCTGGTCTGCGCCGACGGAGCACTCGGGCACCCCGAGCGCGCCCCCTACGACCGGATCGTGCTGACCGTCGGCAGCGACGACGTCCGTCCCGAGTGGTTGGCCCAGCTGGCCGAGGGCGGCAGGCTGCTGCTGCCGCTCGCGGTGCGCGGCAGCCAGCTCTGCGTCGCGCTCGACCTCGGCGAGGACGGGGTGCTGCGCAGCGACTCGGTGCAGAGCTGCATGTTCATCCGGCTGCGCGGCATCGGCTCGGCGACCGGGAGCACGGTCGTGCTGGGGCGCACCGACCTGGCCGTCGAGGTGCCGTCGGACGGGTTGCCCGCCGACCCCGACCGCCTGCTCGCCGCGCTCGTCGAGCCGGGCGAGGTGATCCGGATGCCGTTCCCGCTGCGCCAGGCCGACATCTGGGACGGCTTCGGGTTGTGGCTGGCGCTCACCGAGCCGGGCGCGTGCCGGCTGGTCGCGGCGGGCTCCGGGACACCGGCCAGGGCAGGGATCGACCTCGTCGCCGAGGACCTCCTGCCGGTCGGGTCGTCGACCGCCAGCCTGGCCCTGGTCACCTCGCACGGGCCGGTGGGGTTGGCCCTGGTGGTGCAGACCGCCGACGGGCGCCAGGCCCTGCGCTGCTTCGGCCCCGCCGGGGTCGACCTGGCCGCGGTGCTGGTCGGCTCGATGCAGGCCTGGGCGGCCGTCGGCCGGCCCGGCGCCCCGGACTGGCGGCTCACCGTCGTGCCCGGCGGGACCGGCGAGCCGGGGCCGGGCGTGGTGCCCAAGCCGCACGCCACGGTGCTGGCCGAGGTCCGCTCGCACGGCTCGCCCGCCGTCGCCGGCTGAGGCGCGTCAGGCGGAGGGCCCGGTCAGGGCGGCCGGGTGGACGCCGGTCAGCTCCGCGGACACCTCCCAGAGCCGCCGGGCCAGGTCGGGGTCGTCGGCCGGGTGGCGGATCGGCTCGACCGCGGGCCGGAACGGCCCGCGGCGCGGACCGGGTCCGACCATCGTGGCGCCGGGCAGGTCGGCGGCCACGGCGTGCACCAGCGCGGCCGCGCCCGCCTCGGCGCTGCGGCCCAGCAGCGACCCCAGCAGCCTGCCCACCGCCCTGGCCCCGGCCGACGGCGCGCTGGTCGGCATCGCGGTGCGGGCGACGCCGGGGTGGGCGAGCAGGCTGCGCACCGGGGAACCGGCGGCCAGCAGCCGCCGCTCCAGCTCCAGCCCGAACAGCGCGTTGGCCAGCTTGGAGCCGACGTAGGCCCGCGTCTGGGAGTACCGGGTGGCCGCGGTGAGGTCGGCGAAGTCGATCCGGCCGAGGGGGTAGAGCCCGGACGAGACCGTCACCACGCGCGGGTCGGTCCCGGTGACGAGCCGGGGCAGCAGTAGGCCGGTCAGGGCGAAGTGGCCGAGGTGGTTGGTGGCGAACACCAGCTCGTGGCCCTGGGGGCTCAGCGCGCGGGGGCCGCCGCCGATGCCGGCGTTGTTCAGCAGGGCGTCGACGGGGCGGCCGTCGGCGGGTACGCGCTCGGCGAAGGCGCGCACCGAGTCGAGGTCGCCGAGGTCGAGCCGCTGCACGTCGAGGTCGGCGCCGGGCAGGTCGGCCAGGAGGTCGCGGCGAACCGCGGCGCCCTTGTCGACGTCGCGCACGGCGAGCACGACCGCGGCGCCGCGGCGGGCGAGCTCGCGGGTCGCGGCCAGGCCGAGGCCGCTGCTGGCGCCGGTGACCACGATCCGGCGGCCGGTGAGGGGCGGGACGTCCACGGGAACCTCCGGGGGAGAATCGGATTGGCAATCCGTTTCACCGTAGCAGCTAACCGGATGACCTATCCGTTCGGATGCGAGATCCGGATCGGTAGACTGGGGCCGTGCCCCCCGCCCCGCTGCGCGCCGACGCCGCCCGCAACCGCGAGCGCGTGCTGGCCGCCGCCCGGGCCGCCGTGATCGCCGGCGACGCCTCGCTGCCGCTCAACGAGATCGCCCGCCGGGCCGGAGTGGGCGTGGGCACCGTCTACCGCCACTTCCCGACCCGTCAGGCCCTGCTCGAGGCCGTCACCGACGAGCCGCTTGCCCTGCTGCTGGCCGAGGTCCGCGCCGCGGCGGCCGACCCCGACCCGGGCGGCGGGTTCGCCCGGCTGGTGCGGGCGGCCGGCCGGATCGAGATCGACAACGTCGGCTTCGCCGAGGTGCTCACCGGCGACGACCCCGCCGCGGCCGCCACCGCGGCGAAGCGGGCCGAGCTGATCGCGGTGGCCGAGCGCGTCCTCGAGCGGGCCAGGGCGGCGGGGGTCGTGCGCGCCGACGTGACCGCGGGCGACGTCCAGCGCCTCGTCTGCGGGATCGGCCACGCCGCCCGCCTGGGCGGCGCCGACCCGCACGAGCGGGCCGAGCTCTACACCGAGCTGCTGCTCGCCGGCCTGCGGCCGTAGCCCGCGGGGCCGCCGCCCCGGTGACGCGTCCTCGCAGCGGCGGTGTGCTCCCCGCAGGCGCGGCGGCCCCTGCGAGGAGGCCGCTCGGCCTGCGAGGAGGGGGATCAGCCGTCCAGGGCCAGCGCGAACGGCAGCACGGCCGGGGCGCCGGCCTGGCGCAGCGCGCGGGCGGCGACCGTCATCGTCCAGCCGGAGCCGATCACGTCGTCGACCAGCAGGACCGGGCCGTCGACAGCGCCGAGGTCGGGGACGTCCTTCCAGGACTCCCAGACCGCGGCCAGGCGCTGGGCGGAGTTGGCCTGGCCGGAGGGCCGGTCGCCGCCGGGGACGAGGGTGCCCAGCAGCGGGAGCCTGCCGATCTCGCTGATCCGGCGGGCGAGGTGCTCGAGCTGGTGGGGGCGGCGGCGGGAGCCGATGCCGACCACGCCCACCGGGCGCTCCTCCCACCCCCACCCGGCCAGCACCCGCACGACAGCGTCGAGCACGTCCTTGCCGACGGGCGCGTCCTCGGCGTCCGCGCCGACCAGCTCGCGCAGGCGGGTGCCCCAGCCGATGTCGGACAGCCGCCCGATCACCCGGCCCTCGGCGGCCTGCTCGCCGGCCGCGATGCGCCCCGAGACCGGCACGCCCAGCTCGGTCATCCCCGACGGCCACTGCTTGCGCGGCGGCACCGGCACGCCCGGCCGGGCCAGCCGCTCGCCCGCCGCCTCGGCCGCGCCCTCGTCGACCCGCGCGGACCAGGTCGAGCCCGCGCAGTTGTCGCACCGACCGCAGGGCGCGGCGTCGGTGTCGTCGAGCTGGCGGCGCAGGAAGACCAGCCGGCACTCGCTCGTCGTGAGGTAGTCGAGCATGGCCTGCTGCTCGGCCCTGCGGGCCTGGGCGATGCGCTGGTGGCGCTCGCGGTCGTAGACCCACTCCTGGCCGGTGCCGATCCAGCCGCCCTTGACCCGCTTGGCCGCGCCGTCGCAGTCGAGGACCTTGAGCAGCATCTCCAGCCGGCTGCGCGACATGTCGACCCTGGTCTCGATGGCCGCGGTGGACAGCGGATCGGGGCCGAGCACGGCCAGGGTCTGGCGGACGAGCGGCTCGGGCGGGAAGGCCAGCGAGGCGAAGTACGCCCAGATGTCGCGGTCCTCGCGGCCCGGCAGCAGCACGACCTCGGCCCGCTCGACCGCGCGCCCGGCGCGCCCGATCTGCTGGTAGTAGGCCACCGGCGAGGCCGGTGCCCCCAGGTGCACCACGAAGCCGAGGTCGGGCTTGTCGAAGCCCATGCCCAGCGCGCTCGTGGCCACCAGCGCCTTGACCCGGTTGGCCAGCAGGTCGCCCTCGGCGGCGAGGCGCTCCTCCGGCTCGGTCTTGCCGGTGTAGGCCGCGACCGGGAAGCCGCGCTCGCGCAGGAAGTCGGCGACCTCCTCGGCGGCCTGCACGGTGAGGGTGTAGACGATGCCGGCGCCGGGCAGCTCGGCGAGCTTCGCGGCCAGCCAGCCCAGCCGCTGCGCCGGGGTGGGCAGCGGGACGACCGAGAGCCGCAGGCTCTCGCGGTCGAGCGAGCCGCGCAGCACCAGCGTGCCCTCATCGTCCGGGCCGGCCTCGCGACCCAGGCCGAGCTGCTCGGTGACGTCGGTGACGACGCGGTCGTTGGCCGTGGCCGTGGTGGCCAGCACCGGGATGCCCGCGGGCAGCTCGGCGATCAGCGAGCGCAGGCGGCGGTAGTCGGGGCGGAAGTCGTGGCCCCAGTCGGACACGCAGTGCGCCTCGTCCACCACCAGCAGCCCGGCGCCGGCGGCCAGCCGGGGCAGGACCCGGTCGCGGAAGTCGGGGTTGTTCAGCCGCTCCGGGCTGACCAGCAGGACGTCGACCTCTCCGGCATCGACCGCGGCGTAGGTGCGCTCCCAGTCGCCGGTGTTGGCCGAGTTCACCGTGACGGCGCGGATGCCGGCCCGGGCGGCGGCGTCGATCTGGTTGCGCATCAGGGCCAGCAGCGGCGAGACGATCACCGTCGGGCCGGCGCCCCGGGCCCGCAGCAGGGCGGTGGACACGAAGTACACCGCCGACTTGCCCCACCCGGTGCGCTGCACGACCAACGCGCGGCGGCGCTGCTCGACCAGCGCCCGGATCGCGGTCCACTGGTCCTCGCGCAGCCGGGCGTGCGGGCCGGCCAGGGTGGCCAGCACGGCCTCCGCGCGCTCGCGCAGGGCCGGGTCGATGCGCTCTCCGGTGCTCTTCACGTGCTCCATGGTGGCCGAGGCGACCGACAGCGCCGCAGGGGCACCCGCGCGCCTGTGGACAACCCGCCCGTCCACCCGGGCGTGTGAAGGGGGCCGGGGCGGGGAACGCCTCCGCCATGAGCAGCCTGTTCCGCAGCCGCCCGTTCGCCGTCCGCCGCTGCACGCGGTGCACGCGGGCGGCGGTGGTCGTCGTCGAGCCGGTCGAGCAGGCCCCGCCGGTCGGGGCCTGCGTCGACCACCTGGAGTGGGTGTTCCTGCTCGACGTCGACGAGTGGACGGGCCGCAGGCGCACCGTCTGATCCGCTGTGTGACGGGTCACTCCGAACGCGATTCCAGAACCGGCGCCTGGGCGGATCAGGGGCGGTCGGGGCAGGATGTGGGCGTGAACGCCCACCAGTCGCCGATGTTCGGGTCCGTGGCGGACGTCGTCGAGCGGCTGGCGGGCGTCGGCTACCTGGCCTCGACCGCCGTCGCCACCACGGTGTACCTGGCCGACCGCCTCGGCAAGCCGCTGCTCGTCGAGGGCCCGGCAGGGGTCGGCAAGACCGAGCTGGCCAAGGCCGTCGCCGCGGCCACCGACGCCGGTCTCGTCCGCCTGCAGTGCTACGAGGGCATCGACGAGGCCCGCGCGCTCTACGAGTGGAACCACGCCAAGCAGCTGCTGCGGATCACCGCGGGCCAGGGCAAGGAGTCCTGGGACGACACGCGTGACGACGTGTTCTCCGAGGAGTTCCTGCTGCCCCGGCCGCTGCTCACGGCGATCCGGCGCAGCGAGCCGACCGTGCTGCTGGTCGACGAGATCGACAAGGCCGACGTCGAGGTCGAGGGCCTGCTGCTGGAGGTCCTGTCCGACTACCAGGTCACCATCCCGGAGATGGGCACGATGACCGCCCTGCGCCGGCCGTTCGCCCTGCTCACCTCCAACTCCACCCGCGAGCTGTCCGAGGCGCTCAAGCGCCGCTGCCTGTTCCTGCACCTGGACTTCCCCGACGCCGACCTCGAGCGCCGCATCGTGATCTCCCGGGTGCCGGAGCTGGCCGAGTCGCTGGTCGACGCGCTGGTCCGCACGGTGCGCGTGCTGCGGGGGCTGGAACTGCGCAAGTCGCCGTCGGTGGCCGAGACCATCGACTGGGGCCGCACGCTGCTCGCGCTCGGGCTCGACACCCTCGACGAGGAGACCGTGCACGCCACCCTCGGGGTCGTGCTCAAGCACCAGTCCGACGCGGTGAAGGCGGCCGCCGAGCTGCGGCTCAACTGAGCGAGCAGGCCGGCTCGTCCAGGCCGGGGTAGCGCCCGCCCCCGCCGAACAGCGGGTCGCCGCCACCGGTGCGGTCGGTGAGTCCGGCCAGGTGCCCGACGGCCCCCTGGGCGGCCGCGCGGCTCAGGTTGGCGCTGCGCCAGTCCTCGTCGGGGTCCGGGGCGCTGCGGGCCGCGATCGTGGCCAGGATGCAGGTGCGCACGGGCGAGTCCGGCAGCTCCAGCAGGGCGGGGACGGCGTCGGCGGACAGCCGCGACAGGTACTCCGAGTCGAGGTCGCCGGTGACCGCGAACCGGGTCGCGTTCTGCTGGGCGACGAGCCGCTCCGGGTCGAGCACGGCCAGCAGGAGCAGCGCGCCCACCGCGGTGGCCACCATCGGGCGCACGGTGCCCGTCGGGCGCAGCCGCAGCACGGCCAGCAGCGCCAGCAGGAACGCCAGGCCCAGCCACAGCTCGCAGGCGCCCACCAGCAGCCGCAGCACGGTGAACCCGTACGCCTGCTGGTAGAGCCACATCCGGCGCAGCGCCGAGGCCACGATCACCAGGCACAGCACGGCCATCGCGCCGAGCAGCAGCCGCTTGGTCGAGCGGTCGACCGCGGACGCCGCGGGAGCCCACCGGATGCCGGCCAGGATCACCCCGAGGGCCAGCGCGCTGACCGCCAGCAGCTGCCAGAAGCCGCTGCGGGCGTACTCGGCGAAGGTCAGCCCCGTGGTGGCCTGCACGTACTCGTCCGACCCGAACAACGCGGCGAACTGGACCCCCACGAACACCGCGAACAGCGCGACCACCAGCCCGACCGGCACCGCCCAGTCGAGGGTCCGCAGCCGGGTCGGCTGCGGCACGGTCAGGGTCAGCACCGGCGGCGCGGCCAGCACCAACGCCGTCCCGGCGACCAGCGCGGCCCCGACGACGAACAGCACCACCGCACTGCCGACCGCGTCCTCGTCGGCGGTGGGCAGCAGGCTGTCGACCAGCCCGGCGAAGACGGCGTCGGCCGAGGCCAGCAGCGACCCGAACACCAGCAGCAGCACCACGCCGACCGCGACCGACAGCACGATCCGCACGTCGCGCCCGGTGGCCCCGGTGCCGTACGAGCGGCGGACCGCGCGGCCCAGCCACGGCACGGCCCGCAGCATCCCCAGCGGCACCGACAGCACCGCCCGCAGCACGCCCCCCACCAGCCGCCCGGACACCGCGAGCGCGGCGCACACGCACGCGGTGAACAGGCACAGCGCCACCAGCCACTCGGCGGCGCGCACCCAGGCCACCGCGGTCAGCGCCAGCGCGGCACCGGCCCAGGCCAGCGTCTCGATCCGGGCCGCGCCGGCCAGCAGCGCGCGCACCCCGCCGGGCGTGCGCAGGCCGACCAGCAGCACGGCCAGGACCAGCACCGCGACGGCCACCGGCCAGCCGATCCCCGAGCGCCCGGTCGGGACGGCCAGCGCGCAGCCCAGGCCGCCCAGCGCGCTCGCGGCCAGCAGTCTGCGGGGGACGGGGACGTCGGGTCCGGCCGCCGCGGGCAGGAGGGGGACCCGCACCTCGGGGGCCTGCAGTGCGGAGGGAGGAGGGGCAGGTGGCGTCGTGGTCATGGCGTTCTCCTGGGTCTCGTGGCGCGGAAGAGGGCAGCACGGGACGCCCGGAGCGCGCGGGCACCCGGGTCGTCGTGCGTGAGGGAGGTGGGTTACGGGGGTGGCGGGGAGGGCACGTCGGGCAGGGTCACCCGGATGCGGCAGCCGGGGCCGGCGCCGGGCGGGCGGTCGGCGGAGCGGTCGGCCGGACCGGGCTCGACGACGGCGATCCGGCCGCCGTGCAGCTCGACGACCCAGCGGGCGATGGCCAGCCCCAGGCCGGTCCCACCGCCCGCGGCGCGCTCGCCTCGGGTGAACCGGTCGAACACCCGGTCGCGGTCCTCCACGGCGATGCCCGGGCCGTCGTCGCGGACCTCCAGCACCGCCTGGCCGCCGCCGATGCGCCCGCCGACCCGCACCCGCGAGCCCGCGGGCGCGTGCCGCGCGGCGTTGTCCAGCAGGTTCACCACCACCTGGTGCAGGCGGGCGGGGTCGGCGACCAGGGTGGCGTCGGGCGGGTGGACCGAGACCGCGAAGCCCACGCCGCGGCCCGCGACGTCGGCGGCGACCGCGGCCTCGGCGACGGCCTGGTCGAGCAGCGGCGCCAACGCCACCACCTCGGGCTCGACGACCAGCGCGCCCGCCTCGATCCGGGACAGGTCGAGCAGCTCGGCGACCAGCGAGCCCAGCCGCTCGGTCTGGGCCAGCGCGGTGCGCAGCGTGTCCGGGTCGGGCTGGGCCACGCCGTCGACGACGTTCTCCAGCACCGCGTGCAGCGCCGCGATCGGCGTGCGCAGCTCGTGCGAGACGTTGGCGATCAGCTCGCGGCGCTGCTGGTCGGCCGCGGCCAGGTCGGCGGCCATCCGGTTGAACGCGGTGGCCAGCTGGCCGACCTCGTCGTTGGAGGTGGCCCGCACCCGCCGGGTGTAGTCGCCGCGGGCCATGGCCCCCGCCGCCGCGGTCATCTCGCGCAGCGGCCGCGTCATGCCGTGCGCCAGCAGCTGCGCGGTGGCCAGCACGATCGCCACCGTGACCAGCTGGGTGAGCACCGGCGGCTGCCAGCGGAACTCGAACCACAGGTAGGTCAGCCCGGCCCCGCCCGACGCCAGCAGCAGGATGCTGATCTTGAGCTTGATCGAGCGGACCGGGTCGAGCGGGCGGGGGACCAGGTCGGAGAGCCACTCGCGGGTCGTGCGGGTCGGGACGGCCGTCATCGCGGCACCTCCAGCGCGTAGCCGACACCGTGGACGGTGCGGATGAGGTCGGAGCCCAGCTTGCGGCGCAGCGCCTTGACGTGGCTGTCCACCGTGCGGGTGCCGGTGGCGTCGGCCCAGCCCCAGACGTGGGCCAGCAGCGCGTCGCGGTTGTGCACCGTGCCGGGGCGTGCGGCCAGGTGCACCAGCAGGTCGAACTCGGTGGGCGTCAGGTGGGCGGGCGCGCCCGCGCGGTGCACGCGCCGGGTGGCCGGGTCGATCTCCAGCTCGCCGAGCACGATCCGCGGCGGGGCGACGGCGCCGGCGAGCTCGGCGATCCGGTCCATCCGCCGGAACAGCGCGTGCACCCTGGCCGCCAGCTCGCGCGGCGAGAACGGCTTGGTCATGTAGTCGTCGGCGCCGACGCCCAGCCCGACCAGCACGTCGGTCTCGGCGTCGCGGGCGGTCAGCATCAGCACCGCGACCGGCCGGTCGGCCTGGATGCGCCGGCACACCTCCAGGCCGTCGAAGCCGGGCAGCATGATGTCCAGGACCACCAGATCGGGACGGTGGACCGCGGTGGCCGCGACCGCCGTCGGGCCGTCGTGCGCGACCTCGACGGCGAACCCCTCGGCGCGCAGCCGCGCGGCCACCGAGCCGGCGATCGTCGGCTCGTCGTCCACCACGAGCACGCGTCGCGGCTCGCCCCCCAGCCGTTCACCGGACATGCACTGACCATAGGGACCGACCGTGGAGGCGCTCGGGACGAGGTGTGAAGATCCTGTGCAGGTCGTCGGGGTGCGACGGCGCGGATCGGCACTGCCCGATCGGTCGATCGCCAGGCATGATGAAGCAATGACAACGGCCGGGCGCACCGTCAACGAGCACGGCCTCGTCGGCCACCTGGTCGACTTCGTTGCCGCGCTGCGGTCCAACGGTGTCCCCGTCGGCCCGGGGGAGACCGTGGCCGCCGCCGAGGTGCTCGGCGCGCTCGACCTGATCCACCGCGAGCAGCTGCGCGAGGGGCTGGCCGCGGCCCTGCTGCGCCGCTCGGGTCAGCGCGCCGCCTTCGACACGCTGTTCGAGCTGTACTTCCCGATCGCGATCGGCGCCGGCACCACCGAGGTCGAGGTGCCCCGGGTCGGCGACGCCGACGACGGCCCCGTCGACATCGCGGCACTGAGGGACGTCCTCGCCGACCTCCTGCGCGACGGCGACGACACCGCGCTCGCCGAGCTGGCCCGGGCCGTGGTCGACGCCCTGGGCAACTCCGGCGCGGGCGGCACGGGGGTGCGCGGACCCGGCGCGCAGCCCAACTGGTCGGCCTACCAGGCGCTGCGGCTGCTCTCCCCGGAGACGCTGCTCGCGCGCATCATGGACGACCTGCGCGGCGGCGAGGACCAGGACGCGTTCTCCGACGAGATGGTGCGCCGGGAGATCCGCGACCGGATCGCCCGGTTCCGCAAGATGATCACCGACGAGGTCCGCAGGCGCACCGCCGAGATCCGCGGCCGCGAGCAGGTGGCGCGCACGGCGGTGCCCAAGCAGACCGAGCAGGTCGAGTTCCTCTCCGCCTACGCCGAGCAGCTGGCCCAGCTGCGCCGCCTGGTGCACCCGCTGGCGCGGCGGCTGGCGTCGCGGCTGGCCGTGCGCCGCAAGCACGCCAAGCGCGGCTCGCTCGACATGCGCCGCACGCTGCGCCGCTCGATGTCCACCGGGGGCGTGCCGATGCGCCCGGCCTACAGGACCCGCCGCCCCGGCCGCCCCGAGCTGGTCGTGCTGTGCGACGTGTCCGGATCCGTGGCGGGATTCAGCCACTTCACCCTGCTGCTGGTGCAGGCGCTGCGCGAGCAGTTCAGCAAGGTCAGGGTGTTCGCCTTCATCGAGCGCACCGACGAGGTCACGCACCTGTTCGCGCCGGGCTCGGAGCTGTCCGGGGTGATGCAGAGGGTGCTGCGCGAGGCAGAGCTCGTCGCGTTCGACGGCCACAGCGACTACGGCGGCGCGCTCGGCGGCTTCGCCGAGCTCTACGGCGAGGCCGTCACCGCGAAGAGCTCGCTGCTGATCCTGGGCGACGCCCGCACCAACTACCGCGACCCCAACCTGCGGGTCCTGCAGCGCCTGGTCGGGCAGGCCCGGCACGCGCACTGGCTCAACCCGGAGCCGCGCAGGCAGTGGGGCAGCGGCGACTCGGCGGCCCTGCGCTACGCCGACCTCATCCCCATGCACGAGTGCCGCACGGCCGCCCAGCTGGCCGACGTCGTGGAGGCCCTGCTCCCGGTCTGACCCGTGCCGTGGAGTGTCGCCGACTTGACGCTGCGTGCAGGTTCGCGGCAATGTCGTGCACCGTCCGGGCGACCCGCGTCGGGGTTGGTCGCCACCAGTGAAGACGGGACCCCCATGACCGCTCCCCACCGCCCGCGCCGATCGCGCCTCGGCGCCGGTGCCGTGGCCGGCCTGGCCGCGATGACCGGCGTGCTGCTGACCGCGACCCCCGCCTCCGCGGCACCCGTCGCACCCGTCGCACCCGCGGCAGCCGCCGCCGGCTGCGGCGCGCTGGACGCCACCCAGGGCGCCCAGCTGCTCGACTGCGTGTCGCTCGACGCCGTCAAGGGCCACCTCGACGCGCTGCAGGGCATCGCCGACGACAACGGCGGCACCCGGGCATCGGGCACCGCGGGTTACGACGCCTCGGCCGACTACGTCGCCGAGAAGGCCGCCGCGGCCGGCCTCACGGTCACCACCCAGGACTTCGAGTTCCCCTTCTTCGAGCAGAACAGCGCGGCGTTCTCGCAGACCGCCCCCACTCCGGCCGACTACGCCGACGGCACCGACTTCGCGGTGATGGCGCTGTCGGGCAGCGGCGAGGTCAGCGGCACCGCGGTCCCGGTCGACGTGCTGCTGCCCTCCGCCGGCGGCTCCACCAGCGGCTGCGAGGCCGCCGACTTCGCCGCCTTCCCCGCCGGGAGCATCGCGCTGCTGCAGCGCGGCACCTGCGATTTCGGCATCAAGGCCACCAACGCCGAGGCCGCGGGCGCGGCCGCCGCGGTGATCATGAACGAGGGCAACGCCCCCGACCGCCAGGAGCTGCTGCTGGGCAACCTCGGGGTCCCGGTCGGCATCCCCGTCATCGGCGTGCCGTTCGCGCTGGGCGAGGCCCTGCAGAACGCGACCGTGAGCATCCAGGTCGACGCGGTCAGCGAGATCCGCCAGACCTCCAACGTGTTCGCCGAGCTGCCCGGGGCGAGCGCCGACCAGGTGCTCGTGGTCGGCTCGCACCTCGACTCGGTGCCCGAGGGCCCGGGCATCAACGACAACGGCAGCGGAACCGCCTCGATCCTCGCCGTCGCCGAGCAGCTCGCCGGGACCACCCCGCCGGTGACCGTCCGGTTCGCCTGGTGGGGTGCCGAGGAGCTGGGCCTGGTCGGCTCGACCGAGTACGTGGCCTCGCTGCCGCCCGCCGAGCTGGAGAAGATCTACGCCTACCTGAACTTCGACATGGTGGCCTCGCCGAACTACGTCAACTTCCTCTACGACGGCGACGACTCCGACGCCGCGGGCGCGGGCCCCGGCCCGGCCGGATCCGCGCAGATCGAGGACGTGTTCGAGAAGTTCTTCGCCGACCGCGGCCAGCCCTTCGAGGGCACCGACTTCAACGGGCGCTCCGACTACGGCCCCTTCATCGCCGCCGGCATCCCCGCCGGGGGCACGTTCACCGGCGCCGAGGGCGTCAAGACCGAGGAGCAGGCCGCGACCTACGGCGGCACCGCGGGCCAGCCCTACGACTCGTGCTACCACGAGGCCTGCGACACCACCGGCAACATCAACGACGAGGCGCTGGACCTGCATTCCGACGCCATCGCCACGGCGACGTTCACGCTGGCGTTCCAGCCGGAGCTGGTGGCCGGTGCGCCGGCGCCCGCAGGCGGGGGTGCCGGGGGCGGGGCCGACGACGGCGGGCTCGACCACGAGCACGGTGGTCTCACCGGCTGAGGCTCGGCCGATCTTCAACGGGAGCGGGTCTCGTCCGGTGGGGCGGGCCAGTACCCCGCCCCGTAGGCGGGGCAGGCCTCGCACGTCAGCGCGGGGTCAACACCACCACCGGGATGCGGCGGTGCGGGTTGTCGGTCCAGTTCGTGCCGAGCCGCACGGGCACCCTGGCGAGTCCCGTGGCCCACAGCCGCTCCCGCTCGGTCCCCTCGGCCTCGTGCGCCACGACCGGTCGCGACACCCGCCCGGTGCTCACCGTCGCCTCCGGGTGGGCCATCAGGTTGTGGTACCAGGCCGGGTTCCGCGGGCCACCCCAGTTGGCCCCGGTCACCACGATCCGGTCGTCGTCGTGCAGGGCCAGCAGCAGCACGCTGCGCTGCCGCCCGGTGCGGGCGCCGGTGGTCGTGAGCAGCACGACCGGCAGGCCCACACGAGCCCGGTCAGCGACACCCGGCCGCGGGTGCGGCGGTAGAGCGCCCGGTCCAGGGTCGGGAGCCCGCGCTCCAGCGCCCGCCGGGCCCGCTGCAGGATCGTCATGCTCTCCCTCCATCGCGTCGGCCCGCGCCATCAGCGTGCCCTGACGACGTCCGGGAGGAAAGACGACATCCGGTCTTCGCCACCGTCGAACCGGTCCCGGCTCAGCCGGTCGGGTTGCGCAGCGCGAACCGCTCCGCCACCGCCTCGTCGCCGAGGGGTGCGAGCTGCTTGGCCGCCCGCCGCCGGTACAGGTAGAGCAGCAGGTCCGACGCGGGAGCCGTGAGCGCGGCCTCCGCGGAGGTCGTGGCCGTCACCGGCTCGGTCGGGTCGAGGCGGCGCCAGTGGGCGGCGCCCTCGGCGTCCTCGCGGACCAGCCAGCGGTACCCGGTGTCGGTCGCCTCCAGCAGCAGCGAGCCGCCCATCGGCGTGGCCCCCTCCACGCGGAACGGCGTGCTGTACCGCAGGAACTCCTCCACGCCGTCGGTGGCGGCCGCGGCGTCCAGCGGGGCCTCCCGGCCGGCGGCGCGTTCGGCGTCCCAGCGGTGCACGGCGGCCTCCTGGACCTGGTGGCGCACGACCCAGCCGGCGTCCTGGCGGGAGGCCCAGGTGAAGACCGGCTCGGCGGGGTCGGCGGCGCGCAGGACGTCCAGCAGGTGCTCGACGCCCTCGCGCAGGGCCGGGACGAGCTCGCGGGTGCCCGGGCGGGGCGGCTCGGTGTAGCCGTCGGGCTCGCGCAGGCGCTCGCCGACCACCGTGGCCCAGAAGAACTGCACCTCCAGGACGTGCCAGACCAGGTCGGCGGTCGTCCAGCCGGGGCAGCCCTCGACGGGGGCGGTGAGGTCGCGCTCGGCGGCGTCGGCCATGGCGAGCGTGTCGACCCGGATGCGGTGGAACGGATCGAGGTCGGTGGCGAGGTCGTAGCGCTCGCGGTGGTCCATGAACCGGAACGTAGGCCCCACCCCTGACGGTTCCGGACCGGTCGGTTCCGTGCGCCACATTTCTTGACCGGCTGGCCAGTCAAGGCGCACGATCGCGGTGTCGCTTCGAAGAGGGAGATGGTTGCGATGACCAACCGGACGTGGCACCGCTGGCAGGACTGGACGGCCGTGGTGATCGGCGTGCTGACGGCCCTGTCGCCGATCGTGGTCGCGACCGACACGGCGGCGCTCTGGACGTTGATCGTGTTCGGGGTGCTGATCGCGGCGGCCGGCCTGTGGTCGCTGAGCGCACCGGGCTCGGTGGCCAGCGAGTACGTGCACGTGGTGCTCGGGGTGCTGCTGTTCGTCTCGCCGTGGGTGTTCGCCTACGCCGACCTGACCGGGGCCGCCTGGACCTCGTGGGTCGCCGGAGTGCTGACGGTCGCGGTCGGGTTCGCGGCGGTGCCCGCGGCGCAGGCCGACCACCGCAGCCCGGCGGGCCAGCACTGAGCCGCCGGAGCCGCTGAGGTACCGGAAGCACCGAGGTCGAGCGGCCGTGACGGCATCCCCGTCGCGGCCGCTCCGGCGCGTCCGGCTCCGGTGGGCGCGGCGGCGCTCCCCTCGCGATGATGGGTCCGACGGAACGAGGGGGCGCATGACCGAGCCGGCCGACGAGCCCGCGCGCGAGCGGATCCTGCGGGCGGCCGAGGAGCTGTTCGCCGAGGCCGGCTTCGACGCCACCCCGACCTCGCGGGTCGCCGAGCGGGCGGGCGTGCCGAAGGGGCTGGTCCACTACTACTTCAAGCGCAAGCCCGACCTGCTCGCCGCACTCGTCGACCGCCTGCCCGACGAGCCCGTGCCGATGACCGAGGTCGTCGTGCCGGGCGACCTGGAGGAGAGCCTGCACCGGCTGGTCGGGGTGCTCGACCGGGCGCTCGACTCCTCGGCCGTGCTCTCGCACCTGCTGTGGCGCGAGGCCGACACCCACCCCGACGTGCTCGTCGCCCTGCGCGCCCGCTACGACCGGGTGGTCGTGCGGGTCCGGGAGGTGATCGAGGCCGCGGGCGGGCGGGGACCCGACGTCGAGCCCGCGGCCGAGCTGCTCGCCTCGGCGGTCAGCTACCGGCACTCGGTGGCCCGCCACGCCGACGACGAGCGGGGCGCCATGCGCCGCGAGCTGAGCTTCCTCGCGCGGGCGCTGGAACCCCGACCGCACTCGAACTGATGTTCGATCCGGGCTAGCCTGGATCGCATGAGCACCGAGCTGGCCTGGCAGCCGTCCCTGTTCGAGGGCGCCGAGGGGCGGTTCCGGCTCGATCCCGGGTTCGCCGGGCTGCGCCGCCACGAACTCACCCAGGGCGCCTGGGTCGACGTCGCCCCCGGCTGGTGCGAGGGCGCCGACGGCCTGCTCGCCCGGCTGCTGCGGGAGGTGCCGTGGGGGCCGCAGCGCCGCGTGCGCATGTACGACGGCGTCGTCGCCGAGCCCCGGCTCACCCACCGCTGGGTCCTCGGCGAGGGCTTCGACCCGCTGTCCGACACCGCACCGCCGCCCGAGCTCGTCGAGATGGCCGAGGTGCTCGGGCGGCGCTACGGCGTCGCGTTCACCCAGATCGGCGCCAACCTCTACCGCGACGGCGCCGACAGCGTCGCCTGGCACGGCGACCGGGTCGCCCGCGAGCTGCCCAGCGCCACCGTGGCGCTGGTGTCGCTGGGCGCGGTCCGGCCGTTCCGGCTGCGCCCGCACGGCGGCGGCGAGGGCGTCGGCTTCCTGCCCGGCCCGGGCGACCTGCTGGTCATGGGCGGGTCCTGCCAGCGCACCTGGCAGCACGCCGTGCCGAAGGTGCGGGCGTCGGCGCCGCGGGTCAGCGTCCAGTTCCGGCACGCCTACCCGCGCTGACCCGCGGCGCCCGCGCGCTACCCGCGCACCCGCTCGTGGACCATCAGCACCGCCGGTCCCCGCCGCCGCACCGAGGTCAGCGCCAGCTCGGCGCCCGGCGCACCGTCGGGGAACAGCCGCTCGCCCGTGCCGAGCACGGTGGGGAAGACCAGCAGCCGGTACTCGTCGACCAGGTCGCGCGCGGCCAGGGCGTGCACCAGGCTCGTGCTGCCGACCACCACGACGTCGCGCTCGGCGGCGAGCGGGGGCAGCGCGTCGAGCACGTCCCCGTCGACCAGCGACGACCCGGACCAGGCGCCGACATCGGTCAGCGTCCGGGAGGCCACCAGCTTGGCGGCGCCGTTCATCGCGTCGGCGAACCCCCCGTCGCGGCCCGGCCAGCGCCGGGAGAACAGCTCCCAGGTGCTGCGCCCGAACAGCAGCGCCCCGCGGCCCAGCAGCGGTCCGAGGTCGAACTTGTCGCCGATCACGGCCTCCGGGCCGTGCCGGAGCGCCCAGCCGCCCCCGGGCGCCCCCCACGACCCGTCGGGGTCCTCCACCACCCCGTCCAGCGTCACGAACTCCACGACGATCACGCGTCCCATGTCGGCTCCTCGGTCCGCGCCCCGTGGCGCGGTCGCCGTACGTACCGGCGGGAGGGGTCGGACTCATCGCGCCCCCGCTGTGGGATCCGTTCGCTCGCGAACCCGTTCCGCGGTGGGCCAGGATGCGGCGGGTGAGCAGCATCGCGGCCGCGGCCGACTTCGCGGCCCGGACCGAGCCGCACCGGCGCGAGCTGGTGGCCTACTGCTACCGGATGCTCGGCTCCGCGCACGAGGCCGAGGACCTGGTCCAGGAGACCCTGCTGCGGGCGTGGAAGGCGCGGGAGCGCTACGACGAGGGCCGGGCGTCGGTGCGCACCTGGCTGTACCGGATCGCGACCAACGCCTGCCTGAGCGCCCTGCGGGGGCGCGCCCGGCGGCCGCTGCCCTCCGGGCTGGGCGCGCCGAGCGCGGAACCGCGGGCGCCGCTGGTGCCGGTGCTCGACGTCGGGTGGCTGCAGCCCTTCCCCGACGCCCTGCTCCCCGACGGAGGGGCGGCCGGTCGGGGCGGCATGCGCCTGGCGCTCGTCGCGGCGATGCAACTGCTGCCGGCGCGGCAGCGGGCGGTGCTGGTGCTGCGCGACGTGCTGGAGTTCAGCGCGGCCGAGGTGGCCGCCCAGCTGGGCACCTCGGTCGCCGCGGTGAACAGCGCCCTGCAGCGCGCCCGCGCCGCACTCGCCGGCAGCGCACCCGTGGCGGAGGAGGTGGCCGAACCCGACGACCCGGCCACCCGGGCCACGGTCGACGCCTACGCCCGGGCGTTCGAGGCCGCCGACGTCGCCGCGCTCGTCGCGCTGCTCACCGACGACGCCGTGCTCGAGATGCCGCCGGTGCCGCTGTGGTACCGCGGCCGCGACGACTACGGCCGGTTCATCTCCCACGTGTTCACCCGGCGCGGGACGGGCTGGCGGATGCGCCCCGCCGCCGCCAACGGCCAGCCCGCGCTCGCCGCCTACGCCCCCGGCCCCGACGGCCCGCGGCTGCACACGCTGCAGGTCCTGGAGGTGTCCGGCGGGCGGATCGCGCGCAACACCGCCTTCGCCGACCCCGCGGTGCTCGCCGGGTTCGCCCTGCCGGAGGCGCCGGCGGGGTGAGACCGCCGTCTCGCGGGACGCGACGGGCCCGTGGTCGGTTGTCTACGCTGCGGCGGTGCAGCGCAAGATCGGGGTGATGGGCGGGACGTTCGACCCGGTCCACCACGGCCACCTGGTGGCGGCCAGCGAGGTGGCGGACCGGTTCGGGCTCGACGAGGTCGTCTTCGTGCCGACCGGCCAGCCGTGGCAGAAGTCCGAGCACGAGGTCAGCCGGGCCGAGGACCGCTACCTGATGACGGTCATCGCCACGGCGTCCAACCCGCGGTTCTCGGTGAGCCGGGTCGACATCGACCGCGACGGCCCCACCTACACCGCCGACACCCTGGCCGACCTGAACGCCGAGTACCCCGACGCCCGGCTGCACTTCATCACCGGCGCCGACGCGCTGTCCCAGATCCTGTCCTGGCACAAGTTCGAGCGGCTCTTCGAGCTGGCCCACTTCATCGGCGTCACCCGCCCGGGCTACCCGCTCGGCGCCGAGCACCTGCCGAAGGGGGCGGTGACCCTGGTCGAGGTGCCCGCCATGGCGATCTCCTCGTCCGACTGCCGCCGCCGCGTCGCCGCCGGCCACCCCGTCTGGTACCTCGTGCCCGACGGCGTGGTGCAGTACATCTCCAAGCGGAGCCTCTACCGCGACACGAGCCCCTGACCAGCGGCGACACCGAGAGGGTCGCGATCGGGTACAAGCCGGGTACAACCGCGCTCAGCCCTCGCCGCCCCGGAGGCCGCAGCCGCCCGCGCCGTACGGGATGGGTGAGTACCGGTCCGCGATCTCGGCCGCCGGCCGGTGCACGGCGACGACATCGAGATCGTGGCCGTAGCCCGCGGGCGTCCCACCGAAGGTGGCGGCTACCTCTGGCGCGGCGAGCTCCGCCTCTGGGACAACGAGATCCTGATGGGCTGGTACGCCGCCCGCGACGGCGCCGTGCGCTCGAAGGGAACGCTCTGCTTCTCGCTGCACCAGCACGGCATCAACGCCACCGGCCGATGGGTCGGCCTCAGCTACGACGGACCGATCGTCACCGGGTGGGCCACGCTCGCCCGCTCCGAGGACGACGTCCTCGCCATCATGAACCAGCTCCGCGAGACCCCGAAGGAGGCCAGCACGCCATGACCGACACCAGCCCCACCGACCTGCAGTGCGTCGAGGTGGTCGTCACCGCCGACAGCGCCGACTGGCTCGCCGACTTCACCCGCACCCTGGTCGAGGACCGACTGGTCGCGTGCGGCCACAACATCGCCAGCATCCGCGCGATCTACCGCTGGGACGGCCAGGTCCACGACGACCCCCAAGCCCGGGTCGGGCTGCACACCCGCGCCTCGCTCGTCCCGGCCATCGTCGCCCGCGCGGACGAGCAGCACAGCGACGACGTCCCGTGCGTCATCGCGCTCCCGATCACCGGTGGACACCCCGAATACTTGCGGTGGGTCTACGCCGAGACCCGCGAGCCCGCCTGACGGCGACGCCGCAGGTACCGAGTCAGTGGTTGACACGCCGAAGCACTCCGTCGCCGTGGTCGGTGTCGTCGTGCGCGAGGACGGCCGCGTCCTGGTCGTGCAGCGCCGCGACAACGCCCGCTGGGAGCCACCAGGAGGAGTGCTCGAACTCGGGGAGACCTTGAGGAAGGCGTCCGCCGAGAGGTGGCCGAGGAAACCGGCGTCACGGTCGATGTCGAGCACCTCACCGGCGCCTGCAAGAACCTCCCGCTCGGAGTCGTCGCGCCGGCATTCCGGTGCCGCTACGTCGCAGGCACAGGCGCACCCACGGAGGAATCCCAGCGCGTCAAGGCGGCGCCCTGCGGGCGCCGCGCCGGGGCGGTGTCCACACCGAAGAGGTCACCGGTTCGATCCCAGCATCGCCCCACAGTCGAACGGACTGGTCAGAGGCTCGTCACGAGCCATCGAGCCTCGTTGCCCGCGCGCCTTGAAACGTCAACCGGTCAGACGGGATCGGTGAACGAGATCGGCTTGCCGGTGGCGCGGGCGTATGCGATCTCCCTGCTCGTGGAATCGCCGATATACCCGCCAGGGTTGACGACTAGAACGCGGTCAGCCAGGTCGATCTTGCGCAGGTGGAGGGCGCCCAACGCGGTCTTCTGATCGTTGGTGATGAACTCGTCTACTTCGTGATCCTCGGCGCGCAGGGAGACGCCTGGCGCGACGACGATGGCGCCCGCAAAGGTCAAGTCGCGGTTCGCTGCGCGCATCTCGGCCTCGAACCGGGTAGAGCCGCAGATGCACACGATCTCAGGTCTGTCAGGCACAGATCAGTCCTTCGGGTCACTCGCCGTCGGCTGTCAGTGGTCGCCGGCAGCGAACAACGCTGTCATGGACTCTGCCGCACGGCTAGATCGACGTCACCTCGGCCTGCCATGCGTCGCAGGGCCGAGCGCGGACCTGTATGGACGACGGTGGAAGCTCCACCAGCACACATGGGTGACGCGCGCCTGGTTGGGGCGACCCTGTTGGTGCGTGGCAGTCAGGGGAGTCGCCGGTACAAATCCGGCACAAGGCGCGCCAGCCCAGGACGCCCCACATCGACTGACGTCGCCCGACGTTCGTGCAGGTCGAACGTGGTTGTCGGCCGATCCGTGCCGGTCCGCATTCCGGCAGCGGCAGTACATGTCCAAGCGGAGCCTCTACCGCGACACGAGCCCCTGACCCGGAGCGATACCTGTGGATGAGCGGGTACAGGTACCTCTGAACATGATCAAGGAGTCGGCCCGGATCGCTAGGCTGTGCGCGTGCCCGAGCTGATCCGTCCCCTGCCACGGGTACGCGAGTCGTACGTCGCGGCGATGGCCGAGTTCCAGGCCGAGGGCCGGGGCAAGCCGGACGACCAGACCATGATCGGCGTGGAGATCCGCGAGTTCGGCTCGACCTGGCACACCCCGGAGGGGTTCGCCCGGTACGTGAGCCGCCTGCGCGCCGAGGCGGAGGAGGACGCGCCACGGCCGCCCGGCATCGTGCCGGCCACCACGCTGTGGTGGGTCGACGGCGCCGAGTACCTCGGTCGGCTCGCCGTCAGGCACCGGCTGACCCCGAGGCTGCTGGAGGGCGGCGGTCACATCGGCTTCGACGTGCGTCCGAGCGCTCGCCGACGCGGCCACGCCACCGCCATGCTGCGCGCCGCGCTGCCGGTCGTCGCCGGTCTCGGCATCGACCGCGCGCTCGTCACCTGCGACGTCGACAACGTCGCCTCCCGGAAGGTGATCGAGGCGTGCGGCGGCGAGTTCGAGGACCGGCGGGGGGTGAAGCTCAGGTTCTGGGTGGCGACGTCGCCGGGGTCAGCGCCGTAGCCGCGGGTCACCTGGCAGCTCGAGCAGATCCGGCCCACCCCGCAGCGGCTGTCCGGCGCGCAGGGCCTCAGGGCTCCAGCCGGGCCAGGGCGCCGATCTCGAGGGCGACCCACAGCGCGCCGTCGGGACCGGCGGTGATCCCGTGCGGCTCCGAGCCGGGCGTGGGCAGCGCGACGGTCTTGACGCGTCCGTCGACGTCGATGCGACCGACGCGGTCGGCCCCCCACTCGGTGAACCAGCAGGCGCCGTCCGGGCCCGTGGTGATCGCGTGCGGGCGGGCGCCGCGGTCGGGCAGCGGGAATTCGGTGATCCGGCCGTCGGTGTCGATGCGGCCGATCTGACCGGCGAGGATCTCGACGAACCACAGCGCGCCGTCGGGGCCCGCGGTGATGCCGACCGGACCCGCCTCCTCGGTGGGCAACGCGAACGTCGTGATCGCGCCCGCGGTGGTGATCCGCCCGATGGCGCCGGCCTGGTTCAGCGTGAACCACAGCGCGCCGTCGGACCCGGTGACGATCATGGACGGGAAACCGCCCGCGTGCGGGAGCTCGAACTCGCGGACCCCACCGCCGGGGTCGAGGCGGCCGATCCGGTCGGAGCTCATCGCGGTGAACCACAGCGCGCCGTCGGGCCCGGCGGTGATGCCGAACGGGCCGGAGGCCGGGGTGGGCACGTCGACCGCCGTCGTCGTGCCGTCGGTGGTCATCCGGCGGATCCGGTTCGCCCGCGACTCGGTGAGCCACAGCGCCCCGTCGGGGCCGGCCGCCAGCAGCGAAGGCCCGCCGTCCGCCGGGTCGAGCTGGTGGCTGGACACCGTCCCGTCGGTGGCCAGGCGGCCGATGCGGCCGGCGTGCACCTGGGTGAACCACAGGGCGCCGTCGGGGCCGGTGACGATCCCGTAGGGACCGGCCCCGGCCTCGGCGACCGGGAACTCGGTGACGGACAAGCGCTCATCCCCTCCGCAGCGGTGGCACCTTCACGCTGGTCATCAGCGTGGTCGTGACCTCGTGGTTCGTCTCGAACCGCACGTCGTCCATGCAGGTGTGGATCATCAGCATGCCCAGGCCGCGCTGGGTGTCGCGCGGGCACCAGCGCCGGTTGTCCGACACGCCGACCACGATCCGGCGCCCGCCGTCGGTCTCGCTGAACTGGCGCGCGGCCACCCGCACCTCGGAGGCGAACCCGGGGGCGTCGGCGTGCTCGACGGCGTTGGACACGGCCTCGTTGACGGCCAGCACGATGTCGTCGACCTCGTCGTCGGGCCACGCGAGGTCGGCCAGCCAGACCCGGAAGCGCTGGCGCACCACGGACAGCGAGACCGGGTCGGCCATCAGCACCATCGAGATGGCACCGGCGACCGCGGCGGGCTCGGCCACGTGCACCCTCCCGATCAGACGGCGACGGCCTCGTCCACGGTCCCGAACATCGCCAGCACGTCGTCGAGACCCATCGTCCGGATCGGCCGCATGACCGGGCGGTCCTGGTCGACCACCACGCGCAGCGGGGTCCCCTTGGCGCGGGCCTCGTCGTTGAGCGAGACCAGCACGCCCAGCCCCGACGAGGAGAGGAACTCGACCCCCAGCATGTCCAGCACGACCGGTCGGCTCCCGGCCTCGCGCAGCACCTCACCGGCGGACTCGGCCAACCGGCCGCCGGTGCTCAGATCGACCTCACCACGGACCGCGAGGACGAGACAGCCGCCCCGGTCCTGCCGGGCGACGGTCATCAGCAGTTCGGCGGGCGGGACTCCACCGAGCGGGCCACTCATGCTGACGGAGGGTACAGACGCGCCGAGCCACCCACCCGATGCACGGTCCGCCCCGCCGCTCGTCGCTCCCGGTGGGCCCCCGTGGTCGTCGCTGTGCGCCTCATGCCTGGTGGTACCCGCCCCGGGGGACATCCCACACTTCGACCGACCCGTGCCCGCCGGGGCCCCGTGGCGCGGGCCTGGGACACTGGACGCGACGAGGCGGGCCGGCAGGTCCACCGGGAGAGGGGAACCGTGACGGCCACCGACCAGGCCCTGGACATGGCCCGCGTGGCCGTTGCCGCAGCCGCGGACAAGAAGGCCCAGGACATCGTCGTGCTCGACGTGTCGGAGCAGCTCGTGATCACCGACTGCTTCGTGATCGCCTCGGCGCCCAACGAGCGCCTCGTGCAGGCGATCGTCGACGAGGTCGAGGAGAAGCTGCGCCTGCACGGGGCCAAGCCCACCCGCCGCGAGGGCACCCGGGAGGGCCGCTGGGTCCTGCTCGACTTCGTCGACGTCGTCGTGCACGTCCAGCACTCCGAGGAGCGCGGCTTCTACGGGCTCGACCGGCTGTGGAAGGACTGCCCCCGCATCCGGTTCCCCGAGGCCGAGACCCCCGAGGAGGGGGCGGGCGCGGACGAGGACGGCGCCGGGTGACGCTGCGGATGGTGGTGCTGCTGCGCCACGGCCAGACCGACTACAACATCGCCGGGCGGATGCAGGGCCACATCGACTCCCAGCTCACCCCGGACGGCGTGGCCCAGGCCGTGGCCGTCGCCCCGGACATCGCCAAGGTGGGCCCCGACCGCATCATCAGCTCCGACCTGCAGCGCGCCCGCGACACCGCCGAGCAGGTCGGCGGGGCGTGCGGGCTGCCGGTCACGCTCGACCCCCGGCTGCGCGAGACGCACCTGGGCGAGTGGCAGGGCCGCACCGTCACCCAGATCGAGCAGGAGTACCCGGGCGCGATCGCGACCTGGCGGTCCGACCCGTCGTGGGCCCCGCCGGGCGGGGAGTCCCGCATCGACGTGGTCCGCCGCAGCCGCCCGGTCGTGGAGGAGGTCGAGGAGGAGCTCGCCGACACCCCCGCGGCCACCGCGGTGCTGGTCGCGCACGGCGGGCTGATCGCCGGGCTGGTCTGCGGGCTGCTCGCGCTGCCCACCCCGGCCTGGCCGTCGATCGGCGGGCTCGGCAACTGCCGCTGGGCCGCACTGGCCCGCCGCGACGACCACCCGCGCTGGCGGCTGACCGGCTACAACGTCGGCACCGCCGGCTGAGCCCGCCGCCGCTGCGCCCTGCGCTGCGGATGTGAGTTGGGGCACTAGGGTCACCCGACGTGCCCGTCGCCGTCGTCACCGACTCCACCTCCTACCTCCCGGAAGGCCTGGTCGGGGCCCGCGACGTGGGGGTGGTCCCGCTCGAGGTCCGGTTGGGGTCGCGGATCGGCCGGGAGGGCGTCGACATCGGCACCGACGAGCTGGTGGCCGCACTGGCCGACCGCTCGCTCGAGGTGCAGACCTCGCGGCCGACCCCGGCCGAGTTCGTCCGCCGGTTCCGGGCCGCGCTGGACGCCGGCGCACCGGGCGTGGTCTCGGTGCACCTCTCGCGCGGCCTGTCCGGCACCTGGGACGCCGCCCGCCAGGCGGCGCGCGAGGTCGATGCCGCGCGCATCCGGATCGTCGACTCGCAGGCCACCGGCATGGGTCTGGGCTTCGCGGTGCTCGCCGCCGCCGACGCGGCGCGGGCCGGGGCCGACATCGCCGAGGTGGAGTCCGCCGCGGCCGACGTGGCCGCCCGGTGCCGCATGTTCTTCTCGGTCGAGACGCTGGACCGGCTGCGCCGGGGCGGGCGCATCGGCGCGGCCGCGGCGCTGGTCGGCACGGCGCTCGCGGTGAAGCCGCTGCTGCACGTGGCGCAGGGCCGGATCCTGCCGCTGGAGAAGGTGCGCACGACCGCGAAGGCCGCCCAGCGGTTGGTCGAGCTGGCGGTGAAAGCCGCCGGCGACGGGCCGGTCGACCTGGCGGTGCACCACCTCGGCGCGGCGGCGCGGGCCGAGGAGGTGGCCGCGCGGCTGCGCGAGCGGCTCCCGGGCGCGGCGCGCCTGCTGGTCTCGGAGGTGGGCGCGGTGATCGGGGCGCACGTCGGGATGGGGTTGCTGGGGGTCGTCGTGGTGCCGCACGACCACTGACCCGCGCGTCTCGGCTCCCTCTGCGCGCAGGTCAGAGCCCCTGCCGAACGATATCGCGTCGGACCGACGGAATCGCCCGGCGCGGGGCTCGGCTCGGTCGTCTGTCCACAAGTGGGCAGTTGTCCACAGCCGGCACGATTCGTCATCCGGCAGCGGCGGCGCCGACCTAGCGTCGGCGCATGGCTCGTCCCGACCCCCTCACCCCGACCACCCGGCTCGGCACCGCGCTGCGGCCCGCCGTGGTCCCGCCGCGCCTGCTCGGCCCCGGCGGCGAGGCGGTGACGTGGCGGGCCGGGGGAGCGGGGCCCCCGACCGGACCACCGGAACGACCCGGCGGCGACGCGCCGCCCCTGCCCTGGACCGAGGACGTCGGCCCGCCCGCGGCGGGTCCCGCGCCGCCGCCGGCGGCCGACGAGCCGCCGACCGAGCCCATCAGCCTGCTCGCACCGCGGCCCGGCCAAGGGGGCCCGCTGCGGCGCCTGGCCCCGGCCGGCTGGCGCGGAGCGCGGCTCGATCCCGGTCGGCCCGCCGCGCTGGTGCTCGTCCTCGTCGCGACGGTGGCCGCGGTGGTGGCCGCGGTGGGCGTCTGGTCGGAGCGGCCGCGGGTGGAACCGGTCGCCGGGCTGCCCCCGGTCGTGCTGGACGAGCCGGCGGCCGGGGCCGGGGCACCCTCCGACGCGCCCGCGGAGCCGGCCGGGCCGCTGGTCGTGAGCGTGTCCGGCCGGGTCGCCCGACCCGGCCTCGTGGAGGTGCCGTCCGGGGCCCGCGTCGCCGACGCGCTCGCCGCGGCGGGCGGTGCGCTGCCCGGCACCGACCTCACCGGGCTCAACCTGGCCCGCCGGGTCGCCGACGGCGAGCAGGTGGCGGTCGGCGTGCCGCCCGCCCCGGACGCGACCGGACCGGCGCCGGCGGGCGGAGCGCAGGCCGGTCCGGGGGCGCCGGCAGGCAAGGTCGACCTGAACGCGGCCACCCTCGAGCAGCTCGACGCGCTGCCCGGCGTCGGGCCGGTGACGGCCCAGCGGATCCTGGAGTGGCGCACCCGCAACGGCCGCTTCGCCCGGGTCGAGCAGCTGCGCGAGGTCGAGGGCATCGGGGAGCGGCGGTTCGCCCAGCTCCGCGAGCTGGTGGTGGTCTGATGCGCGCCCGCGACCCGCACGAGCCCATCCGCCCGCCCGACCTGCGGCTCGTGCCGGCGGCCCTGCTGGCGTGGGCGGTGGTGGTCGTCGGCGTCGTCGGCGGGCCGTGGCCGGCCGGGGCGCTGACGGCGGTGGCCGCCGCACTGGCCGTGGTGGCGTGGCGGCGCCGCCGCCGACCGGCCTGGGCCGCGCGGGCGGTGGCCGCCGCCGGGTGCGCGGCGGCGGCCGGGCTGGTCGTCACGGCGCACACCCTGCTGCTCGCGGGCCACCCGCTGCGGG
The DNA here is from genome assembly GCF_023898865.1 of Pseudonocardia humida. GTDB lineage: Bacteria > Actinomycetota > Actinomycetes > Mycobacteriales > Pseudonocardiaceae > Pseudonocardia > Pseudonocardia humida. The sequence continues at coordinate 127,806 of NZ_JAGSOV010000035.1, forward strand.
AGCCCGCCGAGCGGGGGGCCTCGGCCACCGTCCGGGTGGTGGTCACCGACGACCCCCGCCCCGTGCGGGTGGAGGCGGGCGTCGCCGGGCCGGCCACCCCGGCCACGGTGGTCGTCGCGGCCACCCTCACGGCCGCGGAGGTCGGCGACGACCGGTGGTCGACCGGCGGCCGGGTGCTGCTGATCGCCCCGGCCGACGGCTGGCGCGACCTGCTGCCCGGCCAGGAGGTCGGGGCGCAGGGCCTGCTGGCGCCGGCCGAGCGCGGCGACCTCCTGGCCGCGGTCCTGCGGGTCCGCGGCCCACCCGTCGACCCGGCCGCGCCGCCGTGGTGGCAGACGGCGGCGGGGGAGCTGCGGTCCGGGCTGCGCGGGGCCGCCGCGGCCGTGCTGCCGCCCGCCCCGGCCGGCCTGCTGCCGGGCCTGGCCGTCGGCGACCGGTCGGCGCTGGTGGCTGAGGTGGAGGACGACTTCCGCACGGCCGGGCTCACGCACCTGCTCGCGGTCTCCGGCGCCAACCTGGCGATCGTGGGCGGAGCGGTGCTGGCGATGCTGAGGTTGCTGCGGGCCGACCCCCGGCTGGCCGCCGGGCTGAGCGCGGTGGTGGTCGTCGGGTTCGTGGTGCTGGCCCGGCCCTCGCCGAGCGTGCTGCGGGCGGCGGTGATGGGCGGCGTGGCGCTGCTGGCGCTGGCCCTGGGCCGCGGGCGCTCGGCTGTGCCCGCACTGGCCGCGGCTGTCCTGGTGCTGCTGCTGGTCGACCCGGCGCTGGCGGTCGACCCGGGCTTCGCGCTGTCGGTGGTGGCGACCGGCGCGCTGGTGCTGCTCGCACCGGGCTGGGCCGAGGCGCTGCGCAGGCGGCACGTGCCGCGGTGGGCGGCCGAGGCGCTGGCGGTCCCGGCGGCGGCGTTCCTGGCGACCGCCCCGCTGGTGGCCGGGCTCAACGGCACGGTCAACCCGGTGGCCGTGCTGGCCAACCTGCTGGCCGTGCCTGCGGTCGCCCCCGCCACGGTGCTCGGGGTGCTGGGGGCGCTGCTGTCGCCGCTGTCCGGTGCGGCGGCCGAGCTCTGCGCGTGGGCGGCCGGGCCCGCGGTGGGCTGGCTGGTGCTGGTCGCCGGCCGGGCGGCCGCGGTGCCCGGCGCGGAGATCCCGTGGCCGGAGGGACCCACCGGTGGGCTCCTGCTGGCCGGGGTGCTGCTGCTCCTGCTGCTGCTCGCCCGGTCCCGGCGCTGGCGGGCCCTGCTGGCCGCCGCGGGCCTCGGGCTCGCCCTGGTGCTCGTGCCCACGCGGCTCGCGCCGCCGGGGTGGCCGCCGACGGGCTGGGCGGTGGCCGCGTGCGACATCGGGCAGGGCGACGCCCTCGTGCTGGCCACCGGCCACCCCGGCCGGGTCGTCCTGGTCGACGTCGGACCCGACGACGCCCTGGTCGACGCGTGCCTGCGCAGGCTCGGCGTGGTGGGCATCGCCCTGGTCCTGCTCAGCCACCTGCACGCCGACCACATCGGCGGCCTGGCCGGGGCGCTGCGCGGGCGCCCGGTCGGCGGGGTGGCGGTCGGGCCGGTCCGGGAGCCCCACGATGCGCTCGCCGCGGTGCGGCGGCAGGCCGCCGAGGCGGGCGCGCCCCTGGTGTCGCTGGCTACCGGACAGCGGTTGCGCTGGCCCGGTCTGGTCCTCGACGTGCTCGGACCGGTGCACCCCGCCGCCGACGTCGACCCCGACGACGGCACCGAGGTCAACGACGGCTCGCTGGTGCTGCGGGCGGGCACCCCGGCCGGCACCGTGCTGCTGGCCGGCGACGTCGAGCTGGCCGCCCAGTCCGACCTGCTCGCCTCCGGGGTGGACCTGCGCGCCGACGTGCTGAAGATGCCCCACCACGGATCGCGCTACAGCTCCGGGGAGTTCCTCGACGCCGTGCGGCCGCGGGTGGTGCTGGTGAGCGTGGGGGCCGGCAACCGCTACCGGCACCCCGACGCGGGCCTGCTGGGACGGCTGGAGCGGGCGGGGGCGCTCGTCCGGCGCACCGACGTGGCCGGCGACATCGCCGTCGTCGCCGGCGACGGCGGTGTCGCCGGTGCCCGGTCGACCGGTCCGCTGGTCGTCACCCGCGGCGACCCGCTGCCCGCCTCGCGACGTCGTGCGGCGGCGGGCCGCAGGTCCCGGTCACCTCCGACGACCGGCCCGGCACTCGCGGCGACCTGTCCGGGGTGGAGGCCGGGTCGGGCTACTGTGGCCGCACGTGAGTCGCAGCACAGCGTCGCCGGACAGCGCGGAAGGTCGCCCATGCGCAGGGAGTCGGTCAACCCATGGGAGTGGGGGCTGGCCTGGAGCCTGGACCAGGCCGAGCTGCTGACCGGCGTCGACCGCCGGCTGCGGTGCTCGGGGCAGGTCTCGATGCGGCCCGATCCGGACTCGCCCGGTGGCCTGGCCGTCGTCGCCCCCGGCGACATGCGCGGCCAGATCGAGTGCTCGCTGGCCAACGTCGACGCCATCCTCTGGAAGGCCCGGATGCGCCGGGAGCACGTCGTGGGGCTGCGCTTCTACACCACCGACGTCGACGCGTTCCTGGAGAACTACGACGTCTACACCCAGTGGATCACGCCGGCCGGCATCCGACCCCCGCAGAGCCTGCTGGGCATCCAGCGCCTCGCGCGACCCGAGCTGCTGGTCTCGATCGAGGCCGACGCCGCCGACTGACCACACCCGGCACGCCCGCGGGGCGTGCCGGGCGCGGACGCGTCAGAGGCCCTGGGCGGCCAGGGCCTCGCGGACGGCCTTGCTGGTCGAGGGCACGGTGGCGGTGGGGCCGACCTGGCCGGACACGGCGTCCAGGGTCTTCAGGCCGTCGCCGGTGATCAGCAGCACGGTCTCGGCGTCGGGGTCGAGCTGCCCGGACTCGACGAGCTTGCGGGTCGTCGCGATGGTGACCCCGCCCGCGGTCTCGGCGAACACGCCCTCGGTGCGGGCCAGCAGCCGGATGCCCTCGACGACCTCGGCGTCGCTGACGTCGGCGACCGCGCCCCCGGTGCGGCGCACCGCGTCGAGCACGTAGGGGCCGTCGGCGGGGTTGCCGATCGCCAGCGAGCGGGCGATGGTGTCCGGCTTGACCGGGCGCACGACGTCGGTGCCCTCGGCGTAGGCGGTGGACACCGGCGAGCAGCCGGTGGCCTGGGCCCCGAACACCTTGTAGGGGGTGGCCTCGACCAGGCCGAGCCTGCCCAGCTCGGTGAAGCCCTTGTCCACCTTGGTCAGCTGCGAGCCCGACGCGACCGGCACGACGACCTGCTCGGGGAGCCGCCAGCCCAGCTGCTCGGCGACCTCGAAGCCGAGGGTCTTGGAGCCCTCGGCGTAGTACGGGCGCACGTTGACGTTGACGAACGCCCAGTCCTCGTGCTCGGCGGCCAGCTCGGTGGCCAGCCGGTTGACGTCGTCGTAGTTGCCGTCGACGGCCAGCAGGGTGCCGCCGTAGACGGCGGTCGTGAGGACCTTGGCCTGCTCGAGGGAGGAGGGGATCAGCACCACGGAGTCCCAGCCGGCGCGCGCCGCGGCGGCGGCCACGGCGTTGGCGAGGTTGCCGGTGGAGGGGCAGCACAGAACGGTGAAGCCCAGCTCCCGGGCGGCGGCCAGGGCCACGGCGACCACGCGGTCCTTGAAGGAGTGGGTGGGGTTGCCGGTGTCGTCCTTGACCCACAGGTTGCGCAGGCCCAGCTCGGCGCCGAGCCGGTCGGCCTTGATCAGCCGGGTGAGGCCCGGCTCGGTGTTCGGGACGGAGGTGACGCGGGCGGGCACCGGGAGCAGCTCGCGATAGCGCCAGATCGACTTGGGGCCGGCCTCGATGGACTCGCGGGTCACGCGGCCGAAGTCGTAGGCGACCTCGAGCGGGCCGAAGCACTGCGGACAGGCGAACTCGGCGGCCAGCGGGACCTCGTGGCCGCACTCGCGGCACGACAGCGCGCGTGCGGGACCGAGGTCGAGGGACGTGGCGCTACCGGATCCGCGCACAGACGTGTCGGCGGCAAGGGACATCGAGGATCTCCTCATCTTTCCCGCACGGTGCGGGTCGGAATTGGCACCGTGATCGAGCCGCGTGGACACGCGTGCTCGCCGGTTGCCGGGGCTTCAACGGGCCGTTCCCTCTACCCCTCTGGATGAGCCATGTTCAGTTGTGACGCGAACGTTACGGCAGGACCGGCCGGCTGCCCAAGCCGGTATCCGCGATGTGGGAGCCGGCTCACGTCGCGTCGGGGGTGTGGGCGAGCATGGGCACCATGACCGTCGCACCCGTCCAGCTCGTCGTCGGCGAGGAGGAGCTGCTGGTCGAGCGGGCCGTGGACGCGGTGGCCGCCGAGGTCCGCCTCGACGACCCGGCCGCCGAGGTGCGCCGCTACCGGGCGAGCGAGCTGACCCCGGTCGACCTGGCCGACGTGCTGAGCCCGTCGCTGTTCGCCGAGGGCCGGGTGGTGGTGCTGCAGGCCGCCCACGAGGCGGGCAAGGAGCTGGCCACCGCGATCGTCGACCAGTCCGCCGACCCGGCCGACGGCGTCGTGCTGGTGGTCGTGCACGCGGGTGGGGCACGCAACAAGGCCATGGCCGACGCCCTGCGCAAGGTCGGGGCGAAGGTCACCACCTGCGCCAGGATCACCCGCTCGGAGGAGCGGTCGGACTTCGTCCGCGCCGAGGTCCGCAGGCTCGGCGGGAAGATCGAGCCGGCGGCGATCGGGGTGGTGCTGGAGTCGGTCGGGTCCGACCTGCGCGAGCTGGCCGCGGCCACGGGCCAGCTGGTCGCCGACACCGGCGGCCGCGTCGACGAGGCCGCCGTGCGCCGCTACTACCGTGGCAAGGCCGAGTCCTCCGGGTTCGCCGTGGCCGACAAGGTCGTGGCGGGCGACCGGGCGGGCGCGCTGGAGGCACTGCGCTGGGCGCAGGCGCTCGGGGTGCCCTCGGTGCTGGTGGCCGACGCGCTGGCCGACGCGATGCGCACGCTGGCCAAGGTCGGCTCGGCGGGCCGGGGCGACCCGAACCGGCTGGCCGGCACGCTCGGCATGCCGCCGTGGAAGATCCGCAGGGCGCAGCGCGAGGTCCGCGGCTGGAACCCGACGGCGCTGGCCGCGGCCTTCGCGGCGGCGGCCCAGGTCAACGCGGACGTGAAGGGCGCCGCGGCCGACGCGGGCTACGCCCTGGAGCGGGCCGTGCTGCGGATGTGCGCCGCCCGCAACGAGCAGTGAACCGGGCCGGCGCGCTCACCCGATCGTGGGTGCCGGCCCGGGCGATCGGCGGAATGGCACTACGTGCCACATCGTTGTCCACGGTGTGACGCCGACGTCCGAGACGCGCCCCGCCCCGCGCCTGCTGCAGGTCCGCACCGTCTACGCCGAGCCGGAGGCCCGCGACTCCGAGCGCGGTCGCCAGGTGCTCGCCCGCTTCCCCGACGCCGAGGTGGTCGAGGTCGCCTCGCACTGGCAGATCCCCGAGCTGCACGGCAACGCGGGCAACGTCGAGCGCTGGGTGCGGGTGAAGACCGAGACGCTCGTGCTGGGTGTGAAGAAGTCCCTGTCGGCCCGGCCCAACGGGCGCTCGGCGGACTTCATCGCCCCCTCGACGTCGAACGGCTGCGCGATGGCCTGCGCCTACTGCTACGTGCCGCGCCGCAAGGGCTACGCCAACCCGATCACGGTGTTCACGAACATCGACAAGATCACCCGGTACCTGCGGGGGCACGTCCGGCGCCAGGGGCTGAAGGCCGAGCCCGACCAGATCGACCCCGCGGCGTGGGTCTACGACATCGGCGAGAACAGCGACTGCTCGGTCGACGCGCTGATCAGCGAGAACGTCGCCGACCTCGTCGCGACGTTCCGGGAGCTGCCCACGGCCAAGGCGAGCTTCGCGACGAAGTTCGTCAACCGCGACCTGCTCGGCTACGACCCGCGCGGGCGCACCCGCATCCGGTTCTCGCTGATGCCCGATCGCGACTCGCGGCTGCTCGACATCCGGACCAGCTCCATCGGCGAGCGCATCGCCGCGGTCGACGACTTCGTCGAGGCCGGCTACGAGGTGCACCTGAACCTGTCGCCGGTGGTGCTGCGCGAGGGCTGGGAGCGCGACTGGGCCGAGCTGCTCACCCGCCTCGACGACGAGCTGGGGGCCGCGGCGAAGGCGCAGGCCGCCGCCGAGGTCATCCTGCTGACCCACAACCGCGACCTGCACGAGGTCAACCTGGGCTGGCACCCGAAGGCCGAGGACGTGCTGTGGCGGCCCGAGCTGCAGCAGGCCAAGCGGTCGCAGTCGGGGATGTGGAACGTGCGCTACCGCAACGATCGCAAGCGCGAGGGCGTGCGGGGCGTGCAGGACCTGATCGCGGCGCACGCGCCGTGGCTGCGGGTCCGCTACGCCTTCTGAGCGGCCGTCCGGGACGCACGACGACGGCGCCGCCCACGTGGGGCGGCGCCGTCGGCGGAGTGCGGGTGGGTCAGGCGGAGATGCCGCTGAGCCGCCGCGCCATCGCGGACTTGCGGTTGGCGGCCTGGTTCTTGTGCAGGACGCCCTTGCTGGCCGCCTTGTCCAGCGCGCGGGAGGCCGCACGCTGGAGCGTGGTGGCCTGCTCGACGTCGCCGGACTCCGCGGCCTCGCGGAACTTGCGGACGGCGGTCCGCACCGACGAGCGGACCGACTTGTTGCGCACGCGGCGCTTCTCGTTGGTCTTGACCCGCTTGATCTGGGACTTGATGTTGGCCACGCGAATGCCTCGGGTTTCTGATTGCCGCTTGGTCTCGTCCGGACCGGTGGCGGGGATGCCGCGGCACGCCGGTCGCTCGACCATCCATGTTACAGCGCATCGCGGACCGGGTGACACCGGCCCGGCGCAGCCCGACCGGACCACCGACCGGGCCTCGTACGCTGCCCACCATGGGCGGGCTCTCGGGGTGGGCGGCCTGGCGGTCGCGCGGCGGGCCGCTGGACGCCGCGATCGCGCTGGCCCTGCTGGCGGTCGACCTGCCCAGCGGGCTGTGGGCGGTCAGCGGGGGCAACGCGGCGGCCCCGGTGCCGCCGGTGCCGCTGGTCTGGTCGCTGGTGTCGTCGGTGCTGCTGTGCGCGCCGCTGCTCGCGCGGCGGCGCGCCCCGCGGGCCGTGGCCGCGGCGGTGCTGGCCGCGGTCGCGTTCACCGCGCTGACCCACGGGCCGGGCGCGAACTCCCACTTCGCGGTCGCCGTCATCGCGATCATGGCGGCCACGGTGCGGGTGCACGGCGACCGGCGGGACTCGGTCGTCTTCGCGGCGGCGACGGTCGTCGTGCTCGTCGCGCTGGTGCCGGTGACGGGGCCGTGGTTCCTGGCATTCCTGCTGTACCTGGTGGTCGGGGCGGTCACCGGCGAGGTCGTGGCCGCCCGCCGGAGCGAGCAGTCGCGCAGGCACGAGGCCGAGCAGCGGGACGCGGCGACCGGGGCCGCGCTGCGGGAGCGGGTGCGGATCGCCCGGGACATGCACGACGTCGTCACGCACGCGGTGAGCCTGATGGTGGTGCAGGCGGAGGGGGCGCGGCTGGCCGTGCGCCGCGACCCCGACCGGGCCGAGCAGGCGATGGCCACGGTGGCCGAGGCCGGCCGGCGCACCCTCGGCGAGCTGCGGGGCCTGGTCGGGGCCCTGCGCGGCCCCGAGGCGGCGCCTGCGGCCGGCGGGGAGCCCGACACCGGCCCGGTCGGCGACCTGGCCGGCCTGGCCGCCACCATGCGGGCCGCGGGCCTGGCGGTGCGGCTCGACCCGGACCGCCCGCGGCTGCCGGCGGGCCTGCACGCCACCGGGTACCGGATCGTGCAGGAGTCGCTGACCAACTGCCTGCGCCACGCCCCGGCCGGGGCCCGGGTCACCGTGGGCGTCCGGAGCGACGCCGCCCACCTGCGGATCTCCGTCGTCGACGACGGCGGCCCGGCCCGCGCGGTGCCCGAGCTCCGGGACGGCGGCAGCGGCCTGGCCGGGATGCGGGAGCGGGCCCGGGCCGCGGGCGGCATGCTGGACGCCGGCCCGGTGCCCTCGGGCGGCTGGTGCGTCGAGGCCGAGCTGCCGCTGCCGGTCGGGGCGCTGTGAGTATCGGCGTGCTGCTGGTCGACGACCAGGAGCTGATGCGGATGGGCCTGCGCCTGGTGCTGGACGCGCAGGACGACATCACCGTGGTCGGCGAGGTCGGCGACGGGGCCGCCGCGGTGGAGGCGGCCCGCAGGCTGCGCCCGGACCTGGTGCTGATGGACGTCCGGATGCCGGTGCTCGACGGCGTCGAGGCGACCCGCCGGATCACCGCGGCCGGGACGTCGAAGGTGCTGGTGATGACCACGTTCGACCTCGACGAGTACGTCTACGCGGCGCTGCGCGGCGGGGCGGGCGGCTTCCTGCTCAAGGACGCCCCGCCGGCCCAGCTGGTGGCGGCGATCCGGGCGGTGGTCGCGGGCGACGCGGTCGTCTCGCCGCGGGTAACCCGGCGCCTGCTGGACCGGTTCCTGGTCGGCACCGGTGAGCCGACGGGCGACCCGGCCGTGCTGGCCGCGCTGACCGAGCGCGAGCGCGAGGTGCTGGTGCTGGTGGCCCGCGGGCGCAGCAACGCCGAGATCGCCGCCGAGCTGCACCTGTCCACGGCCACGGTGAAGAGCCACGTCGGCCGGGTGCTGACCAAGCTCGACCTGCGCGACCGCGTGCAGGCGGTCGTGCTCGCCTACGAGACGGGCCTGGTCCGCGCGGGCGAGTCCGCCTGAGGTCGTAGCCGGCTCGTCCCCGGGGCGGGGGGCGCCGGGCGACCACGGCCCGATGTGCGCGCGGGTCCACCCGGGCCACGCTGGCGCCCGTGGCAGAGGTCGTGGGGGCGGCGGGGCTCGCGAAGAGCTACCCGTCGGGCGTGCGCGCGGTGGCCGGTGTCGACCTCGACATCGGCCGCGGGGAGGTCTACGGGGTGGTGGGCCTGAACGGGGCGGGCAAGTCGACGCTGTTCCGGCTGCTGCTGGGGCTGGCCCGGCCGACGGAGGGGATCGTCCGGGTGTTCGGCGGCCCACCGGGGACGGCCGCGGGGCGGGTCGGGGCGATGACCGAGACCGGCGGGTTCTACCCGCACCTGACCGGGCGGCAGAACGTCGCCCTGATGGCCAGGCTGGGCGGTCTCGGGCGCGGGCCGGGCATGGCCGACGCGGTGCAGGAGGCGCTGGTCGCGGCCGGCCTCGCCGACCGCGCGGACCGGCGGTTCGGGGAGTACTCGCTGGGCATGCGCCAGCGGGTGGGGCTGGCCGTCGCGCTATGCGGGCACCGCGAGCTGCTGGTGCTCGACGAGCCGACCAACGGGCTCGACCCGGCCGGCATCGCCGAGGTCCGAGGGCTGGTCCGGGAGCGCGTCGACGCGGGGGCGACCGTGCTGCTGGCCAGCCACCTGCTCACCGAGGTCGAGCAGGTCTGCGACCGGGTCGGCCTGCTGCACCGCGGCAGGCTGGTCGCCGAGGGCCCGCCGGGGGAGCTGGCGGCGCGGGTCGGTGGGCTGCTGGTGCGGGCCGAACCCGCAGCGGCCGCGATCGGCCTGCTGCGGGCGCACCCGGCGGTCCGCGAGGTCGAGGCCGACGGGGCGGTGCTGCGGGTGGCGGCGCCGCCCGCGCAGGCGGCCGAGCTCAACCGGGCCCTCGTCGCGGCCGGGGTGGCCGTGCACGAGCTGCGCCCGGCCGGGGGCGGGCTGGAGGCCGTGCTGCTGCGGGCCGGCCTGCTGGAGGCGGACGCGTCCGCCGGGGGGATCGGGGCCGAGGAGGTGCCGGCATGAGCGTGGTGGAGCGGACCGGAGGGGTGCGCGGCGTGCTGGACGGGGCCGCGGTGCACCTGGGGGCGATGCTGCGCCGCCGGGCGACCTGGTGGGCCTGCGGCGCGTGGGTCGTGGCCGGACCGTTCTTCGGGTTGGTCGTGCTGTACCTGGTGGTCAGCCTGGGCGGGATCCCGGAGCCGGCGGCGTCGCAGGTGCTGGCCGGGTTGTTGCCGCCCGCCCTGCCGGGCACGGTGGCCTCGGGCTACGTCCCCTACGCCGCGCCCTACCTGCTGGTGCTCGGGGCGGTGCTGGTGGGCAACGAGTACCGGTGGGGGACGGTGGCCGTGCTGCTGGTGCAGCGGCCGGGCCGGGCCCGGCTGGTGCTGGCGCAGGCGCTGGCGCTCGTCGTGGTCGTCGGGGCGGCGGTGCTGGCCGAGTACGCCGTGGCGGCCGGGGTGTCCGCCACGATCGCCGCGCTGGAGGGGGCGGGGGCGACCGGTCCGCCGGGCGGCGCGCTGCTGGCCTCGCTGGCAGCCTGCTGGCTGGCCGGGTCGGTGTTCGCGCTGGTCGGCGTGCTCCTGGCGCACGCGCTGCGCAGCCCGGCCGGGGCGATCGGGGTGGGGCTGGTGTGGGTGCTGGTCGTGGAGACGGCGGTGCGCGGCCTGCTCGCCGTGCTGCCCGGGGTGGGGTGGGTGCAGGACCTGCTGCTGGGGCCCGCGGTGGGCACCCTCGCCGTGGCGCTCGGCGCGCCCGCGGTGGACGCCTCGTTCGGCGTCGGCCCGGGTGGCGACCCGGTGGCGGCGGTGGCGGTGCTGCTGGGCTGGGCGGTTCTCGCGGTCGGGCTGTCCGCGCTGCTGGTGCGGCGCAGGGACGTGCCGGCGCGCGGCTGAGGCCGGCTCAACCGCCGGGCGCGCGACGCGGCGCCGGGATCATCCCGGCCGGTCCGCGCCCGGCCACGACCGCGTTGCCGCCGGCGTGCTTGGCCCGGTACATGGCCGCGTCGGCCAGGGCCAGCGCGTCGGCCGGGCGACTGCCGGCCTGCATCGCCACCACGCCCACCGACATCGTCACCCCGGCGGCCGTCTCGGTCGGCAGCGCGGCGACCTCCGCCGCCGCGCGCTGCAGCACCGCCCTGGCCCGCGGCAGCGAGGTCGAGGGCAGCACCACGACGAACTCGTCGCCGCCGTAGCGGGCCACCAGGTCCTGGGCCCGCAGTGCGCCGCGCAGGCAGCCGGCCACCTCGCGGAGCACGGCGTCGCCGACGGCGTGCGAGCCGCCGTCGTTGACGTCCTTGAAGCGGTCCAGGTCGATCAGGGCGACCGCGCACGGCGCCTCCCGCCCCGAGGACACCTGCTCCAGGGTCAGGTCGAGCGCGCGCCGGTTGGGCAGCCCGGTCAGCGAGTCCTGCATGGCCTGGGCGGCCACCGCGCCGTGCTCGCGGGTCAGGCGGTGGTGCTCGCGGTGCCCGCGCAGCGCCGCGAGCCGGGCCTCCTGCAGCGCCCACAGCTCGGCCTCCAGCGCCTCCGCGTAGGCGGCGAGCGCGTCCGGCCGGTCGACGCCCGCGCGCACCGCGGCCCGGGCGTACTCCCGGTGCAGCGAGAGCGCGAGCGCGGGCTCCACGGCCGTGGCGGTCAGCTCGAGGTGCATCGGGCGCAGCGCCTGCACCGCCTCCGCGGCGCGGCCGTCGGCCAGCAGGCAGCGCGCGACCGCGATGGTCAGCACGATGCGGTCGTGGACGAACCGGGCGTCGGGGAGCACGGCGAGCAGCCGGTCGACGTGCTGCGGCCCGGGTCGGCGCAGCGCGGGGGCCGCGTCGAGGATCGCGCACCGGTGGCCGGGCACGGCGTCGCGCTCGGACCGGGTGACCGAGACCGCCCAGAGCCGCTCAGCGGACCGGGCGGTGCGGGCCGCGGCGGCGAACCGGCGGGCGGCCTCGGCGTCCTGGCCGCCGCGCTCCAGGCGCAGCCCCCAGGCCAGCTGCAGCCGGGTCCGGTTGATCTGGTGGACGGCGCGGTCCATGGCCGCTCCGTCGGCGGCGGAGATCCTGACCGCGCGTCGCGAGACCTCGTCGGCCAGTTCGTGCGCGTCGAGCGTGAGCAGCACCAGCACCAGCCCGTTGAGGCTGCGGGAGAGCAGTCGGGCCCATTCCGACGGGTCCTCACCGGGGAGGGGCCGCTCGATGTCGGTGAGCAGGGCCAGCGCGGTGCCGGCGTCGGCCAGCGCGGCCTGCCCGTCGCCGAAGACGGCGGCGTGGTGCGCGCGCAACGTGGCCGCCTCGCCCAGCAGCCGCGGGTCGCCGACGTGCTCGGCGCAGGTGGTGTGCTCGCGGACCAGCGCCGCCGCCTCACCGGACGCGCTCCGGTCGAGGAGCAGCAGGCGCATCAGCACCGCCGCCCGCAGCACCTCGCACATCACCGCGGTGCTCGCCCCGCGCACCCGCATCCGGCCCAGCAGCTCGTCGATCCCGCGCACCGCGGCCCCGCGCACCGCCGGGTCGGACCGCTGGTGCCAGCGCGACATCCCGACGACCCGCTCGGAGAGCTGCTCGTCGGTGAGGTGGTCGAGGTCGGCGGCGCAGCGGCAGTCCGGGGCGCCGCGCACCAGCGCGCACCGGTCGCTCTCGACCCCGGTGACGCCAGCTCGGGTCACGCCCGCCCCCTGTGCCGGGCACGGTGCGGTCGGCGCGCCGCGACGCGCCGGTGCCCGGCAGTTCCGACCCGTCTACGGGAATGGTGGCATGCCCGCAGACGTGCGCGATGTTGGGCCGACCGACATCGTGCAGGTGGCTCAGTCGCCGGCGCGCGGCCGGCCCCGCCCGCGCGGACGGGTGGCGTCCTTGGGCAGCCGGCCGGCCTCGGCGAGCGCGGCCCGCAGCAGGAAGTCGATCTGGGCGTTGGTGCTGCGCAGCTCGTCGGCCGCCCAGCGGGCCAGCGCGTCGTGGACGGCCGGGTCGAGCCGGAGCAGGAAGCTCTTGCGCCCCTTCGCCGACCCGTCGGCCCGCCCGTTCGGTTCCTCGACCACGGATCAGTGGTAGAGCGAGCCCGCGTTGACCACCGGCTGGGTCGCCCGGTCGCCGCACAGCACCACCAGCAGGTTGCTGACCATCGCGGCCTTCCGCTCCTCGTCGAGCTCGACGATCTCGCGCTCGGACAGCCGGGCGAGCGCCATGTCGACCATGCCGACCGCGCCCTCGACGATCCGCTCGCGGGCCGCGACGACCGCCCCGGCCTGCTGGCGCTGCAGCATGGCGCCGGCGATCTCGGGCGCGTAGGCGAGGTGGGTCAGCCGGGACTCCACGATCCGCACGCCCGCCGACTCGACGCGCGCGCCGATCTCGGCGGACAGCTTCTCGGTGATCTCCTCGGCGTTGCCGCGCAGCGAGAGGCCGTCGTCGTCGACGTGGTCGTCGTAGGGGTAGGTGGTGGCGATGTGCCGCACGGCCGTCTCGGCCTGGGTGTGCACGAAGTCGACGAAGGAGTCGACCTCGAACACCGCGCGGGCGGTGTCCTCGACCCGCCAGACGACGACGGCGGCGATCTCGATCGGGTTGCCGTCGCGGTCGTTCACCTTGAGGGCGGCGGTCTCGTGGTTGCGGATGCGGGTGGAGATCTTGCGCTTGCTGCTGAAGGGGTTGACCCAGCGCAGCCCGGCGGTGCGCACGGTGCCGATGTAGCGCCCGAAGAACTGCAGCACCCTGGCCTCGCCGGGGGCGACGGTGGTCAGGCCGTTGAGCACGAGCAGCCCGGCCAGCACGAGCACGATGCCGACCGCGCCGACCACCTCGTCGCCGCGGGCGAAGCCGCTGACCGCCCACCCGCCGCCGAGCACCAGCACCAGGCCGACGAGCAGTGCCAGGAACCCGTTGGTGCCGATCGCGGCGTGCTCCCGGACGACCGGATCGGGCATCCGGACGGGGACGACGTCGGCGGGGCCGTCCGGGGTGGTGGTCGGGCCGGGCCCGGTCCGCGGGTCGATGGCGGTCATCGGCTGCGCTCCATTCGGATGTGCGATCGATTGGCTAGCTCGATGATATCACTTTTTCCGGAGGCGGAGACGACGGAGGCCCCACGCCGACCGGCGTGGGGCCTCCGTCGAGGTCGGGCGGGGGTCAGGGCCGCTCGGCGGCCCGGTCGACGCGGCGGTGGAACTGCTCGCCCACCCGGCCGCCGAGCCCGGCGGCCAGCGCGGTCACCAGCAGCACCGCGGCCAGCGCGATCACCCCGGCGATGGTCAGCTCGGTCGGGTCGCCGGGCAGCGCGGGCAGCCGCAGCGAGCCGAACAGCTCGGCGTTCGCGGCCCCGGCCACCATGCCGGTGACCGCGGCGACCACCGTGACCAGCAGGCCGACCACCCAGGCCAGCAGGCCGTTGCGGGCGCCGTCGAAGCGGGCCAGGCGCCCGGCGACGTAGCCGCCGGCGAAGTAGGAGACGCCGAGCACGGCCAGCAGCACGATGGCGCCGGTCAGGCCCACGGGGGCGGCGTCTGCGCCGCTGGGGTCCAGGCCCATCGAGGAGCCGATCGCGACCCCGATCGCGGTGGCGATGGTGGACAGCAGCACCGTCATGCCGACCGCCACCAGCCAGCCGAAGAACGCCGCGCCGATCTTGCGCCCGCCGAAGCGGTCGTGCAGGCGGGCCCGCTCGGCCGCGCGGCGGCGGCTGCCGATCTCCGGGTCGCGCGAGACCGGGACCGTGTCGCCCGCGGCGGGGTCGGTCTTGCCGGTGGTGGTGACGGGCTCCTCGGCGTGGGACCCGCGACCGGACCAGCGCCCGCGCGGGGTCTCGTCGGTGGTGTGCTGCTCACCGCTGCCGCGCCGGAACCACCGGGTCCGGCCGCCGCTCTCCTGTACCTCGGTCATCTCAGCGCACCCTCTCGGTCCGGTCCGTCCGGTTGGGGTCCTCTTCCCGATCGAGCGGAGCGGGAAACCGGTGTCCCGCGCCCCGGTCACCCGTTCGGACCCACCGCCGCCCCGGCATGGGACGATGGGCAGAACCCTCCTGCCGAATGGATCCGTGGATACCGAGTGAGTTCGTTCGCCGACCAGACCTTCACCCCGCCGGAGCTGATCCGGAACTTCTGCATCATCGCCCACATCGACCACGGCAAGTCCACCCTGGCCGACCGCATGCTGCAGCTCACCGGCGTGGTCGAGGAGCGCCTGATGCGCGCCCAGTACCTCGACCGGATGGACATCGAGCGCGAGCGCGGCATCACGATCAAGGCGCAGAACGTCCGGCTGCCGTGGAAGGTCGGCGACCGGGAGCACGTGCTGCACCTGATCGACACCCCCGGCCACGTCGACTTCACCTACGAGGTCAGCCGGGCGCTGGAGGCCTGCGAGGGCGCGATCCTGCTGGTCGACGCGGCGCAGGGGATCGAGGCGCAGACCCTGGCCAACCTGTACCTGGCCATGGAGAACGACCTCACCATCATCCCGGTCCTCAACAAGATCGACCTCCCGGCCGCCGACCCCGACCGGTACGCCGCCGAGATCGCGCACATCGTCGGCTGCGAGCCCGAGGACGTGCTGCGGGTCAGCGCGAAGACCGGCGTCGGCGTCCGCGAGCTGATCGACGAGGTCGTCCGCCAGGTCCCCGCGCCGGTGGGCGACGCCGACGCCCCGGCCCGGGCGATGATCTTCGACTCGGTCTACGACACCTACCGCGGCGTCATCACCTACATCCGGGTCGTCGACGGCCGCATCACCCCGCGCGAGCGGATCAAGATGATGTCCACCGGCGCCGTGCACGAGCTGCTCGAGGTCGGCATCGTCTCCCCGGAGCCCAAGCCGTCGGTCGGGCTGGGCGTCGGCGAGGTCGGCTACCTGATCACCGGCGTGAAGGACGTCCGCCAGTCCAAGGTCGGCGACACCGTCACCAGCCAGCGCAAGGGCGCCACCGAGGCGCTGACCGGCTACCGCGAGCCGCGCCCGATGGTCTACTCCGGGCTCTACCCCGTCGACGGCTCGGAGTACCCGCTGCTGCGCGACGCGCTGGACAAGCTCCAGCTCAACGACGCCGCGCTGACCTACGAGCCGGAGACCTCCGCGGCGCTGGGCTTCGGCTTCCGCTGCGGCTTCCTCGGCCTGCTGCACCTGGAGATCACCCGCGACCGGCTGGAGCGCGAGGCGGGCCTGGACCTGATCTCCACCGCGCCCAACGTCGTCTACCGGGTGAAGCTGGACAGCCCGAACAAGCTCGGCGAGACCGAGATGACGGTGACCAACCCGTCGGACTGGCCGACCGGCAAGATCGCCGAGGTCTTCGAGCCGGTCGTCAAGGTCTCGATCCTGGCCCCGTCGGAGTACATCGGCGCGATCATGGAGCTGTGCCAGAGCAGGCGCGGCGTGCTCGGCGGCATGGACTACCTGTCCGAGAGCCGGGTCGAGCTGCGCTACACGATGCCGCTCGCGGAGATCATCTTCGACTTCTTCGACGCGCTGAAGTCGCGCACCCGCGGCTACGCCAGCCTCGACTACGAGGAGGCAGGCGAGCAGTCCGCCGACCTGGTCAAGGTCGACATCCTGCTGCAGGGCGAGCCGGTCGACGCGTTCTCGGCGATCCGGCACAAGGACTCCGCCTACGCCTACGGCACCTCGATGGCCACCAAGCTGCGCGAGCTGATCCCGCGCCAGCAGTTCGAGGTGCCGATCCAGGCCGCCATCGGCGCTCGGATCATCGCCCGCGAGAACATCCGGGCGATGCGCAAGGACGTGCTGGCCAAGTGCTACGGCGGCGACATCACGCGCAAGCGCAAGCTGCTGGAGAAGCAGAAGGAGGGCAAGAAGCGGATGAAGACCATCGGTCGGGTCGAGGTCCCGCAGGAGGCCTTCGTCGCCGCGCTGTCCACCGACTCCGACGGCGACGGCAAGTCCAAGAAGTAGCCCTCGGGACCGCGCGCGGGTGCCATGCTCCCGGTGACACCCGCGCCGCCCCCGAGGAGCGCACATGATCGATGTCGGGCCGAACTCGTCCGCCGTGGCCGGTGCGGTGCTGCTGGGCGTGCTGGTGATCGGGATCCTGGCCGGGCGCGCGAAGCAGCGGCTCACGCTGCTGCTGTTCGGGCTACTGGCGATGGTCGGGGTGGTGATCGCGCTGAACGCGCTGGTGCGCCAGCAGGGCGGGGACCGCGCCGCCGAGTTCACCGGGCTCTACCTGCTGGGGCTGCCGCTCGTCGCGGTGTACCTGGCCGGCTGGCTGTGCGCCAGGGGCAGCTGGTTCACCCGGGTGCTCGTGGTGGTGCTGGCCGTGGCGCTGGTGCTCGTGTTCCCCTACGCCCAGGCCGGCCAGGCCACCGCCGCGCTGGTCGGCGGCGGATGAGCCCGGTCCGATTCCGGATCTTTCCCTGGGAACCGGCGCACCGCCTCGATTAGCGTCGGGAGCGTGCTGAACGCCGACGCCCCCGGACGCATCGAATCGGTCAACCGCGCCGCCCGGGCCCGGTACGACCTGCCCGCACGGGCCGGGTCGACCGGCATCGACAAGCAACCCGTGATCGGCCCGGTGCGGTTGGGGGCCGGCGGCGTCGAGGGCGACACCATCGTCGCCCTCGACGACCACGGCGGTCCCGACCAGGCCGTCTACGCCTACTCCGTGGACGACCTGCGGTGGCTGGCCACCGAGTTCGACCGCTCCGTCGGACCGGGCGGCGCGGGCGAGAACCTGACCGTGTCCGGCGTCGACTGCTCGCACGCCGTCATCGGTGAGCGCTGGCAGGTCGGCGGCGCGGTGCTGCAGGTGCGCGCCGCCCGCACGCCGTGCCGCACGTTCGCCGGCTTCCTGGGCGTGCCCGACCTCGTCAAGCGCTTCATCGCCGGCGGGCGCCCCGGCGCCTACCTGGCCGTCGTGCAGCCCGGCACGGTGCGGGCAGGCGACCCGGTCCGCGTCCTCGACCGCCCCGACCACGGGGTGACCACGGCCGACGTGATGGCGGCCCGGACCGTCGACCGCGACCGCGTCCCGCACGTCGCCGCGGCGCGGGAGTTCCTCGGGGCGCGTGAGCGGGCGTGGCTGGAGCGGGTGCACGACGCGCGCGTGCGGGGCGCAGCCGCGGCCGGCTGAGACCGCGTGAAGCCGACCGCTGATCGCCCGTCGCCCCACGGGACGACGGCATCGCGGACGCGGATCAGCGGGTGCTGTCCTGGCCCTGGCTGGCCAGCGCCTCCAGGAGTTCGGCGAGCTGCGCCCGCTCGGGCAGGCGGGACGCGCCGATGGCGTCGCTCGCGGAGCGTTCGACGCTCCCGCAGACCCTCTCGACGACCTCCCGGCCGGCCCCCGCCAGGTGCACCAGGACGCGGCGGCGGTCCATCGGGTCGGTGCTGCGGTAGGCCAGGCGGGCGTCGACCAGGCGGTCGACGACGCGCGTGGCGGTGGGCGCAGGCAGTGCGGTGTGGGACGCGATCTCGCCCATGCTCCGGCCCCCGCCACGGGCCAGCATCAGCAGCACGCGCCAGCCGTCGCGGTTGACCCCTTCGGCGGACGTGGCCGGGGAGAGGGCCGCCTCGACGGCGCGGTCCAGCCGGTCGAGCAGCTCGACCAGACCTGTCACTCGCGGCGCCGGGGCGTACACCGTGCCCGGCGCCCTTCTACTTGGTGGTTCGGGCACGGTTACCGACTGTACGTGTTGTGCGCAAGGTGTGTGCGCCTCCGAGGGATACCTTTAGGGTGAACGGTCTAACGGTGCGTCACCTGGTGAACACGATCTTGCCGGCCGTATCGCCGTCGAGCATGGCCCGGAAGCCTTCTTCCGCCTGCTCCATGGGCAGTTCCAGGCCGATCTCCGGGCTGATGCCCGCGTTCGCCACGAAGGTGAGCAGATCGGCCAGCTCGTCGCGGGTCCCCATGGTGGAACCGATCACGCTGAGCTGCAGGAAGAACAGCCGCTGCAGGTCGGCGCCGGGGTTGGGACCGCTGGTCGACCCGGAGACCACGATCACCCCACCCGGACGCAGAGCCCGCATCGAGTGCGACCACGTCGCCTCGCCCACGGTCTCGAAGACCGCGTCGACGCGCTCGGGCAGCCGCTCCCCGCTGGGGAAGGTGGCGTGCGCCCCCAGCTTCTCGGCCAGGGCGCGCTTCTCCTCGCTGCGCCCGGTGACCCAGACGCGCATACCGGCCGCCCGGCCCAGCTGCACCAGGGCCGTGGACACGCCGCCGGAGGCGCCCTGCACGAGCATCGTCTGGCCCGGGCGCAGACCCGACTTCACGAACAGCATCCGGTAGGCCGTCAGCCACGCCGTGCCCATCACCGCGGCCTGGACGGCGGTCATACCGCTGGGCATGGGGACCGCGTTGCGCTCCGGCACGACCACCGTCTCGGCGAAGGTGCCCTGGTGCTTCTCGGTGAGCAGGGTGCGCTTGGGGTCGAGGGTCTCCTCGCCGCGCCAGCCCGGACTGGTGATCACCGAGTGCAGCACGACGTCGGTGCCGTCGGCGAGCTTCCCTGCGCCGTCGCAGCCCAGGATCATCGGGAACTGGTCGGGCTTGATGCCGACCCCGCGAAGCGTCCACAGGTCGTGCATGTTGAGGCTGGCCGCGGTGACGGTGACCGCCACCCAGCCGTCGGGGACCTCGGGTTCGGGCCGCTCGCCCACGGTGAGCGAGTCGAGCGGAGCGTCGGCGTTGGGCTCTGCTGCGTAGACGGCGAACATGGGATCCGAACCTAGCCCGATCCGCGCCCCGCGTCGCGGCGATGTCGCGGCCCCCACCCGACGGGGCCGCGCCCCGCCCGGGCCCCGGCCCGTCCTAGGGTGGGGGTGTGCTGCGGGATCTGCTGGACTGGTGGGACGGGGTGGAGCTGTGGCTCACCCAGCTGTCCTTCCCGTTCCAGGTGCTGCTGGCGGTGCTGGTCCTGCTGCCGGGGTGCTGGCTGGCCGCGGCGGGCGTCGACCGGGCGGTGGAGCGGCTGCTGGCGGCCGTGGCCGCCCGCCGGACCACGACCGGCGCGACGGAGCCGGCGGAGGCCGCGCCCGGGCCCGAACCCCGCGCCGACCTGCCCGGCGGTTCGCCCGAGGTGCCCGACCCCGTGCCCGACCCCGTGCCCGACCCCGTGCCCGACCCCGTGCCCGTCGCCGACACCGTGCCGGACCGGTCCCGGCCCGACGACCGGGCCTGACCGCTCAGCCCGCCGCCCGTCCGGCCCCGGCCGCGGCGGCGGCCAGCGTCGACAGCACCTCCGAGCAGCCGCTGTCGACCAGGACGTCGGCGAGCGCGTCGCCCCGGGTGGCGCCCCGGTTGACGATCACCACCGGGACACCGTGCTTGCGCGCGTGCCGGACGAACCGCAGCCCCGACATCACCGTCAACGACGAGCCCGCGACCAGCAGCGCCCCGCCCGCCGGCAGCAGCGCGTCGACCATCCCGTAAGCGCGGGCGACCCGGTCGCGCGGGACGTTCTCGCCGAAGAAGACGACGTCGGGCTTGAGCGGTCCGCCGCAGGCGGTGCAGTCGGCCAGCCGGAAGCCGGCGATGACGTCGAGCCCGAGCTCGGCGTCGCCGTCCGGGCGCTCCACGGCCGGGCCGACCGCCTCGACGAAGCCCGGGTTGAGCGCCGTCAGCCGGGCCGCGAGGTCGGCGCGCGGCGTCCGCAGCCCGCAATCCAGGCAGACGACGTCGGCGACCCGGCCGTGCAGGTCGATCACCGCGCGGCTGCCGGCCTCGGTGTGCAGCCCGTCGACGTTCTGCGTGATCAGCCCGCGCAGCGGGCCGGAGCGCTCCAGGGCGGCCAGCGCGCGGTGCCCGGCGTTGGGCGCGGCGCGCGCCATCCGGGTCCAGCCGACGTGGCTGCGGGCCCAGTAGCGGCGTCGCGCGTCGGCGCCGGAGCGGAACTCCTGGAACGTCATCGGGGTCCGGTTCGGGGAGCCGGGACCGCGGTAGTCGGGGATGCCGGAGTCGGTGGACAGCCCGGCCCCGGTCAGCGCGACCAGCGGCCGACCGGCCAGCAGGTCGAGGGCGCGGTCGACCGCGCCGTCGGGCTCATGCACACCGTCAAGGCTACGGCCGCCCCGACGATGTCGCGTTCCTACAATCGCCCGGCCGCCCGCCGCGAGAGGGTCGGGGCATGGATCACGCAGACACCATGTCGCAGAGCATCGACGTCGCCGTCGCGGCGATCCGCGGCGCCGACCCGGCCCGCTTCGACGACCCCAGCCCGTGCTCGGAGTACACCGTCGGCCAGGTGGTGAGCCACCTCGCGTTCGGGCTGCTGCTGGCCGAGTACGCGGCGCTGCGCAAGGACTGGGAGGAGGGCTGGTCGGGCACCGACCGCGCCCCCTACCTCGTCGACGTGCCGGAGTCGCAGTGGGCGGAGAAGGCGGCCGCGCAGGGCGAGGCGACCCGGCGCGCCTGGGCCGACCCGGCCGCGTGGGACGGCGAGGCCGGCTTCGGCGGCGGCGCGATGCCCGCCGCGGCCATCGGCTCGATGATGATCGCCGAGTTCGTCGTGCACGGCTGGGACGTCGCCGCGGCCACCGGGCAGCGCGTCGAGGTCGGCGGGCCGCTCGGGGAGGCCGTGCTGGAGGGCGTGAACGCCATCGCGCCGATGGGCCGCGAGGGCGGCTGGTTCGCCCCCGAGGTCACCGTGGCGCCCGACGCACCCGCACTCGACCGCGCCCTCGCCGCCTCCGGCCGCGACCCCTCCTGGACGCCCTGACCTCCCCCCACCCTCGCCCCAACCTGGGCGCGGGGGGCGGAGGGGCGGGGCGGGGGCGCGGGGGGCTTGGGGGCGAGGGGCGTCAGGGGGTGGGGGCGGCCCAGGTGGGAGGGCGCTTCTCGGCGAAGGCCCGCATGCCCTCCTGGCCCTCCTCCCCGGCGAAGAACCCGGCCGACAGCCGCTGCATCGCCGCGAAGCGCTCCGCCATCGAGCCGGTCGGCGCGTCG
This sequence comes from Pseudonocardia humida, assembly GCF_023898865.1. Classification (GTDB taxonomy): domain Bacteria; phylum Actinomycetota; class Actinomycetes; order Mycobacteriales; family Pseudonocardiaceae; genus Pseudonocardia; species Pseudonocardia humida. The sequence goes on from NZ_JAGSOV010000035.1 coordinate 149,429, forward strand.
AGCAGCAGCTGCTTGGTCGCGGCCAGCGCGCCGGGGGCGCCGAGGCGCAGCATCCCGACGTAGCGGTCGACCTCGGCGTCCAGCTCGTCGGCCGGGACGGCGGTGGTGAGCAGCCCGATCCGGACGGCGCGCGCCGCGTCGAAGGTCTCGCCGGTCAGGAACAGCTCGTGGGCGGCGCGGGTGACGAGCCGGGGCAGGACGGTCACCGAGATCACCGCGGGCACGACGCCGATCCGGACCTCGGAGAAGGCGTAGGTGGTGGAGTCGGCGGCGACGGCGACGTCGCAGGCGGCCACCATCCCGACCCCGCCCGCGCGGGCCGGTCCGGCCAGGCGGGCCAGCACCGGCGTGGGGGAGGTCCAGATCCGCTCCAGGATCGCCGGGAAATCCATGATCCCCTGCTCGTCGGCGCTCGCCCCGCGGGTCTCCTTGAGGTCCATCCCGGCGCAGAACACGGGCCCGGTGTGGGTGAGCACGATCACCCGCGCGGCCGGGTCGGCGATGGCGGCGTCCAGCGCGGCCAGCAGCTCGCGGCGCAGCTGCGCGGACAGCGCGTTGCGGTTGGCCGGGGAGTCCAGGGTGATCGTGGCCGCGCCCCGCACGACGTCGAGGTGCACCAGCTCGTCTGCCATCGTCAGTGCGTATCACGATCGGCGGCGTACGCGCGCGCCTGCAGCGAGAACAGCTCGTGGTACGTGCCGCCCAGCGCCATGAGCTCGTCGTGGCGGCCCTGCTCGGTGATCCGCCCGTGCTCCAGCACCACGATCCGGTCGGCGGAGCGGACGTTGGCCAGCCGGTGGGTGATCAGCACGGTGATCCGGTCCGAGCCGGCTCCGGTCCGCCCGCGCAGCGTGCCGAACACCGCGTGCTCGGCACGCGCGTCCAGGGCCGCGGTGGGCTCGTCCGCGACGACCAGCGGCGCGTCCCGGAACAACCCGCGCGCCACCGCGACCCGCTGCCACTGGCCGCCGGACAGGTCGCGCCCGCCCTGGAACTCCTTGGACAGCACGGTCGACCACCCGTCGGGCAGCTCGGCGACGACGGTGTCGGTGCCGGAGCCGTTGGCCGCGTCGAGCAGCAGCGCCCCGTCCGGGTCGGCGCGTTCCAGCCGGCCGACGCGGACGTTGTTGCGCGCGCTCATCGGCCAGTTCACCGGGTCCTGCAGCACCACGGCGACATGTGTGAGCAGCGCGTCGGCGTCGACGGCTCCGACGTCGACGCCGTCCCAGCGCACCGTGCCGTGCTCGGGCAGGTAGAGCCCGGTGATGAGCTTGGCCAGGGTGGACTTGCCCGAACCGTTCTCGCCGACCAGCGCGACGACCTCGCCGCGGCGCAGGGTCAGGTCGATGCCCTCGACGGCGGGCTCGTCCTGACCGGGGTACCGGAAGCTCACCCCGGTCAGCTCGATGCGGGTGGGCGGGCCGGTCAGCGGTGCGGAGCCCGGCCGTCGACGGCGGCGGGCGGCCTCGGACAGGCAGCTGCGGAAGAGCTCCACGTAGAAGCCGGACTCGTAGAGCATGTTGACGCCGTAGACCGCGTTCGAGACCGCCTGGGCCGCCATGCGCATCGCCAGGGCGGCGGCCCCGGCCACCGCCAGCTCCAGCAGCTCGAAGTAGATCAGCAGGGCCAGCACGGCGTAGGCGCCCGCCGACCCGATGCCCGCCAGCGTCCGCCCGACCAGCTCGACGAGCGTGCGGTCGCGGGCCACCCGCACCGCGTCGGCGGTGATCTGGTCGGCGATCCGGCGGTGCTCGGCGAGCAGCGGGCCGCGGGTGGTCAGCGCGCGCACCTCGGCGGCCTGGTCCCGGCCGGTGATCAGGGCGCCGGCGATCCCCAGTCGGCGGCGGGCCGAGCTCATCCGCAGGAACGAGGCGAACATCAGCCGGGCCGACCGCACCGAGGCCCAGCCCTGGGGCAGCGCCGCCAGCAGCACCACCGGGGCCAGCAGCGGGTGCAGCACCCCGGCGGTGACGACCGCCGCCGCCACGGACACCAGCGAGGCGAGCAGGTCGCCGGTCTCGCCGACCACGGTGCGCACCCGCGTGAGGCCCTGGATGCTGGCCCGCTCGACGAGCTCGGTGAAGTCGGGGTCGTCGAACGCCACCAGCTCGACGTCGAGGAGCGCGGCGTGCAGGTCGTCCTGGGCGGCCTGCTCGACCAGCGGCGCCAGCCGGCCCTGCACCATCGCCACTGCCGCGTCCAGCAGCCCGCGCGCGGCCAGCGCCGCGACCACGGTGGCCAGCGCGGGCAGCGCGGCGAGGACCCGCTCCGGCGTCGGCCCGGCGGCCAGCAGCCGGGTGAAGACGTCGGCGGTGGCGAACAGCCCGAACGCCGTCGCGCAGCCCGACAGCAGCTGCACGACCCCGGAGAGGACGGTCATCCGCGGCGAGGCCCGCCAGGCCCAGCGCACCGCGGTCGCCATGGTGCGGGGGGCAGCGCGGGCGACGGCGCCCAGCGCGGCCCCGGCCACCGACTCGAAACCCTGCGCCCACGACGGCGTCGTCAGGTCGTGCGCCCCGATCAGCGGCTCCGAGCTGTCCGCCACGCCCCCGCCTCTCGCCGCCCGCCCCCATGCTCGCCGAACGGAGGGGTGTTGCGGAGCGGCCGTCCGGGTCTCGTACGGACCCGTACGGGACCCCGACGGCGTCAGGCCGGCTGCTTGGCCGCCTCCGCGTCGCGGCGCGCCACCTCGGCGCGCACCAGCGGGATCACCTCGCGGCCGAACTCCTCGGCGTCGGCCAGCAGGTCGTACCCCCGCGCCGACAGGATCCGCACGCCGAGGTCGTAGTAGTCCAGCAGCGCGGCCGCCACGGTCTCGGGCGTCCCGACCAGCGCGGTGGAGTTGCCCGCGCCGCCGGTGGCCGCCGCCGTCACCGTCCACAGGGCCCGGTCGTGCCGCTCGCCCTGCTCGGCCACGGCCAGCAGCCGCTGCGAGCCGGCGTTCTCCGGGTCGGTGAGCTTGTGGCGGCGGGTGAGCTGCCGGCCGCCGGTGGTGCGCTCCCTGATCCGGGCGACGGTGGCGTGGGCCTTCTCCCAGGCCGCCTCCTCCGTGCGGCCCAGGATCGGGCGGAAGGCGACCTGGAAGGTGGGCGCGGGGCGGCCGGCCGCCGCGGCCAGGTCGGTGATCGTGGCGATCTGCTCGGCCGTGCCGGCCAGCGGCTCGCCCCACAGCGCGTAGATGTCGGCCTCCTCGGCGCCCACCTTGTACGCGGCCGCGGACGACCCGCCGAACGAGATGCGCGGGCGGGGCTTCTGGGCGGGTTCGACGTCGAGCACGAAGTCGGTGAAGTCGTAGTGCTCGCCGTGGAAGTCGAAGGGCTCCCGGCTGGTCCAGGCCTTCTTCAGGATCTGGATGGCTTCGCGGGTGCGGTCGTAGCGGCGGTCCTTGGGCAGCGTGTCGCCCTCGCGCTGCTGCTCGTGGTCGTTGCCGCCGGTGATGACGTGCAGGGTGAGCCGGCCGTCGCTGATCTGGTCGAGCGTGGCCACCGTCTTCGCCGCGAACGTCGGGTAGGAGACGTTGGGGCGGTGGGCGAGCAGCAGTTGCAGGCGCTCGGTGTGGTCGGCGATGTAGGCGGCGGCCTGGGCGGGGTCGGGGCTGCCCGAGCCGTACGCGGTGAGCACGCGGTCCCAGCCGCTGTCCTCGTGGGCGCGGGCCAGGGCCAGGGTGAACTGCTTGTCGAAGGCGGGTCCGGAGCGCGGGCGCGTCTCCGTGCCGTCGTTGGTGGCGCCGATGCCGAGGAACTCGACGGGCATGGTGGGGTCCTTCCGGGTGGTCGTCGGTGGGCGGGCGTCAGCACCCCGGACAGGCCGCCGACCACACGCGCCCGAGGTCGACGTGGCGACGCGTCACCAGCGGCACGCGGATGGACACACCCCCATTGAACGCCGGTCGTGCGCGAGAATCACGGTCATAGCCGCGATACGCACGCACGACCTGTTCCGGGGGCATCCGAGGAGCCCGGTGCTGCTGCACGTCCCGCACGCCGGGGTGGGGGTCCCGGGGTGGGCGCGCCGCCACCTGCTGCCCGACGACGAGGCGCTGGCCGCCGAGCAGGCCGCGCTCACCGACCACCTGACCGACCGGATCGCCCTGCGGGCGTCCGCGGTGGCGGCGGTGGCGCCGTGGGTGGTGGTCAACCGGGTGTCGCGGTTCGTCGTCGACCCCGAGCGCTTCCCCGACGAGCGCGAGGAGATGGCCGCGGTCGGGATGGCGGCGGTGTACACGCACGGCACCCGCGGCCAGCGGATCCGCGCCGACGACGCCGACCACCGCGCCGCGCTGCTGGCCGCCTACTACACGACCTGGGCGGACACCGTCGCCCGGCTGGTCGACGCCCGGCTCGCCGCCACCGGCCGCGCGGTGCTGATCGACCTCCACTCCTACCCGAGCGCCCCGCTGCCCTACGAGCTGCACGCCGACGGCCCGCGCCCGCCGGTGTGCCTGGGCACCGACCCCGCGCACACCCCGCCCGAGCTGACCGCCGCCGCCCGGCGGGCGTTCGCGCAGGTCGGCGGGGCGGCGACCGACTCGCCGTTCGGCGGCACCTACGTCCCGGCGCGCCACCACGGCACCGACCGGCGGGTCCGCTCGATCATGGTCGAGCTGCGCCGCGACGGCCACATGGTCGAGCCGGCCGGCCCGGTCACCGGGGGGTTCGCGGTCGCCGCCGCGGCGCTCGCGGCGCTGGTCGACGCCGTGACGTCGTAGGCAATCGGTGGTCCGGGCCGGGAACCGCGCCTACAGTCGGACCGTGGGGGTCTTCCTGGCGCGGCGCCGGCACGTCGACTTCTGCCGCACCCGTTCTGCCGTCTGAGTCGTCGGACCCGTCCCGTCCGACCACCCGGCAGGAGACCCGCATGTCCTCGATCGCCATCGTCGGCGCCGGCCCGCGGGGCGTCGGCCTGCTCGAGCGGCTGGCCGCCAGCGCCCCCGAGCTGCACCCCGACCACCTCGACGTGCACCTCGTCGACCCGTACCCGGCCGGGGCGGGGCGCATCTGGCGCCACGACCAGTCCCCGCTGCTGGCGATGAACTCGATGGCCGCCGACGTCACGATGTTCACCGACGACACGGTGGTCTGCGAGGGCCCGATCGTGGCCGGCCCGTCGTTCTGGGAGTGGGCCGGGCGCACCGACCCCGACACCCTGGAGCCCTCGCTGGCCGCGGAGCTGCGCGCGCTGAGCGCCTCGACGTTCCCGAGCCGCCGGCTGCAGAGCGAGTACCTCGGCTGGGTGCTGCGCGACGTCACGTCCCGGCTGCCCGCCGGGATGCGGGTGCACGTGCACCGGGCCACCGCCGTCGGGCTCCGCGAGGAGGGGGACGCGCAGGTCCTGCGGTTGGACGACGGCAGCGCGCTGCGGACCGACGCCGTCGTGCTCGCCTCCGGCCACCTCGACGCCACCCCCACCGCCGACGAGCTGGCGCTCGCCGCCCGGGCCGCCGAGCACGGCCTGCGCTACCTGCCGCCGGAGCAGACCACCGACACGGACCTGTCGGTGATCGAGCCGGGGGAGACCGTCCTGGTCCGCGGGCTGGGGCTGGCCTTCGTGGACCTGGTGGTGCTGCTGTTCGAGGGCCGCGGCGGGCGGTTCGAGCCCGCAGGCGGCGCCGACGGGCAGGACCTGCGGTACGTGCCCTCCGGCGCGGAGCCGTACCTGGTCGCGGGGTCGCCGCGCGGATCGCTCTACCACGCCAAGCCCGCCTACCAGCTGCGCGGCGGCCGCCCGCCGCTGCCGCGGTTCTTCGGGCCGGCGCAGACCGATCCGGTGATCGCCGCGGGCGAGCCCGTCGAGCTGCTGGAGCGGCTGTGGCCGGACATGGCCAAGGAGATCGCCGGCGGCTGGTACCACGAGCTGTTCAACGGCCACCCGGAGCGCGTGCGGATGGGCTGGGCCGAGTTCGCACAGCGCTACGCCGAGGCCGGGTGGGACTCCCCGCGGATGCGCGCGCTGCTGGAGCGGGCGGTGCCCGACCCGACCGACCGCCTCGACCTCGCCGCCCTGAACGAGCCGCTCACCGGCCTGCGCGCCGACAGCCTCGACGAGCTGCAGCCGCTGGTGCGCGCCCGCATCGAGGAGGACCTGCGCCAGCACACCGACCCCGCGCACACGGCGCACCTCGGTGCCTTCGTGGCCATGCTCTCCGTGTACGGCGAGGTCGGGAGGCTCTTCGCGGCGGGCGTGCTGTCGGCCCGCTCGCGCGCGCACGACATGGCCTGGTGGCAGTCGTTCTTCAACTCCGCGGCCAGCGGCCCGCCCGGGTTCCGGGTGCGCGAGCTGCTGGCGCTGTCCCGCGCCGGCTACGTCCGGTTCCTGGGCTCCGGTCTGCGGCTGGACGTGGCGCCCGACGGGTTCCGGGCGACCAGCGCGACGCTGGCCGGGGCGGAGCCCGTCCGCTCGACCGTGCTGGTCGACGCCCGGCTGCCCGACCCGAGCGCGTCGCGCACCACCGACCCGCTGCTGGCCGACCTGCTGGCCGTGGGGGAGGCGGTGGAGGAGGAACTGGTCGACGCCGACGGCACCGTCCTGCGCAACACCGGGCTGGTCGTCGTGCGGCCGGCCGACGGGGCGCTGGTGCGGGCCTCCGGCGATGTGCACCCGCAGCGGTTCGCGGTGGGGCCGCACACGACGGTCAAGGTGGCCGGGGCGTTCACCCGGCCCGGGATGAACGCGCAGAGCCTGCGCTACAACGACGCCGTGGCCCGCGCGGTGCTGCGCAGCCTCCCGCCGGCCCGTTCCCGCTCCGCCGCGGCCTGACCCGCCGTTCTCGACGGGTCAGGGGCGCGGGCGGGCGCCGAGGGCGGCGGGGGAGTTCGCGTCCAGGGCGCGCCGGAGGGCGTCGAGGTCGGCGGTGGGGCGCAGGGCGACGACCAGGCGGTCGGCCCCGGCCTCGGCGTAGGCGGCGACGGTGGCCGGGTCGAGGCGCCGGTTCGGGGTCACCGAGACGTGCGGCGGGCGGTCGCGACCGCGCCCGGCGGCGGCCTCGCGCAGGCCCGCGACCCGGGCGGCGGTGTCCTCCGGCGACAGCATGAAGCCGTACCAGCCCTCGGCGCTCCGGGCCGCGCGACGGAGTGCGACGGGGGCGTGGCCGCCGACGACGACGGGCAGCGGGCGCTGCACCGGGCGGGGGTGGGCGTCGACGCCGGCGAACCGGACGTGCGTGCCGTCGAAGGCGGGCGCCTCGTCCTCCCAGAGCGCGCGCATCGCGGCGAGGTACTCGTCGGTGCGCGTCCCGCGCTCGTCCATGGCGACGCCGATCGCGCTCAGCTCGGGTTCGAGGTAGCCGGCGCCGATGCCGACCTCCAGCCGCCCGCCGCAGAGCACGTCGAGGCTGGCCAGCTGCTTGGCCAGGACCAGCGGGTGGCGCTGCGGCAGCACGATGACCCCGGTGCCGAGCCGGATGCGGTCGGTGCGCGCGGCCAGGTGGGCCAGCAGGACGACCGGGTCGAGGATCGGCTCGTCGGGGTCCATGGGGGACGGTGCCACCCGCGGGCTGGGCACGACCACGTGCTCCCCGGCCCACAACGAGTCGTAGCCGAGCTCCTCGGCGAGCTCGGCCACGGCCGCGGCGGCCACGGGATCGGTCGCGATGGTGCGGTTGTGCAGGAACAGGCCGATGGTCGGGGTGCTCACCGGGCCACGCTACGTCCGCGCGAGCCGGGCGGACCCCGACGATCGGGAAGGCCGCCATGCCGCTTCCGCATGCCCCGTCGAGGACGACGCCATCGTCGTGTGGACCGGTCCGCATCCGCGATGGCGTCGTGCTCGACGGACCGGGGTCAGGACTTGGGGGCGGCGACCTCCTCCTCGGCGAGGCGCTCCTCGGTCTCGTCGACGACGGCCTCGCGCGGGACGGCACCGCTGCGCACCCGGGAGACCGCGATGGCGATGGCGGCCACCCAGAGCCCGGCGATGAACAGGTAGATGGTGGTGGTGGCCCAGTCGCTGACGTCCAGCGCCCGCAGGATCGTGCGGGTGTTGGTGAACACGATGATCCCGCCGACCGCGGCCCCCAGCACCGGCGCCGGGATCCTGGTGACCAGCCACGCGGCCAGCGGGGCGGCCAGCACGCCGCCGATCAGCAGCCCGCCGATCGTCCACGGGTCGAGCACCGCCGAGCCCAGCCCGATCAGGAAGCCGACGCTGGCGGCCAGCGCGACCAGGAACTCCGAGGTGTCCACCGAGCCGATGACGGTGCGCGGCGCGGTCTTGCCCGCGGTGAGCAGGGCCGGGGTGGCCACCGGGCCCCACCCGCCGCCGCCGGAGGCGTCGACGAAGCCGGCGACCAGGCCGAGCGGGGACAGGAACTTCGAGCGGTGCGGTGAGGTCCGCGCGGTCGCCACCTTCGGTGGGCGCAGCGTGAACTTCAGCATGATGTAGACGCCGAGGGCGAGCAGCGCGCCGGCCATGTACGGGGCGGCGTCCTCGGTGGACAGCGCCGACAGGACGGTCGCGCCCAGGAAGGCCCCGACCGCGCCGGGCACGCCCAGGCGCAGCACGAGCTTCCAGTCGACGTTGCCGAAGCGCCAGTGCGACGCACCCGCCGCGAGGGTGGTGCCGACCTCGGCCAGGTGCACCGAGGCGCTGGCGGTGGCCGGGTTGATGCCCGCCACCAGGAGCAGGGACGTGGACGTGACGCCGTAGGCCATGCCGAGGGCGCCGTCGACGAGCTGGGCGCCGAAGCCGACGAGGGCGTAGACGATGAGCGTTTGCATGGAGGAGCGACTCCGGTGTGGAGGGCAGCAGGAGGAACCGGGGCGCCCTGGGGGCGCGCCGGGGACCCGCGCGGGTCAGCGCGCCGGGGTGGTGCGGGTGGTCAGCGCGGAACGGGCTGAGGGCTCAGCGACAGAACTCGTCGAAGGCGTGGCCGCGCCGGGACGGCCAGAACCGCTCCAGGCCGGTGAAGAGGTGCCCCGTCATGGACGCGTCGGCGCCCGGCCTGGGGCCGGCGGCAGCGGACGCGGAGGGTGGCACCGGACCATCGTCCGTGGGAAGCGGCGCGGTCACAACCGGTTGTCCGCGCTACGGGAGCGGCCCGCAAATGTCCGGACTTCTCCCGGACCGTGCGGGAGCCGCTCGACCAGGTCGGCAGCGCGCCGGCGATGACGGCACGACGACCCGATCGACGCTCGCTACGGTCGGTGCGTGGACGAGACGATCCGGCGTGGGGCTGTTCGCGGTCGGCGCGTACCTGCTGCTCGGCCGCTGGGACCCGGGCGTGCCCGGCGGGATCGACGACGCCGTCGTGCTGGCCGGCGACCTGCTCGCCGCCGACGCGGAGACGCCGGCCACGCTCGAGGTCGCGGGCATGCCGCCGGGGACGGCGATGGCCGACGCCCGCGAGCCGCTGCTGCGGATGCTGGACGAGCAGGGGCGTGCCGCTGCCCCCGCCGCAGCGGCGGATGGACTTCGTCGCCGACGCGTTCGTCGCCGGAGCGCTGTCGGGGCCGGAGTACGGGGAGTACGTCTACGGCGACCTGCCGCCGGTGGGTGGCGCAGACCCCGCTGCAGCAGGACGTCGTGGCCGCGTTGAGGGCGCTGGACCGGGAGACCGACATCGCTCGCCGCGACGAGCGCGGCGAGCGGGTGCGGGCGGTCGTGGCCGCCCACCGCGGCGGGCGGCCGCCGCTCACCCCGAGGTGAGGGTGAGGGGGTTGCCGACCAGGCCCGCGGCCAGGGTGCCGCCGGTGGGCGGGTCGATCAGCAGGAAGCTGCCGGTGGCCCGGATGTCGGCGTAGTCGTCGACCGGGAGGGGGTCGGCCGTGCGCAGGCTCACCATCGCGATGTCGTTGACGGTGAGCGCCTCGGGCGGGTCGACGAAGCGGACGGAGTCGACGTCGAGCCGCTCGCCCAGCGCCCCCACGATGACCTGGGTCGTGCGGGCGCCGTGCTTGAGCAGCAGCCGGGCGCCCGCCCGCAGCGGCTTGTCCGCCAGCCAGCACAGGGTGGCCTCGATCTCGGACCCGACCCGGGGGGCGGCGCCGGCGGCGGCGATCAGGTCGCCGCGGGAGATGTCGATGTCGTCGGTCAACCGGATGGTGACGCTGCGCCCGGCGCCCGCGGCGTCGAGCGGGCCGTCGGCGGTGTCGACGCCGGCCACCGTGGTCCGGGCGCCGCCGGGTAGCACGACGACCTCGTCGCCCGGAGAGACCGTGCCGGAGGCGACCTGGCCGGCGTAGCCGCGGTAGTCGTGCAGCGGCCCCCAGCGCTCCTCGGCGCCGGGCAGGGCCCCCGCGCGGGGGCGGATGACGTACTGGACCGGCATCCGGAACGGCGCGGTGACCTCGGGCCCGGCGACCGGCACCGACTCCAGGTGACCGAGCAGCGTCGGGCCGTCGTACCAGGGCGTGCGCGTCGAGCGCTCGACGACGTTGTCGCCTGCCAGCGCGGACACCGGGATCACCTGCACGGCCTCGTCGGCGAACCCGACCGAGCGGGCCAGCGCGGCGAAGTCCTTGGCGATGGCGGTCAGCGTCTCCTCGTCGTAGCCGACGAGGTCGATCTTGTTGATGGCCAGCACCAGCCGCGGCACCCGCAGCAGCGCGAGCACCGCGGCGTGCCTGCGGGTCTGCTCGACGATGCCGTTGCGCGCGTCGACCAGCAGCACGGCCAGCTCGGCGGTGGACGCCCCGGTGACGGTGTTGCGCGTGTACTGGACGTGCCCCGGGGTGTCGGCGAGCACGAACTCGCGGGTCGGGGTGCCGAAGTAGCGGTAGGCGACGTCGATGGTGATGCCCTGCTCGCGCTCCGCGCGCAGGCCGTCGACCAGCAGCGACAGGTCGGGCGTTGACATGCCCTTGTCGACCGAGGCGCGCTCGACGGCCTCGATCTGGTCGGCCAGCACCGACTTGGTGTCGTAGAGCAGCCGTCCGACCAGCGTGGACTTGCCGTCGTCGACACTCCCCGCGGTGGCGAAGCGCAGCAAATCACGGGACATGGCTAGAAGTACCCCTCACGCTTGCGGTCCTCCATGGCGGCCTCCGACAGCCGGTCGTCGGCCCGGGTGGCGCCGCGCTCGGTCAGCCGGGACGCGGTGACCTCGTCGATGATCTGGTCGAGCGTCGAGGCGGTGGACTCCACCGCGCCGGTGCAGGAGCCGTCGCCGACGGTCCGGTAGCGCACCGACCTGAGTTCCAGGCTCTCCGCGCCACGCGGTCCGCCCCACGGGCCCTCGGCCAGCCACATGCCGTCGCGGCGGAACACCTCGCGCTGGTGCGCGTAGTAGATCGAGGGCAGCTCGACGCCCTCGCGCTGGATGTAGCGCCACACGTCCAGCTCGGTCCAGTTGGAGATCGGGAACACCCGCACGTGCTCGCCCGCGGCGTGCCGTCCGTTGTAGAGGTTCCACAGCTCCGGGCGCTGGCTGCGCGGGTCCCAGCGGCCGAACGCGTCGCGCAGGCTGATGATGCGCTCCTTGGCGCGGGCGCGCTCCTCGTCGCGGCGCCCGCCCCCGAACACGGCGTCGAAGCGGTGCTCGTTGATGCTGTCGAGCAGCGGGACGGTCTGCAGCGGGTTGCGGGTGCCGTCGGGGCGCTCGGTGAGCCTGCCGTCGTCGATCCAGTCCTGGACGTGCGCGACGTGCAGGCGCAGCCCGAGGCGCGCGGCGAGCCGATCGCGGAAGTCGATGACCTCCGGGTAGTTGTGCCCGGTGTCCACGTGCAGCAGCGGGAACGGCACCGGGGCCGGGGCGAACGCCTTGACCGCGAGGTGCACCAGCAGCGTGGAGTCCTTGCCACCGGAGAACAGGATGACCGGGCGGTCGAACTCGCCTGCGACCTCGCGGAAGATGTGGATCGACTCGGACTCCAGCGCGTCGAGCGCGTCCCGGACGGCGGGGGCGGCGGGGCTGACGAAGGCGGTCACTGGACGTGCAGCCCGCACTCGATCTTGCCCGTGCCCGCCCAGCGGCCGCTGCGCGGGTCGGCGCCGGGCAGCGGCTTGGCCGTGCACGGCGCGCAGCCGATGCTCGGGTAGCCCTCCGCCACCAGCGGGTTGACCAGCACGCCGTGGGCGTCGATGTAGGCCTGCATCTCGTCGTCGCTCCACGCCGCCAGCGGGTTGATCTTGACCAGCCCGAACTTCTCGTCGTAGCTGATCAGCGGGGTGTTCGCCCTGGTCGGCGCCTCGACGCGGCGGACGCCGGTCACCCAGGCGTCGTAGCCGCTCAGCGTGCGCTCCAGTGGGGCGACCTTGCGCAGCGCGCAGCACCGGTTCGGGTCGCGGGCGAACAGGTCCTTGCCCAGGAGGCCGTCCTGCTGGGCGACCGTGTGCTCGGCCGTTGCGTCGACCATCCGCACGTCGTACACGTGCTCGACGGCGTCGCGGGTGCCGATGGTCTCGGCGAAGTGGTAGCCGGTCTCCAGGAACAGCACGTCGACGCCGGGCAGGGCCTTGGCGGCCAGGTCGACCAGCACGGCGTCCTGCATGTTCGACGCCACGATCAGCCGGCGGCCGAACGTCGCGGCGGCCCAGTCGAGCAGCCGGCCCGCGGTGGCGTCGGGGCCCAGCTCGGCCGCACCCCGCTCGGCGACTGCTCGAAGATCGGTCTCGGTCGCAACACTCACTTCGACACCTCCGGGACTCCGATTCCGATCATCTTCACGGCGAAGGTCCGCAGGCAGCCCGCGCAGTACCAGGCGCCGTGCGGCACGCGCTCGGTCTGCTCGGCCGGGCGCAGGTCCTCCTCGCCGCAGTACGGGCAGTAGAAGGGCACCGCGCGCTCACTCATCCCGGGCCCTCATCGCAGGTCGGCCTCGTCGGCGCGCAGCACCCACTGCGCGAACCGCTCGCCCTCGGTGCGCTGCTCGACGAACCGGCGCACGACCCGGTCGACGTACTCGCCCAGCTCGGCGCTGGTGACCTTGAGCCCGCGCAGCTTGCGGCCGAACCCGGCGTCCAGCCCGAGGCCGCCGCCCAGGTGCACCTGGAAGCCCTCCACCTGGTCGCCCGCGGCGTCGGTGACGATCTGGCCCTTGAGCCCGATGTCGGCGACCTGGGTGCGCGCGCAGGAGTTCGGGCAGCCGTTGAGGTGGATCGAGATCGGCACGTCGGGGTGCAGGTCGGCCAGGCGCTTCTCCAGGTCGTCGACCAGCCGGATGGCCCGCTCCTTGGTCTCGACGATGGCCAGCTTGCAGTACTCGATGCCGGTGCAGGCCATGGTCGAGCGCCGCCACGGCGACGGCTCGGCCTGCAGGCCCAGCGTGTTGAGCCGGGCGACGAGCGCCTCGACGTTCTCGTCGGGCACGTCCAGCACCACGATCTTCTGCTGGGCGGTGAGCCGCACGCGGCCCGACCCGGCGGCCTCGGCCGCGTCGGCCAGGTCGATCAGGGTGCCGCCGGAGACCCGGCCCGACGCGGGCGCGACGCCGATGTAGTTGCGGCCGTCGACCTGCTTGTGCACGCCGACGTGGTCGATCGGGATCTCCGGGATGGCCGGCGCGGGCCCGTCGGCCAGCGGACGGCCGAGGTACTCCTCCTCCAGCACGCGGCGGAACTCCGCCGCGCCCCAGTCGGCGATCAGGAACTTGATCCGGGCGCGGTGGCGCAGGCGCCGGTAGCCGTAGTCGCGGAAGATCGAGATGATCCCGGCCCACACGTCCGGGATGTCCTCCAGCGCCACCCAGGTGCCCAGCCGCTGAGCGATCTTCGGGTTGGTGGACAGCCCGCCGCCGACCCAGACGTCGAAGCCGGGGCCGTGCTCGGGGTGCTCGACGCCGATGAACGAGACGTCGTTGACCTCGTGCGCGACGTCCTGCTGCCAGGAGATCGCGGTCTTGAACTTGCGCGGCAGGTTGGAGAACTCCGGGCTGCCGATGTAGCGGTCGAGGATGGTGTCGATCGCCCACGTGGGGTCGACCTCCTCGGCGGCCGAGATGCCGGCCACCGGCGACCCGAGGATCACCCGCGGGGTGTCGCCGCAGGCCTCGGTGGTCAGCAGGCCCAGGCCCTCCAGCCGCTCCCAGATCGCCGGCATGCTCTCGATCTCGATCCAGTGGTACTGGATGTTCTGCCGGTCGGTGACGTCGGCGGTGTCGCGGGCGTGGTCGCGGGAGATCTCCCCGACCGCGCGCAGCTGCTCTGTGGTCAGCGCGCCGCCGTCGATGCGCACGCGCAGCATGAAGTACCGGTCGTCGAGCTCCTCGGGCTCCAGCGCCGCGGTGCGCCCGCCGTCGATGCCCGGCTTGCGCTGGGTGTAGAGCCCCCACCAGCGCATCCGGCCGCGCAGGTCGGCCGGGTCGATCGAGTCGAACCCGCGCTTGGCGTAGACGTTCTCGATCCGCGCGCGGACGTTGAGCCCGTCGTCGTCCTTCTTGGTGCGCTCGTTGGGGTTCAGCGGCTCGCGGTGGCCGAGCTTCCACTGGCCCTCGCCGCGCTTGCGCTTGACCGGCTGGTTGCTGGGGGGCAAGGGGTGCCTCCGGGTGGCGTGCGGCACGCGACGGCGCGCGGCCGGTGGCCGGGTTGTGGTGGGGTCGGTCGGCTGGGGTCGAGAAGGCTCAGCGCCGACAGAGCGCGCTGCTGACCCGGTGCAGGTCGACGTGGCGACGGGCCACGAGACGCAGGGTGAGCGCGGACATGGGCCCCAGCGTGCCACCTGTCCGGTCAGCGATCCACGGGCGTCCGCATGCTGGGAGGGGATTCACACGAGCTCGCCCGGCGGGCGCCCTGGCGGCTCCAGCTCCGCCAGCACGCCGTAGTGGTCGCTGGCCTGCACCTCGCCCACCGGCCCGGCCAGGACCAGCTCGCAGGAGCGCACCCGCAGGGTCGGGCCGTGCTCCTCGCCGCGCACCAGCACGTAGTCGATCCGCCGCGGCCGCACCAGCGGCATGGACCCGTCGCGGACCAGCGTGTTCCGCGGGGTGAACGTGTGGCCGGGCTCGTCGCCGCGGACGCTCTCCCAGGCGTCGTGGTAGGCGGCGCTCGTGCCGTCGAGCGACTGGCGGCCGGTGAGGAACCGGACGCTGGCCGCGTCCGGGGTGGCGTCCAGGTCACCGAGCAGCACCACGTGCGCGGGGCGCTCGGCCACCAGGTCCTCGACCGCGCGGGCCACGGCGACGGCCTGGCGCTCCCGCACGGCCTCCCGGTCGATCGGCCAGACCGGCTTGTGGTGCACCACGAGCAGCGGCCCGATCGGCGGTGGGGCCAGCACCTCGGCGGCCACCGCCCCGGTCCACGGCAGCACCGCGGTGGCCGCGCCGAGGTGCAGGTCGATGTGGTGCACCGCGCCGAACGGCCAGCGGCTCACCAGTTCCGCCCCGACCGGGTCGTCCGGGTCGGTGCTGCGGTGGCGGACCGCGTGCCTGCCCGGCCCGAGCAGGTCGGCGGCCTGGCCCGGCTCGACCTCCTGCAGGGCGGCGACGTCCGGGTCGAGCCGGTGCAGCTCGGCGCGCAGCACGTCGCGGCGGGCGGCGTAGTCCACGTACGCGGGGGCGAGTGTGTTGAAGGTCAGCACGCGCAGGGTGGCCACCGGTCGGATCCTGCCGGACGCGCCTACCCTGGATGCGGTGCTGCCGCCCTTCGGGATCTACGTCCACGTGCCGTTCTGCGCGGCCCGCTGCGGCTACTGCGACTTCAACACCTACACCGCCGCGGAACTGGGCGGGGCGCCCGACGGCTCCGGCGCCTCCCCGGACGGCTGGCTGGCGGCCGTGCGCCGCGAGCTCGACCTCGCCGCGGCCACCGTCGGGCCGCGCCCGGTCGACACCGTCTTCGTCGGCGGCGGGACGCCCTCGCTGATCGGGGCGGAGCGGCTCGGCGCCGTGCTCGGCGCGATCCGCTCGACGTTCGGCCTGGCCCCCGGGGCCGAGGTGACCACCGAGTCCAACCCCGAGTCCACCTCGCCGGAGTTCTTCGCCGGGCTGGTCGAGGCCGGGTTCACCCGGGTGTCGCTGGGCATGCAGTCCGCCGCCCCGCACGTCCTGCGCATCCTCGACCGGCGCCACACGCCGGGGCGGGCCGTCGCCGCGGCCCGGGAGGCCCGCGCCGCCGGGCTCGCGCACGTCAACCTCGACCTCATCTACAGCACCCCCGGCGAGACCGACGACGACCTGCGCGGCTCCCTCGACGCCGTCCTGGAGGCCGGGGTCGACCACGTCTCGGCGTACTCGCTGATCGTCGAGGACGGCACCGCGATGGCCCGCAAGGTCTCCCGCGGCGAGCTCCCGATGCCCGACGACGACGTCGCGGCCGCCCGCTACGAGATGATCGACGACCGGCTCGCCGCCGCCGGTTTCGCCTGGTACGAGGTGTCCAACTGGGCGACGACCGCCGAGGCGGCCTGCCGGCACAACCTCGGCTACTGGCTCGACGGCGACTGGTGGGGGCTGGGCCCCGGCGCGCACTCGCACCTGGCCGGCACCCGCTGGTGGAACGTCAAGCACCCGGCCCGCTACGCCGCCGCGCTGGCCGCCGGGGGCACCCCGGAGGCCGACCGCGAGCTGCTCACCGAGGGCGAGCGGCACACCGAGCGGGTGATGCTGCGGCTGCGGCTGGCCTCCGGGCTCCCGCTCGACCTGCTCGACCGGGCCGGGCGCGCGGCCGCCGAGCGGGCCGCGGCCGACGGGCTGCTCGTCGTCGACGGGGGGCGCGCGGTGCTGACCCGGCGCGGTCGGCTGCTGGCCGACGGCGTCGTGCACGCGCTGCTCGCCGGAGCGCCCGCGTGACGCCGCCCCACCCCCCGTCCCCTCCGCCCCTCGCCCCTCCGCCCCTCGCCCCCCGCCCGGTTCCTGAACCTCGCGGCGGGGGTGGCCGGGGGCCCGACGGGACGGCACGGCGGTGAGCCCGCGACGGCGGGTGCTCGTGCTGCTGCTGGCCGCGGTCGTCGCGGTGGCGGCGGTGGTCGTGGGGGTGCGCTGGGTCGTGGGGCTGGGGCCGTCGATCGACCCCGACTCCCGGCCCGACCAGGCCGCGCTCGGGCCCGTCCTGTTGGTGCCCGGGTACGGCGGGTCGCGGGAGAGCCTGGGCGCGCTGGCCGCGCGAATCGAGGCGACCGGGCGCGAGGCCGAGGTCCTCACCTTGGCCGGCGACGGCACCGGCGACCTGGCCGCCCAGGTGGAGGTGCTCGACGAGGCCGTCGACGACCGGCTCGCCGCCGGCGCACCCTCCGTCGACGTCGTTGGCTACTCGGCGGGCGGGGTGGTCGCCGGGCTGTGGGTCGCCCGTGCGGACGGGGCGGCCAGGGCCCGCCGGGTCGTCACCCTCGGCTCGCCGCTCAACGGCACGACCGTGGCCGCCGCGGGCGCGGCCTCGGCCCCGGACGCCTGCCCCGTCGCCTGCCGGCAGCTGGCGCCGGGCAGCGCGGAGCTGGCCGAGCTGGCCAGGGCCGGGGTGGGTGGCGCGCTGCCGTGGCTGTCGATCTGGACCGCCGACGACCAGACCGTCACCCCACCCGACTCGGCGCGGCTGGCCGGCGCGGTCAACGTCGAGCTGCAGTCGGTGTGCGCGACGTCCCGCGTCGCCCACTCGGGCCTGCCCACCGACCAGGCCGTCACCGGTCTGGTGCTGCGCGGCATCTCCGCCGACCCGCTCGCCCCGCCCACCGACTGCGCCGCGCTCCGCGCCGCCGCAACCGGCTGACCCGCCGCTCCCCGTCCACCCGTCCCCGCCCACCCCACCCGCCCCCGCCCACCCCACCCGCCCCCGCCCACCCCGCCCGCCCCCCAGTCAGGAAAGCCACCATCAGGACGCCAGGTGTCCTGATGGTGGCTTTCCTGACACGGGGCCGAGGGAGTGCCGGGGCCGAGGGAGTGCCGGTGCCAACCGAGCTGCCAACCGAGCTGCCGGCCGAGTGCCGGCTGCGCGAGACCCGCCGGCCCGCGCTCAGCTCGTGACGTCCTTGGTGGCGAAGTTGGCCCAGGCGGCGCCGAAGGCCACCGAGATCCAGCCGAGCTGCACGAGCGCGCCGCGCCGGATCGACGGCCAGAGGACCGGGTCGCGGTAGAGGTCGATCCAGGCCAGCCAGTGGGTGGTGGGCAGGAATGTGCGGATTGCGGCGGCGGCGTCGAGCGGCAGCAGCACCGCGCTCGTGACGACCACCGCGAGCACGCCGAGGGCGGCGGCCAGCGGGGAGTCGGTCAGGGTGGAGAAGAACAGCCCGAGCGCGCCCAGCGTGAGCATGCACAGCGCCAGGTAGGCGACCGTGCCGGCGGTCCGGACGAGCAGCTGGGCCGGCGTGAGGACCGCCCCGGACAGCGACGCGATCCCGCCCCCGCCGCCGAGGGTGGCATCGGGCCCGAACCCGAACGCCGCCACCCCGACCAGGTAGCCCGTCACCGTCACCAGCAGCACGGCCAGCAGCACGAACGCCGTCACCGAGACCAGCTTCGCGACCAGCAGCCGCAGCCGTCCGACCGGCCGGGCCAGCAGGTAGCGCAGGGTGCCCGCGCTCGCCTCACCGGCGATCGCGTCGCCGGCGACGACGGCCACCGTGATCGGCAGGAACACCGGCAGCACCAGGGCCAGCGCCGCGGCCGGGAACAGCTGCCCGTTCGACACCACCGCCGACAGGAACGCCCCGCCCCGGCCCGGCGCCGGCGCGAGCCGGGTGGTCGCCAGCAGCACCGCGACCAGCGCGGGCAGCGCGCACAGCAGCGTCCAGCACAGCCACACCCGCCGCCTGCGCAGCATGAGCGCCAGCTCGACCCGGATCACCCGCGCCTCCGGTACCCGTGCGCCACGGTCAGGACCCTCACGTCCGACCTCCGTCGACCTGGTCGGAACCGGCGCCGGTGGACTCCAGCACCACCTGTTCGAGGCTGCGCCGCTGCGCGGTCAGCCCGGTGACCGCGATCCCGGCCGCGACGAGCCGGGCGTTCAGCTCGGCGGGATCGTCGCCGCGCACGACCAGCTCGTCGCCGTCGCGGCCGACGACCTGCCCGTCCAGCAGCCCGACGACCGCGGCCGGGTCGGGCGTGCGGACGAGCACGCGCCCGGTCGGGGCCCGCAGGACGTCGAGGTCCTCGGTCAGCACGAGCCGCCCGCGGTCCATCACGCCGACCCGCGTGCAGAGGGCCTCCACCTCGCTGAGCAGGTGGCTGGACAGCACCACGGTGGTGCCGGCGGCGTTCAGCTCGACCAGCAGCTCGCGCACGTCGTTGATGCCGCGCGGGTCGAGCCCGTTGGTCGGCTCGTCGAGCAGCAGCAGCTCCGGGCCGCGCAGCAGCGCGGCGGCGATGCCCAGGCGCTGGCGCATGCCCAGCGAGTAGGCCCGCACCGGGCGCCGGTCGACGGCCCCGAGCCCGACCCGCCGCAGGACCTCCTCGACGCGGTCGCGCCGACCGCGCCGGCGCGAGCCGCGCCCGGCGGCGTCGAGCAGCCGCAGGTTGTCCCGCCCGGACAGGTGCGGCCAGGCCGCCGGTCCCTCCACCAGCGCGCCGACCCTGGGCAGCACCGCCCCCGCCCCGCGCGGCATCGGCCGGTCGAGCAGCCGCACCGTCCCCGACGTCGGGTGCACCAGCCCGAGCAGCATCCGCACCAGGGTCGTCTTGCCGGAGCCGTTCGGCCCGAGCAGCCCGAACCGGACGCCCCGCGGCACCGCGAGGTCGACCCCGTCGACGGCGGTGACCCGGCCGAACCGCTTGGTCAGCCCCTCGGTGACGATCACGGTGTCGGTCGCGGGCATCAGCGCGGCCCCCGTTCGGGCAGCTCGCGCAGCGCCTGCTCCAGCACCGGCGCCGCGACGGTGCCCATCATCAGCACGCTCCCGCCGCGCCTGCCGTGCACGAGCACCGACAGCAGGGGGGTGGACAGCGAGACGGCCCGGCCGGTCGGCACGTCGACGGCCGTCCCACCGCCGGCGCCCGCCCCGTCGATCGCCTGGCGGGCCACGTCGCCGCTCACCGGGATCAGCGCGAACCCGGCCAGCCCGGAGCCGTACAGCCCGACGCCGGGCAGCTCGGCGTCCGGGGTGCCGGTGAGCGCGACGCGGTCGCGCCCGGCCAGCCGGGCCGGCGCGGGCGCCGCCTCCAGCACCCGCAGTGCGCCGCTGATGTCGGCGGCGCCGACGGCGACGGACCCGGCACCCGGCGGCACCGTCGGGGTGACCTCGGCGGGGTCGGGCACCCGGTCGGAGACGTCGAGCAGCTCGGTGAGCAGCAGCGGGTCGCCGGTGCGCGCGGACACCTCGACCCGCAGCGGCAGCGCTGTCGCCGGGTCGCCCGCGACGTCGGCCCAGATGTCGACCCGGCCCACGGTGGTGTCCGGGTCGACCGGGGTGAGCCGCAGGCCGGCCGCGTCGCGCCCGGCGATCCGGCGCGCGGGCAGCGCCGAGACCGGATCGGTCGGGGCCAGCCGCACGATCCGCCGGGCCAGCTCCGGCGGGGCCAGGTCGCCGGCGCGGGGCAGCCGCAGCGGGGTGCGCCCGACGACCCGGGTGAGCTGCTGGGCGCCGAAGTCCCACGCGTACTCGACGCCGCCGACCAGGTAGGTGCCGCGCTCGCCGGAGTTGTCGACCTGGTCGACGCGCCACCGGTCGGCACCGGCCACGAAGGCCCGGATGCGGGTGGTCGTGGTCAGCAGCTCCGAGACCGACTCCAGGCGGGGGATCTCCGGGAGCCCGAGCCGCCCGGTGCTCTCCGCGTAGCCGACGTAGGGCCGCGGCGCCCCGGCGATGCGGGCGCGCAGCCGCTCCGGGTCGACCTCGACGGCCGCCGCGGGCGGGGTGTAGGAGCCCAGCCCGACGAGCCCCGCGGCCCCGGCCGCCACCAGCAGCCAGCGCCGGCTGAATCGGTGCGCGGTCACGTGGGGCCACGTTGCCAGTTGAGCTGTGAACAAACCGTGGGGATCAACTCAGCTGCGGCACGGGCACCGCGCACACCGGTTGGCCGCCGCGCACATGTCGGGACGTGTGCGCGGTGACCACCAGGTGTGCGCGGTGTCCCACGAGCGGCAGGCGCCCCGGAGCGCAGAACCCGTCCGACGGCCCGGGGGCATCCTGCACCGGCGTGTGCGCCCTCCGCACGGCTTAGACTGGGAGCAGGCCCGTCGAGCCAGGGAGGTGCGTCGCGTGAACGCCGACGAACGTCGTTTCGCCGTGTTGCGGGCGATCGTCGCCGACTACGTGGCCACGCACGAGCCGGTCGGCTCCAAGATGATCGTCGACCGGTACAACCTGGGCGTCTCCAGCGCCACGGTCCGCAACGACATGGCCGTGCTGGAGGAGGACGGGCTCATCGTCCAGCCCCACACCAGCGCCGGGCGGGTGCCCACCGACAAGGGCTACCGGCTCTTCGTCGACCGCCTGGCCCAGGTCAAGCCGCTGTCGGCGGCGGAGCGGCGGGCCGTGCAGGCGTTCCTGGACGGCGCCGTCGACCTCGACGACGTGCTGCGCCGCAGCGTCCGGCTGCTGGCCCAGCTCACCCGCCAGGTGGCCGTCGTGCAGTACCCGACGCTCACCCGCTCCACGGTGCGCCACCTGGAGATCGTGCAGCTCACCCCGGCGCGGCTGATGCTCGTGCTGATCACCGACTCGGGGCGGGTCGACCAGCGCGTCGTCGACCTCGGCGAGGTGCTCACCGACGACCAGGTCGCCCAGCTGCGCGGGATGATCAACGGCGCGCTGGCCGGGCGCCCGCTGGCCGCCGCCTCGGCCGCGGTGGCCGACCTGCCCGACTCCGCGCCGTCCGAGCTGCGCGAGGTCACCATCACGCTGTCCACGATCCTGATCGAGACGCTGGTCGAGCACCCCGAGGAGCGGCTGCTGCTGGGCGGCACGGCCAACCTCACCCGCAACGTGGCCGACTTCCCCGGCTCGCTGCGCCAGGTGCTCGAGGCCCTCGAGGAGCAGGTCGTCGTGCTCAAGCTGCTGGCCTCCGCGCAGGACCCCGGCACCGTCACCATCCGCATCGGCGAGGAGAACGAGGCCGAGGAGATGCGCGACACGTCCGTGGTCTCGATCGGCTACGGATCGGGCACGGTGCTGGGGGGGATGGGAGTCCTCGGACCCACCCGGATGGACTACCCCGGTTCGATCGCGGCGGTGCATGCGGTGGCCCGGTACGTGGGTGAGATCCTTGCTGGACGCTGACGGTGTCGGGGTGGCACCGGCGGGGGACGGAACCGGAGCCGGAATACCGGCGCACCACTCGACGCTCAGGCATCTGGGCTGAGTCGACCGAGCGAGAAGGACCATGGGGAACGCCAGGGTGGCACGGGACTACTACGGGACCCTCGGGGTCGAACAGGACGCCGGGCCCGACCAGATCAAGCGGGCCTACCGGCGGCTGGCCAGGGAGCTGCATCCCGACGTCAACCCCGACCCGGCGGCGCAGGAGAAATTCCGCGAGGTCAGCACCGCCTACGAGGTCCTGTCCGACCCGGAGAAGCGGCGCATCGTCGACCTGGGCGGCGACCCGATGGGCAACGGCGCGGCCGCCGGCGCCCCGGGCGACCAGTTCGGCTTCGGCTTCGGCGTCAACGACATCATGGACGCGTTCTTCGGCGGCCAGGGCGGCGGTCGCGGGCGGGGCCCGCGCAGCCGCGTGCAGCCCGGCGCCGACGCGCTCATCCGGATGCCGCTCACGCTCAACGAGTGCGCCACCGGCGTCACCAAGGACCTGACGGTCGACACGGCCGTGCTGTGCCCGGAGTGCACCGGCGGGGGCTGCGCGCCCGGCACGGCGCCCTCGGTCTGCGACATCTGCTCGGGCCGCGGCGAGGTGCAGAGCGTGCAGCGCTCGTTCCTCGGCCAGGTCGTCACGTCCCGGCCCTGCCCGAACTGCCGCGGCTTCGGCGAGATCATCACCGACCCGTGCCGCCAGTGCGGCGGCGACGGCCGGGTCCGCTCGCGGCGCGCCGTCGGCGTGCGCATCCCGGCGGGCGTGGCCGACGGGATGCGCGTGCGGCTGGCCGGCCAGGGCGAGGTCGGCCCGGGCGGTGGCCCCGCGGGCGACCTCTACGTCGAGGTCGAGGAGGAGCCGCACGAGCTGTTCACCCGCGACGGCGCCGACCTGCACTGCACCGTCCAGCTCCCGATGACGGCCGCCGCGCTCGGCACCACCCTCCCGCTGCCCACCCTGGACGGCGTGGAGGAGCTGCACGTCGAGCCGGGCACGCAGGCGGGCGCGGTGCAGACGCTGCGCGGCAAGGGCATGCCCCGGCTGCGCTCCACCGGCCGGGTCGACGGGCACGGCGACCTCATGGTGCACGTCGACGTGGCCGTGCCGACCAACCTGACCAAGGACCAGGTCGACCTGCTGCGCCAGCTGGCCGCGATGCGCGGTGAGGAGCAGCCCGACCTGGTCGGCGGCAACCGCAACGGCCACGGCATCTTCTCCCGCCTGCGCGACTCCTTCGGCCGCTGATCACGGGGTCGTGAGTGGGTATCACGGTCCTGACCGTGATACTCACTCACGACCATGAGCACTGCGCCGCTGTTCCTCGTCGAGTCCGTCCCCGCGTCGGGTCCGCTGCTGCTCGACGGGCCGGAGGGCAGGCACGCGGCCGCGGTCAAGCGGCTGCGCGTCGGTGAGGCCGTGCTCGTCGCCGACGGCCGCGGTGGGCTGGGGCGGGCCGAGGTGGTCGCGGTCGCGAAGGACGCCGTCGAGCTCGTGGTCGCCGGGCGCACCGCCCTGGCCCCGCCCGCGGTCCGGGTGACCCTGGCCCAGGCGCTGGTCAAGGGCGACCGCGGCGAGCTGGCCGTCGAGCTGGCCACCGAGGCCGGTGTCGACGAGGTGCTGCCGTGGAAGGCGGCCCGCTGCATCGCCCGGTGGGAGCCAGGGCCCCGCGGCGACAAGGCCCTGGCCCGCTGGCGCGCCACGGTCCGCGAGGCCGCCAAGCAGGCCCGCCGGGCGTGGGTGCCGTCGGTGGGGGAGCCCCTCACCACCGCGGCCCTGGCCGCCCGCGTCGCCGCCGCCGACCTGGCGCTCGTGCTCCACGAGTCCGCGACCGTCGGCCTGGCCGAGCTGGACCTGCCGGCCGCGGGGGAGCTGCTGCTGGTCGTCGGGCCGGAGGGCGGGCTGAGCGACGGCGAGATCGCGGAGCTGACCGCGGCCGGTGCCCGGGCCGTGCGCCTGGGCCCGGAGGTCCTGCGCGCCTCCACCGCGGCCGCGGTGGCGCTGGGCGCCCTCGGCGCCCTCACCGGCCGCTGGGCGCCCGACCCCACCTGAGCCGGGCCGCGGTGGTGCCGCCGGGCCGGATCCGGGGCCCGGGACGGCGACACGCGACGGCCGGGTGACGCGTGGGGCGTGTCGGACCGGGCGGCGATACCGTCCCGGATGTCCGATCCGGCTGGTCCGGATCGGATCGCGACGCGGGTGGGCCCACCCGCGACGCCGCCGGGGACCCCCCTCCACCGGCGGCCCCGCGCCGCGGCGGCGGCCCCCACCCCGCCCCGGCGACGGGGGGGCGCCCCCCCCCCCGCCGCGGCGCGGCACCACCCGCGGTGCCGTGCGATGCTCGCCGGCATGACGCCACGCCGTGCGCTGGGTCGGCTCGTCGGGCTGGGGGCCGCGGTGGCGGTGCTGCCGTCGCTGGTGCTGGCCTGCGCCGACCGGCGGCCCACCCCCGCGCCGAGCTCCTCACCCGCGCCCACGGGCACCCCGGTGCGCCTGGACTACGGCCCGCACCCCAGCCAGTTCGGCGAGCTCACCCTGCCCGACGGCGACGGTCCCGTCCGCGGGGTGGTGGTCGTGGTGCACGGCGGGTTCTGGCGCAAGGCCTACGGGCTGGAGCTGGGGCGCCCGCTGGCCGAGGACCTCGTCCGCGACGGGGTGGCGGTGTGGAACGTCGAGTACCGGCGCGTCGGCGCCGACGGCGGGTGGACGGCCACCTTCGACGACGTCGCCGCGGCCGTCGACCGGCTGGCGGGGCCGGGGCAGGAGGCGGCCGGGGGCCGGCTGGCGCTGGACCGGGTGGTCGCGGTCGGGCACTCCGCGGGCGGCCACCTCGCGGCCTGGCTGGCCGCGCGCCCGGGCCTGCCCGCGGGGGCTCCCGGGGCCGGCCCGGCCGTCCGGCTGCGGGGCGCGGTGAGCCAGGCCGGGGTGCTGGACCTGGTGGACGCCGCCGAGCGGCGGGTCGGGCAGCAGGCCGTGCCCGACCTCCTGGGCGGCATGCCGTCCGAGGTGCCCGACCGGTACGCGCTGGCCTCGCCGGTGGCCCGGCTCCCGCTGGGGGTGCCGGTGGTCTG
Source organism: Pseudonocardia humida (assembly GCF_023898865.1). GTDB lineage: Bacteria > Actinomycetota > Actinomycetes > Mycobacteriales > Pseudonocardiaceae > Pseudonocardia > Pseudonocardia humida. The sequence goes on from NZ_JAGSOV010000035.1 coordinate 174,546, forward strand.
CGTGCACGGCACCCTCGACGCCAACGTCCCGATCCGGCAGAGCGAGCTGTTCGTCGCCGCCGCCGGCGACGCCGCCGAACTGGTGACCCTGCCCGGCGTCGACCACTTCGCGGTCATCGACCCGGCCACCGACGCCTGGCGCGCCTGCCGCGACGCCGCCTTCCGCCTCCTGGACCACTGACGGCAGCGACCCCGCTCGGCAGGGACAGGAGCGCGGCGCCGACGGCGACGTGCAGGGCGACGAGGCCGCCCGCCGAGGCCGGGCTGAGCGCGGTCGTGACCGGGCCGAGCAGGGAGAGCGCCAGCACGCTCCCCGCCAGCACCCGCCACGTGCGGTGCGGGTGGCGGGTCCAGCGCTCCAGGCCGACCAGCGCGGCCCACCCGGCCAGCCCCGCGCCCAGCGCGGTCAGCACGACGGCGGGCAGCCCCACCGCGGCCGGACCCGACGCCGTGGCCACGGCGAGGTCGACGCCACCGACCTGGCGCAGCACGGCCCACACCGCGGTCGCGGCGAGCACGGCGCCGAGGACGACCGACGCGCGTCGCGGGCGGGGGGACGTGGGCGGAGCGCTCGTTGTCGTCATGGGGCAAACCGTGCCGGTGCCGCGCACCCCCGTGCATCGGCCGCGCGTCGGTGCCCACCGCGACCGGAGGACGAGGGCCCTCCGACTTTGGTCGGTGTCCGCCGACCGGTCGCGGACCTAGGGTCGGGGCATGGATCTGCCGGCCGCGGGCGAGCGGGCGCCGCTCCCGGTGCGCGCGGGCTTCGTGCTGGCCCTGGGCGTGCTCGCCGGGCTCACCGTCCCGGTCGGTACCAGCCCGCCGCCCGGCGGCGCGCTGCTCGTCGTCGACCTGGTCGTCGCCGTGCTGAGCACCGCGGCGGTGGTGCCGCTGATCGCGGTCCGCCCGCCGGTGCGGGTGGCGGTCGGGCTCGCGGTGCTGGCCGCGGTCTCCCCGGCCGCGACCCCCGCCGCCACCGCGGGCGCGCTGCGCATCGCCCGCACCCGCCCGCTGGCTACGGCGGCCGCCGTCGCCGCGCTCGGCGCGGCGGCGCACGCCGTCCGCTACGCATGGCGCCCGACGGACGGACTGCCCTTCGGCTGGTGGCTGGCGCTCGTCCTGATCGCGCACGCCGCCCTGCTCGGCTGGGGCGCGTACGCGCAGTCGCGGGCGGCGCTGCTGGCCTCGCTGCGCGAGCGGGCGCGCCGCGCCGAGGCCGACCAGGAGTCGCGGGTGGCGCAGGCGCGGTCCGCGGAGCGCACGCGGATCGCCCGCGAGATGCACGACGTCCTCGCCCACCGGCTCTCGCTCGTCGCCACCACCGCGGGCGCCATCGAGTTCCGGCCCGACGCCAGCCCGGAGCGGATCGCCGCGGCGACCGGCGTCCTGCGGTCCCACGCGCACGCCGCGCTGGAGGACCTGCGCGAGGTGATCGGCGTGCTCCGCGCCGACCCCGAGGACGGCCGTCCGCAACCCACGGCCGCCGACGTGCCCTGCCTCGTCGCGGAGGTGCGCGCGGCGGGCGTCGAGGTCGCCTTCCACGACGACCTGGGCGCCGACCCGGGTGGCAGCACCGGCCGCACGGTGTACCGGGTGGTCCAGGAAGGGCTCACGAACGCCCGCAAGCACGCCGCGGGCCGGCCCGTCGAGGTCCGGCTGACCGGCGGCGAGGAGATCGTGGTCGAGATCGTCAACCCGACCGGTCCGGGGGCAGGCGCGCCGGGCAGCGGCACCGGGCTGGTCGGGCTCGCCGAACGGGTCGACCTGGCCGGGGGCCGGCTGGAGCACGGCCCGGTCGACGGGCGGTTCCGGCTGGTCGCGGCGCTGCCGTGGCCGGAGGGGGCATGAGCGGGGTCCGGGTGCTCGTCGTCGACGACGACGCGCTGGTGCGCTCCGCGCTGACGATGATGCTCGACGGCGCCAACGGCATCCGCGTGGTCGGCGAGGTCGCCGACGGGGCCGACGTGCCCGCCGCCCTGGACGCGCACGCCGTCGACGTGGTCCTGATGGACCTGCGGATGCCCCGGGTCGACGGGATCACCGCCACCGCCCGCGTCCGCGCCCGCACCGACCCGCCCGAGGTCGTCGTGCTGACCACCTTCGACGCCGACGAGGGCGTGCTGCGGGCGCTGCGCGCGGGAGCGGGCGGCTTCCTGCTCAAGGACACCCCGCCCGCCGAGCTGGTGGCGGCGGTGCTGAAGGTGGCCGCGGGCGAGCCGATCCTCTCGCCGCGCATCACCCGCAGGCTGATGGACCGGGCCGCGACCGGGTCCGACGCGCGGGCCCGGGCCCGCGCCGCGCTCGCGGTGCTCAGCGACCGGGAGCGCGAGGTCGCCGCGGCGGTCGGGCGGGGCGCGTCGAACGGGGAGATCGCCACCGAGCTGCACATGGGCGTGGCCACGGTGAAGGCGCACGTCTCGAGCGTGCTGCTCAAGCTGGGGCTGGGCAACCGCACCCAGATCGCCTTGCTCGCCCACGACGCGGAGCTGACCTGAACGCTCGACGAACGGCGCGCGGCTGTCCGTAACAGGCACGCATCCGTCGGTGCTCAGCGGTAGGATCGATGCCATCCCGATCAGGTACGACACCGAAAGCAGGCGGCACTTCCCTTGACCCATCCGGATCCCGTCCAGTCCCGCATGGCCGTTCCGGACGCCGCCCTGCTCGCGCTCCTCGGTTCGCGCGACCAGAACCTCCGCAGCGCGGAGGACATGCTCGCGGCGGACGTGCACGTGCGTGGCAACGAACTCACCCTCACCGGCGCCCCGGCCGACGTGGCCTTCGCCGAGCGGGTGTTCACCGAGCTGATCACCCTGGCGGAGCGCGGCCAGCAGGTCTCCGTCGACGCCGTGCGGCGCACGGTCGAGATGCTGGCCGACGACGACGCCGACGACCGCGCCCGCATCGGCGAGTCCCCGGCCGAGGTGCTCAGCCTCGACATCCTCTCCCGCCGCGGCAAGACCATCCGACCCAAGACGCTGAACCAGAAGCGCTACGTCGACGCCATCGACGCGCACACCATCGTGTTCGGCATCGGGCCCGCCGGTACCGGCAAGACCTACCTCGGCATGGCCAAGGCCGTGCAGGCGCTGCAGGCCAAGATGGTCAACCGGATCATCCTGACCCGCCCGGCGGTCGAGGCGGGCGAGCGGCTGGGCTACCTCCCCGGCACGCTCTACGAGAAGATCGACCCGTACCTGCGCCCGCTCTACGACGCGCTGCACGACATGATCGACCCGGAGTCCATCCCGAAGCTGATCGCCGCGGGCACGATCGAGGTCGCGCCGCTGGCGTACATGCGCGGGCGGACGCTCAACGACGCGTTCATCATCCTCGACGAGGCGCAGAACACGACTCCCGAGCAGATGAAGATGTTCCTGACCCGGCTCGGCTTCGGCTCCAAGATCGTCGTCACCGGCGACATCACCCAGGTCGACCTGCCCGGGAGCACCCGTTCCGGGCTGCGGGTCGTCAGCGACATCCTCGACGGCGTCGACGACGTGCACTTCTCCCAGCTGACCAGCACCGACGTCGTGCGCCACCGGCTCGTCGCCGACATCGTCGACGCCTACGCCCGCTGGGACGCCGACCGCGAGGCCCCCGCCCTGCGCTCGGCCCCGCGCAACGGCCCCCCGCAGGACAACCGGGCCGCCCGCCGCGCCCGGCGCTGATCGTCACGTGAACGGCCCGCCGCTCGTGGCGGGGGCCCGTTCCGTGTTCCGGTGGGCTGTTGCGCATGTGATTCGGCCACCTCGCAGATCCAGCGGTGTTCTCGCAGCCCGCCGGCGCCCTGCGAGAACCCAGCCAGCGCTGCGACACCCACGACGCGCTGCGAGGACGCCCCTCTCGCCCGGCCGCGTAGCGGCGACGCCACCCCGGAGGCCCTCAAGGCCGGAGCCGAGCCGGCGTCACCGCCGCAGGTACTGCCCCAACCACTCGCTCCCGAACTTCCCCTCCGGGTCCACTCGCGCCACCAGCTCCTCCGCATCATCGAGCCGCGGGTAGAGGGATCGGACGACCGAGGGGGCGGTGGTGAAGACCTTGCCCCAGTGCGGCCGCGCGCTGAACGGCTCCAGCGCGCGCTCGATCGCCGCGACGACGGGGGTCACCGCGGCCGTGTCCTGGACCCAGGTGAAGTGCAGGGCCGCGCAGGCGCGGCCGTGGGCGGGTGAGAGCCAGAGGTCGTCGGCGGCGATCGTGCGGACTTCGCAGACCAGCAGGACCGGGGCGATGCGGTCGGCGATGGCGTCGAGGGCGCGGAGCGCGTCGACCACCGTCTCGCGCGGCACCAGGTACTCCGACTGGAGCTCGTCGCCGCGGCTGGGCTTGAACTCGGCGCGGAAGTGCGGCAGGCGGGTGTGCCACGGGCCGGGGTCGCCGCCCTGGGGGGTGCAGTTGGCGGGGTCCTCGGTGGTGAGCATGTGGCGGGGGCCCGGGGCGGGGGTGGCGCCGAACCAGTCGGGGCCCGGTTCCGGGGAGTCGGGGAGCTGCTTGATCCAGCACTGCTCGAAGCCGGCGCCGGCCCACCGGGTGAAGAGGCTGACGCTGTAGGCCGCGGACAGGGCGTCGGGGACGGCGTCGAACGAGCGCAGGCCCTCGTAGACCCACTGGCGCACGTCGAACGTCGGGCGCAGGTCGAGGGTCAGCGCGGTGACGATCCCCAGCGCGCCCAGCGCGACGACCGCGCCGGGGAAGTCGGGGTCGCCGCGGCGGAACGTGCGCAGCTCGCCGTCGGCGGCGACCAGCTCCACCGCGCGCACCGAGCCGGCCAGGACGCCGTTGCCGTCGCCGGAGCCGTGGGTGCCGGTGGAGCAGGCGCCGGCCACCGAGATGTGCGGCAGCGAACCGGTGTTGGGCAGCGCGAAGCCCGCCTCGTGCAGCGCGGCGCCGACCTGCCCGTACGTCGAGCCGGCCGAGACCGTGACCACGCCCGCGGCGGCGTCGATCTCGATCCGCCGCGGCAGGTCGGCGACGGTGACCAGCTCGCCGGGGCTGTCGGCGATCGGGCTGAACGAGTGGCCGCTGCCCAGCGCCCGCACCCGGTGCGCGCCGGCCACGAGCTCCTGCAGCTCGGGCACGGTGCCCGGCCGGTGCAGTCGATCGGCGGAGAAGACGACGTTGCCCGCCCAGTTGGTCACCCTGCCTGTCATGAGCCGATTGTCCGCCCGCGGCTAGTCTGGTGCGCGTACACGACAGCGAGGCAGGGGAAGAAGTGTCCATCGAGGTCTGCAACGAGTCCGGCATCGCCCTGGACGAGTCGCTCGTCGCGTCGGTCGCGCGGCACGCGCTGGACGCGATGCACGTCAACCCGGCGGCCGAGCTGAGCATCCTGGCGGTCACCAGCGAGGTGATGGCCGAGCTGCACGAGCGCTGGATGGACGAGCCCGGCCCCACCGACGTCATGAGCTTCCCGATGGACGAGCTGGCCGAGGAGTCCCGCCGGCCCGACGCCCCGGACATGGGCCCGGCGCTGCTGGGCGACATCGTGCTGTGCCCGGAGTTCGCCAAGGCACAGGCCCGCACGGCGGGTCACGGCCTGGCCGACGAGCTGCACCTGCTCACCGTGCACGGCGTGCTGCACCTGCTCGGCTACGACCACGCCGAGCCCGACGAGGAGCGGGAGATGTTCGGCCTGCAGAACCGCCTGCTGCGCGAGTGGCGCACGGGCCGCGAGCTGGCCGCCGCGCGGGCCGCGCAGCGGCGCAGCGACTCCGCGGTGCTGGGCACCGTTGGGCTAGCCGAGCCCACCGAGGACGGCTGACCGTCCTCCCGTGATCACGACGCTGATCGTCATCGCCGTCCTGCTGATCCCGCTGGCCGGTGTGTTCGCCGCCGCCGACGCCGCGCTCAACACGGTGTCGCGGGCCCGGGTCGAGTCGCTGATGCGCGCCGGGCGGCCCGGTGCCCGGGCGCTGTCCAAGGTCGTCGCCGACCGGCCCCGCCACGTCAACCTGCTCCTGCTGCTGCGGCTGGCCGCGGAGACCGCGGCCACGGTGCTGCTCACGATCGCCCTCGACCAGGTGATCAGCCCGGTGTGGGCGGGGGCGCTGATCGCCGCCTCGATCATGGTGGTGGTGTCCTACGTGCTGATCGGCGTCGGGCCGCGCACGCTGGGCCGCCAGCACCCGTACCGGATCGGGATGCTGATCGCCGCCCCGGTACGCGCGCTGGCCACGCTGCTCGGGCCGCTGGCCAAGCTGCTGATCCTGGTCGGCAACGCGATCACCCCCGGCCAGGGCTTCCGGCAGGGCCCGTTCTCCTCCGAGGTCGAGCTGCGCGAGCTGGTCGACATGGCCAGCACCAGCGGCGTCGTCGACGAGGACGAGCGGCAGATGATTCACTCGGTGTTCGAGCTGGGCGACACGCTGGTGCGCGAGGTCATGGTGCCGCGCCCGGACGTCGTGTGGACCGAGCACGACACCCCCGTCGACAAGGTGCTGCGGCTGGCGCTCAAGAGCGGCTACTCGCGCATCCCGGTGCTCGGCGAGGGCATCGACGACATCGTCGGGGTGGCCTACCTCAAGGACATCGTGCGCGCGCGGGCGGAGGCCGACCCCGACGGCGACGCCCCGGTGCCCGTGCTGGGCGAGGTCATGCGGCCGGCGGTGTTCGTGCCCGACAGCAAACGGGTCGACGAGCTGCTCAAGGAGATGCAGGCGGCCCGCAACCACATGGCGATCGTGGTCGACGAGTACGGCGGCACGGCGGGCGTGGTGACCATCGAGGACATCCTCGAGGAGATCGTCGGCGAGATCACCGACGAGTACGACAGCGAGGAGGTGCCCGACGTGGTGCACCTCGACGAGCGCAGGCTGCGGGTCAACGCCCGGCTCCCGGTCACCGACTTCGCCGAGCTGTTCCCCGGCGTCGACGGCGAGCAGACCGAGCTGGCCGACGTGCTGGCCGAGGTCGACGTCGACACCGTCGGCGGTCTGCTGGCCCAGCGCATGGGCAAGGTGCCGCTGCCCGGGGCGCGGGCCGAGGTGGCAGGGCTGGCGCTGCTGGCCGAGGGCGGCAAGGACGCCAGGGGCCGCATCCGGATCTCCTCGGTGCTGGTGGAGCGGCTGGACGTCGACGAGAGCGGCACCGACGACGGCGCCCCCGGCGAGCGCGACGAGCACGTGGACACGTCGGTGGGACGGCGGGAGGAGAGCGATGTCCGGCACGGGTGAGCAGGTCCTCGACCCGGAGGACGCCAAGATCGTCACGCTGGCCCGGTCCAGCCGGGGGCGCACCGGCGCCGCCGAGGGGGCGGCCGTGCGCGACACCGACGGCCGCACCTACACCGCCGCCTCCGTCGCGCTCCCGTCGCTGGCGCTGACCGCGCTGCAGGCGGCGGTGGCCGCCGCGGTGTCCAGCGGCGCGACCGCGCTGGAGGCCGCCGCCGTGGTCACCGCGGCCGACGCGCTCGACGCGGCCTCGCTGGCCGCGGTGGCCGACCTGGCCCCCGGTGCGCCGGTCTTCCGCGCGGACGCCCGGGGCGCCGTCGTCGAGACCGTCGTCGCGGAGCCGGCGTGACGCCCGCCCGCTACGACGTCGTCGTGGTCGGCGGCGGGATCGTCGGACTGGCCACCGCGCACGCCGTCCTCCGCAGCGGGCGCACGGTGGCGGTGGTGGAGCGCGAGGGTGCGCTGGCCGCGCACCAGAGCGGGCACAACTCCAACGTCATCCACTCCGGGCTGTACTACGCCCCCGGCGGGCTCAAGGCCCGCCTCGCCGTGGCCGGCTGCGCCGAGACGGTCGCCTTCTGCCGCGAGCACGACCTGCCGCACCGGGTCAGCGGGAAGCTGGTGGTGGCCACCGAGCCCGACGAGCTGCCCCGGATGGCCGAGCTGGTCCGCCGCGGCGCCGCCAACGGCGTCGAGGTGCACGAGCTCGACCCGGCCGGGATGCGCGAGCGCGAGCCGCACGTGCGCGGCCTGGCGGCGCTGTGGGTCCCCTCCACCGGCATCTGCGACTACCGGCTGGTCACCGAGAAGCTCGGCGAGCTGGTCACCGCGGCGGGCGGCGACGTCCACCTCGGTCGGCGGGTGGCCTGGCTCGACCGCCGCGCCGACCGCGTCGTCGTGCACGGGGGAGGGGAGCTGGAGGCCGGGCAGGTCGTCGTGTGCGCCGGGCTGCGCGGCGACGAGCTGGCCCGGGCCAGCGGCGCCGACCCCGGCGTGCGGATCGTGCCGTTCCGCGGCGAGTACTCCGGGTTCTCCGAGCGGGCCGCCGGACTGGTCAACGGCCTGGTCTACCCGGTGCCCGACCCGGCGTTCCCGTTCCTGGGCGTGCACGCCACCCGCGGCGTCGACGGCCACGTGCACGCCGGCCCGAACGCGGTGCTGGCGCTGGCCCGCGAGGGGTACTCGTGGAGCGCGGTCAAGCCCAAGGAGTTCCTGTCCACCATCACCTACCCCGGGATGCTGCAGGTCGCGAAGCGGCACTGGCGCTACGGGCTGGGCGAGATGCACCGATCCCTGTCGAAGAAGGCCATGGTCAAGCAGATCCAGCGGATGTTGCCCGACGTCGAGGCGAGCGACCTGCACCCGGCCGGTGCCGGGGTGCGGGCGCAGGCGGTGAAGCCCGACGGCACCCTCGTCGACGACTTCCTGTTCGTCGAGCAGCCCCCGATCGGGGGTGGTTCCGGCGCAGGGAAGGTGCTGCACGTGCTCAACGCGCCGTCCCCGGCGGCGACGGCGGCGCTGCCCATCGGCCGGGAGATCCTGGAACGGCTCACCGGCGAGCGCCTCGCGCCGCTGGGGGCGGGATCGTGAGCGAGCCGGAGTACCGGTCGGGGTTCGCCTGCTTCGTCGGGCGCCCCAACGCCGGCAAGTCGACGCTGACCAACGCGCTGGTCGGCGAGAAGATCGCGATCACCTCGAGCCGGCCGCAGACCACCCGCCACGCCATCCGCGGCATCGTCAACCGCCCGGACGCGCAGCTGATCCTGATCGACACCCCGGGCCTGCACAAGCCGCGCACGCTGCTGGGCAGCCGGCTCAACGACGTCGTGCGCGAGACCTGGGCCGAGGTCGACGTGATCGGCTTCTGCGTGCCGGCGGACGCCCCGGTCGGGCGCGGCGACGAGTTCATCGTCAACGAGCTGCGCTCGGTGGCCAACCGCACCCCGGTGATCGGGATCGTCACCAAGACCGACAAGGCGGGACCGGAGCAGATCACCGCCCGGCTCACCCAGCTGGCGGGGCTGATGCCGTTCGCCGAGGTCGTGCCGTGCTCGGCGGTCTCCGGCTTCCAGGTCGACCTGCTGACCGACCTGCTGGTCGCGCGGCTGCCGGAGGGCCCCCAGCTCTACCCGGACGGCGAGCTCACCGACGAGCCGGAGGAGACCCTGGTCGCCGAGCTCATCCGGGAGGCGGCGCTGGAGGGCGTGCGCGACGAGCTGCCGCACTCGATCGCGGTGGTGATCGAGGAGATGGTCCCGCAGGAGGGGCGCCACCCCAAGCAGGACCCGATCCTGAACATCCACGCCAACATCTTCGTCGAGCGCTCCAGCCAGAAGGGGATCGTGATCGGCAAGGGCGGGGAGCGGCTGCGCCAGGTCGGCACCGACTCGCGCCGCCAGATCGAGGCGCTGCTGGGCACCAGGGTCTTCCTCGACCTGCACGTGAAGATCGCCAAGGACTGGCAGCGCGACCCCCGCCAGCTCCGCAAGCTCGGCTTCTGACCCGGACCCCGTCGAGAACGAGGTTGTCGTCGCTTGGACCGGTCCAAAACGACGACAGCTTCGTTCTCGACGGGGGTCAGCCGGCGGCGCGGGCCCGGCCCAGCAGGTCGATCATCGCCTTGCGGACGGCGTCGGCGGTGTCCGTCGGGGCGTCGAAGCGCAACCGCACGGCCACCTCGTCGGCGTCCTGGCCGTCGGCGGCCAGCACCGCGAAGCCGTAGCGGTCGACGCCGACCATCCGGGCGCGCGTCGTGCCCGGCCGGTCGGCGAGGATCTTGCAGAACAGCACCAGCGCGTCGGCGTGGTCGTCGTTCATGTGCTCGATGATCCGCGCGGCGTGCGGGTGCAACGGGTCGGGCTCGGCCGCGGTGTACTCGGCCGCGGTCACCCAGCTCATCCGGCCGAAGCCGCCGACGTAGCGGACCGAGGAGACCTCCAGGCGGTAGAGCCGGAAGTCGGCGAACTCGGCGTAGAACGCGCCCGGCTGCGCGGCCCGGTAGGTGGGCAGCGCCGCCGCCCGCTCGTCGCCGCGCAGCTCCTCGACCACACCCAGCACGGTGACCCTGGCCAGGGCCAACGGGTCGCCCGCGCCCGTCTCGACGGCCATCAGCGAGGCCCGCTGATCGCCGCCGAGGTTGCGGGTGTGCTCGGCCAGGTCGCTGAGCAGCAGCAGCGGGCGCCCCAGCCCGTCGACGCCGTGGCTGACCAGCGACCCGAACGGGAAGCCGCCCTCGCCGATGGTGGCCAGCGAGGCGGTGGTGACCGACGAGATCAGGGTGCGGGAGCGCTCGGCGTCGGTGGGCTCGCCGCGCACCCCGGGGGTGGCCGCCAGCGTGCGCTCGGTCTCGGCGAGCGACTCCGCGGGGACGAGGTGGGTGCCGGCCGGTTGGGGTCGCACGGGAGCCTCCTGGGTGTGGGTTAGGGCAGCCTCATCGGGTGCGGCGGGTCGTGTCAAGCAGGCCGGCCAGCACGCGCGGCAGCACCCGGTCGACCAGGTCCTCGCCGGGGTCGGGCGCGGGGCGGGGGTCGGCCAGCGCGGCGGCCAGGTGCGGGTGCCCGCCCGCCGCGGCCACCGAGGCCAGGAACTCCACGTGGGCGCGCGCGTACTCCCCGGTCGGGTCGGGCACCGCGGCCTCGGTCCGGACCAGCAGCACGACCGTGGCGTTGAGCAGGGCGAACGTCTCCATCTTGGTGGCCGCGGGCACGTCCAGGACCGACATCGCGGCCAGCGCGCGCTCCATCACATCGACGGTGTTCGGCCCGAGCCCCCGTCCCGGGACGACGTCGAGCAGCCAGCGGTGGCGCCGGTAGACGCCGCGGATCGCGTGCGCGAGCGCGACGAGGTCCGCGAGCCAGTCGTCCGACGGCGGCCGGTCGAGGTCGATCTCGCCGATCACCGCGTCGGCCATCAGCTCGACGAGCTCGTCGCGGTTGTCGACGTACCGGTAGAGGGACGCCGGTCCGGTGCCGATGGCGGCGGCCACCTTGCGCATGGAGACCGCGGCCAGGCCGTCGGCGTCGGCGAGCGCCACGGCGACCGCGGTGATCTCGGCCCGGCTGTGCTCGGGCACCGGCCCGCGCCCGGTCCGCTCCCGCCGCAGCCAGATGCTCCCGGCCATGTGCGTCCTCCCGTGTTGCGAACAGCGTTCCCAGTCCGCTACATTTTCTGCGAACGCTGATCGCAGAGGAGGCGGCGTGGTGGCTGCAGTGGTAGCAGAGGGGCTGGTGCGCAGGTACGGCACGGTGCACGCGCTGTCCGGGCTGGACCTGGTCGTCCCGGCGGGCACCGTGTGCGCCGTGCTGGGACCCAACGGCGCGGGCAAGACGACGGCCATCCGGGTGCTGGCCACGCTCACCGTCCCGGACGCCGGGCGGGCCGCGGTCCTGGGCCACGACGTCGTCCGCGCGCCCGGGCTGGTGCGCCGCAGCATCGGCCTGGCCGGGCAGCACGCCGCCGTCGACGACGACCTGACCGGGCGGGAGAACCTGCGCATCCTCGGCCGGATGCACCACCTCGGCCGCCGCGGCGCCGCCCGCCGCGCCGACGAGCTGCTGGAGCGCTTCGACCTCGCCGACGCCGCCGACCGGCTGGTGAAGACCTGGTCGGGCGGCATGCGCCGACGGCTGGACCTGGTCGCCAGCGTCGTCGTGGCCCCGCCGGTGCTGTTCCTCGACGAGCCGACGACCGGCCTCGACCCGCGCAGCCGCACCGCGATCTGGGCCACCGTCCGCGACCTGGTGGCCAGGGGCACCACCGTGCTGCTGACCACCCAGTACCTGGAGGAGGCCGATCGGCTCGCCGACGACGTCGTCGTGGTCGACGGCGGGCGGGCCGTCGCCACCGGCAGCCCGGACGCGCTCAAGGCCGCGATCGGGATCCGGGTCGAGGTCGTCGTGGAGGCCGGCGCCGACCTGCCCGCCGCGGCGTCGGTGCTGGCGTCCTGGACCGACGCCTCCCCGGAGGTCGACGAGGACGGCCTGCGGGTCGGCGCGGTGGTGGTGGGATCGCCCGTCCCGCTGCCCGAGGTCGTGCGCCGGCTCGACGCCGCCGGGGTCACCGCGCTCGACGTCGGGGTCCGCCGGCCCACCCTCGACGACGTGTTCCTGCGCCTCACCGGCGACCCCCGGACCACGGGAGGACGTGCGGCGTGAGCGCCCCCACCGCCCCCGCGATCGCCGCCCGGCCCCGGCCGTGGACCGACGGGTCCGCCGCCGCGGCCCGGGTGCTGCTGAAGCTGCGCCACGACCCGGCGGGGATCGCGATCACCCTCGCCTCCCCGGTCGTGCTGGTGCTGGTGTTCGGCTACGTCTTCGGCAGCGCGATCGCGCTGCCGGGTGCGGGCGACTACCGCGAGTTCCTGGTGCCGGGGCTGTTCGCCACGATCGCCTTCAACGTCGTCCCGGCCATGATCACGATGGCCCGCGACTCCGGCCGCGGGGTGGTCGACCGGTTCCGCTCCATGCCCATCACGCGCGTCGCCGTGCCGTTCGGCCAGGCCGCCGCGAACGCCGCCTACGGGCTGCTCTGCCTGCTGCTGATGGCCGCGTGCGCCGTGGTCGTGGGATGGCGCATCCGCACCGGCCTCGGTCCCGCGCTCGGGGCGCTCGGGCTGCTGGCGGCGTTCCAGTTCGCCGCGACCTGGATCGGCATGTACCTCGGGCTCGTCATCGGCAGGGAGGAGACGGCGGCGCAGCTGTCGGTGCTGGTCTTCCCGGTGGGGATGCTGTCCAACGTCTTCGTGCCGACCGCGGGGATGCCCGCATGGCTGCGCACGATCGCGGACTGGAACCCGCTGAGCGCGCTGACCGCGGCCGTGCGCGAGCTCTGCGGCAACCCCCTCGCGCCGACCAACGGCGCCTGGCCGCTGGAGCACCCGGTGCTCGCCACGCTGCTCTGGACCGCGCTGCTGCTGGTGGTGTTCGTCCCGCTCGCCACGGTCCGGTACGCCCGCCCGCGCTGACCGGGCCGTAGGCTGGTCCGGTGGCCCCGTCCTACCGCGACATCGGACTGGTGCTGCGGGTGCAGAAGCTCGGTGAGGCCGACCGCATCGTCACCCTGCTCACCCAGCGCCACGGCAAGGTGCGCGCGGTGGCCAAGGGCGTGCGCCGCACGCGGTCGCGCTGGGGCGCCCGGCTGGAGCCGTTCAACCACGTCGACGTGCAGTTCTACCCCGGCCGCTCGCTCGACGTCGTCACCCAGGCCCAGACGGTCGACGCGTTCGGCGCCGGCATCATCAGCGACTACCCCCGCTACACCGCGGGCTGCGCGATCCTGGAGACCGCCGACCGGCTCGTCTCCGAGGAGGGCGAGCCCGCGCTGCGGGTCTACCTGCTGCTGGTCGGGGCGATCCGGGCGCTGGCCGGGCGGGAGCGCGACCCGTCCCTCGTGCTCGACGCGTTCTTCCTGCGCGCCATGACCCACGCCGGCTGGGCCCCGGCGATCGGCGACTGCGCGCGCTGCGCCGAGCCCGGCCCGCACCCGTCGTTCAACATCGCCGCCGGCGGCGCGGTGTGCCCGCGGTGCCGCCCGCCCGGCTCGGTGCGCCCGTCCCCGGAGACGTTCACCCACCTCGACGCGCTGCTGCACGGCGACTGGGAGGTGGCCGACGCGGCCGCCCCGGCCACCCGCCGCGACACCAGCGGGCTGGTCGCGGCGTACCTGCAGTGGCACATGGAGCGCCAGCTGCGCTCGCTGCCGCTGGTCGAGCGGCGCGCGACGCCGCCGGTCGCCGAGGCCCGCTGAGCCTCACCCCAGCAGGGCGGCCACGGTCTCCCGCACCAGCGCGTCGACCTCCGCGGGCGGCGCCACCCCGGCCGCCACGTGCCGCCGGACGGCCGCGTGCGGCACGTCGACCAGCGCGAACGTCGCGCGGGCCAGCTCGGCGCCGCCGGCGGTGCCGTAGCGCCGACGGGTGTGCTCGGCGAGGGCGGCCGCGACCGCGTCGTTCAGGGTGGCGAGCTCGCCGTCGAGCTCCGCGGGCCAGCGCCCCACCAGCTCGGCGCGCCGGTGCAGCAGCAGCACCCGGGCCTCGTCCGGGTGCGCGCGGCACCAGACCGGAACCGCGACCGCCGCGTCGACGGCGGCCCGGTCGAGGTCGGGGTGCGCCAGCGCGGCCAGGAACACCGCCTGGAAGCGGCCGACGGTGCGCACCCAGAGCCGGGCCAGCAGCAGGTCGCGGCTACCGAAGCGGTGGTAGAGCGATCCACTCGGCGCGCCGATCGCCGCGGCGACGGCCGTGGTCGTGGCGGCGCCCGGCCCGCCCTCGGCCAGCAGCCGGGCCGCCCCGTCCAGGATGAGGTCGGCGGGGAACCGCGCGGGACGGCCCATCGCGGTCAGGCGGGGGCCGACGCGGGGGTCGCGCCGGCGGCCGACCACCAGCGCGCGCTGTCGGTGATCTGCTCCAGCTCGGCGACCAGGCCGTCGCGCACCCGGATGACGTGGGCGAACCGGGCGCGCAACGGCCGGCCGCCGGCCCGGGCGGTGCCGGTGTACCAGCCCAGCACCAGCACCCGCCCGTCGGCGGTGGGCGAGTACTCGTCGGGCTCGGGGCGCAGCGCGTCGTAGTGCGCGGAGGCGCGCGCCCACACGTCGCGCAGCATCTCCTGCGGGCCGTCCGCGGCACCGCCGATGCCGAAGGGCAGCCCGTCGGTGACCCGGCCGCGGAAGTCGGTGTGCAGCGTCGCGAGCAGGGCAGGCACGTCGGCCGCGCGCAGGGCGGCGTAGAGGGCGGGGACGACGGGAGGGGTGGCCACCCCAGTATTAGAGCGCGTTCTCCAATACTGGGCAAGGACGGCCTCGAGCGTGGCTCGGCGGATCTCAGGCGTCCGGGACCCAGGAGCCGTGGAAGCCCGCGGGGACACCGCGGGGAAGCGTGACCGCGGCGACCGGGGCGGCGGCGACGTCGGTGGCGTCGAGCACCAGCAGCTGCGAGGCGCTGCCGTCGCGGCGCGTCGTGATGCCGACCAGCCAGCCGTCGTCCTCGGCGGTGCCCCCGGCGGCGGGCACGAACACGGCCTCGCCGGTGACCGTGTCCGGGCCGAGCTCGTGGGCGGTGGCGGCCCCGGTGGCGTGGTCGTACTTGACCACCGCGGCCCCGTCGCCGCGCTCGGAGACCGTGTAGAGGTACCGCGAGGACAGCCCGACGCGGCGGTCGTCGGAGGTCGGGAACTCGGCGGGGCGGTCGTCCAGCGCGGTCTCGGTGATGGTCGCGGCCACCGGGTCGATCGTCCAGCGGTGCAGCGTGGCCCGCCCGGTGGACGCGGCCTCCGCGGCCGGCCCGGTCGGGCCGCCGCTGATCGAGCCCCACAACCGGTCGATGCCCGCGGCGCCGTACCGGCAGGCGTCGAGCACGATGCGCCCGTCGGCGTCGGTGTGCGCGCCGCCGACGTGGAAGACGTAGCACGGGTCGATCCCGATCCAGCTGACCTCGCCGGGGCGGTCCAGCGGCATCACGCCGATCCGCGCCGGGTAGTCGGCGTCCCAGCCGAAGGGCAGGCTCCGCTGCCCGACCAGGTCCATCCGGAACACCAGCGGCAGGTCCAGGAA
Source organism: Pseudonocardia humida (assembly GCF_023898865.1). GTDB lineage: Bacteria > Actinomycetota > Actinomycetes > Mycobacteriales > Pseudonocardiaceae > Pseudonocardia > Pseudonocardia humida. Next base: position 190,262 of record NZ_JAGSOV010000035.1, read on the forward strand.
GAGCGCGTGCCGGTCGGTGACCGCGAAGTCGTGCATCATCGACGGGCCCGCGCCCGGCACCTCGACGCTGCACTCGAGCTCGTTCGTCGCCGACAACCGGTGGTAGACCAGGTGCGGCGCCATCGGGCTGTAGGCGAAGAAGTGCAGGGCGCCGGTCCGCGGGTCCTGCTTCGGGTGCGCGGTCATCGCCGTCGTGAGCCGGCCGCCGAAGTCGCACGGGCCGACGGTGTCCAGCTCCGGCGTCAGCTCGTACGGGAAGCCGCTCTCGACCAGGGCGAGCAGCGCACCGCCGTGCTCGATGATGTGGGTGTTGGCCGTCACGGCCGTCCGGTCGACACCCTCCGGGCCGACGAACGGCCGCCCGGCCAGCGCGCCGGTGCGGACCCAGCGGTTGCGGTACCACTCGGCGCGCCCCTCGCGCAGCCGCACGCCGTGCACCATCCCGTGCCCGGCGAACCAGTGCCCGGGGTCCTCGCCGGGCAGCGGGTTGGGGCCGTTGCGCAGGTAGCGGCCGGTCAGCTCGGGCGGCAGCGCGCCCTCCACCGGGAGGTCGACGGCGCTGATCTCGTCCGGGACGGGGGCGAGGTGGCCGGTCAGGTACGCGGGTGCCGCGGTCGAGGTCATGCGTCCGAGGGTGAACCTGTCGACTCTGACATGTCAACCCTGACATGTGGAGCGCGGACCGGTAGGGTCGCCGCGTGTCCCTGCCGCACGCCCTGCTCGGCCTGCTCGCCGCCGCGCCCGCCACCGGCTACGAGCTGGCCCGCGAGTTCGAGAGCGACCTCGGCCGCTACGCCTGGCAGGCCGGGCACGCCAGCATCTACCCGGAGCTGGCCAAGCTCGCGGCCCGCGACCTCGTCCGGGTCGTCGACCAGGGCCCGCGCGGCAGCAAGACCTACGACATCACCGAGCAGGGCCGGGCCGAGCTGCGCTCCTGGCTGCTGCACCGCTCCGGCGACGGCGTGGTGCGCAACGAGGGCGTGCTGCGGATGTTCCTCATCCCCACGCTCGACCCCGACGACCAGCGCAGCGTCCTCACCGCCATCGCCGAGGAGACCGCGGCCGCGGAGGCCGAGCTGCGCGAGCGGCTCAAGGGTGGCACCGACCCGCGGTGCAGCCCGCGCGCCGAGCTCGGCCTGCTGGCCGGGCGCTTCGGCCTCGGCCAGTACCGGGCCACCCACGAGTGGGCCACCCGCGCTCTCGAGGAGCTCGACGCCCGCGTCGCGGACAGCCGGCGCCCCAACTAGCGCTCCCGCCCGGCCCGTCGTGGAGGTCGACCATCGCGTCCATGTCGGCGTCGGGCTGCGCCGCCGGTGGTGGCGGCCGGCGTCGTCCGCCGCCACCCGTAGGGTGCGGGCGTGGCACCCGTGCAACCCCCCGCCCCGCACCCGTCGGGAGCCCGACCGCCGGCCATCCCCCGCGAACTGGTGCCGAACCACGTCGCCCTGGTGATGGACGGCAACGGCCGCTGGGCCAACGCCCGCGGCCTGCCCCGCATCGAGGGCCACCGGCGCGGCGAGGCCTCCCTGATGGACGTCGCCCGCGGCTGCATCGACATCGGTGTGCGCTGGCTGTCGGCCTACGCGTTCTCCACCGAGAACTGGAAGCGCAGCCCCGACGAGGTCCGCTTCCTGATGGGCTTCAACCGCGACGTCATCCGCCGCCGCGTCGACGAGATGCACTCCATGGGGGTGCGCGTGCGCTGGGCCGGTCGCAGGCCGCGGCTGTGGCGCAGCGTCATCAGGGAGCTGGAGATCGCCGAGGAGAAGACCCGGGACAACGACGTGCTGACGCTCACCATGTGCGTCAACTACGGCGGCCGCGCCGAGATCGCCGACGCCGTCCGGCAGATCGCCCAGCAGGTCGCCGACGGCAAGCTCAAGCCCGGCAAGATCGACGAGCGCACCATCGCCCGCCACCTCGACGAGCCCGACATGCCCGACGTCGATCTGTTCGTGCGCAGCTCCGGGGAGCAGCGCACCTCCAACTTCCTGCTGTGGCAGTCGGCCTACGCCGAGATGGTCTTCCTCGACACCCTCTTCCCCGACTTCGACCGCCGCCACATCTGGCAGGCCATCGAGATCTACGCCCGCCGCGACCGCCGCTTCGGCGGCGCCCTCGACACCCCCACGGCGGCCACGTCATGAGCGAGCTCGCGAGCGGATCATCCACCACAGCGCCGCTGCGCGACGCGCCGAGCTCGCGCAGCGGGGGAGAGCGATGAGCGGCGCGGTCACCGACATGCTCGGCATCGCCCGGGCGGCGCTGGAGCGGTTCCACGACGTCGAGGTCGACGACGACGGCGCCGTCACCTTCGCCCACGGCGGCGTGGTGTGCGCCGTCCAGGGGCTGGAGCTGGAGGAGGGCCTCCCGGTCCTGAACATCACCTGCGTCGTGGCCTGGGACCTCCCCTTCGAGACGGACGTCCCGAGGATGGTGGCGCTGGGCGCGGGGGAGTCGCTGTTCGGTACGCCCCGGGTCATCCGCGGCCAGAAGGGCTGGGACGTGACGCTGCGCTACGCGTTCCCGGCGGCCGGGCTGGAGGAGAAGGCGATGGGGACGCTGCTGATGCTGGTGGTGGGGAACGCGTCGGCGTTGCGCGCGGCGCTCACCGAGGGCTGATCGGCGGGGTTCGTTCGGCCGGGGGCGTTGCGGCTACTGCGCCTTCGGCAGGGCCGAGTCCAGGGCGGCGGCTCGGTCCGGTGGGCTCGTCGGAGGCACCCGACGAGCCCACCCGAAGCGAAGCCAGGTCACCGAGCAGGCACCGCCGGACACCCGGCGAACCCAGCAAGCGGGGAGCGAGCGAGCTACGCGCTCCCGGCCAGGTGCACCACCGGCAACCGCCCCAGCGCCGCTGCCGTCATCTCCCCGGCGGCCGCCGACACCCGCTGCTGGCACTCCTGCATCCGCGCGTCCACCAACCCGCTCAGCCCGTAGGCGATCCGCCCGAGCAGCCGGACCGTGGGGTCGTCGACCGGGGGGCGGGGGGTGGAGACGATGGCGACGCCGGCGGGACGGCCGTCGTTGGACTGCGCGGCGCCGATCGTGAACGCCTCGCGGGGGTTCACGTGCCGGGAGGCGTAGTGGTCGCGCAGCTTGCGCATCATCGCGTGGAAGCCGGTCGCGTCGGCGTCGAGCTCCAGGCGGCCCAGGTCGGCCTCGGTCAGCACCGCGGCGCGTCCGGAGAAGCAGCGGGCGTAGCCGAGCAGGGCGCCCGTCCACAGCGCCTCGACGACGACCGGGTCGGGGGCGGGGGAGGCCAGCGTGGCGACGAGGTGCTCGCAGCAGCGCAGCACGTACTGCAGCTCCTCGAACACGGCGGCCAGCCCGGCCAGCTCGACGGCCTCGGCGCCGTCCAGCCGTCGGACCGTGCTGGGGGTGTCCACCTGCGGGGCCGCCGCGCCGTTGCCGTCCACCGCGACGACGCTATCCACCCGCGGCGCTCGCGGATGTGTCGTTCTGAGACGCGCCGCCGTTGCGGGCGGCGCTGCCGCACTCCCGGCACAGGCCGAAGATCTCGACGGTGTGGCTGAGGTCGGAGAAGCCGTTGGCCTCGGCGACCTTCTGGGCCCAGGTCTCCACGGCGGGGCCCTCGATCTCCACGGCGGTGCCGCAGCGCCGGCAGACCAGGTGGTGGTGGTGGTCGGCGGTGGCGCAGCGGCGGTAGACCGACTCGCCGGAGTCGGTGCGCAGCACGTCGACCTCGCCGGCGTCGGCCAGCCCCTGCAGGGTGCGGTAGACGGTGGTCAGGCCGATGCCCTCGCCCGCGCGGCGCAGCTGGTCGTGGATCTCCTGGGCGGAGCGGAAGTCGTCGAGGCGGTCGAGCAGCGCGGAGACGGCGGCGCGCTGGCGGGTGGCCCGGGGCGGGGGAGCGGTCATCGGCTCTCCTCGGCGTGCGCGACGGCGTCGACGACGATGTGCGCGAGGTGGTCGTCGACGAGGGAGTAGACGACCTCGCGGCCCTGCCGCCTGCCCTCGACGACGCCCGCGGTCTTGAGCACCCGCAGGTGCTGGCTGATCAGGGGTTGGGTGACGCCCAGCGCGTCGACCAGGTCGTGCACGCAGAGGCTGGACTCGCGCAGCTGCAGCACGATCGCGATGCGCACCGGCGCGGCCAGCGCGCGCAGCAGGTCGCCCGCGGCGCTCAGCGCGGCCGGTGTGCGGACGGGCGTGGGCGCGGCTGGGCGGGCGGGGTCGTGCGCCGGGTCGCTCGTCGGGGTGCGCGCGGTGGCGTCCGCGTCCTGCTCGGGCGCGGCCCCCGCTCCAGCGACGATCGACATCGGTCTCCCCGTCCGGGTGCGGCGGCCACGCTCCCCGGGTGTCGAGCCTCATCGGGGCCGCGCACCCATCGTAGGCGGGCGGTGGGAGGCTGGGGTGGTGCTGCTGGTCTGCCGGTTCGACGTGCCCGCCGCCGAGGCGGACGACCTGCGCGTGCGCGCCCGCGCGGCCCTGGAGCTGCTGACCGCCCAGCCCGGTTGCCGGGGCGGTGAGCTGGGGCGGGCCGTCGACGAGCCGGACGCCTGGGTGTTGGTCGTGCGGTTCGAGTCGGTGAACGCCTACCGGCGGGCGCTGAGCCCGTTCCCGGTGCGCGAGCACGTGGTGCCGCTGCTGGCGCAGGCCGGCACCGACGCGCCGGCCGCGTTCGAGACGCTGGTCGACGCGGTGGGCGGGCGCGCGCAGGAGCACACCAGCCTGCTCGCCGAGTAGCTCCCGACCAGGGGTAAACCCTGCGGCGACCGGGGTAGGGCGCTCGGTAGCATGGACGCCTTCACCTCCCGGCTGTTCAGGAGTCCGTCCGTGCCCAGCAAGGCCACTTCCGCCAAGATCGAGACCATCGTCGCGCTGGCCAAGCGCCGCGGGTTCGTGTTCGCCTCCGGCGAGATCTACGGCGGTACGAGGTCCGCCTGGGACTACGGCCCCCTGGGCGTCGAGCTCAAGGAGAACATCAAGCGGCAGTGGTGGAAGACCACCGTCACCGGCCGAGAGGACGTCGTCGGCCTGGACAGCTCGGTCATCCTGCCGCGCCAGGTGTGGGTGGCCTCCGGCCACGTCGGCGTGTTCACCGACCCGCTGGTCGAGTGCCACAGCTGCCACAAGCGCTACCGGGCCGACCAGCTGGCCGAGGAGTACGTCGAGCGCACCGGCAAGTCGGCCACCGAGGACGACCTGTCCGACGTGCCCTGCCCGAACTGCGGCACCCGCGGCCAGTACACCGAGCCGCGCGACTTCAACATGATGCTCAAGACCTACCTCGGCCCGGTCGAGTCCGAGGAGGGCCTGCACTACCTGCGCCCGGAGACCGCGCAGGGCATCTTCGTCAACTTCCTCAACGTGCAGACCACCTCGCGCAAGAAGCCGCCGTTCGGCATCGGCCAGATGGGCAAGAGCTTCCGCAACGAGATCACCCCGGGCAACTTCGTCTTCCGCACGCGCGAGTTCGAGCAGATGGAGATGGAGTACTTCGTCGAGCCCGGCACCGACGAGGAGCTGCACCAGTACTGGATCGACCAGCGCACCGACTGGTACGTCGACCTGGGCATCTCCCGGGAGAACCTGCGGCACTACGAGCACCCGAAGGAGAAGCTCTCCCACTACTCCAAGCGCACGGTGGACATCGAGTACCGCTTCCAGTTCACCGGCCAGGAGTGGGGCGAGCTGGAGGGCATCGCCAACCGCACCGACTTCGACCTCACCACGCACAGCAACCACTCCGGCGTCGACCTGTCGTTCTACGACCAGGCGTCGGGCACCCGGTACCGGCCGTACGTGATCGAGCCGGCGGCGGGCGTGGGCCGGTCGATGATGGCGTTCCTGATCGAGGCCTACACCGAGGACGAGGCGCCCAACGCCAAGGGCGGCGTGGACAAGCGCGTGGTGCTGCGGCTCGACCGCAGGCTCGCCCCGGTCAAGGCCGCCGTGCTGCCGCTCTCGCGCAACAGCGACCTCTCGCCCAAGGCCCGCGACCTGGCCGCCGCGCTGCGCAAGCACTGGAATGTCGAGTTCGACGACGCCGGGGCCATCGGCCGCCGCTACCGCCGCCAGGACGAGATCGGCACCCCGTTCTGCCTCACCGTCGACTTCGACACCCTCAACGACCAGGCGGTGACCATCCGCGAGCGCGACTCGATGACCCAGGAGCGGGTCGCGCTCGACCAGGTCGAGTCGTACCTGGGCGCGCGGCTGATCGGCTGCTGAACCCCTGACGGACGTCATGGCGAGGTCGTGACGGGCGATCCGGGGGTCGGGGGCGCCGCGGCGCGAGAGTCGTGGCATGAACGAACCACCGCCCATCCCGGCCGCCCACCACGGCGCCGCGGTCGCGCTCAGCGGCCTGCGCCGCAGCTACGGCCCCGTCCGCGCGGTCGACGGCGTCGACCTGACGATCGCCCCCGGTGAGGTCGTCGCGCTGCTCGGCCCGAACGGCGCCGGCAAGTCCACCACCGTCGACCTGCTGCTCGGGCTGAGCCGCCCGGACGCCGGCGAGGTCCGGCTGTTCGGGCGCAGCCCGCGCGAGGCCGTCCAGGACGGTCTGGTCGGCGCGATGCTGCAGGCCGGCGGGTTCCCCGAGGAGATGACCGCGGGCGAGGCCGTCCGGCTGGTGGCGGCGCTGCAGCGGCGGGCCCTCCCGCCGGTCGAGGCGCTGCGCAAGGCCGGGGTGGCCGACATCGCCGGGCAGCGGCTCGGGCGGATGTCGGGCGGGCAGCGCCAGCGGGTGCGCTTCGCCGCGGCCCTGGTCACCGACCCCGACCTGCTCGTGCTCGACGAGCCGACGGTCGCGATGGACGTGCGGGGCCGCCGCGAGTTCTGGGCGGCCATGCGCGACTTCGCCCGCACCGGACGCACGGTCCTGTTCGCCACCCACTACCTCGCCGAGGCCGAGGAGTTCGCCGACCGGGTGGTGCTGATGCGCTCCGGGCGGGTCGTCGCCGACGGCAGCGTCGCCGCGGTGCGGTCGCTGGCTGCCGGCCGGGTGGTGGCGCTGACGCTGCCCGGGGCCGACCCCCGGGCGCTGGCCGCGCTGCCCGGCGTCGCCGACGTCCGCGTGGACGGCGAGCGGTTCCGGCTGACGTGCACCGACTCCGACGCGGCGCTGCGCGCCCTGCTGCGCGACCACCCCGCGGCCCACGACATCGAGGTCGCCGCCCACGGCCTCGAGGACGCCTTCGTCGCGCTCACCACCACCAAGGAGGACTGACATGCCCACGATGCTGCTGATCGAGGTGCGCCGGCTGCTCCGCGAGCCGCAGTTCCTGGTCTTCACGATCGGGTTCCCGGTCGCCTTCTTCCTGATCTTCGTCGGGATCTACGCGCCCAGCCAGGAGGACGGGAGCCTGGTCGCGCTGATGCTGAGCATGGCCGCCTTCGGGGCGATCACCGCGTCGGTGAGCACCGGCGGGCTGGTGGCCACCGAGCGGTCACTCGGGTGGAACCGCCAGCTCCGCCTCACCCCGCTGCCGGCCTGGGGGTACCTCGCGGTCAAGGCGGCGGTCGCGATGCTGGTGGCGCTGCCCGCGCTGGCCATGGTGCTGGTGGTCGGCGCGATCATGGGTGTGGACCTGCCCGTGCTGACCTGGCTGCAGGTGCTGGCCGTGGCCTGGGTGGGGGTGCTGCCCTTCGCCGCGATCGGGCTGCTGGTCGGCACGCTGGCGACCCAGGAGTCGGCGCAGGGCGCCACCATGATCACCATGCTGCTGTTCAGCCTGCTGGGCGGCATCTTCATCCCGGTCGCGATCCTGCCTCCGGCCATGGTGACGATCGCCAGGGCGCTGCCCAGCTACTGGCTGGCCGACGTCGCGGCACGGCCCGCGGTCGGCGGCGGGGTGCCGTGGGAGGGGGTCGCGGTGCTCGCGGCCTGGTTCGTCGCCGCCGGTGGGCTGGCGGTGTGGCGCTACCGCCGCGACGCGGTCCGCGTCTGAGCGGGGGGACTACGGTGGGCGACGTGTCGACCGGCGACGCGGCGGGACCGGTGCGGGACCTCGCCGAGATGACCGTCGGCCAGTGGTACGCGTGGTCCGGCGGCTGGGTCCTGCTGCTGGTCCCCCAGCTGTGGACGGCGGTCACCGTGGACCGGCCGGTCGGGCTGCGGGTGCTGCTCGTGCTGGCGCTGCTCGGTTACGGCGCCTGCTACCTGCACGGCCTCTACATCGCCGTGAAGCGCCGCAGCGCGTGGTTCTCGGTCGCGCTGATCGCGACGATGGCCGTGCTGTGGGCGGTCGGGTTCGTCGGCCTGGGCGCGGGCGACGGCAGCAGGCTCTACACCGTGGCGTTCGTGGTGGTCGCGGTGGGGATACTGACCAGCCCGCCGCACGGCCCGCCGGCCACGCTGCTCACGGCCGTGGCGGCGCTCGGCGTCGCCTGGGCGCTCGGCCAGGAGATCGGCTGGGACGAGGTGTTCGCCATGGTCGCTCTCGGCCTCGGGATGATCGCGGTGTTCGCCCTGGTGCGGGGCAACAGCGAACTGCGCGAGGCGCGCGAGGAGCTGGCCACGATGGCGGTGACCGCCGAGCGCGAGCGCATGGCCCGCGACCTGCACGACGTCCTCGGCCACAGCCTCACCACGATCACCGTCAAGGCCGGGCTGGCCCGGCGGCTGCTGGAGAGCGGCGCCCACGACCGGGCCGCCGTCGAGGTGGCCGACGTCGAGTCGCTGGGGCGCCAGGCGCTGGCCGACGTGCGGTCCACCGTGGCGGCGAACCGGGTCACCTCGCTGGCCGCCGAGCTGGCAGGCGCCCGGGAGGCGCTGCGCGCCGCGGAGATCACCGCCGACCTGCCCCACGCCGTCGACGACGTGCCCGGCGAGCGCCAGCAGGCCTTCGCGCACGTCGTGCGGGAGGGCGTGACGAACGTGATCCGGCACAGCGGGGCCGGTCGCTGCACGATCCGGCTCACCCCCGAGTCGGTGGAGGTCGTCGACGACGGTGGCGGCGGGACGGGCGTCCCCGGCAACGGCATCACCGGGCTGGGGGAGCGCCTGGCCGCCGCCGGCGGGCGCGTCGAGGCCGGTCCGGTCCCGGGCGGCGGCTACCGGCTGCGCGCCGAGTGCGTCCCCGCGTCGCGCCGCGTCCGGTCGGGGCCGGCATGAGCGAGCTTGCGAGCGAATCATCAGTACAGCGCCTGCGCGCAGCGCCGGCCGAGCTCTGCGAGGCCGAGCGATGAGCACGATCCGCGTCCTGCTCGCCGACGACCAGGCGCTGGTCCGCGGCGCGCTCGCGGCGCTTCTCGGGCTGGAGCCCGACATCGAGGTCGTGGCCCAGGTGGGGTCCGGCGCCGAGGTGGTGCCCGCCGCGCGGGAGTGCGCGCCGGACGTGGCCCTGCTCGACGTCCAGATGCCCGGCGGCGACGGCCTCGACGCCGCCGCCGCCCTGCACGTCGCGCTGCCGGCCTGCCGGATCGTCGTGCTGACCACCTTCGGCCGGCCCGGCTACCTGTCGCGGGCGATGCGGGCGGGGGCGTCCGGGTTCGTGGTCAAGGACGCGCCGCCCGAGCAGCTGGTCGACGCGGTCCGCCGGGTGCACGCCGGGCTGCGCGTCGTCGACCCGGTGCTGGCCGCGGAGTCGCTGTCCAGCGGGGCCAGCCCGCTCACCGACCGCGAGCGCGAGGTGCTCAGGGCGGCCGCCGACGGCGCCACCGTCGCCCGCGTGGCCGGTGGCCTGCACCTGTCCGAGGGCACCGTGCGCAACCACCTGTCGTCGGCCATCGGCAAGACCGGCGCCCGCACCCGCGCCGAGGCCGTCCGGCTCGCCGACGAGCGCGGCTGGCTCTGACGCCGCGGCGAGAACGACGTCGTTCTCGACGTGCCAGGTCGAGCGCGCCCTCGTCCCGACGCCCTCGTCACGGACTCGGGGCCGCCCCCGTCGTGGGCCCTGTGCGGCGCCACCGGGGAGCTGGTCCTCGTAGTCGGCTGCGGTCACGCACTCCGCACCGGCCTCGGCCAGTCCCCGCAGCAGCGTCGCGACGGCCGCGAGGACCTCGGCCGGGTCGGTGCCCGGCGTGGTCGGCTCCACGTCGAGGTAGAAGGGGAGGTGCAGGAACCGATCCGGATCGGAGGCGGCGACGCCCTCGTCGTGGTCGTCGTTCTCCTCGACGTCGAGGTCGAGGACGGCACCGGTCACCGTCCTGCGGGCCACCTGGCGTCGACGAGGGGCGCCACTGTCCGGGCGGGCGAGTCGGCGTCGCCGTCCCACAGGACGAACACCTTCGCGTACAGGTCCATCGTCACTCCCCGAAGCAGAGGTCGTGTTCAGCAGGGTCTCCTGTTCGCGACAGCGCGCCTCTCCACCCACCGTCGAGAACGAAGTCGTTGTCGGTTGGACCGATCCAAAACGACAGCACCTTCGTTCTCGACGGGTGGCGGGGGTGGGGGTGCGTGCGGGATACCCTGGCGCGGTGAGCGAGCACGGGCTGCGTGAGCTGGGGACCGCCCTGCGGTCCTGGGCGGCCGACGGGGTCGGCGTGGTGCGGGTGCTGGAGCGGCACGGGTTCGGCACCGTGGAGTCCGGCCAGCTGCTCGCCGGCACGGCGTCGGGCGCCGTCGCCGGGCTGCTCTACCGGGGCGCGCTGGACGTCTCGGCCCGCCCGCTGGTCGCCGCGGCCGCCGCCGCCCCGCAGACCCGCGAGGCGCACGTCGCAGAGCCCGACGCGCTGGCCGCCGGGCTGGCCTGCGCGGGCGGGGCCACCCTGCTGGGCCACCCGCTGCCCGCGGCCCAGGCCGACGCGCTGGGCGCCGCGCTGGAGGCGGGCTCGCCCGCCGCGCTCGTCTCGGCCGCCGACGGCGCCGCCGCGCTCGTCCTCACCGGACCCGACCTGTCCGCGCGCACGGGCGGGCTCGGCTCGGCCGAGCTCGACGACGCCGCCGCACGGGCCGCGGCCGGGCTGCTGCGCCGCGGGGCCACCGCCACCGAGCGGGTGCCGGCGGGCGACGTCGAGCTGCTGGTCGACCTGTGGGTCCCGGTGCCGTCGGTGCTGGTCGTGGGGGCGGGCGCCATCGGCGAGGCGCTCGCCGCGCAGGCCGGGCTGCTGGGCTGGGGCGTGCGGTCGGCGTCCACCGTGGACGAGGCCACCGCCGCGGTCGCCGACTTCTCCGACGCCGACGTCCTCGTCCTGCTCGACCACGCCCCCGCCTTCGACGCCACCCTGGTCGCCGGGCTGCGCGGGCGCGGGTTCATCGGTGCACTCGGCTCCCGGCGCACCCAGGCCGCCCGCCGCGAACGGCTGCTCGCCGCGGGCGTCACCGAGGACGAGCTGGCCCGGCTGCACGGCCCCGTCGGCCTCGACCTGGGCGCGCGCAGCCCCGCCGAGACGGCGGTCTCGATCGTCGCCCAGGTGGTCGCGGCCCGGTCCGGCCGCGGCGGCAGCGCCCTCGCCGGCTCCGAGCACCGGATCGGCGGATGAGGCCCTCCTCGGAGGCGACGACCGTCGCCCTGTACCAACCAGGGGCCGGCCGCGTGCCCCCGCGGCGGGCGCCGCGCCCGGCCGGCTGGCGGGCCTGGACGGCGCGGGTGCTGATCGGCGCGCTCGCCATGGGTGCGCTCGTCGTCGGCGGCACCGCGTTCCGCGTGTGGCAGGTCGCCCGTGTCGACGACCGCCAGCCGGCCGACGCCATCGTCGTGCTCGGCGCCGCCCAGTACGACGGCGACCCCAGCTCGATCTTCGCCGCCCGGCTCCGGCACGCCGAGGCGCTCTACGAGGCCGGTGTCGCGCCGCGGATCGTCACGGCGGGCGGCGGGCAGCCCGGCGACGCCTACACCGAGGCCGAAGCGGGCAGGCGCTACCTCGTCGAGCGCGGGGTGCCCGCCGCCGCGGTCGTCGCCGTCGGTGAGGGCAGCGACACCCTGGGGAGCCTGCAGGCCGTCGCGGCGCGCGCCGTGCGGGACGGCTGGGACAGCACGGTGATGGTCAGCGACCCGTGGCACTCGCTGCGGGCGCGCACCATGGCCCGCGACGCCGGGCTCGACGCCTGGACCTCGCCCACCCGCAGCGGCCCGGTCGTGCAGACCCGCGAGACGCAGGCCCGCTACATCGTCCGGGAGACCGCGGCCACGCTGTTCTACCGGCTCACCCACGCCTCGGTGGACCCGTCCTACGCCGACGAGACCGGCGGCGTCGGGTGAGCCGACTCCACCCATGACGGCCCGCTACACCGCGCACGACACCGCTCGGCTCGTGCCGGAGCCGCCCAAGGGCGCCGGGCGCTCGGACCGGCGCAGCCCCTTCTCCCGCGACCGCGCCCGCGTCCTGCACTCGGCGGCCCTGCGCCGGCTGGCCGGCAAGACGCAGGTGCTCGGGCCGGGGGAGGGCGCGGAGATCACCGGCGTGCCGCGCACCCGGCTGACGCACTCCCTGGAGGTCGCCCAGATCGGCCGCGGCATGGCCGAGGACCTGGGCTGCGACCCCGACGTCGTCGACACCGGCGGGCTGGCCCACGACATCGGGCACCCGCCGTTCGGGCACAACGGCGAGCGCGCGCTCGACGAGTTCGCCGCCGGCTGCGGCGGCTTCGAGGGCAACGCCCAGACCCTGCGCATCCTCACCCGCCTCGAACCCAAGATCGGGGACGGCGTCCTGGACAGCGGGCTCAACCTGACCCGCGCCTGCCTGGACGCCGCGGGCAAGTACCCGTGGCCGCGGCGCCCGGGGCTGCGCAAGTACGGCGTGTACGCCGACGACCTCCCCGTCTTCGAGTGGATCCGCGACGGCGCGCCCCCCGACCGGTGCTGCATCGAGGCGCAGATCATGGACTGGTCCGACGACGTCGCCTACTCCGTGCACGACGTCGAGGACGGCATCCTCACCGGCCGGATCGACCTGGCCGCGCTGGCCGCCCCGACCGAGCGGGCGGCGCTCGTCGACCTGGCGGCCGTGCACTTCGGCGCAGATCCGGGTGCGCTCGACGACGCGGCCGTCGCCCTGCTCGCCCTGCCCTACGTCGACGCGGTGCGCGGCTTCGCGATCGGCTCGGCGCCCGTCGCCGCCCACCGCGCCCTGAAACGCCTGACCAGCGAGCTGGTCGGACGGTTCGTGCAGGCCGCGACCGAAGCCACCTGGCTGGTCCACGGCGACCGGCCGCTGCGCCGCTACGACGCCGACCTCGTGGTGCCCGAGGCGGCGCGGGCGGAGGTCGCGCTGCTCAAGGCGGTGGCCCTGCGGTACGTGATGGCCGACCCGCAGCGGCTGGCCATGCAGGCCCGCCAACGCGAGCTGCTCACCGAACTCGCGACGTCGTTGCTGGTCAAGGCCCCGGACGTGCTCGACCCGGTGTTCGCCGACGCTTGGCGCGATGCCCCCGACGACGCCGCGCGGCAGCGGGTCGTGGTCGACCAGGTCGCCGTGCTGACCGACCAGCAGGCCGTCGCCCGGCACCTCGCCATGGGCCTTCGTTAGCGATCCGTGACCCACCCGGAGGCAACCCGATCGGGTGAACTATCGTCCGGCCCCGTCCGTGATCGCCCTGTGTGCCCCGGAGGTTCCGGGACCGGGAAGGTGGGTCGATGACCAACCGGCTCCGCGGCGTGGCAGCTGCTGCCGCGTGCGCCCTGATGCTCGCCCTGTCGGCCTGCGGTGGTTCCGACCCCACAGCCGACGACCACGGCATGACCGCCGAGGAGCACGCCCAGTGGGAGGCGGAGCAGGCCCAGGGCGGCGCCGCCGCCGACAGCGGCCACTCCGGCGGCCACGGCGGCGGTGACGCGGCGCCCGCCCCCGGCGGCGGCGGTGGCCACTCCGGCCACGGCGGCGCGACCGGCGAGACCGAGCTGTGGGCCGTGCAGTCCGCCCCGCTCGGCTACATCGTCACCGACGGCACCGGCCGGATCGTCTACCGCTCCGACCGCGACAGCAACCAGCCCCCCACCTCCAACTGCGTCGACGCCGCCTGCACCGCCAGCTGGGCGCCGCTGCTGGTCGGCGAGCAGGGCGTGGTCGGGCTCGGCGTCAAGGACGACGACATCGGCGCGGTCGTGCGACCCGACGGGACCAAGCAGGTCACGGTGGCCGGATGGCCGGTGTACACGCACGTCGGGGAGAGCACCGGGCTGGAGTCCGCCGGCGGGAACGGGGCCGACGGGGTGTGGTGGGCGATCAACCCGCAGGGTGAGAAGGCGCTGCCCCCCACTGCTGGGTGAGGCCCCCGTCGGGAACCCGGGGGACGCCGGGCGCACGATCGGTCCCGGGGCGGTCTCTTCGCAGACCTGACCTGGCCCGCGCAGGTGCTACGGCACCTGCGGAGACCGCACGGACCCTGCGACGTGGCCGAGGAGCCCCGCCGCGGGGGATCAACACGGTCGAGCAGCGGCCTGAGGGCTCCCCGCTAGCCCGTGTCACCAGTCGGGGGACATGAGCCGCACCGGCGCGGCGAATGTCCCCGAACTCGCCCAGCCCCCGACATCCAGGTGATCGACTCGCGCGAGATCGACCCCATCGGGCTCCCCGACGCCGCCCAGCCCGGCCACGTCCGAAGCGAAGCGGACGCCCGAAACCGAACCGAAGCCGAGCTGTCACGTTCGAGTCCTCCTCATCGTCCAGGGAACGCAAGGACGATCCGAGGAGGACGAGATGGCGCTCACCCGCATCCCCGCGGTCCCCGACGAGCAGGCGGGCCTGGTCGGTCGGTTGGTGTACCGGTACGCCCGGCGGCGGTTCGGGGAGGTTCCCGAGCCCTTCGCCGTCGCCCGCCACCACCGCGGCGTCTTCTGGGCGGGGCTGGTGGCGGAGATGGCCTACGAGAAGGCGTCCAAGTCGCTGCCGACGTCGGTGCGGGAGCTGGCCGTCTACCGGACGGCGACCGTGGTCGGCTGCCAGTGGTGCGTCGACTTCGGCACCATGCTCCAGCGCCTGGACGGGCTGGACGTCGAGCGCCTGCAGGACATCGACTCCTACGCCACCAGCCCGCTCTACTCCCGGCCCGAGCGGTTGGCGATCGCCTACGCCGACGCCATGACCGCGCAGCCGCCGACGGTCAGCGACGAGCAGGTCGTCGAGCTGGAGCGGGAGTTCGGGCGGGCGGGGTTGATCGAGCTGACCACCCAGATCGGGCTGGAGAACATGCGGGCCCGGGTCAACCACGCGTTGGGCATCACCGGGCAGGGCTTCGACGCGGCGTGCAAGGTGCGGCTCGAGGCGTCCGCGAAGGGTTAGCGCGGTCCGGGGGGCGGGGGGGGGGCCCCGCCCCCCCCCCCCCGCCCCCCCGCCCCCCACCCAAAACCCGGGGGGGGGGGGG
>NZ_JAGSOV010000036.1 GCF_023898865.1 Pseudonocardia humida
CGTGCAGGGTGCGGCGGCGGGCGTCCGCGCCGGGTGGGGGGGGGCGGCGGGCGGGGGCGGCGCCGCGGCACCGTCCGACGGACCTACTTCAGCTCGACGAACAGCGAGTGCGTCTCGGTGTCGCCGATGTTCTCCCCGGTGTGGGTCTGGGCCGGCACCCAGCCGGCCTCGTGCCGGCTCTTGTCGACCTCGACGGTGCGGCCGTCCACGGTGAGCCGCCTGCGGAAGGTGCTCAGCGGGATGATCACCATGTCCGGGTGGGCGTGCTCGGCGGTCCGGTCGCCGGGGCGGTCGCGGTACTCGAGCACCCGGACCCGGTCGTTCTCGAAGACCACCGAGTAGAAGTCCGGGTCGGTGCAGACGGGGTCGAGGCTCATGGCCGCTCCTTCATGGGACTGAAGTACCATGAAGGACAGTAGAGTACCGTGACGACTGATGGCAACGCCCTACGAGCAGACCGGCCGGCGCAACCAGAAGGCGCGCACCCGCCAGGCCCTCGTCACCGCGGCGCGCCTGCTGCTGGCCCGCGGGGTGACGCCCACCGTCGAGGCGGCCGCCGAGGCCGCGGCGGTGTCGCGGACCACCGCCTACCGCTACTTCCCCAACCAGGGCGCCCTGGTCGTCGCCGCCCACCCCGAGATCGACCGGGCCTCGCTCCTGCCGGCGCGGGGCGCTCCGACCGACCCGCGCGAACGGCTCGACCTGGTGGTCCGGGAGGCGACCCGCATCGTGGTCGACTGGGAGGCCCAGCTGCGCGCCTCACTGCGGCTGTCCCTGGAACCGGGGGCCGACCCCACCGCTCCGGTGCTGCGCCGCGGCCGCGTCATCGGCTGGATCTGCGAGGCCCTGGAGCCGCTGGCCGCCACCCACCCCGACCTCGACCGGCGGGCGCTGGCCGTCGCGATCCGCGCGGCCACGGGCATCGAAGCCTTCGTCTGGCTGGTCGACGTGGCCGGCCTGACCCGCGACGAGGCCCTCGCCTCGCTCCGGTGGACCGCGCGGGCGCAGCTGCACGCCGCGCTGCAGATCGGCGGCCCTACGCCGGCAGCCGGGTCAGCTTCTCGGGGTTGAGCACGCCGTAGATGCCGATGATGCGGCCCTCGCGCAGGGCGAAGGCGTTCACCGCGATGGCGGAGCGGCCGGCCGGGCCGATGGTGCCCGGCTCGCCGTTGACCACGACGGGGCGGAAGTCGAGCAGGTGCCGGCCGTAGCGGTCGACCAGGCCCAGCAGCAGTCGGGCGACCTTGTCCGGGCCGGCCACCGGGCGGCGGGCGGCGGTGACGCGTCCGTCGCTGTCGTTGTGGAGCACGACGTCGGGGTGCAGCAGCGCGACCAGGGCGTCCTGGTCGGCCCGGGCCATGGCGTCGGCGAACGCGGTAAGCACCGCGGCGTGCTCGGCGGCGGTGGCGCGCGGTGGCGGGTCGGCGTCGGCCACCGCCCGGCGGGCCCGGGAGGCGTGCTGGCGGGCGGTGGCCTCGGTGCAGCCGAGGATGGCGGCGATGGCGGCGAACGGCGTGTCCATCGCCTCGTGCAGCACGAACGCCACCCGCTGGGCCGGGGTGAGCCGCTCCAGCACGAGCATCGCGGCCATCCGCACGCCCTCGTCGCGCACGACGGCGGTCAGCGGGTCGTCCGGGTCGCCGGTGGTGACCAGCGGCTCGGGCAGCCAGGGGCCGACGTAGCGCTCGCGGCGGACGGCCGCGGAGCGCAGCCGGTCGAGGCAGATCCGGCCGACGACGGTGGTCAGCCAGGCCCGCAGGTCGCGCACCTCGGCGCGGGCGTCGGGGCGCAGGCCGTCCAGCCGGAGCCAGGCCTCCTGCACGGCGTCCTCGGCGTCGGCGAGGCTGCCGGTGATCCGGTAGCCGACGGCCACGAGGTGGGCGCGGTGCTCCTGGAAAGCGCTGGCCTCGACCGACACCCCTCGACGCTAGTACCGATGGCGCACCGCGCACACCCCGGCGTCACCGTGCACAGGTCCTGACGTGTGCACGGTGACCAGCGGGTGTGCGCGGTGCGCCTCAACCGGTGACGGCGGGCGGCGGGTCGGTCGGCAGGGGCTGGCCGGGGCAGGTGCCCAGGACGCCGGCGATGGCGTCCCGTTCGGCCGCGGTCACCCACAGCGCGTACTTGGCCTTCACCGCGACCTGGCGGGCCACGTAGGTGCACCAGAACCGGCGGTTGGGCGGCAGCCAGGTGGCGGCGTCGCTGTCGCCCTTGGACTGGTTGGTGGGACCGTCGGTGGCCATCAGGTTGAGCGGGTCGTTGCCCAGCCGTGCGCGGGTGTCGGCGTCGAGCTGCTGGGCGCCCTTCTGCCAGGCGTCCGACAGCGCCACGACGTGGTCGATCTGCACGTCATCGCTGGTGTCCTGGCCGCGGGTGAAGGGGATCTCGGTGCCGGTGTAGGGGTCGGCGAGCCGGCCGGTGAGGACGACGCAGTCGCGCGTGCCCTCCTTGAAGGTCTCGTCGAGCATGTCGCGGGCGAGGACGTCGTTGCGCTGGTCGCAGCCGTTGCGGTCGATGTCGGCCCAGCGCGACCCGAACCGGTCGCGGTCGTAGCCGGTCTTCGGGGCGCGCCCCTTGACCGCGAGCGAGGCCAGCGCGGTCGCCGCGTCGCCGGTCGGGGCCGCACCGGTCGGGGCAGGGGCGCCGCTGCCGCCCGCGCCCGTGGTGGTGGAGGGGAGCGTGTCGATGAAGTCGGTCAGCTCGCCGCAGCCCGCCGTCGTGACCACCAGCGCGCACGCCACGAGCGCCGCTCGGACCCGTCCCCAGCCCCGCATGGGCGCTCCGTTCTGAGTGGTCAGCACCAGCGGATTCCCAACTCGGTCGGGAACGAAACGGGGGGAGCGGGGCAGCAGAACATGATCGGATTGTCGCGGTCGGTGGCGGCGGGGCGGGCGAGGCGCGCCCGGGGGTCGTCCGAAGGGTGGAGGGACCGCGGCGGATCGGTACCTGCGGCTGAGGCCGGGCACAGGGCCGCGGGGGGAACGTCGTGGCATGGACATCATCACCGCCGTCGGCGCCGTCCTCGGCGTCGCCCTGCTGCTCGTCATGGCCCTGACCCCGCTGCTGCTGGAGCTGCCCGAGCGCCCGCGCGCCCGCCGGTGACGGAGGGCGGGTCGGGGGCGAGCGGCGCGGCATAGACTCTCCCCGTGGCAGGGCGGATCCGGGACAGCGACATCGCCGAGGTCCGGGACCGCACCCGGATCGACGAGCTGATCGGCGAGTACGTGGCCCTGCGCCGGGCGGGCGCCGGCTCGCTCAAGGGGCTGTGCCCCTTCCACGACGAGAAGTCCCCGTCGTTCAACGTCCGCCCCTCGCACGGCACGTTCCACTGCTTCGGCTGCGGGGAGGGCGGCGACGCGTTCGCCTTCGTGCAGAAGGTCGAGGTCATCGGCTTCGTCGAGGCCGTCGAGCGGCTGGCCGACCGGGTCGGCTTCCGGCTCACCTACGAGGGCGGCGGCAGCTCCGTGCAGCGCGACCGGGGCACCCGCTCCCGGCTGCTGGACGCCAACAAGCGCGCCGCCCAGTTCTACGCCGAGCAGCTGCGCACCCCGGAGGCCGCGCCCGCGGTGCAGTTCCTCACCGCCCGCGGTTTCGACTCCGCCGCGGCCGCCACCTTCGGCTGCGGCTACGCGCCCGCCGGCTGGGACGTGCTCACCAAGCACCTGCTCGCGGCCGGGTTCTCGGTCGAGGAGCTGATCAAGGCCGGGCTGGCCAAGGAGGGCCGTCGGGGCCCGATCGACCGTTTCCACCGCAGGCTGCTCTGGCCCATCCGCGACCTCGGCGGCGAGGTCGTCGGGTTCGGCGCCCGGCGGATCTTCGACGACGACGGCATCGAGGCCAAGTACCTCAACAGCACCGACTCGCCGATCTACCGCAAGTCGCAGGTGCTGTTCGGGCTCGACCTGGCCAAGCGCGAGATCGCCAAGCGCCGCCAGGTGGTCGTCGTCGAGGGCTACACCGACGTGATGGCCATGCACCTGGCCGGTGTGCCGACGGCCGTCGCCTCCTGCGGCACGGCGTTCGGCGCCGACCACGTCGCGGTGATCCGCAGGCTCATCGGCGACGACTCGTTCGACCTCGGCGAGGTCATCTACACCTTCGACGGCGACGCCGCGGGCCAGGCCGCCGCGCTCAAGGCGTTCGACGGCGACCAGGCGTTCGCGGCGCAGACGTTCGTGGCGATCGCCCCCGACGGCCAGGACCCGTGCGAGCTGCGCCAGAGCCACGGCGACACGGCGGTGCGCGACCTGGTGGCCCGGCGCGAGCCGCTGTTCGAGTTCGCGATCCGCTCGATGCTGCGCGACCACAACCTCGACACCGCCGAGGGCCGGGTCGCCGCGCTGCAGCGGACGGTGCCGCTGGTGGCCCGCATCCGCCGCGAGGACCTGCGCGACGAGTACGCCCGCCGCCTCGCCGGCTGGACCAGCTGGGACGACATCGCGATGGTGGTGCGCCGGGTGCGCGAGTCGGCCGGTGGCGACGTCGCCGCGGCCGGGCGCGCGCGCCGGGCGGCCCCGCCCGCACCCCCGAAGGACGACCCGCGCCTGCACCTGCAGCGCGAGGCCCTGAAGGCGGCCCTGCAGGTGCCCGCGGTCGCCGGTCCCGCCTACGACGAGCTGCCCGAGCAGGTGTTCACCCACCCGGCGTTCGCCCTGGTGCACCGGGCCGTGCAGGCCGCGGGCGGGGTCTGCGGCGGGCGCGACGGCGGCGCCTGGGTGGAGGCGGTGCAGGCCGAGGCGAACGAGGAGACCCGCAGGCTGGTCACCGAGCTGGCCGTGGAGCCGCTGGAGCTGCCCCGGCGCAACGTCGAGGAGGCCCGCTACATCGGCAGCGTGATCGCCGGGGTGCGGCTGGCGCTGGTCGAGGCCCAGGTCGCCGAGCTGAAGTCGCGGCTGCAGCGGACCAACCCGATGGAGGAGGCCGACACCTACCACCAGATCTTCGGCGACCTGGTGCCGCTGGAGCAGTACCGGATCGCGCTGCGCGAGAAGGCCCTGCGCTGATGGGAGGACCGGGGTGAAGCTCCCGAACCTGTTCCGCAGGCTCGCCGGGCGCGACGGGCTGCCCGAGGGCTTCGCCGGCGCGCTCGACCCCGACGAGCGCGTTCTGGGCGTGGCGACGCTGCAGGGCGGCGACCGCCACCTCGTCGCCACCTCGGTGGGGCTGTGGCTGCCCACCGACGACGGTGCCCGCAGGCTCGGCTGGCACATGGTCAGCAAGGCGACCTGGAAGTCGGGTGCGTTCGTGCTCGTCGAGGCCGTCGAGGCCGAGGAGATCGACGGCGCGGTCCTGCTCACCGACCGGCCCCCCGTCCGCTGGCGGATCGCCCAGCCCGGCAGGCTGCCCGAGGTGGTGCGCGCCCGCGTCGAGGGCTCCATCCGCTCCCGCCACCACCGCGACCTGCCCGGCGGCGGCGCCTGGTTCGTCCAGCGCAAGATCGCCGGCCGCGACGGCATGGTGCTGCAGGTCCGGCCCGACCCGGGCACCGACCTCGACGCCGTCCGCTCGGTCGCCGGGGCGGTCGCGCGCACGCTGGCGGGGCTGGGCCCGACGGCTGATTGACCGGCCCGAACGTAAAACCGTACGCTCGTACTGTGAACGCCGCCGATGACACGGTCTGGGACCCCACCCGCTACCTCGACTTCGGCGACCACCGCTCCCGCCCCTTCCACGACCTGCTCGCCCGCATCGGCGCCACGGCCCCGCGCCGCGTCGTCGACCTGGGCTGCGGTCCCGGCCACCTCACCGGCCTGCTGTCGGCCCGCTGGCCGGACGCGGTCGTCACCGCGCTCGACTCGTCGGCCGAGATGGTCGCCGCGGCCCGGGAGCGGGGGATCGCGGTCGAGCAGGCCGACGTCGTCGGCTGGACGCCCGCCCCGGACACCGACGTCGTCATCACCAACGCGGTCCTGCAGTGGGTGCCCGAGCACCCGCGGCTGCTGCCCGGCTGGCTGGCCGCGCTGCCGTCCGGGGCGTGGTTCGCGCTGCAGGTGCCGGGCAACTCCGCTGCGCCGTCGCACGCGCTGGTCCGCGAGCTGCTGGCGGAGCCGCGGTGGGCGGGGCGGGTGCGGCTGCGGGGGGAGCGGGCCGTGCCCGAGCCCGACGAGTACGCCGACCTGCTCGCCCGCACTGGCGCCGAGGTCGACGCCTGGGAGACGACCTACCAGCACCGGCTCAGCGGCGACGACCCGGTGCTGGCCTGGATCAGCAGCACCGCGCTGCGGCCCGTGCGCGATGCGCTGGACGCCGACGAGTACGCGGCGTTCCGGGCGGAACTGGCGCCGCGTCTGCGGACGGCGTACCCGGCTCGGTCGGACGGCACGACCTGGTTCGCCTTCCGCCGGATCTTCGCCGTCGCCAGGGTGTAACCACCCGCAACGCACCGGTGACGTTCGGGCTGTGCCGGACCTCATGTTCCGCCACCCCGGCGGATCTGATGTTGTGCGTGACAGATCATCGCTACTCGCCCGAGAGCGCTCTCCCCCCGATCGCCTCCGGGCCGACCGGACGCCGGTCGCGGATCCTGCCGACCCTCGCGGCCCTGCTGTGCACGCTGGTCACTTCGGTCGTCCTGACCGGGGGCGAGCGCGGGACCGGCCGCCGCGGCGCCCGCCCCCGCCGAGGAGTGCCCGCCGTGGGTGCAGGTGCCGGTCACCGAGGAGCCGGAGAACGACGGGTACGTCGACGACCGGCACGGGCGGGTGGTGGCGGAGTTGCAGGGGTGCGTCGACGGGACCGGGCGCCCGCCAGTGGTACGGCCGGGCGGTCTACCACCGGTTCGGGCCCGACACAGAGCCCTACCAGCCGGCGGGCATCAAGGTGCGGCTGTACGACTTCTCCGGGGGTGCCACGGCTGCGACACGCTCTGGGAGACGCCCCGGATCCCGGAACCCGGCCCCGGGCTCGCGATCATCGGTGAGCGGTGCCGCCGGTACCGGACCGGTCCTACGGCGTGGACGTCTCCATCAAGTACGTCGACCCGCCCAACCCGTTGTGGTTCCAGACCGGCACCTCCTGTTCGACTCGCCGACGGCCGGCTGACCCCGTCCCGCAGGCCCGTGCGGGCCGTCCTCGGGGTCCTGCGCGGCGAGGCGGGTGCCGCGGTCCTGACCGACGCCCGATGCCGGGGTCACCGGCATCGGGTTCCTCGGGCAGGCCGCGGCCTCCGCCTCCGCCGCGTGGACCCTCCCGCGCCCGACTCGCTACAGGTCGCGGTCGAACGTCACCGGGTCGGTCCCGGTGACCCGGGTGCCGTCCGTGCCGTACTCGCGGTCGGTGACCGGGGTGCCGGTCGGCTCGGCCGCCGCGGCCGGGGTGGCCGTGGCCACTCCCAGCGCGATCGCCAGCCCGGCCAGCACCGCTGCCGTCGTCCTGCGTCCGCTGCTCATGCGTTCCCCCTCGATCGACTGCGCGTGCGCCACGCACGCCCATCGAGCGTGCGGCACCGGGTGCGGGAGGCGCATCCGACGCTCGGAGGCCGGTGCCGGCCACCGGGGGGCGTAGGTGCCGGGCCCGTGCCTCATCCCCGCGCAGTACTGGAAGGGTGGGGTGGTGGATGGGATCGAGGCGGACGTCGAGCGGCGGTTGGTCGAGCTCTGGGCGGGCATCGACGACCACGAGGAGGCGGACTTCCGCGCCCGCATCGACGAGGCTGTCGCCGCCCTCCGGGCCGACCACCCGGTGGCGCTGTTCGAGCGGGCCTGCGCGAACGACTCCACCGGCCGCCCCGACCACGCCGCCCCGCTCTACCGCGAGGCCATCGCCGCCGGCCTGACCGGGATCCGCCGTCGGCGCGCGGTGATCCAGCTGGCCAGCAGCCTGCGCAACCTCGGACGGGCCCGGGAGAGCGTCGAGCTGCTGACGGCGGAGCGCGAGCGCGGCTCCGACGAGCTCGACGACGCCGTCACCGCGTTCCTCGCGCTGGCCCTGGTCGACACCGGCCGGCCCCGCGAGGCCGCCGGCCTCGCGCTCGGCGCACTCGCCCCGCACCTGCCCCGCTACACCCGCTCGCTCGCGGCCTACGCCGCCGACCTGCGGTCGGGCTGACCGTGCGACCGACGGCCCTGGTGACGGGCGCCTCCCGGGGGCTGGGCGCGGAGATCGCGGTCCGGCTCGCCGCGGCCGGGCACCCCGTGGTGGTCAACTACGCCAGCTCGGCCGAGGCCGCGCGGCGCGTCGTCGAGCGGATCACCGCCGCCGGTGGCACGGCCCGGGCCCACCGCGCCGACGCCACCGACGCCGACGAGGTGGCCGCGATGGTGGACGACGTCCGCCGCGACCTCGGCCCGGTCGGAGTCCTGGTGCTGAACGCGACCGGCCCGCAGCCGAAGGTCCCCGCCGACGTCCTGGACTGGCCGGACGTCGAGCGGCACCTGGACTTCTTCGTCAAGAGCCCGGTCCTGCTGCTGCGCGCGGTGCTGCCCGACATGCGCGCGGCCGGCTGGGGTCGGATCGTGCACATCGGCTCCGACGTGGTGCGGCGCCTGCCCCTGGGCAACTCGGCCTACGTCGCGGCCAAGGCCGCCCAGCTCGGGCTGGCCGAGGTGTGGGCGAAGGAGCTGGGCCCGCTCGGCATCACGGTCAACACCGTCGCCCCGGGCTGGATCCCCGTCGAGCGCCACCGCGACGCCGACCCGGACGCCCTCGCCGCCTACGCCGCGGGCGTGCCGCTCGGGCGGATGGGCGAGCCGGGCGACGTGGCCGGCGCGGTGGCGTACCTGGCCTCCGACGCCGCCGGCTTCGTCACCGGTGCCTGGCTGCCGGTGAACGGGGGCAGCACGCTGTCCTGAGCGCCGCTGCCCAGCGCAGCAGCTCGGCGCGATCGTCGGCGCCCGCCGCCGCGTACGGTCGGGACGTGGCCGAGGACCGGGGGCGAGCAGTAGTTTCGTAGCCGGGCGTCGCCGTCAGCCGCTCGCCAGCCGTGGTTCCGTGGGGAGTCCGCCTTGTCCAAGCCCGTCCTGATGACCGTCGACGACGACCCGGGGGTGAGCCGGTCGGTCGCGCGCGACCTGCGCCGCCGCTACGGGCAGGACTACCGGGTCGTGCGCGCCGAGTCCGGTGCCGACGCCCTGGAAGCGCTGCGCGAGCTGGTGCTGCGCGGGGAGCCGGTGGCCGCGATCCTGGCCGACTACCGGATGCCGGGCATGAACGGCATCGAGTTCCTCGAGCAGGCGATGGACGTCGCCCCGCACGCGCGCCGCGCGCTGCTCACCGCCTACGCCGACACCGACGCCGCGATCCAGGCCATCAACGTGGTGGACGTCGACCACTACCTGCTCAAGCCGTGGGACCCGCCGGAGGAGAAGCTCTACCCGGTGATCGACGCCCTGGTGGAGACCTGGCGCGCCATCGGGGAGCGCTCGGTCGAGGAGATCCGGGTGATCGGGCACCGGTGGTCGGCGGAGTGCTTCGCCGCCCGCGACTTCCTGGCCCGCAACCAGGTGCCCTACCGGTACATGTCCGTGGACGACCCGGAGGGCGTGCGGCTGCTGGAGGCCGCGGGCGCCTCGCCGGACGACGTCCCGGTGCTGGTCACCCCGGACGGCAGGGCGCTGACCGCGCCGACGGAGGCGGAGATCGCCGCCGCGGTCGGGCTGACCACCGACCCCGCCACCGACTTCTACGACCTGATCGTCATCGGCGGCGGCCCGGCCGGTCTCGGCTCGGCCGTCTACGGCGCGTCGGAGGGGCTGCGCACGGTGCTCGTCGAGCGCCAGGCCACCGGGGGGCAGGCCGGGCAGAGCTCGCGCATCGAGAACTACCTGGGCTTCCCGGACGGCGTGTCCGGCGCCCAGCTGACCGACCGCGCCCGCCGGCAGGCCGCCAAGTTCGGGGCCGAGGTGCTCACCACCCGCGAGGTCGTCGCGCTGGAGGCGCGCGGGTCGGCGCGGGTCGTCCGGTTCGGCGACGGCACCGAGATCGCCGCGCACGCCGTCGTGCTGGCCACCGGTGTCTCCTACCGCGCGCTGGAGGCCCCCGGCGTCTCCGACCTGACCGGGCGCGGCGTGTTCTACGGTTCCGCGGCCACCGAGGCGCCCGCCTGCAAGGGCCAGGACGTCTACGTCGTCGGCGGGGCCAACTCGGCGGGCCAGGCCGCGGTGTTCTTCTCCCGGCACGCCGCCACCGTCACGGTGCTCGTGCGCGGCTCCAGCCTGGAGGCCTCGATGTCCTCCTACCTGATCAAGCAGCTGGACGCGATCGACAACATCACCGTGCGCACCGGCACCGAGGTCGTCGAAGCGGGCGGCGACGGGCACCTGGAGCGGCTGGTGCTGGTCGACCGGAACAGCGGCGAGCAGGAGGGCGTTAAGGCAGCGTCGATGTTCATCTTCATCGGGGCCGCGCCGCGCACGGAGTGGCTGGACGGTGTGGTCGCCCGCGACGAGCGCGGGTTCGTCCGCACCGGCCCCGACCTGGTGGTGGGTGGGCGGCGACCGCAGGGCTGGACGCTCCCGCGCGACCCCTACCACCTGGAGTCGAGCGTGCCCGGCGTGTTCGTGGCGGGCGACGTGCGGGCGGAGTCGGTCAAGCGGGTGGCCTCGGCCGTCGGGGAAGGCGCGATGGCCGTGACCCTGGTGCACCGTTACCTGTCGGAGCAGTGAGATGACCGAGACGACCGAGACGACCGAGACGACCGAGATCCCCTCCCACCTGACGCCGGACGAGCTGCGCGAGCTGTTCCTGTTCGAGAGCCTCGACGACGAGCAGCTGGCGTGGATCTCGGCGAACGGCGACGTCGTCACCGTGCCCGCCGGCGAGGACATCGTCGTGGAGGGCGAGCCGGCGGACTGCTTCCACGTGCTGCTCAGCGGTTCGATCGCGATGAGCCGCAACATCAGCGGTGAGAACGTGGAGACCACCCGCACCGACTACCGGGGCGTCTACTTCGGGGCGGTGCAGTTCTACCTGGAGGACGAGTCGGCGGCGCTGTACGCGGCGACGGTCCGGGCGATCACCGACGCGACCGTGCTGGCCCTCCCGCGCCCGGAGTTCGCCGCGGCGTTCACCGCCTGGTTCCCGATGGCCCGCCACCTGCTGGAGGGCATGGTCCTGGGGCTGACCAAGAACCACCGGGCGGTCGCCGAGCGGGAGCGGCTGCTGGCGCTGGGCAAGCTGTCGGCGGGCCTCACCCACGAGCTCAACAACCCGGCCGCCGCTGCCGGGCGCGCCGCCGACGCGCTGCGCGACAAGGTCGCCGGGATGCGCCACAAGCTGGGCATGATCGCCGACGGAAAGATCGCCGGTCCGCAGCTGCAGAAGCTGGTCATGGCCCAGGACGAGTTCGTCAAGAAGGTCCGCAACGCGCCCGACCTGAGCCCGCTGGAGGCCTCCGACCGCGAGGACGAGATCAGCGACTGGCTCGACGACCAGGGCATCGCAGGCGGCTGGGACCTGGCCCCGGTGTTCGTGAACGGCGGGCTGGACGTCTCCGACCTGGAGGCGGTGAAGCTGGCCTCGGACTCGGACGTCTTCGAGGGCGCCATCCGCTGGCTGTCCTACACGGTCGAGACCGAGAGCCTGCTGCGCGAGATCACCGACGCGACCGCCCGCATCTCCGACCTGGTGCTGGCGGCCAAGCAGTACTCGCAGATGGATCGCGCCCCGTACCGGATCATCGACGTGCACGAGGGCCTGGACGCCACCCTGGTGATGTTCGGGCGCAAGCTCGGCGAGGAGTCCGGCATCGGGATCGTCAAGGACTACGACCGCTCGGTCCCGCCCGTCCCCGCCTACCCGGCCGAGCTCAACCAGGTGTGGACCAACATCATCGACAACGCCGTCGACGCCATGCACGACTCCGCCGGCGCCACCGGCACCCTCACGGTGCGGACCTGGCGCGACGGTGACTGCGTCGTGGTCGAGATCGGCGACACCGGCCCCGGCATCCCGCCGGACGTCCGGCAGCGGATCTTCGAGCCGTTCTTCACCACCAAGGCGGTGGGCAAGGGCACCGGGCTGGGGCTCGACGTCAGCTACCGGGTGGTGGTCGCCCGCCACCACGGCGACATCCAGGTCGTCACCGAGCCGGGCAACACCCGGTTCCAGGTGCGGTTGCCGATCGCCGAGTCCTGACCCGGTGGCCGTCACCCAGCAGCTGGTCCGGATCGCCGCGGCGCAGCTGACGGTCTGGGAGCACCCGGTGACCGCGCTGGACCCGGCCGCGGTCGCGGACGTGGCCGGGTGGGACTGAGGTCGGGCGCGTAGTCGCGGGTCCGCGCGGGTACCAGCCCGGCATGGGGACGAACCCGACGCCGGGGACGCGCGCGTGAGCACTCCCGAGGTCGACGAGAGGCCCGCTGACGGGGCCGACGAGCAGGGCAGCGGCGAGCAGGCGGTCGAGGACGCGTCCCGGTCCGCCGGTGAGGCCGACCTGCTCGACCGGATCGACGAGCTGCGCATCGAGGACGACCACGACGGCGACCCCGTCCTGCTGATGCCCGACGGCTCCCCGGTGGACACCTGGCGGGAGGGCTACCCCTACCAGGAGCGGCTGCCACGCGAGGAGTACGAACGCACCAAGCGGCTGCTGCAGATCGAGCTGCTCAAGCTGCAGTACTGGGTCAAGTCGACCGGCCAGCGCATCGTCATCCTGTTCGAGGGCCGCGACGCCGCGGGCAAGGGCGGCACGATCAAGCGGTTCACCGAGCACCTCAACCCCCGCGGCGTGCGGGTGGTGACGCTGGAGAAGCCCAACGAGCGCGAGTCGACCCAGTGGTACTTCCAGCGCTACATCGCGCACCTGCCCTCGGCCGGGGAGATCGTGCTGTTCGACCGCAGCTGGTACAACCGCGCGGGCGTCGAGCGCGTGATGGGCTTCGCCGAGCCGCGCGAGTACATGGAGTTCCTGCGGGAGACCCCGGAGCTGGAGCGCATGTTCGTGCGCAGCGGGGTCCACCTCGTCAAGCTGTGGTTCTCGGTGTCGCGCTCCGAGCAGCGCACCCGCTTCGTCATCCGCCGGGTCGACCCGGTGCGGCGCTGGAAGCTCAGCCCGATGGACATCGAGTCGATGGACCGGTGGCGCGAGTACACCGAGGCCAAGGAGGCGATGTTCTTCTACACCGACACCGCCGACGCGCCGTGGACGGTGGTCAAGAGCAACGACAAGAAGCGGGCCCGCCTGGAGGCCATGCGGTTCGTGCTCAGCCGCTTCGACTACGACGACAAGGACCCCGAGGTGGTCGGCGAGCCCGATCCGGCGATCGTCGGGTCGGCTGCGTCGATCTTCGAGGAGGACCAGCAGCAGGGCGGCTACCCGGCCCTGTCCACCGACCGCTGACCCGCCCGGCGCGCCGGGCGGCGCCGGGGACGCCGGGCCGGGATGCTGGGTCGGTGGTCCACTCCGGCGCGGTAGCGCTCGTCACCGGTGCGTCCCGCGGGATCGGGCGGGCGGTCGCCGAGCAGCTCGCGGCGACGGGGGTGACGGTCGCCGCGCAGTACCGCCGGGACCGGGCGGCGGCCGAGGCGCTGCTCGCTGCGCTGCCCGCGGGCGAGCACGTCATGCTGCCCGCCGACGTGGCCGACCCCGATCAGGTCCAGGGGCTCGTCGCGCAGGTGGTGCAGCGCTTCGGCCGGATCGACGTGCTGGTCAACAACGCCGGGGTCTACGAGCCCCACCCGGTACTGGAGACCGGGTACCCGGCCTGGCAGCAGGTGTGGCGGCGGACGCTGGACACCAACCTCGTCGGACCGGCGAACCTGGTGCACGCGGTCGCGCCGCACATGGTGGCAGCGGGCGGCGGGCGGATCATCAACATCACCTCGCGCGGGGCCTTCCGCGGGGAGCCCGGCCACGCGGCCTACGGGGCGAGCAAGGCCGGGTTGAACAGCTTCAGCCAGTCCATGGCGCAGGCCCTCGCGCCGCACGGGATCGTGGTGACGGCGGTGGCTCCGGGCTTCGTGGAGACCGACATGGCCGCGCCCTACCTGCACGGGCCCGACGGCGACACCGTGCGCGCGCAGAGCCCGCTGGGGCGGGCGGCCACCCCGGAGGAGATCGCGCGGGTCGTGGTGTTCCTGGCGTCGCCGGGAGCCGAGTCGATCACCGGGGCGATCGTCGACGTGAACGGCGCGTCCTACCTGCGCACGTGAGACGCCGATCGTGTCGTATATGTCGGTAGACGCTAACGGAAGCATCTGCTAACGTTCGCGCTCACCGACAGATACTCCGTAGGAGGCAGTGATGGCACACCCCGTGGCGTTCTTCGAGGTCCTGAGCCCCGACCACGAGCGCGCGCAGAAGTTCTACGCCGAGCTGTTCGGCTGGACCGTGGACGCCGATCCGGAGATGGGCGGCTACGGCCTGGTCGACACGGGCGCCGGCGAGGGGGCGATCGGCGGGGGCATCGGGCCCGTCGACGAGCCGGGGGAGGCCGGCACGACGATCTACGTCCGCGTCCCCGACCTGGACGCGGCGCTCGAGCGGGCCGCCGCGCTCGGCGGGGCCCGCCTCGTCCCGCCGACCGACCTGCCCGGCGGCTACGGCCGGTTCGCGATCCTGGCCGACCCGGACGGCAACCGCGTCGGGCTCTGGGCCTGAGGCGGTGGGTGACACCGACCCCCCGTCCGGCACGGCACCCGACCCGGGCTCCGAGCACGCCACGGACGAGGCGCTCAAGGCGCTCGCCGAGCCGCGCAGGCGCGCGATCCTGCGCCTGGTGGCGCACGAGGAGCTGCCCGCGGGGCGGATCGCCGAGGAGTTCGAGGTCAGCCGGACGGCGGTCAGCCAGCACCTCGGCGTGCTCAAGTCCGCCGGGCTACTGCACGAGCGCCGCGACGGCACCCGCCGGCTCTACCGGGCCCGACCCGAGGGGCTGGTCGGGCTGCAGAGCTTCCTCGACCAGATGTGGGCGGGCTCCCTGGACACAGCCAGGAGACTCGTCGAGGCCGAACGGGGGATCAGCGATGACGACCAGAGCGCCTCGGCCGGGTAGGCGCGGGCGCCCCGGCCGGGAGGAGGGGCGATGACCGACCGCCGAACCGCGACGGCCCGGACCGTCACCACGCTGCACCGTCCGCCCGTGCGCCAGTCGACGCTGGTCCGCTCCGACGTCCAGCACACCTTCGAGGTCTTCGTCCGCGAGATCGGCGTGTGGTGGCCCCGGCAGCCGTACTCCGCGGGCGGCGACCGGGTCCGCGACGTCACCGTCGAGCCGCACGTCGACGGCCGGGTCTACGAGACATGGGACGACGGCACCGTCCGCGAGTGGGGGCGGCTGCTGGCGTTCCAGCGCCCGCACCGCTTCGCGATGAGCTGGTTGGCCACCCCGGCGCCGACCGAGGTGGAACTGACCTTCACCGCGCTCGGCCCGGCGCTGACCAGGGTCGCGGTCGAGCACCGCGGCTGGGAGGCGCTCAGCGCCGCGCAGCTCGACCAGGACTGCGCGCAGCCCGGCGGCTACGCCGCGGGTGGTTTCCACCGCGGCTGGGCCACCATCCTCGCCGCACTCGCCGGGGCGGCCTCCCCGACGCGGACCCCGACCGACGACCCCCGGGAAGGGGAGCGACCGTGAAGCACGTCCTGTTCTACGAGCTCGCCGAGGGCGCCGTGGGCCTGGCCCAGGAGCACTACCCCGCGCACCGCGAGCGGATCGACGAGTTCCACCGGCGGGGCCTGATGCTGCTGGTGGGGACGTTCTCCGACGCGCCGGTCGGGGCGATGGCGGTGTTCACCACCCGGGAGGCGGCCGAGGAGTTCATGGCCGACGACCCGTTCCTGCGCCACGGCGTCGTCGGCGCGCACCGGGTGCGGGAGTGGGACGAGGTCCTGCAGCCCTGACGGTCGGCCACCGACGGATGGGTACCGCGACATGAACCTGGTGGGGCTCGCGAGCGGCGACGAGCCCCACCACGGTGCTGTCGCCGGGCGTGGCCAGCCGCGCCGCCGCGGGGGAGGGTTCGGCGTCGATGAAGTCGGGCTCCCGGTAGCCGTCCGCCTCGAACGCCGCCCGCACCGCCCGTTCCACCGCCTCGGCCCGGGCCACCGGCACCAGCGCGATCGCCGAGCCGCCGAAGCCGCCGCCGACCATCCGCGCCCCCAGCGCCCCGGCGGCGCGGGCGGTCGCGCAGGCGAGGTCGAGCTCGGCGCAGGAGACCTCGTAGTCCTCGGCGAGGGAGGTGTGGGAGGCGTCGAGGAGGGGGCCGATCTCGGTGACGAGGCCGGCGTCGAGCAGGGCCACCGCCTCCCGGACCCGGCCGATCTCGGTGACGATGTGCCGGCCGCGGCGGGCGAGCCCGGGGTCGAGTGCGGCGAGCTGGTCGAGGGTGGCGTCGCGCAGGCTGGGCAGCCCGAGGGTCTCGGCCGCCTTCTCCACGGCGGTGCGGCGGTTGCCGTACCGGCCGTCGGCGAGGTGGTGGCGGACCTTGGTGTCGATCACCAGCACCTGCAGGCCCGCGTCCTGCGGGTCGAACGGGACCTGGCGGGTGGAGCCGTCGTGGGTGTCGAGCAGGAGCGCGTGCCCCGCGGTGGCCAGCAGGGCCGCGGCCTGGTCCATGCCGCCGGTGGCGGCGCCGACGATCTCGTTCTCGGCCCGGACGCAGGCCGCGGCCAGCTGCCTGCGGCCCTCGGGCGTGCCGCCCAGGCCGAGGCCGAACAGGTCGTCGGCGGCGAGGGCGGTGGCGCACTCCAGCGCCGCCGACGACGACAGCCCGGCCCCGAGCGGGACGGTGTCGGTCACCAGCAGGTCGAGGCCCCGGACGGGGTGGCCGGCGGCGCGCAGCGCCCACAGCACGCCGGCGGCGTAGCCGCCCCAGCCCGCGGGGGAGCCGGTCCCGACGTCGTCGAGGTCGATCTCGACGGTGCCGCGCTCGGCCAGGCTGCGCAGCCGCAGGACGGCGTCGTCGCGGTCGGCGGCGGCGACCACGGTCCGCTGGGCGATGGCGAAGGGCAGGCACAGCCCGTCGGCGTAGTCGACGTGCTCGCCGATCAGGTTCACCCGGCCGGGGGCTGCCCACCGACCGGCGGGCTCGCGCCCGAACTCCGACGCGAAGCCGTTCACCGGGCCGCGTCCCGCAGCCGCTGGGCGATCCGTTCCGGGGTGGTGTCGACGATCCACGCGCCCACCCCCGATTCCGACCCGGCAAGGTACTTGAGCTTGCCCGGCGCCCGGCGCAGCGAGAACAGCTGCAGGTGCAGCCGGGTGAGGTCGCGGCCGGTGCGCACCGGGGCCTGGTGCCAGCCGGCGATGTAGGGCGGGCGCGGGTCGACCGAGAGCGTGTCCGGCCCGTCCGCGGTGTCGAAGAACCGCTCCAGCCTGCGCAGCAGGTCGGGGTAGAGCTCGGCGAGCTCGGCGCGCTCCTCGTCGTCGAGGGCGGCGAAGTCGGGCACCGCGCGGTGCGGCACCAGGTGGGCCTCGACGGGCCAGCGGGCGGCGGCCGGGACGAACGCCGTCCAGCGGGTGCCGTCGAGCACGACGCGGGTGCCCGCCGCGCGCTCGGAGTCGAGCACGTCCTGCAGCAGGTCGCGGCCGGTCCGCCTGCGGTGCTCGGACGCCTGCGTGAGCAGCTGGGAGGTGCGCGGGGTGACGAACGGGTAGGCGTAGATCTGCCCGTGCGGGTGCTGCAGGGTCACCCCGATCTCCAGCCCGCGGTTCTCGAACGGGAACACCTGCTCGATCCCGGGCATCGCGGACAGCTCGGCGGTGCGGTCGGCCCACGCGTCGAGGACGGTCAGCACGCGCTCGGTCGGCAGGTGGGCGAACGCGGCGTCGTGGTCGCTGGTGAAGCAGACGACCTCGCAGCGGCCCACCGCGGGCCGCTGCGGCCACAGCGGGTTGCCGTCGACCTCGGGCGGCACCTCGACGGAGGGGCTGCGCGCGAACGAGGGGAACCGGTTCTCGAACACGACCACGTCGTACTCGGCGGCCGGGATCTCCGACGGCTCCCGGCCGGGCCGCGTCGGGCACAGCGGGCAGTGGTCGGCGGGCGGCAGGAACGTGCGGTCCATCCGGTGCGCGGCGACCGTGACCCACTCGCCGGTGAGCACGTCGTAGCGCATGGTGGAGCCGGTCTGCACCGTCGGCAGGTCGCGCGTGTCCGCGGGCGGCACGCGCTCGCCGATGCTCTCGGCGGTGGCGGGGTCGTCGAAGTAGAACAGCTCGCGGCCGTCGGCCATCCGGGCGGGGGTGCGCGTCATGCCGCGAGCACCAGCCGTTCGCAGCTGCCCTCCAGCGCGTTGCGCGCCTCCACGTCGAGCCCGGTGTCGGTGACCACCACGTCGACCTCGCCCAGCATCGCGATCGTGCTCAGGCCAACCACCCCCCACTTCGAGTTGTCGGCCACCACGGCCACCCTGCGGGCGCTGGCCACCAGCGCCCGGTTGGTCTCGGCCTCGGCCAGGTTCGGTGTCGTGAACCCGGCCTCGGCGTCCATCCCGTGCACGCCCATCAGCAGCCAGTCGACGTGCAGGCGGCGCAGCGCGCCCACCGCGACCGGCCCGACCAGCGCGTCGGACGGCGTGCGCTCGCCCCCGATGAGCACGACGGTGTGGTCCTCGCGGCCGCCGTCGTGCAGCACCTCGGCCACCCGCAGCGAGTTCGTCACGATGGTGAGCCGGGGGATGCCCAGCAGCGCCGACGCCACGGCGTGCGTTGTCGTGCCCGCCGAGAGCGCGACCGAGGCGCCGGGCTCGACGAGCGCGGCGGCGGCCGCGGCGATTGCCTGCTTGGCCGCGGTGTGCAGCACCGCCTTGGCCGCGAAGCCCGGCTCGTCGACGCTGCTGCGCGCGGCCGTCGCCCCGCCGTGCACGCGGGTGACCAGGCCCCGCCCGGCCAGCGCCTCGATGTCGCGGCGGATCGTCATGTCCGACACGCCGAGGCGCTCCACCAGCTCCGAGACCCGCACGCCGCCGGTGGTGCGGACTTCGTCGAGGATGAGCTCCTGCCGCTGGCGCGCCAGCATCTACTCCTCCTCCCGGATCACCGCGGCGTCGCGCGCGGCGACCGTGACCGTACCTGCGGACCCGGCCACCGGCAGGTCACCGGCCAGCAGGTCGACCCCCCGGGTGAACACGGTCACGGGCTCGTCGGTGGGGTTGAGCACGAACACGTACCGCCCGCGGCGCACCACCTCGACGCCCGGCGCGGGCGGCTCGAAGCGGGCCGCGCCCGCCTCGCGGGCGATCCGGTCGGCCAGCGCGGTCGTGGCGGCCTCGTCGGGGCGCGTCGCGAGGTACCAGGCCACGCCCCCGCCGACCGCCCGCCGGGTGAGGGCAGGGCCGCCGGGGCGCGGTCCGTCGGCGAACCGGGAGACGACCTCGGCGTCGGGCGCGGTGACGACCTCGGCCCACAGGTCGGCGCGGCTGCCGTCGTCCAGGGTCACGGTCGCGCCGGGCAGCAGCGGCGCGAACTCCTCGACGCGCACGCCGAGCAGGTCGCGGAAGGCGCCGGGGTAGCCGCCGAGGCGGACGTGGTCGTGGCCGTCGACGATCCCGGAGAAGTAGGTCACCAGCGCGTGCCCGCCGCCCTCGACGTACGCCGCCAGCCCGGCCGCCGCCGCGTCCGAGCACAGGTAGAGCGTCGGCACGACGACCAGCCGGTAGCCGGACAGGTCCGACTCCGGGTGCACGACGTCGACGGTCGCGCCGAGCCCGGTCAGGGCGCGGTGCCAGCGGTGCGCGGCGTCGGGGTAGCGCAGCTCCGCGCTGGGGTGCGAGTCGAGGTCGCAGGCCCACCAGGCGTCCCAGTCGAACAGCACGGCCACGTCGGCCCGCACCGGGCTGCCGGCCACCTCCCCGAGCACGGCCAGCGCCGCGCCCAGCGCCGCGACCTCCCGGAAGCGCTCGGAGTCCGGTCCGGCGTGCGGGACCAGCGCGGAGTGGTACTTCTCGGCACCGGCCCGCGAGGCCCGCCACTGGAAGAACCCGACGGCGTCCGCGCCCCGGGCGACGTGGCGCAGCGAGTCGAGCAGCAGCTCACCGGGGCGCTTGGCCACGTTGACCGGCTGCCAGTTCACCGCGGAGGTCGCCGACTCCATCAGCAGCCACGCCCGCCCGCCCGCGACCCCGCGGGTGAGGTCGTCGGTGAAGGCCTGCTCGGCGCGCGGGTCGGCCAGCCGGTGGTCGAGGTAGTGGTCCTGGGAGACGACGTCCTGGTCGGGCGCCCAGCGGAAGTAGTCCTGCTCGCTCTGGTGGGTGCTGACCATGAAGTTGGTGGTCACCGGGACGGTCGGGCTCAGCTCGCGCAGGACGTCGCGCTCGGCGCGGTGGTAGTCCAGCAGCGCGTCGGAGCTGAACCGGGCGAAGTCGAGCTGCTGGGTCGGGTTGGGCACGGCCGGGGTGACCCGCGGCGGCAGCACCTGCTCGAACGACGTGTAGTGCTGCGACCAGAACGCGGTGCCCCACGCCCGGTTCAGCTCGTCGACGTCGCCGTAGCGCTTGGTCAGCCAGTCGCGGAACGCCGCCGCGCTCACGTCGCACCAGCAGCGGCCGTTGTGGCAGCCGAGCTCGTTGCTGACGTGCCAGAGCCGGACGGCCGGGTGCCCGCCGTAGCGCCGCGCCATCTCCGCGACCAGGCGCAGCGCGTGCTCGCGGAACACCGGCGAGCTCGGGCACCACGACTGGCGGCTGCCCGGCCACAGCGTCCGGCCGTCGGCGTCGACGGGCAGGACCTCCGGGTGCGCGGTGGTCAGCCAGGGCGGCGGCGCGGCGGTGGCCGTGGCCATGTCGACCGCGATGCCGCCCTCGTGCAGCAGCCCGAGCACCTCGTCGAACCAGCCGAAGTCGAAGCGCCCCGGCTCGGGCTCGAGCAGCGCCCAGGAGAACACCCCGAGCGTGACGAAGCCGAGGCCGGCCTCGCGCATCAGCGCCACGTCCTCGCGCCACACCTCGGGCGACCACTGCTCCGGGTTGTAGTCGCAGCCCATCGCGATCCCCGGGAACGGGAACTCGAACACGTCTCACCCCTCGGTCGGCACCGCGGCCCGCGGAAGATCACGGGCACCGGCAGCATGCACGATGCGGGAGCGGGGCTGTTGGAGTCAACACGTTCCAACAGGGGTTCGGCCGGACGCCAACAACACCCAACACCAGGACGGCTGAGCGGTACGGCGCCCGGCCGCGCTACCGCGCCAACTCCGAGTCGAGGCCGGCGTCGACGGCCAGCCGCACGGCCAGCTCGTGGGCGCGGGGGAGCAGGTCGGGGACGTCCACGCCGAGGACCCGGCCGTCGGCCACGACGGGCTCGCCGTCGACCCAGACCCGGGCCACGTCGCGCACCGACGCGCAGTAGACCAGCTTCTGGTACGGGTCGTGGATGGCGGCCAGCGACGGGCTGTGCTCGGGCAGCCAGACCAGGTCGGCCGCCTTGCCGGGTTCCAGGCTGCCGATCTCGTCGGCCATCCCCAGCGCGGTGGCGCCGCCGATCGTGGCCATGTGCACGACGTCGCGGGCGGTGATCGCGGTGGCCTGCAGGTGGTGCACCTTCTGCAGGAGGGCCGCGGTCTTCATCGTCTCCAGCATGTCCTGGCTGTCGTTGCTGGCCGGCCCGTCCAGGCCGAGGCCGACGGTGAGGCCCTCGCGGCGCAGCCGGGGCACCGGGCACACCCCCGACGCCAGGATCATGTTCGACACCGGGTTGTGCGCGACGGCGACGTCGCGCCTGCGCAGCACCGCGATGTCGGCGTCGTCGAGCCAGACGCAGTGCGCGGCCAGCGTCTGGCCGTCCAGCAGCCCGGCGCGCTCGGCGAAGGCGATGGCCGCGGCGCCGCGGGTGACCCGGCACTGGGTCACCTCCTCGCGGACCTCGTGCAGGTGGACGTGCAGCCGGCCGGTGTCGGCCACCAGCCGCGCGGTGGCCGCCACCAGCTCGTCGGACGACTCGGGCACCGTGGCCAGCCCGACCCGGAACCGGCTGCGCCGCGACGCCGCCGCCGCATCGGCCAGGGCCTCGTGCTCGGCCAGCAGCGGGCCCAGCGGGCGCGGGCCGGGGGTGTCGGCGGCGCCGTAGCTGACGTCGCCGCGCAGCCCGAGCCGCTCCAGCCCGTCGACGACCCCGGGGGTGACCGGCTCGGCGCCCGGGGCGGCGCAGAACATGTCGGCCACCGTCGTCACCCCCGACAGCGCCATCTCCGCGCCCCGCAGCAGCGTCCCGACCAGCGCGACCTCGCGTGTCAGGTGCGCCTCCAGCGGGCCGACGACGTGCGCGAACCACTCCCACAGGGTGTGCGCCTCGCCGATCCCGGACACCAGGCCCTCGGAGAAGTGGCCGTGGCAGCTGACGAACCCGGGCACCAGGATGCCGGTGCCGTCGCCGACGACCTCGACGTCCGGCGCCGCCGCCCGCAGCCGCTCGAAGGCGTCCACCCCGGCGATCCGCCCGCCCCGCACGAGCACCGCGCCGTCGCGCAGGTCGCCGCCGGGACCGCAGGTGAGCACGTGCCGGGCGCGGATGAGGACGTCCGCGGGCTGGGCGTGGTCCATCGGCGCTAGCGTAGCGGCGCGTCGGGCGCGACACGCGGGTTCGGGGTGCGACCCCCGCGACGGGCACCTCGCCCCCATCGTGTAATCAAGCCCGACCGCTCGGTACGCGATCATTGTCCGTCGGGCGGAGTGCCGACGGCCGCACGACCGACACGAGGACGGTGCCATGGGCCAGGCAAGTGCTCCCCGCCGGCTCGGCCGCGCCCACGTCGTCGCGGTACTGGTCGCCCTGTGCGCCGTGAGCGCTTGCGCCACCAGCGCCCCGGTGCCCACCGGGCCCGTGGCCGACGCGGTCGACCCGGCCCCGGCGGTGCTGGCCCCCCCGGTGCTGGCGCCCGGTCAGCCCGTCCCGGCCCCCGCGGAACCGGCCGTGCTGAGGATGCTCGGGCGCATCGGCACCACCAACGACGGCAGCGTGCTGGCCTTCGACCCGCCGACGCTCGACCTGCTGGGGCGGGTCCGGGTGACGGTGTACGAGCCGTGGGTCAAGCAGACGCTGAACTTCGAGGGGGTCTGGCTCTCCGACCTGCTGGACGTCGCCCGGGCCGACCCGCAGGCGAGTACCTTGCACCTCACCGCGCTCGACGACTACCAGGTCGACCTGGCGGTCGCCGACGTGCGGGCGGGCGGGGTGCTGCTGGCGACGCGCAGCGGCGGGGGCGCGCCCATCCCCCTCGAGGACGGTGGCCCGACCCGGATCGTGTTCGCCGCCGGCGTGCCGGCCGGGGCCAGCGCGGACCAGTGGATCTGGAGCCTCTCGACGATCGACGTGAGATGACCAGCCCGGAGCCCTCCCCGCGGCACCGCGCGAGTTGGCCGCTGCGCGCGTTCGCCGCGGTGCTCACGCTGGCGATCGTGGCGACGGCGGCGTTCGTCGGGATGAACGCGGTGCGGCTCAGCCAGGTCAACGCGCTCGTGCAGGCCACCCAGTCGCGCTCGCTGACCCTGTCGAACACCCAGCGCGAGGCGCTGCAGCTGGTGCTGGCGGTCACCGCCCACGACCAGACGCGCGACGCGCGCGCCATCGACGTCCAGCGCGGCCTGCTGTTCCGCCACATCAACGTGGCCATCGCCTCCTACCCGCAGGGCTCGATCGAGGCCGTGGAGCTGACCGAGGTCAAGGCGGCGCTGCAACGGTTCCCGTGGGACCGGCTGATCACGCCCGAGGGCACGTACGAACCGCTGCGTCCGCTGGCCGTCGCGATGGCGTCGCAGTCGGAGAAGCGCCTGCACGGGCTGTACGTCGACCAGGAGCAGGGGTTCTACGCGACCACCGCGGCCTCGCTCGACGCCGCGCAGAACGGCCAGGTGAGCTCGGCGGTGCTGGTCGGCCTGCTGCTGGCGCTGAGCGGGACCGCGGTCCTGGCGGTGAACCGGCGCGGCCGCAGCGCACTGGCCGTGGCCAACGACCAGCTCTACCACCAGGCCCAC
The DNA here is from genome assembly GCF_023898865.1 of Pseudonocardia humida. Taxonomy (GTDB): domain Bacteria; phylum Actinomycetota; class Actinomycetes; order Mycobacteriales; family Pseudonocardiaceae; genus Pseudonocardia; species Pseudonocardia humida. The sequence goes on from NZ_JAGSOV010000036.1 coordinate 23,846, forward strand.
CACGACTCGCTGACCGACCTGCCCAACCGCGCCCTGCTGATCCGCAGGCTGCGCGCCGCCCTGGAGGCCAACCCGGACGCCGTCTCGGTGCTGCTGGTCGACCTGGACGGGTTCAAGGACGTCAACGACACCCTCGGCCACCCGGCGGGCGACGAGCTGCTGCGGATCGCGGCGCAGCGGCTGGCCGGCTGCGTGCGCGACGGCGACACCGCGGCGCGCCTGGGCGGCGACGAGTTCGCGGTGCTCAGCCTGGCCCGCTCGCCGTCCGGGGCGCCTTCGCCCACCCCGCCCGGTCACGGGCAGGTGGTCGGCCAGCGCGTCGTGGACGTGCTGCACCGCTCGTACCGGGTGGCGGGGCGGGACGTGCGGGTGAGCGCCAGCGTCGGCGTCACCCGCGGCCGTGCCGGGGCCTCCGCCGAGGACCTCATCCGCGACGCCGACATCGCCATGTACGCGGCCAAGAACACCGGCAAGGGCCGGGTCGCGGAGTTCGACCCGGACATGCGGACCAGGGCGTCGCGGCGCACCAGCATGCAGCAGGAGCTCGCCGAGGCCGTCGAGCTCGGGCAGATCGAGGCCCACTTCCAGCCGATCATCGACCTGCAGACGCTGCGCCCCACCACGCTGGAGGCGCTGGCCCGCTGGCGCCCCGACGGCCGCCGGCAGGTGCCCGCCGAGGAGTTCATCGCCGTCGCCGAGGAGACCGGCACCATCGCCGACATCGGTCGCGCCGTGCTGCGCTCGGCGTGCCGCGAGACCCGGGGCTGGCGCGCGCTGCCCGGCCACGGCGAGCTGTCGGTCGCGGTCAACGTGTCGATGCAGCAGGTGCTCTCCGGCCGGCTGACCGCCGACGTCGAGGAGGCGCTGGCCGACAGCGGCCTCCCGGCGGGCGCGCTGGTCCTGGAGATCACCGAGAGCGCCGCGCTGGAGGACTCCGACCGGGTGGCCGCCGAGATCTCCGGGCTGCGCGCGTCCGGGGTGCGGATCGCGGTCGACGACTTCGGCGCGGGCTACTCGTCGCTGTCGTGCCTGATGCGGCTGCCCGCCGACCTGCTCAAGATCGACCGGACGCTGCTCGACTTCGTCACCACCCGCGACGGTTCGCTGGTCAAGGCGGTGGCCGAGCTCGGCCGCACCCTCGGGCTGCTGGTCGTCGTCGAGGGGGTGGAGACCTCCGACCACCTCGCCCGCGCCCGCGAGGCCGCCTGCGACGCCGCCCAGGGCTTCCACTTCTCCCGCCCCCTGGCCCCGGTGGACGTCCCGGCCTACCTGGCCGGCTGGTCCGCCCCGCGCACCGCGGGCCAGGGCGCGGGCACCGCCCGCGGCTGACCGTCAGCGGCGCCTGCCGTTCGGCGAGCCCGCGGCCGGCTCGACCTCGTGCCTGCCGCCGGTGAGCTGCTCCTCGACCCGCGCCTCGACCCGGGCGCGCACGACCCCCGCGGCCCCTTGCACGGCGGGGTGGTCGGCGAAGCGCTCGTAGGTGCGCCTGAGCTGCTCGTAGCGCTCATGGCCCGCCTTCGCCCCCAGCACGTAGCCGACGGCCGCGCCCAGCAGGAACTTCCACATAGCGTCTCCCGGCTCGTCTGTGCGGTCGCGCCCATCCTGCCGCAGGCCCGTGGAGGGTGCGCGGTGCGGGCAGGGGGGTCGCGATAGCGGTGGAGGGGGTGCGCTAGAGTTCGTACCGCCAACGGGGCGAGTCCCCGACACAGACGGTCCTCCGTAGCTCAATTGGCAGAGCATGCGACTGTTAATCGCAGGGTTGTTGGTTCGAGTCCAACCGGAGGAGCAAAGCCCCAGGTCAGGGGCGATGCGCAGGGTCAGATCCAAGATCGACCCACACGTTACCCACACCCTTTGAGAGCGGCTAGGACCCAGCCATCCCGGACCGCGACGCCACCGCGTCGCGGTGCACGTCTCCCCAGACCTCGAGCGGCGCCAGCGCCTCGTTCAGCGACTCGCCGAGCGGGGTCAGCGAGTACTCCACGCGCGGGGGCACCTCCGCGTACAGCTCCCGGTGCACCACCCCGCTCGCCTCCAGCTGCCGCAGGTTCTCGGCCAGCACCTTCTCGCTCACCCCGTCGAGCTTGCGCCGGATCTGCCCGAAGCGGACCGGTCCCTCGGCGAGCACCCACATCAGGTGCATCTTCCACTTGCCGCCGACGACGTCGATCGCGACCGACATGCCGCAGGTTTGATCTGCGTCACGCATCGCCTGCATCGCGCCCCCTCCGACCTCGTTCCGAACGTTTCGGTAAGCAACCCCACCTGGAAGTGCGGTCTTGGAAGCCTACCCGGGCCGGCCGAGGATCGATCCGGAGCGAGTACCGAGCAACCACCATTCCTGGAGGGGCGCACCATGTCCGCCGACAATTCCGTCACCGTGATCGGCCTCGGCCCGATGGGCCAGGCCACGGTCAAGGCACTCCTCGCAGCCGGGGTCGACGTGACCGTGTGGAACCGCACCCGGTCCAAGATCGACGCGATGGTCGAGCTCGGCGCCACCCCGGCCGACACCGTCGCCGAAGCGATCGCCGCCAACGACACCGTCCTGCTCTCCCTGATCCACTACGACGCCATGTACGGCGTCCTCGAACAGGGCCCGGCCGACCTGACCGGCAAGACGGTCGTCAACCTCTCCTCGGACTCCCCGGCCAAGACCCGCAAGGGCGCCGAGTGGGTCACCGGCCGCGGGGCCGACTTCCTCACCGGCGCCTACATGACCCAGAGCGACGACCTCAAGCACGCCGCCTCCCGCCTCTACGTCAGCGGCCCCGAGGCCCTCTACGAGGCGCACCGCCCGCTGCTGGAGGTCCTCGTCCCGGGCGTGGAGTACCTCGGGACCGACCACGGCCTGGCCCAGCTCTACTACCAGGCCGGGCTCGCGCAGTTCCACGCGTTCCTGATCTCCTTCGAGCAGGCCGTGGCGATCATCGACGCAGCGGGGGAGGACGTCGACCGCTTCGTCGCCTTCTCGCAGGCCTCACCCGAGAGCTACCGGGACTTCATGGCCTACTTCGCGGCCGCCGCGAAGCAGGGCGGCTGGGGCGACACCGCGAACCTCAGGATGATGCACGCCGGGGCCCAGCACGTCATCGACGCGGCCGAGGAAGTCGGCGTCGACGCCGCGCTCACCCGCACCATCCAGGACTACTACCAGCGCGCCCTCGACGCCAGCGCGCGGGCCGGCAGCGCCGTCCCGGTCTACCGGATCCTCCGCGGCACCGCCGCCTAGCAAGGGGCACACCATGTCCGAACCCCCCGTCACCGTCCTCGGACTCGGCGCCATGGGATCCGCCATCGCGACCCGTCTTCGCGAGACCGGCCACGCCACCACCGTCTGGAACCGCACCGCGGCCAGGATCGGACCACACGCCGAGGCCGGTGCGACCGCTGCCGCCAGCATCGCCGAGGCGGTCGACGCGAGCGATCTCGTCCTCGTGGTCCTCCTCGACCACGCCGGCGTCCGGGAACGCCTCGAACCCGTCTCCGCCGAGCTCGAAGGCAAGACCGTGGTCAACCTGACCACCACGACACCCGGCCAAGCCCGCGAGACCGCCGCCTGGGCCGCCGAGCACGGCATCGCCTACCTCGACGGCGCCATCATGGCCGTCCCCAGCATGATCGGCGACCAGAGCGCGCGTCTGCTCTACTCCGGGGACGAACGGGCCCATGCCGCCGCCAAGCCCGCCCTCGAGTCCCTCGGCACCGTCGAGTTCGAGGGAACCGACGCCGGACTCGCCTCGCTCAAGGACATGGCCCTGCTCTCGGCCATGGATCTGATGGTCCTCGGCTACGTCCAGGCCATCGCCATGATGCGCACCGTCGGCGTCCCGGCGGTCACGACCGCCGAGGAAGTCCGAGCCTGGCTGACGCGGATGCTGCCCCACGGCAGGGAGCTCGCCGCCATCGTCGACGGCGGCACCTACGACACCGGCGGCCAGAGCGTCGACTTCGACCGCGCAGGCATCGCCTCGCTCATCACCGCCAGCCGCGAACAGGGCGTGCGAGCAGACCTCCTCGAGCCCCACCGGAAACTCCTCGACGAACTCGCGGCCACCGGCCACGGCGACAGCGACTGGGTCCGCGTCATCGAGCGCCTCACCATCCACTGACCCGGGGAACGCAGAGCCTCCTGCACCAGAGGAACCACCATGCCCGAGGACACCATCAGCGTCCTCGGCCCCGGCGCCATGGGATCGGCGATGACCGCGCGCCTGCGCGGCGCCGATTCACCACAGTGTGGAACCGCACCGCCGCGGCGAGCGACCTCGGCGACCACCTGGGTGCCCCTGGCCCTCTCGCCGCCCGTGATCACGATGCCGTTGTGAGGCACGTCATGGATCTCGTTGTGCGCCACCGTGACGTCTTCCGGCTGCACCACGAGCACGGCGGGCGAGCCGCGGTACTCGGTGCCGATGTGGTGGACGAGGTTGTCCTCGACGGTAACGCGACCGGCGCCCTGGATCGCGATCGCGCTGCCCGGAACCTTCGAGGAACTGAGCACGGTCGGGTTGATCGGGCGGTTCCTGCGGGGTGGGGTGGTCCCCGGGCGGACCAACCGGATCGGGTCGACGCTTACGCCGACCGCAGCCCCGATGAGCTGCTCGCGCTGGTGCGGGCTCACCCAGACCCGCGAGGGCTGACAGCGGGGTTCGGCGGGCGGATCGCGTTGACCGACGGCACGATCCACCACCAGGACATCCGCCGCCCGCCGGCCCTGCCTCGCCAGATCCCCGCTGATCGGCTGCTGTGCGTACTGGACTTCGCCCGTGCAGCGCCGACCATCGGCGCGGAGCAGCGCATCAAGGGCCTGACGTCGGCTGCGACCGATCCGGATCGGTCTACCGGGAGCGGGCCGATCGTCGAGGGGCCGGTGGAGTCCCTGCTGATGGCGCTGGCCCGGCGCCGTGGCGTCGTGGGGGAGCTGTCCGCGCCGGGGCATGCGATGCCGGCCGAGCGCATCGGAGGATGAGTCCGCCATCTGCTGATGCTCAGTAGGCCCGGCCTGCAGCGAGCTCAGCGCCCGCCGCGCTGCGATGAGGTAACGGCAACGATGGGCACCACCGTCGCAGCAACGAGCCCGCCGACGATGGCAAGGCTGGAGTAGCTGGTGGAGGCCACGACGACTCCTGAGGCCATGCCGCCGGCGGAGCCGGCGACGGCGATCCAGAGGTCGACGCCGCCTTGAGTCCTGGCCCGCGTGGCGAGGGGTAGTGCGGTGGCCAACATCGCCGTCCCGCTGACCAGCCCGAAGCTCCAGCCCAGCCCCAGCAGGGCGAGTGCGACGGCCAGCACGGGGACGGACTCGACCGGAGCGGCCATGGCCACGATCCCCGCGATGAGCAGGGTCGCTCCGGAGAGGACGGCGACGATGCGGGGGCCGAAGCGGTCGACGAGCCATCCCGACAGCGGCGAGGGCAGGTACATGGAGCCGACGTGGACGGCGATGACGAAGCCGGCGGCGGCAACGCTGTGACCGTGCATCAGCATGTGGACCGGTGTCATGGTCATGATCGCGACCATGACGAGCTGGGCGACGATCATCACCAGTGACGCTGTCACCACAACTCGACGTTGGGACTCCCCGTCAACTGCGGCGGCGGCTGCCTCCGGTGCTGCGTCCGGGCGGGCGGCGACGTCGCGGGCCAGCAGCAGCGGGTCCGGGCGCAGTAGAACCCACAGCACGAGCGCGGCGGCGGCGTAGGCGGCACCGGCGAGGATGAACGGTCCGGCCAGGGGTGGGATGCCCCAGGTGCGGGCGAGGTCGCCCATCGCCGTCACGAGGTTGGGGCCGACGACCGCGCCGAGGGTGGTGGCGACCAGCACGGTGCTGACGGCGCGGCCTCGTCGTGTGGGGTGGGCCAGGTCCGCGCCGGCGTAGCGGGCCTGAAGGTTGGTGGCGGTTCCGGCGCCGTAGACGAACAGCGCGACGAACAGCAGCACCACGTTGTCCAGGACGGCTGCGAGGACGACCCCGACGCTGCCGATCGCGCCGACGCCGTAGCCGAGGGTCAAGCCGGCGCGGCGACCGGCACGTTGCGAGATGCGCCCGACGGTCACGGCGGCGGCCGCGGACCCGATCGTGAACAGGGCGCTGGGCAGTCCGGCGAGGCTGGTCGTTCCGAGCATGTCCTGCGCGAGCAGAGCGCCGACCGTGATCCCGGCGGCCAGCCCGGCGCCGCTGAACACCTGCGCGATGACCAGGACGATGAGCGTGCGCCTCTGCTCCAGCGGCTCGTCCACGACCAGAGGACCACTGGTCGGGTCAGTGCTCGGTGCCGGCGTACTGGGCGGTTGTGCTGTCACTGCGGACTCCCTGGGCTCGTCGCCCGGTTGTGGGTCTCGTACATGCGGGTGGCGACGGCGACGGCCGAGGCCGTGGTGAGGGTGGCGACGGCCCAGACGGCGGCGTCGAGCCCGTAGGCGTCGGCGATGAGCCCAGCGACCAGGGCGCCGACGACGAACCCGCCGTCGCGCCAGAGCCGGTAGACCCCGACTGCGCGGGCACGCCAGGCGGGGTGGGCGACGTCGCCGATCGTGGCCAGCAGGGTCGGGTAGACCAGCGCGGTGCCGGCACCGAGCAGCACCACGGCCACGGCCCACACCGGGAAGGACTCGCCGAGCGCGACGAGGGCGAGGGCGAGGCCCTGCAGGAGTTGTCCGCCGACGATGAGCGGTTTGCGGCCGGTGCGGTCGGACAGAGCGCCGGTCAGGAGTTGGCCGAGTCCCCACACGGCGGGGTAGAGCGCGGCGAGCAGGCCGACCTGGGCGACGGGGAGTCCGGCGCCGGCGAACAGCAGCGGGAGCAGGCCCCAGGCCAAGCCGTCCATCAGGTTGTTGACCATGCCGGCGTGGCTGGCCGCGGACAGCGCCGGTTCGCGGTAGCTGGTCTGCGCCAGGATCTCCCGGTTGTTGAGCTCGGCGTGCAGGTGGGCATGACGCCCGTCCGCGCGGCCGGCGTGGGAAGCGGCCTCCAGGCGGGCGTGGTCGCGGGTTTCGCGCACGGCCAGGGTCGACAGGCCGAGTCCGAGGGCGGCGAAGGCGATGCCGAGGTAGAACGGTTCAGGTCGCAGCCCGTGGCGGGCGGCGAGGTAGCCGGTGGCCATCGCCGTGGCGGCCACGGCGAGGTAGCCGGCGGCCTCGTTGAGTCCCATGGCCAGGCCGCGCCGGGACGGACCGACGAGATCGATCTTCATGACGACCGTCGTGGACCAGGTCAGGCCCTGGTTGAGGCCGAGCAGCACGTTGGCGGCGATGACCCAGCCCCAGCCGGGTGCCCAGATCAGCAGCAGCGGGACCGGCAGCGCGATCAGCCAGCCGGCGACCAGGACCGGTTTGCGGCCGTAGCGGTCGGACAGGGTGCCGGCCGCGTAGTTGGCGATCGCCTTGGTGGCGCCGAAGGCGAGGATGAAGGTCAGCACGCCGGTGTAGGCGGTGAGCCCGAACTCGTCGCGGGCCAGCAGCGGCAGGACGAGACGTTCCTGCCCGTACATGCCGCCGACCAACGCGTTGACCGCGACGAGCAGCACGAACTGGGCGAGGTTCTGGCGAAGACCCAGCCGCAGTGGCCGGGGCACGGGGGCGGCCGGGATACTCACGGGCCGGTGACCAGGGAATGCCCGGTGGCGGCGGCCCAGTCACCGGGTCCGCCGTCCAGCACGGCCAGGTCGCGGTGCCCGGCGCGCTCGAGGAGGCTCGCGGCGCCGGCGGCGCGTTCCCCGTGCCCGCACATCACCACGGTCGGGGCGTTGGGCAGTTCGGTGGCGCCGTGGACGAGCGCGCCGAGTTCGACGTGCACGGCGCCGGGCAGGTGTCCCGCGGCGTACTCGGGCTCTTGGCGGATGTCGAGCACGCGGTGTCCCGGGTCGATCCGTCCGGGCCGGACCAGGGCGGTGCCGGCGGTGGGGTGCCCGGCGGCGCTCCACGCTTGGATGCCGCAGGCGAGCTCACCGGCGAGGCGGTCCACGCCGATGGTGAGCGCCTGCCAGACCAACTCGGTGAGGTCCTGGTCGGGGTTGCGCACGATGACGATGGCGACGTCGGCGGGGACCAGCCATCCCAGCCAGGTGGCGAACTGCGCGCGTAGCGGGATCGACACCGCACCGGGGATGTGCGCGCGGGCGTAGTCGCCCACCGGGCGGGCGTCGATGACCCACGCGCCGTCGGCGCGCAGCCGCTGCACCGCGGACACCGGAAGCTCCGCGAGCTGCCCGGCCGAGGCGGCGTCGAGCACCCCGGGCCCGCGCCGGTTGAGCTCGGCCAGTCGGAGGAAGTAGGGCGGGTAGCTGCCGAGCGATCCGAGCAGTTGTTCGACGAACCGGTCCTCGTCGTCGATGCCCAGCAGCGGGTTGGTCGCCAGCTCTGCTCCGATGGTGGAGGTCCGTGCCGCGCCGGGTGGGGCCGAGCAGAACGAGCCGGCCCCGTGCGTGGGCCACACCGCCGTGTCTGCGGGGAGAGCGGACAGCCGCTGCAGCGAGCGGAACTGGGCGCGGGCCAGTTCCGCGGTGCGGTCGGCGCCGAGCAGATCGGTGCGCGCGGCGGAGCCCACGATCAGCGAGCCGCCGGTGAACACCCCGGCTGCGCGGCCGCCGTCGGCCAGCACGAACGACAGATGTTCGTCGGTGTGGCCGGGTGTCTCGAGGGCGGTCACGGTCAGGCCGCCGAGATCGACCTGGTCGCCGTCGCCCAGCCCGTGGTGGTCGAACTCGCGCCGGCCCGCGGTCGAGGCGAGCACGGCTGCACCGTCGTCGTGGGCGAGCTGCACCGCTCCGGACAGGAAGTCCGCGTGCAGGTGCGTGTCGGCGGCGAAGCGGATCCGCAGCCCGGCCTTCTCCGCGGCCGCTCGCACCGCACGCAGATCCCGTGGAGGGTCGACGACCAGGGCGGAGCCGTCTCCGAGGTCGACGAGATAGCAGGAGTTGCCCAGGCCCTCGTTGACCAGAGCGGTCAGCTCCACCGCAGCGGCGGGAACCGGCGTCGGGGCGTCGCTCATCCTGACCTCCGTCGAATCGCTGGTCTGGTGGCCCCACCCGACCGCGTTCTACACTGTTCCATAGATTATTGGAGGAATCGATGGGTGATGCGGCCCGCAAGGTGGAGCTGTTCGAGCAGCTGGCTCGGGTGGGCAAGGCGCTGGGCAGCGGCAAGCGTCTCGAGCTGCTCGACCTGCTCGCGCAGGGCTCGCGCAGCGTCGCCGATCTCGCCGCCGTGGCCGGACTGGGGCTGACGACCGCCTCGGCGCACCTGCAGACGTTGAAACAGGCCGGGCTGGTCGCCACGCGCAGGGAAGGCACGACGATCCGCTACCGGCTCGCCGGCGCCGACGTCGCCGCGCTCTACCTGCAGCTGCGCACCGTTGCCGCCGCGCACGTGCCGGACGTCGATGTGGCCCGGACCCGCTACCTGGGAACCGCGGGTGGTGAGGACACCGAGCAGGTCGGCCGTGAGGAGCTGCTGCGGCGGGCCGAGGCCGGCGAGGTCGTGGTGCTCGACGTGCGCCCGGAGTCGGAGTTCGCGGCCGGACACATTCCCGGCGCGGTGTCGATCCCCATCACCGAGCTGCCCGAGCGGTTGGCCGAGCTACCGCGGGATGCCGAGGTGGTGGCGTACTGCCGGGGTGCCTACTGCGTGTTCGCCCACGACGCGGTCCGGCTCCTCACTGCCGCCGGCCGACGCGCAGCACGCCTGAGTGAGGGGATGCTCGAATGGCGCCTGGCCGACCAGCCCGTCGCCACCGCATCGTGACCACCCCGTTCCCCCACGCCCGACCGACGAGGAGCAGTCGCCGGTAGCCGTTCACCTGGGTTGCATACGCGGCTGCAGAGCTGCCGCGACTGCAGGCGGCGACCAGAGCGTCCTGGATGCTGACGGCGCCACTACGCGATCAGCGTGCGCGCTCGACGCCGACGGTGGTGGCGCGGCCGAGGACGTGGGGTGTCGTCGGCTGGCTGAACTCGCGTCCGGGAAGCGCAGCGCCCGCAGTGCCGTGATGGTGAACCCGGCCTCGGTGATCGCGGCGACGGGGTCGGTGGTGGTGTGGCAGCCCCCCCGCGCAGCCGTGGCCACACGGTGGCGTCGAGTGCGCGTTGGACGGCCCGCAGCGCGGGGGTGTCGGCCACGACGTGTTCGAGGAAGTGCAGCGAGCCGCCCGGGCGCAGCACCCGACGGGCCTCGATCAGGGCCGCGGGCAGGTCGGGCAGGGCCGCGACCGGAACGCTCGCGCCGATGGCGCGGTCACCACGTCACCGGCAGCGCGGCCAGGCCACCGGTGAGCAGCTCGCTGCGGGTCTGCAGCTGCTCCACGGGCACGGCCAGGGAAAGGGTGGGGAACCGGTCGAGCAGCGCGGTGACCAGCACCTGCAGCTCCAGGCGGGCCAGTGGAGCGCCGATGCAGAAGTGCAAGCCGTGTCCGAAGGTCACGTGCGGGTCGGGGTTGCGGGCGATGTGGAACCCGGCGTGCTCGCCGATCACGCCGGGGCTGTCGTCGGCCTGCTGCGGCCCGAGCATCACCAGGTCCCCGGCGGCCGTCGCCGGGGTCGTCGAGCTTGGCGGCGACCAGCTCGGTCAGGTACTGCCACAGCGCGGCGAGCCCCGCCAGGGATCGGTCCCGGTCGGTCATGTCCGCGGCGTCGTCGGACCAGCGCCTGAAGTCTTCCCGGTCCCGGTAGGGGACGCCGAGCAGCTCGCAGATCACCAGCGCCGGCAGCGGGAACGACACCGCCTCGTGGAAGTCCACCGGCGCAGGGTCGGCGGCGAGGTCGTCGAGAAGCCCGTCGACCAGCTCCCGCACCTGCGGACGGAACATCTCCAGACGGCGCGCTGCGCACGCCCCGTTCGACGACCTCGACCATGCCGCGCTCGCCGGGTTCATGACGGTCGCCGACCGGTTGATCCGGCACACCGGCGGCGATCCTGCGGCAGCGTCCGTCCGGCCGGCGTGACGCGACAGGGGCCCCGTCGAGAATCTCTTCCGGGCGCTGTCGTATCCGCCACCCCGCTGGACGTCAGGTAGGTGGGACCGGCTGCGAAGAGGCCTGCAGCGGCCCACGCAGGAGGAGGCTGATCCGGTGAAGTACGTGCTGATGTTCGTCGAGACCGATGAGTACGCGCGCGAGTTGGCGGGCCTGGGCGAGGCCGAACGCGAGGCGGCCTACGAGAAGGTCGGCCAGTGGTTCGCCGCGCACGCTGCCAAGATCACTCACCACGCGCACCTCCAGCCCGCGCACACCGCCACGACCGTGCGGCTGGGCCAGGACGGGGCCGAGATCACCGACGGTCCGTTCGTGGAGGGCAAGGAGGTCGTCAGCGGCTACGTCGAGGTCGAGGTCGCGGACCTGGACGAGGCCATCGCCATGACCCGCAGCTGGCCCGCCTGCCCGATCGTCGAGCTGCGTCCGGCGAGTTCCTGAGCGCCCTGCGTGGGTCGATGAGCGACACGCACGCCGAGCTGGCCCGCGTCGTGCGCGAGCACGCGGGCCAGCTCGCCGCCTCGCTGGTGCACTTGCTCGGCGACTTCGCCGCCGCCGAGGACCTCGTGCAGGATGCGATCGAGGCGGCGCTGCAGCGCTGGCCGGTCGACGGGATCCCCGAGCGTCCCGATGCCTGGCTGTTCACCGTGGCCCGCCGCCGCGGCCTGGACGTGCTGCGCCGCCAGGCCCGATACCGCGACAAGCTCGCACGGCTCCAGTGGCCCGTGCCGGCCGAACCGGATGACCGCCTGCGCCTGCTGTTCACCTGCTGCCACCCGGCCCTGCCGCGCCAGGCCCAGGTCGCGCTGACCCTGCGCACCGTCTGCGGGCTGACGACCGCGCAGATCGCCGCGGCGTTCCTCGTCCCGGAGACCACGGTCGCCAGACGGATCACCCGGGCCAAGCGCAAGATCGCCGAGGCTGGCATCCCGTACCGCGTCCCGACCGACGTCGAACTCCCCGAGCGGCTCGACGAGGTGCTGACCGTCATCTACCTGCTCTACAACGAGGGCTACCTGTCCTCGATCAGTGAGTGGCCTCGATCGCCACTGCTCGCCGAGGACGCCGAGTGGCTCGCCTCCGCACTGGCCTGGACCCTGCCCCGGGAGCCGGAGGTGCTCGGCCTGCTCGCTCTGATCCGGCTGCACGAGGCCCGGGCCGCGGCCCGGTTCGACGCGGACGGGCGCTTGGTGCTGCTGCGCGACCAAGACCGCAGCCGCTGGGACCACAACGCCATCGCCGACGCCGGCCGGCTCATCGCCCGCGCCGCCGCACTCCGCAGGCCCGGCCCCTACCAGCTGCAGGCCGCCATCGTTGCCTGCCACGCTGAGGCGCCGTCGTGGGAGGCCACCGATTGGGCGCAGATCGTCGTCCTCTACGACATGCTGCTCGCCTTGGCTCAGTCGCCGGTGACCCGCCTCAACCGGGCCATCGCCGTGCGGCAGCACCGGGGCGCCGCCGCGGCGATGGGCGAGCTGGACGTTGTCGCCGAGCCTCTCGACCGCTACGCCCTCTACCACGCCACCCGGGCTGAGTTCCTGCGCGCGCTCGGGCGGCCCGACGAGGCACGAGAAGCCGACCGCCGCGCGCTGGCTCTCACCGCCAATGCCGCCCAGACCGAGCTCCTGGACGAGCGACTCCGCTGGGACTAGTGGCTCGACACGCTGAGCCCACCAGGTAATTGATCTCGCTGCATCAGCCCGGGAGGCTGCCCGCACGTCGAGTGCGGGAGGTGACGGTGGCGCGCAGACCGAGCGTGTTCGTGCGGGCGTTGT
>NZ_JAGSOV010000037.1 GCF_023898865.1 Pseudonocardia humida
CCGGCCGGCCCGGCCGCCCCGGCCGGCCCGGCCGGCCCGGCCGACGCGGCCGGCGTGGTCCCGGCGGCGAACCCCGAGGGGACCGTCGTCGAGGGCGCCGGCGGGGCGGCGCGGCGGAGGGCGGCCCCGCGCCCACCACCCGCCACGCCCACCGCGCCGCCCGACCCCACCGGGTAGGGAGCGCCCCACCCCGGGTCGGGGGCCGGGCGGAGTGTGGCCGAACGCCCGGACGCGTGTGATGGTTCCCGTGACCACAACGACCTTCGCCGGGAGCTTCCCCGGCACCGCCCCGGGCACGGCGGCCGCCGTCGCGCTGCACGGGGTCACCCGGACCTACGGGCGCGGCCCGACGGCGGTCCGCGCCGTCGACGGGGTGGACCTCGAGTTCCCGCGCGGGGCGTGGACGGCGGTGATGGGGCCGTCCGGCTCCGGGAAGTCGACGCTGCTGCACTGCGCGGCCGGCCTGGAGCGCGTCGACGGCGGGCGGGTGCGGCTGGGCGACACCGACATCACCGCCGCCTCCGACGACGAGCTCGCCGCGCTGCGCCGCGAGCGGATCGGCTTCGTCTTCCAGGGCTACCACCTGATCGGCGCGCTCACCGCCGAGCAGAACGTGGCGCTGCCGCTGCGGCTGGCCGGCCGCAGGCCGCCGCGGGCCGAGGTCCGCGCGGCGCTGTCCATGGTCGGGCTGGGCGACCGGGCCCGGCACCGCCCGCGCGAGCTGTCCGGCGGCCAGCAGCAGCGGGTGGCGATCGCCCGCGCCATGGTCACCCGGCCCGAGGTGCTCTTCGCCGACGAGCCCACCGGCGCGCTCGACTCCGCATCCGCGCGCACGGTGCTCGACCTGCTCGCCGCGATGGCCGCGCGCGGCCAGACCATCGTCATGGTCACCCACGACCCGGCGGCCGCCGCCCGCGCCGGGGCGGTCGTGTTCCTGCGCGACGGGCGGGTCGCCGACCGGCTGGTCGGGGCGAGCGCCCACGACGTCGCCGACCGCCTCGTCCGGTTGGAGGCGTGATGCTCGGGTTGAGCCGGGCCACGTTCCGGCAGCGCTGGCCGCTGTTCGTCGGGGCCGCCCTGACCGTCTGCATCGGGGTCGCGCTGGTGCAGTCCTCGCTGCTGGTGCTGATCTCCGCGGCCACCCTGCCGGTGCCAGCCGGGCTCGCCCCGGCCGCCCGCGCCGCGTTCGTCGAGGGCAGCACGACCGCGGTCACGCTCAGCGCGCTGACCCTGGCGTTCTCGGCGTTCCTCGCGGTGTTCATCGTGTCCTCGACGTTCGCGTTCACCGTGGCCCAGCGCCGCCCGGAGCTGGCGCTGCTGCGGCTGGTCGGGGCCGGGCGGGGCGCCATGCGGCGGCTGCTGGTCGGCGAGGCCGTGCTGCTCGCGATCATCGGCACGGCCGCCGGGATCCCGGTCGGGCTGGCCGCGACCCGGTTCCAGTCGGGCCTGCTGGTCGGGCTGGGCATGGTGCCCGACGGCTTCAACGGCGAGTGGCGCAGCTGGATCCTCGGGGTGAGCGCGGGCGTCGGGATCGGCGTCTCGCTGGCCGGCGTGCTGGTCGCGGCCCGGCGGGCCGGCCGGGTGCGGCCACTGGAGGCCCTGCGCGACACCGGCGACTCGGCCCGGGTGATGACCGCGACCCGCTGGGTGGCCGGGCTGCTGTTCCTGGCCGGCGGTATCGCGCTCGTCATCCTGACGCCGATCGGCGGCGCCGCGGGCGGCCAGGCCCTCGGCGGCAACGCGGCGCTGTGCCTGGCGGTGGCGCTCAGCGCGCTGAGCCCGCTGCTGGTGCCCGTCGTGGCCCGGCTGATCCCCGTGCGCGGGCCGGTCGGCGAGCTGGCCGTGGCCGCGCTGGGCGACGGCGTGCGCCGCTCCGCGGCGACCGCCGCTCCGGTGATCGTGCTGGTCGGGCTGGTGCTGGCGCAGGCGACGATGCTGACCTCCACGACCGCGGCCGGCGCGGCCGAGCAGCGCCGCGCGACCGCGGGCGACCTCGTGCTCGACGCCACCGGCCCCGTCGGCGGCGACGTCACCGACCTGCCCGGCGTGGCGTGGGCGTCCACCGAGGTCGTGCTGCCGCTCACCGTCAGCTGGGGCTCCGGCGACGACGTCGAGCGCGAGGACGGGCAGGCGCTGGTCGTCGACCCGGCCGCCTACGCGACCGCCCACCCGGGCCGCGAGGCCGTCGAGGCGCTGCGCGGCGGACGGGTCGCGGTGGCCGGCCCCGGCGCGGGCGCCGGCTCGCCGGGCGACACCGTCGGCGTCCTGGTCGGCGGGAGCGACCTGGGCCCGCTGCCGATCGTCGCCGGTGTGCCCGACGCCATCGGCGGCGGCGCCGACCTGCTGCTGACCGCCGACGCGGTGCCCGCCGCGGAACTGGCCGCTGCCCCGTCGCGCACGGTGGTGGCGCTGGCCCCCGACGCCGACCGCGACCGGGTGCTGGCCGCGCTGGCCGCCCTCGGCACGGTCTCCACAGTGCCGGACTGGATCGCCGCCGACACCGCCGCCCGCGAGACGACCACCGTCGCCGTGTTCACCGTGATCATGGGCCTGGGCGGGCTGTACGCGCTGATCGGCGTGGTGAACGCGGTCGTCGTCGGGGCGGCCCCGCGACCGGCGGAGTTCGCCACCGCCCGGCTGTCCGGCCTGACCCGCCGCCAGGTGCTGCGCGCCGCGCTGCTGGAGTCGGCCGCGGTGACCACCGTCGGGCTGCTGCTCGGCGGGCTGGCCGCCGGCGGGTCGTTCATCGCGGTGCTCGCCCTCACCGCGACGATGACGGGGGTGGCGACCCTCGCCGTGCCGTGGGCGCTGATCGGCCTGCTGGCCGGCGGCCTCTACCTGGTCACCGCGGTCACCAGCGCCCTGGCCACCTGGTCGGGCACCCGCCGCGCCCCCGTCTCCCTCCTCGGCGCCACCACCTGACCCGCCCCCACCCCCACCCCTCGGGAGGACCTCGACCCCTTGGCGGGAGGGGGCGGGCGGGTGGGGGCGGGCCGGTAGCGTGGACTCCGAGATGAGCGCCACCCTGAAGGCCTCCGGCCTGGCCGCCGGTCACGGCGCCCGCACCCTGTTCTCCGGTCTCGACCTCGTCATCGCCCCCGGCGACGTCCTCGGGCTGGTCGGCGTGAACGGGGCGGGCAAGTCCACCCTGCTGCGGATGCTGGCCGGCGAGCAGCCGCCGGAGGAGGGCTCGGTCTCGCTGAGCCCGCCGGGCGCGACCGTGGGCCACCTGCCCCAGGAGCCGGAGCGCCGCGCGGGCGAGACCGTCGCCGGCTTCCTGGCCCGGCGCACCGGCGTCACCGCCGCCCAGGGGGCGATGGACGCCGCGGCCGAGGCCATGGGCACCGGGGAGCCCGGCGCCGACGACCGCTACTCCGAGGCCCTCGACCGCTGGCTCGCCCTCGGCGGCGCCGACCTCGACGAGCGCACCGGCCAGGTCCTGGCCGACGTCGGGCTCGCGGTCGACCCGGCCACCGCGGAGATGACCGGGCTCTCCGGTGGGCAGGCGGCCCGGGCCGGGCTGGCCGCGCTGCTGCTGTCGCGCTACGACCTGCTGCTGCTCGACGAGCCCACCAACGACCTCGACCTGGACGGCCTGGAGCGGCTGGAGCGGTTCGTCACCGAGCGCGCCCGCACCGGCCGCGGCGGCCCCACCGTGATCGTCAGCCACGACCGGGAGTTCCTGGCCCGCACGGTCACCCGGATCGTCGAGCTCGACCTGGCCCAGCAGCGGGTCGGCGTCTACGACGGCGGCTACGACAGCTACCTGGCCGAGCGGGAGGTGGCCCGCAGGCACGCCCGCGATGCCTACGAGGAGTACGACGACAAGCTCGGCGGGCTCAAGGACCGCGCCCAGATGCAGCGCAACTGGATGGCCGCCGGCGTGCGCAACGCCCGCCGCAAGGCCACCGACAACGACAAGATCAGCCGCAAGACCCGCACCGAGGCCAGCGAGAAGCAGGCCGCCAAGGCCCGCCAGACCCAGCGCATGATCGAGCGCCTGGAGGTGGTCGAGGAGCCGCGCAAGGAGTGGGAGCTGCGGATGAGCATCGCCGCCGCCCCCCGCTCCGGTGCGGTGGTGGCCTCGCTCGACGGCGCGGTCGTGCGCCGGGGCGGCTTCACGCTGGGCCCGGTGACCGCCCAGGTCGACTGGGCCGACCGGATCGTCATCACCGGCGCCAACGGCTCGGGCAAGACGACGCTGCTCGGCGCGCTGCTCGGCCGCATCCCCGTCGACGAGGGCCGGGCCGGCCTCGGCTCCGGGGTGCGCGTCGGCGAGATCGACCAGGCCCGCGGCCTGTTCCTCGGTCCCGATCCCCTGGTCAGGGCGTTCGGCGAGGCCGTGCCGGACTGGTCGGACGCGGACGTGCGCACGCTGCTGGCGAAGTTCGGGCTGACCGGCGAGCACGTGCCCCGGCCCGCGGCGTCGCTGTCGCCCGGCGAGCGCACGCGGGCGGCGCTGGCGCTGCTGCAGGCCAGGGCGGTCAACCTGCTGGTGCTCGACGAGCCCACCAACCACCTCGACCTGCCCGCGATCGAGCAGCTCGAACAGGCCGTCGACTCGTTCGCGGGGACCGTGCTGCTGGTGACCCACGACCGGCGGATGCTCGACACCGTGCGCTCGACGCGCCGGTGGGTGGTCGACGCGGGCTCGCTCACCGAGACCTCGACCTGACTCGGCCCCGCGGCCCGGGCCGGGTTCAGCTGCTGTCCCGCACCCGCAGCGTCGGCACCGCCCCCATCATCCCGCCGCGCAGGCGTCCGCCCACGAGCCCGAGCACGCCTTCCCCGACGGCCGCCCCGTACGCCGCGACATCGCACCCGACGGCCGTCAGCGCAGGCTCGGTCACCCCGCACACCGCCGAGTCGCCCCATACGACCACCGCCACGTCGTCGGGCACCCGCAGCCCGAGCCGTCCGATCGCCGACAGCCCGGCCACCCCGGCCGGCCCGCCGTCGTAGACGATCGCGGTGGGGCGGTCGTCCCCGCCCAGCAGCTCTCGGGTAGCCGCGTCGACGGCCCCGCCGGTGAGGTCGGTGGCGTGCTGCCGCACGGCGATGCCCTCCGCCGCGGCGAACGCCCGCTCCCGGACGTGCACCCGGCCGAGGTGGGCCGGGCCCGATACCCATCCCACGGTGCGGTGCCCCCGCCCGACCAGGTGCTCGACGAGCGCGGTGACCCCCGCGCCGTCGTCGACGCCCACCGCCGCGAGCCCGCCGGCCAGCCCCGGGTCGCCCGCGACCAGTGCGGGCAGGTCGAGCGAGCCCAGCAGCGCCACCCGCGGGTCGTCCACCAGCACCTCGACGACGACCACCGCGTCGACCCGCCGCTCGGACGCCCACTTGCGGTAGCCGGCCACCTCCTCGTCGACCCCGGACGCCATCCGCAGCAGCAGCACCTGCGCGTGCCGGGCCAGCACGGTCTCCATCCCGGCCACGAACTCGAGCACCGACGGCTCGCGGGTCGCCCCGCGGGCCAGGACGAGGCCGATGGTGTCGGTGCGGGCGCCGGAGAGCATCCGGGCGGCGCTGTTGGGGACCCAGTCCAGCTCCGCGGCGACCCTCAGCACCCGGGCGCGGGTGGACGCGGACACCCCGGGCTGGCCGTTGAGGGCGTAGGACACCGCGCCCTTCGACACCCCGGCCCGGCGGGCGATCTCGGTGATGGTGACCCGGGCCACGCGTTCCCCTTCCCCGACGACGGGCCGCGGTGGGCAGCCCGGGACGGTATCCGCTGCGCAGCGGGAGCTACCCCGTCTAGGCTATCCAACGCCCGTCGGATGCGCCTTCGGCCGCATCGCCGTGACGGACGGGTACGGCGCACGGCCGGTGCCAGTGGCCCGGGTCGGAGGTTCGCCCGACCGCGACCACTAGCCCAACCGGCGCCCGGCACGGCACGGTGGACCGGTGCCGCTCCCCTCACCGACCTCCCCTCAACCGGGGCCGAGCGATCCGCTGCACCTGCGGGCAGGCGGGGTGTCCCTGGTGCTCGACCTGCCCGTCGTGGGGCCGCCCGTCGTCCTGCACTGGGGGACCGACCTGGGCCCGCTGGACCCCGCCGCCCTGCGCGACCTGGCAACCGGGCTGACCCCCATGGCCGGGCACAACGCCCCGGACGTCGCGGAACGGGTGGGGATGCTGCCCGAGGCCGCGACCGGCTGGGTCGGCGCGCCGGGCCTGCTCGGGCACCGCGACGGCGACGCCTGGTCCCCGCGCTTCCGCCGCACCGGCCACCGGGTCACGCCGTCCGGTGGCGGCGAGCGGCTGCGGGTCCGGCACACCGACCCGGCCGCCGGGCTCGACCTGGACGTCGAGGTCGAGCTGTTCGCGTCGGGCCTGCTGCGCTGCCGGGCCGAGGTGCGCAACACCGGCGCCGGCCCGTACGCGCTGGAGCGGCTCGACCTCGCGCTCCCGGTGCCGCCGGTCGCCGCCGAGGTCCTCGACCAGGCCGGGCGGTGGTCGCGGGAGCGGGCGCCGCAGCGCCGCCCGCTCACCGTCGGGGTCCACCTGCGGGAGAACCGGCGCGGGCGCACCGGGCCGGACGCGGCCACCGTGCTGTTCGCCGGGGAGGCGGGGTTCCGGTTCGGCGCCGGCGAGGTGTGGGGGCTGCACGTCGGCTGGAGCGGCAACCACCGCTCCGCTGTGGAGCGCACGGCGACCGGGGACACCCTGCTCAGCGGCGGCGAGCTGCTGCTGCCCGGCGAGGTCGTGCTCGGGCCGGGCGAGGGCTACGTCGGGCCGTGGCTCTACGCCACCCACGGCGACGGCCTGGACGAGGCCGCCGCCCGCGTGCACGAGTACCTGCGGGCCCGCCCGGGCCACCCGCGCTCGCCGCGCCCGGTCGTGCTCAACACGTGGGAGGCCGTCTACTTCGACCACGACCTCGACCGGCTGCTGCGCCTGGCCGAGGTGGCCGCCGAGCTGGGCGTGGAGCGATACGTCCTCGACGACGGCTGGTTCATGGGCCGCCGCGACGACACCGCCGGCCTGGGCGACTGGTACGTCGACCCGACGGTCTGGCCGGACGGCCTGCACCCGCTCGTCGACCGGGTCCGGGCGCTCGGGATGCAGTTCGGGCTGTGGGTGGAGCCGGAGATGGTCAACCCCGACTCCCGGCTGGCCCGCGAGCACCCGGACTGGATCCTGCAGACGGGCGGGCGGCTGCCGGTGCCGTCGCGCCACCAGCAGGTGCTCGACGTGGCCCGCCCCGAGGTGCACACCTACCTGCTGGAACGGCTGTCCGCGCTGGTCGCGGAGTACGACCTGGCCTACCTGAAGTGGGACCACAACCGCGACCTCGTCGACGCCGGTTCCACCGCCACCCACCGGGCCGGGGTGCACGCCCAGACGCTGGCGGTCTACCGGCTGCTCGACGAGCTGCGCGCCGCGCACCCCGGCCTGGAGATCGAGTCGTGCTCGTCCGGCGGGGCCCGCGCCGACCTGGGCGTCCTGCAGCGCACCGACCGGATCTGGGCCAGCGACTGCATCGACCCCCACGAGCGCCAGCGGATCCTGCGCTGGACCGGTCAGCTGCTGCCGCCCGAGCTGGTCGGCAGCCACGTCGGCAGCCCGGTCTCGCACTCCACCGGGCGCGCCCACGACCTGTCGTTCCGCGGGGCGACGGCGCTGTTCGGCTCGTTCGGGATCGAGTGGGACGTCACCGGCTGCTCCGCGGCGGAGCTGGCCGAGCTGGCGGGGTGGGTGGCGCTGGCGAAGCGGTTCCGCCCGCTGCTGCACGGCGGGCGCACGGTGCGCGTCGACCACCCCGACCCGGCGCTGTGGGCGCACGGGGTGGTGGCGCCGGACCGGTCCGCGGCGCTGTTCGCGTTCGTGATGATGGAGCGGCCGCTGACCTGGCCGCCCGGACCGGTCCGGCTGCCCGGCCTCGACCCCGACGCCGCCTACCGGCTGGTCCCGGTCGGGCCCGGCGCCGGTAGCGAGCCGATCTCCGGGCAGTCGCGGCCGTCCTGGCAGGCCGGCGGGCTGGTCCACTCCGGGCGCGTGCTGGGCGCCGTCGGGGTGCCGCCGCCCGCGCTGCACCCCGACCACGCCGCACTCGTCCACCTGGTCCGGGAGTGAGCTCCACCGCCACGGGCGTCGAGCTCGCGCACGGCACGCGGGCGGTGGTGCTGTTGGAGGGCGAGAGCGACCGGGCCGCGCTGCTGGCCCTGGCCGTCCTCCGCGGCCGCGACCTGGCCGCGGAGGGCGTCGCCGTGCTGGCCATGGGCGGTATCACCAACATCGGGCACTTCCTGGACCGGTTCGGCCCCACCGGCTGCGGGATCACCGTGGCCGGGCTGTGCGACGCGGGCGAGGAGCGCCACGTCCGCCGGCACCTGGCGCGGACCGGCCTGGGCACGCCGACCAGCCGCACGCAGGTCGAGGGGCTGGGCTTCTTCGTCTGCGACACCGACCTGGAGGACGAGCTGATCAGGGCACTCGGCGTGGCCGCGGTGGAGCGGGTGGTGGCCGCCGAGGGCGAGCTCGGCGCGCTGCGGACGCTGCGCCACCAGCCCGCCCAGCGCGAGCGGTCGGCGGCGGCGCAGCTGCACCGGTTCCTGGGCAGCCGCGGCGGCCGCAAGATCCACTACGCCCGGCTGCTGGTGGAGGCGCTGGCCCCGGACCGGGTCCCCCGCCCCCTCGACGCCGTGCTGGAACGGGTCCGGACGTGACGAACGGGGCGGCGCCGCCGGCCTGGTGGCCGGTCGCACCGCCCCGTCGGACGTGGGCTCGGGAGTCGGAGTCGGGCGGACTACTCGGGTCGTTCGGCTCGGTGGGCCCGGATCACACCGCTACGCCAGGGACCCGGCCTGCTGCTGGCCGATGGCGAAGCGCAGCTCCTCCTGGCCGTCGTCGGTCGGGACCGGCTGGACGTCGAGGATCTTGTCGTCGAGCACCTCGGCGGCCAGCGGCTCCAGGAAGACGGCCACGCCGTCGCCCGAGAGGACGACGTCGTCGGCGTCGGGACGCCCGGCCAGCGAGAGCTCCAGGCCCTCGTCCGGGTCCGGTGCCGCGATCCGGAGGCCGCCCCCGTCGAGCAGCTCCGCATCGGTGGTCAAGGACTTGATGGCCTCTGCCGCGGTATCGGTGATTGCCAACATGGGCCTCAACGGTAGGCGAGCCCCGCCGGCCCCGCAGCGCGTGAGGCCGCCGGGCCGACGGGTGGGGCCCTGTGCGCGATGGGCGGCGCCCCCGCGCGCCGGACGAACGGCGTGCTCCGAACGGCGGCTACCCGAACGTGTCCGGATCGGGGCCGCGCCGGGTGCCGGTGTCCAGCGCGTCGATCGCGGCCACGTCCTGCGCGGAGAGCTCGAAGTCGAACACGTCGATGTTCTCCGCGATGCGGGCCGGCGTCGCCGACTTCGGGAACACGATGTTGCCCAGCTGGACGTGCCAGCGCAGCACCACCTGGGCCGGGGTCTTGCCGTGGCGGGCGGCCATGTCGGCCAGCACCGGCTCGTCGAGCAGGTCGCCGCCCTGGAACAGCGGGCTCCACGCCTCCGTCGCGATGGCGTTCTCCCGGTGGTAGGCGCGCAGCTCGGCCTGCCGCAGCCGCGGGTGCAGCTCGATCTGGTTGACCGCGGGCACGGTGCCGGTCTCCTCCGCGAGCCGCTGCAGGTGCGGCACCTGGAAGTTCGACACCCCGATCGCACGCGCGCGACCGTCGGCGAGCAGCTGCTCCAGGCCCTTCCACGCCTGCACGTACTGGTCGTGCCGCGGGCGCGGCCAGTGGATGAGGAACAGGTCCACGTGGTCGGTGCCCAGGCGCTTGAGGCTCTCCTCGAGCGCAGGCACCGGGTCGCCGTGGCGGCTGTTGTCCAGCTTCGTGGTGATGAAGACCTCGTCGCGCGACAGCCCGGACTCCCGGACCGCCTGCCCCACCCCTTCCTCGTTGCGGTACCCCTGCGCGGTGTCGATGTGGCGGTAGCCGGCCTCGAACGCGGTGCGCACGATCTCGGCCGTGCGCTCCGGCGGGATCTGGAACACGCCGAAGCCGAACTGGGGGATCTCGACGCCGTTGTTCAGACGGACGTTCGGAACGTCGACCATGACCGGGGTCGTACCCGGAGATCGGGTCCGGCAAAAGTGCCCCCGGTCAGGACCGCCAGATCCGGTCGAACTCCGCCACGGCCGCGGCGGCCTGGGCGCGCCCGGCGCGGGCGGCGGCGGCCCGGCGCGCGGGGTCGAGCACGTTGCGCCCGATGGCCCGGGTGGCGGCCTGGTCGGGCGAGGCCACGACGACCCGCGCCCCGGCCGCGCGCAGGGCCGCCGCCTGCCGGGCCACCCCGCCGCCCGCGGACAGCCCGCGGGCCTGCGGGGCCAGCACGGCCACCCGCCCGTGGTCGGCGGCCAGGTCGAGGTTGACCGGGGAGCGCACCCCGCCGTCGATCATCCGGCGCCCGCCCGCGGTCACCGGCGGCCACACGCCGGGCACGGCGCAGCTGGCCGCGACGGCGTGCACCAGCGGCACGCCGAAGTCCTTGTCGAGCACCAGGAACTCCCCGGTCCGCGCGTCGACGGCGGTGACGCGCAGCGCGCGCTCGGGCCACTCGTGCACGGGCAGCCGGTTCGCGATCACCGCGATCCGCTCGGCCTCGGGGACGGTGCGGCTGCGCAGCGCGACCCCACCGATCCGCGCGCGCACCTGCTGGGGGTCGCGCGGGCCGACGACGGCCAACGCGAAGCGGGCCAGGGTGGCCCGGCCGAGGCGGGCGGCGATCTCGCCGGTCGGGTCGACCAGCTGCGCGGCGTAGCGCTCCTCGACGTCGACGCCGGTGGCGATCTGGGCGCCGACGACCGAGCCCGCGGAGGTGCCGACGACCAGGTCGGCGGTGGTCAGGTCGACGCCGTGCTCGGCCAGGCCGGCCAGCATGCCCAGCTCCCAGGCGATCCCGGTGATGCCGCCGCCGCCGAGCACCAGCGCTGTGTCCCCCACGGGCGCAATGATCGCCTGCGCGGCGGAGCGCGACAACTTCCCATATCTAGACGTTGACAAGATGCCGGTCGGGGCGATCTCGTCGACGCGGTCGTCTACTACGCCCGCGAGGTCGTCGCCCGGCTCGGGGCGCTCGGCTACGGACACCGCGACGCGCCGGCCGAGCTGCTTCCCGCTGCGCCCGGCCCCGAGCGCCTGGTCTACGCGCTCTCAGGAGCGGGCGGTGCCCACCTGGAGCGCGCGGGCGGCGAGGGTCGCCAGGTGCACCGGCTCCCGGGTGCCGGCCTGGCGCAGCTGCGTGCGGCAGCTGAACCCGTCGGCCAGGACCTCGACGTCCGGCGCCGCGGCGCGCACGGCCGGCAGCAGCACCCGCTCCGCGCACGCCATCGACACCTCGTAGTGGCCCTTCTCGAACCCGAAGTTGCCCGCCAGCCCGCAGCAGCCCGAGTCGAGCACCTCGGCGTCGATGCCCAGCGCCGCCATCACCGCCCGGTCGGCCTCGGTGCCCAGCTCGGCGTGCTGGTGGCAGTGCACCTGCACCAGCGCCTTCCGCCCGGGCGATGCCACCGCGCCCCGCAGCTCGTCGACGTGCCCGGCGAGCAGCTCGGCGAACGTCCGCACGCGCTCGGGCAGCACCGCGACCAGCGGCTCGTCGGGCAGCAACTCCCCGGCGTCCGAGCGCAGCGCCGCCGTGCACGAGGGCTCCAGCCCCACCACCGGCACCCCGGCCAGCAGCCACGGCTCGATGGTGCGCAGACTGCGCCGCAGCACCCGGCGCGCGGTGTCGACCTGGCCGGTCGAGGTCCAGGTGAGCCCGCAGCAGACGTCCCGTGGCGGGATCTCCACGGTGTAGCCCAGGCTCTCCAGCACGGCGACGGCGTCGGCGGCGACGGCGGGGTCGAAGTGGTTGGTGAACGTGTCGGGCCACAGCAGCACCCGCCCCCGCGTCCCCGCCGAATTGCCCCCGCCCTGGTTCAGGAAAGCCACGTTCCCGCCCTGTGGGGGCAGCATCGTGGCTTTCCTGAACCGGAGCGCGAGACGA
Organism: Pseudonocardia humida; assembly: GCF_023898865.1. Taxonomy (GTDB): domain Bacteria; phylum Actinomycetota; class Actinomycetes; order Mycobacteriales; family Pseudonocardiaceae; genus Pseudonocardia; species Pseudonocardia humida. The sequence continues at coordinate 11,979 of NZ_JAGSOV010000037.1, forward strand.
CGACGGGCGGGGGAGGCCGAGCGGGTGAAGGGGGTGGGGGCGATCGGGGGGATGGACCGCTGCGGGTCGATGCCGCCGAGGCGCTTCGCGACGGCCGCGAGGGGGCTGCGGGCGGCGGCGTTGAGGGCGGCGACGGCGCCGGCCGGGAGCCGGCCGACGAGGCCCATCCAGCGGGGCAGCGCGCCCATCGAGTAGTGCGACGCCGGGCGCCGCTTCCCCCGGAAGCGCTGGGCCAGGTACTCGGTCTTGTACGCGGCCATGTCCACCCCGACCGGGCAGTCGCTCTTGCAGCCCTTGCAGGACAGGCACAGGTCGAGGGCCTCGCCGACCTCCGGGGAGTCCCAGCCGCCGGTGATGACGTCGCCGGAGGCCATCTCGAACAGCAGCCGGGCCCGGCCGCGGGTGGAGTGCATCTCCTCGCCGGTGGCGCGGTAGCTGGGGCACATGACGCCGCCGCTCGCGCTGATGCACTTGCCGACGCCGAGGCAGCGGCGGGTGGCGCGGGTGAACGAGCCGCGGTCGTGGGCGAAGGCCAGCTCCGGCTCGTCGCGCAGGGTGGGCATGCCGACGAAGACCCGCAGGTCGTCGTCGAGCTTCGCGGGCCGCACGACGCGCTCGGGGTTCATCCGGTCGTCGGGGTCCCAGACCGCCTTGAACTCCTCGAACGCCCCGATGACCTCCGGCGGGTACATCCGGGGCAGCAGCTCGGCGCGAGCCACGCCGTCGCCGTGCTCGCCCGACAGCGAGCCGCCGTGCGCGACGGCCAGGTCGGCGGCGTCCTCCATGAACGCCCGGAAGCCGGCCACGCCGCCCGTCGTCAGCAGGTCGAAGTCGAGGCGGACGTGCAGGCAGCCGTCGCCGAAGTGGCCGTAGTAGGCGCCGCGGCGGCCGTGCCGGGTGAGCAGGGCGTCGAACTCGCGCAGGTAGGCGCCGAACCGCTCGGGCGGGACGGCGGCGTCCTCCCAGCCGGGGTAGGCCTCCCCGCCGTCCGGGGAGCGGGTGACGATGCCGGCGCCGTCCTCGCGGATCCGCCACAGCGCCCGCATCCGCGCGGGCTCGCTGACCACGAGGCTGGACGGACCGTAGGGCTTCATGGCGGTGACGACGGCGTCGGCGGCGGCGACGGCCTCGGCGCGGGTCGCGCCGCCGGTCTCGACGTAGAGCCAGCCCGCGCCCGCGGGCAGCATCCGCGACGCCGTCTCGTTCGGGCGCGACGCGCGCAGCGCGGCGATCAGCCCGGCGTCCATGCCCTCGATGGTCAGCGGGCCCAGCTCGCGGATGGGCATCACGTGGTCGGCGGCGAGGTAGGCGTCGGGGAAGCCGAGCACGGCCAGCGCCCGCACCGGCGGCGACTCGACGAGCCGCACGGTGGCGGCGAGCATCGTCGCGCAGGTGCCCTCGGTGCCGACCAGCGCCTTGGCCAGGTCGAAGCCGTTCTCCGGGAGCAGCTGGTCGAGGTTGTAGCCCGACACGCGGCGGGTGAGGTCGGGGAAGGAGCTGCGGACGGTGTCGGCGTACCTGCCGCCCAGCTCGCGCAGCGCGTCCGGGATGCGGCCCGCGGCCTGCCCGGTGCCCAGCGACAAGCGTTCGCCGCGGTAGGTCAGCACGTCCATGGCGTGCACGTTGTCGACGGTCTTGCCCCAGGCCACCGAGTGCGAGCCGCAGGCGTTGTTGCCGATCATCCCGCCGAGCGTGCAGCGGTTGTGCGTGGACGGGTCGGGGCCGAAGGTCAGGCCGTGCGGCTGGGCCGCGGCGCGCAGCCGGTCGAGCACGACGCCGGGCTGCACGCGGGCCGTGCGGGCCTGCGGGTCGATCTCCAGGATCCGGGTCATGTGCCGGCTGAAGTCGAGCACGACGGCGGTGTTGACGGCCTGCCCGCCGATCGACGTGCCGGCGCCGCGCGGCATCAGCGGCACGTCGTGGGCGTGGCACAGGGCGACCGCGACGGCGACGTCCTCCTCGTCGACCGGCGCGACCACGCCGATCGGGACGCGGCGGTAGTTGGAGGCGTCGGCGGAGTACATGGCCCTGGTCGCGGTGTCGAAGCGGACCTCGCCGCGGACGGCCGCGGCGAGGTCGCGCTGCAGGGCGCTGGGTCGGTCGTTCAGGTGGTGCCTCCGCTGCTCGGCTTCTTCGGTGGCGACGTCGGGGCCGGGGTCTCCGGCTTCGCCGCGGGCTTGTCCGCATGCCCGTGCCCGTGACCGTGCCCATGCCCGTGGCCGTGCCCGTGACCGTGGCCGGCACCGCCACCGACCACCGGGTCGCCCGCCCGCAGCGGCGCGCCGTGGTAGCGGCCCTCGTGGGCGATGATCGGGCGCTGGTCACCGGCCAGCTCCGGGTGCTTGGCCTCCAGCTTCTGGCGGCGCTCCCACTGGCGCTGCAGCCCGGTGGTGTACTCCCGGTCGCCGGCGTAGGTGCCCTTCCAGGTCTGGGGCATCTGCTCCTTGCTCAGCCCGGCGTCGGCCCGCCCGCCCAGGCTGAACCCGGCGGGGATCTTGCGGGTCTCCCCGCCGCAGTCCGGGCACTGCGGTGCGGCCGCGTCGAACGGGGCGAGCTGCTCGAAGCGCAGCCCGCACGTGCAGCGGTAGACGTAGATCGGCACGGCTACCAGTTCTCGACGGACTTGGTGAGGATGTCGGCGATGTCGTCCTCGGTGGGCGTCTTCGGGCAGGTCGCCAGCAGCCGCTGCTGCTTCATCGTGCCCGGGACGAGGTCGGGGACGTCGGCCTCGGTGTAGCCGACCCCGCCGATCCCGTTCGGGATGCCGATGTCGCGCATCAGCGACACCAGCACCGAGGGCAGCTGCTCGCGCTGGTCGTTGACCTTGTCGGCGCGCGGGTCCATCAGCTCGGCGGCCCGCAGGTGCCGTTCCGGGGCGCTGGAGAAGGAGAACCGGAACGCCTCCGGCGCGGTCAGCGACACCGACTCCCCGTGCGGGACCATCGGCTCGTCCTGCGGGTAGCCCACGGGCCGGTAGTCCTTGACCATGCCGGCGATCGGGTAGGCGTTGGCGTGCGGGATGTGCACGCCGGAGTTGCCGAAGCCCATCCCGGCGAACGTCGCGGCCATCATCATGTTCGACCGGGCCTCGAGGTTGTCGCCCTCGTGCACCGCGGTGCGGAACGACTGGGCGATCAGGCCCATCGCCTTCTCGCACCACAGGTCCGAGACCGGGTTCGAGCCGCAGTAGGTGACCCGCTCCTCGGGCTTCTTGCGGTCGAACGTCGTGTAGTAGCGCGCGGTGTAGGACTCGACCGCGTGGCAGACGATGTCCATCCCGGACGCCGCGGTGACGCCGGCGGGCAGCGTCAGCGTCAGCAGCGGGTCGATGACGGCCAGCGTCGGGCGCAGCCGCCAGTGGCTGATCCCGGTCTTGACCTTCATCGACAGGATGTCCAGCACGCACATCGCGGTGGACTCCGAGCCGGTGCCCGCCGTGGTCGGCACCGCGATGAGCGGCTTGAGCTGGCCCGGGGGCACCTTGGCGTTCCCGATCGGCTTGTTGATGTAGTCCATCAGCTCGCCGGGGTGGCTGGTCAGCAGGTTGATCGCCTTGGCGGTGTCGATCGCCGAGCCGCCACCGACCGCGACGAACCCGTCCCACGGGCCCTGCACCCGGGCGTACTCGGTGGCCTTGTTCATCGAGTCGTCGGTCGGCTCGACGTGCACGCCGTCGAAGATCTCCGAGTCGATCTCGTAGCGGCGCAGGTTGTCGGCGATGCGCTGCGGCACGCCGATCGCGCTGATCCCCGCGTCGGTGATGATCAGCACCCGCTTGACGCCGTACTGGCTGAGCTCGAAGCCGATCTCGTCGGTGGCGCCTGCGCCGAACTTCAGCGGCGGCGCGCCCCAGGTGAAGATCGTCTCCTCGGTGAGGTCGGGAGCTGTCACGTGTAGGCCCCCTCGGGCGCGACGCGGAGCTGGTGGATCTGGTCGGCGTCGTGGCCGAACACCATCGTCGCGTTCGTCTGCTCCTGGATGACGCGCAGCTTCTCCACCGAGGAGTAGAAGTCCTCCAGGTTGTTCACGATCGCCGCGGGCACGGCGGGCGGGCCCCAGCTCTCGCCCATGTAGACGGCGTCCGAGGTGAAGATCATGGTGCCGCTGTCGGGCAGGTCCACCCGCATCGACATCGTGCCCACGGTGTGCCCGGGCGTCTCGATCAGCGTGACGCCGGGGGCGATCTCGGTGTCGCCGGAGACCGTCTCGAAGGTCAGCTCCTCGTAGTCGGTCTTCAGGTGGGCCCCGGTGAACAGGCCCTCGAAGCCGAACGCGAAGTCGCGCTCCTTCTCGTGGCAGACCAGCTTCGCGTTCGTGCCCTTGAACATGTTCGCGTTGCCGGCGTGGTCGAAGTGCAGGTGCGACAGGATGACCTTGTCGATCTGGTCGAGCCCCACGCCCACCTGGTTGAGCCGCGAGTCGAGGTACTCCGAGTCGCTGACCTTGTCGTAGGGGAAGAACTCCTGCAGCCCGGTCGGCCCCCAGCGCTCCTCCCAGTCCCGCGGGCAGCTGGTGTCCCACAGGATGCGGCCCTCGTCGGTCTCGACGAGCACGCAGTGCGTGGGCACGTCGACCCAGGGGGCGGGGTTGTTCTTCGAGCTGCGGTCGGTGATCGACCTGCCGGGCTTGAGCAGCAGCCACGTCAGGTCGGCGGTCATCGCCCCGCAGGGCAGGATCGTGACCTTGTTCGCGGTGGCCATGGGCTTCCCTTCGACGGTGGAGGGGTGGGCGGGGTTCCGGGGCGCGCACCGGAGATCGAGTCACGGTGGCATGTAGCACTCCACCCGTCAACGCGCGCCCACCCGCTCGACCAGGTCCCGCCGTCAGGGGGCGGGGCAGGCCCAGTCGAGCGCGACGTCGGTGCCGCCGCCCTCCTGCGCGATCAGCAGCTCGGCGGTGTGCAGCACGTGACGGCGCATCGCGGCCGCGGCCCCGTCGGCGTCGCCCGCTTCCACCCGGTCGAGGATGACCTCGTGCTCGGCCAGGATGTCGGCCAACGAGCGCGACGAACCCGCGGTGGACACGCCCTGGCGCAGCACCGTGTCGCGCAGCCCGTCGACGTAGGACACCAGCCGGGTGTTGCCGGAGGCGGCGATCAGCGCCTCGTGGAACCGGCGGTCGTACTGCCACAGCCGGAACTCGTCGTCGGCCTCGGCGGCGCGCTGCATCTGCCGGAACAGCTTGCGCAGCTCCTTGCGCCCGCCGTCGTCGAGCAGCTGGGTGGCCCGGCGGGTGGCCGGCACCTCCAGCAGCAGCCGCAGCGCGAAGATCTCCTCCAGGTCGTGCAGGGAGGTCTGCAGGACCCGCACGCCCCGGTTGCGCTCGAAGCGCACCATGCCCTGCTGGGCCAGCTTGATCAGCGCCTCGCGGACCGGGGTGCGGGACACGCCGAGCTGGGTGGCCAGGGTCTGCACCGAGTGCAGGGTGCCCGGCGCCAGCTCACCGCTGACGACGGCGGCCCGCAGGGCGTCGAGCACCCTGGCGTTGACCGTCGTGGTCTGCCCCAGCCGCTCCATGGGGCAGTACTACCAGCCCGGCCCCAGCCCGCCCACGATGCGCTCGGCGACCTTGTACATCGAGCGCACGGTGCGGCCGTCCTCGAACTCGCCGATGGCGGTCATCTCCCAGACCGCTCCGTTGCGCTTGAGCACGCTCATCACCACGCCGGTGCGCGGCGCCGACTCGGTGATGTCGAAGCGGACCAGCTCGGTCTCGGTGTCGATGTCGACCAGCCGGCAGTACGCGCTGCGCACGTCGGTGAACTTCTGGCCCTGGAACGAGTTGACCGTGAACACGATCGCCATGACGTCGGGGGGCAGCTTCTCCAGGTCGACGCTGATCATCTCGTCGTCGCCCCCGCCGTGGCCGGTCAGGTTGTCGCCGGAGTGCCCGATCGCGCCCTTGCAGGCGTTCTGGCTCATGAACCAGACCGAGTCGACCTTCTTGCCGCGCGCGCCGATGACGATGGCCGAGGCGTCCAGGTCGACGTTGCGGCCGTGGCTGGCCGGGTCCCAGCCCAGGCCCATCCTCACCCGGCGCAGCGGCGGGGTCCCGGCGCCCTTGGTCAGCGAGACGGTCTGCCGCTTGGCCAGCGAGACCTTGCCCTTGCTCAGGTCGAGCTTCCCGCCGGACGCGGCCGGAGCGGCGGCCGGCTGCGACGGGGCGACGGCGGCCGGGGCGGCAGGGGCGGCGGCCGGGGCCGCGGCGGGCGCGGGCGGCGGGGTGGGCTCGGGGGTGTCGTCGGCGACGGAGATGCCGAAGTCCTTCGCGATGCCGCCCAGCCCGGCCGAGTAGCCCTGGCCGACCGCGCGCACCTTCCACTGGTCGCCGCGGCGGTAGATCTCCACGCAGAGCAGCGCCGTCTCGGTGCTCAGGCCGTCGGGCTCGAAGGACACCACCGGTGCGCCGGCGACCTCGACGTCCATCCGCAGCCCGCCCAGCGCGCCGAAGTTCGCCGGACCCCGCCCGTCCAGGCTGGCGGTGACCGTCACCTTCTCGATGGCCGCCTCGACGGCCGCCGGGTCGACGTCGACGCCGTCCTCGCGGTAGCGCACGCCCGCAGCCGAGGGCTGGTTGTAGAAGACGAAGTCGTCGTCGCTGCGGACGCTGCCGGCCGCGGTGAGCAGCAGCGCGGAGATGTCGACCGGGGCGGCGGCGCGGACCCGCACGGCGACCGGGCCGGCGGGAAGCGGGGCGTTGGCGCCCTTGGCGAGGCTCTGCACGGCGGTGATCCTGCCAGTAGTCCGACGCGGACGGCGCAGAGTCGTCGCGGATGCGCGGCTGATCGGCCCCGCGCTGGGTATCCGGGCGCCATGTTGGCGCGAGCGGTGGGCAGTGGGGTGGCGGCGGGACTGGCCGGGGTCGCCGCGATGACGGTGGCGGAGAAGCTCGAGCAGGCGCTGACGCGCCGCCCGGATTCCCAGGTGCCCGGCCGGGTCGCCGGACGGGTGCTGCGCCTGGGCGGCACCGACCGGCGCGGGCTGCAGCGGCGGATGTGGGGCATGCACGTCGGGATGGCCGCGGGCGTCGGTGCGGTGCGCGGGGTGATGGCGTTCGCCGGGCTGCGCGGGCCGTGGGCGTCGTCGATGTTCACCGTGGTGCGGCTGACCGCCGACCAGATCGTCGAGAACTGGACCGGGGTCGGCGCGCCCCCGTGGACCTGGCCGCGCGACGAGCTCGCGGTCGACCTCGCGGGCAAGGCCGTCTACGCCTTCGTCACCGGCGCCGTGGCCGACCGGCTGGCCGCCGCCGCGGGCGTCTCCCCCGGTCAGCGGCACGCCGAGCTGGCGGGCGGGCGCCGGGTGCACGACGTCGGCCCGGTGCCGGGCGGGCGGATTCGCCCGGGCACGGCATGAGCGCGCCCAGCCGGGGTACCGGGGCTGCGACGAAGGAGACCGCATGACCCGCAACCAGCTCAGCAACGACGTCGCGGCGAGGGCCGAGGCCGAGGCCGACGCCCACCGCGACGGCGCCGACCGCCCGCTGGGCGGCTACGTCCTGGTGATGGCGGTGTTCGCCGCCCTGGTCGCCGGCGCGGCCGGGCTGGCCGCGCTCACCGGCAGGCGGCTGCCCGCGACGATCTCGCCGTGGGACGTCGCCCTGCTCGCCGCAGGCACCCACAAGCTGTCCCGCACGATCAGCAAGGACTCGGTGACCGCGCCGCTGCGCGCCCCGTTCACCCGGTACTCCGGGAACGGCGGGCCGGCCGAGGTGATGGAGGAGGTGCGCGCGGCCGGCGGCCTGCGCCACTCCCTGGGCGAGCTGCTGACCTGCCCGTTCTGCCTGGACGTGTGGATCTCCACCGGCTTCGCGATCGGCTTCGTCTTCGCCCCGCGGGCCACCCGGCTGGTCGCGGCGACCTTCACCGCGACCACCGGGGCCGACTTCCTGCAGCTCGCCTACGCGAAGGCCCAGCAAGCCGCCGAGGGCTGACCGTAGGGTGGCGGCGTGCCCGACCAGGTCTCCGAGATCTTCGACCCCGCGGCCTGGCAGGTCGTCGAGGGGTTCGACTTCACCGACATCACCTACCACCGCGCGGTCGACACCGGCGCCGTGCGCATCGCGTTCGACCGCCCGGAGGTGCGCAACGCGTTCCGCCCCGGCACCGTCGACGAGCTGTACCGGGCCCTCGACCACGCCCGCCAGACCCCCGACGTCGGCTGCGTGCTGCTCACCGGCAACGGCCCCTCCCCGAAGGACGGCGGCTGGGCCTTCTGCTCCGGCGGCGACCAGCGCATCCGCGGGCGCACCGGCTACCAGTACGCCTCCGGCGACACCGCGGAGACCGTCGACCCGGCCCGCGCCGGGCGGCTGCACATCCTGGAGTGCCAGCGGCTCATCCGGTTCATGCCCAAGGTCGTGATCGCGGTCGTCCCCGGCTGGGCGGCGGGCGGCGGCCACTCCCTGCACGTCACCGCCGACCTCACGCTGGCCAGCGCCGAGCACGCCCGGTTCAAGCAGACCGACGCCGACGTGGGCTCGTTCGACGGCGGCTACGGCTCGGCCTACCTGGCCCGCCAGGTCGGGCAGAAGTTCGCCCGCGAGATCTTCTTCCTGGGCCGCGAGTACACCGCCGAGCAGATGCACCGGATGGGCGCGGTGAACGAGGTGGTCCCGCACGCCGACCTGGAGGAGGTGGCGCTGGACTGGGCGCGGGAGATCAACGGGAAGTCGCCGACCGCGCAGCGGATGCTGAAGTACGCGTTCAACCTGCTCGACGACGGGCTCGTGGGGCAGCAGCTGTTCGCCGGGGAGGCGACGCGGCTGGCGTACATGACCGACGAGGCGGTCGAGGGCCGCGACGCCTTCCTGCAGAAGCGCGACCCCGACTGGTCCCCCTACCCCTGGCACTACTGACCCGCCCCGCCCCGCCCCGCCCGGCCCGGACGTCAGGAAAGCCACCATCAGGACACCAGACGTCCTGATGGTGGCTTTCCTGACACGAGGCGCGGGGTGGTGGGCGCGGGGCGGGCTTCGTGGGTTCAGGGGGCGGTGACGGCGACCCGGACGCCGAGCGCGACCAGCACGGTGCCGCTGACCGCCTCGAGCCTGCGCCGGACCCGGGGGCGCCGGAACCAGCCCGACGCCCGCCCGACCGCCGCCGCCAGCCCCAGGCACAGCGCCGTCTCCACGACGACCTGCAGGGCGGCGAGCCCGGCCGTCCAGGCGAGCACGGGCCCGTCCTGCGGGACGAACTGCGGGTAGAACGCGAACACGAACACCGCCGCCTTCGGGTTGGCCAGCTGCACGAGCAGCCCCTCGACGAACGCGCCGCCCGACGACCGCCGCCGCGGCGGCTCCGGCTCGGCCCCGCGCCGGTCCTTCCACACCGCCCACCAGGCCCGCAGGCCCAGCCCGAGCAGCACGGCCGCCCCGACCACCCGCAGCACGGTGTACGCCACCTCCGACGCCGCCACCAGCGCTGCGAGCCCCGCACCCGCCGCCAGCGCCCAGAGGTAGAGCCCGGCCTCCAGCCCGAGGACGGTGGGGACGGCGGCGCGGGTGCCGCGCAGGGCCGCCCGGCGCAGGATCAGCGCCATCGCCGGGCCGGGCGTGGCGGAGATCAGCAGGACGGCGAGCAGGAACGCCGGGAGCACGGTCACCAGATCCACACCGTCACCCTGCACCCCCCGCGGGCAGCCCTCCACCGACTTCCGCACCTCCAGGGGCTGGGTACCCGTCGCTGAGGCCGCGGCGCCTGCGACGGGTCCACGGACTCCGCGACGTGGTCGCGGAACGGTCGACGGAGATCGGGCGGGGTGGTCCGCCGGGGTAGCGTCGCCGCAGCGCCACCGAAGGGACGACCGTGCTGCACCTGCAGGTGGACGGCTCCCCCGCCGCCGCCGCCCACCTCGCCGACGCCCTCCGCGGCGCACTCGCGGGCGGTGCGCCCGTCCTGCCCGTCGGGCCCGCTCCCGTCCCCCCGCCGGCCGCCGAGCCCCCGCCCGGCTCCGCCGTGGTCATCGCCACCTCCGGGTCCACCGGGGTGCCCAAGCTGGTGGTGCTCTCCGCCGCGGCGCTGGAGGCGTCGGCCCGGGCCACCGAGCGCCGGCTCGGGGGCCCGGCGCGGTGGCTGCTGGCGCTGCCCGCCGAGCACATCGCCGGGGTCCAGGTGGTGGTGCGGGCGCTGCTGGCCGGAGCGCCGCCGCAGGTGCAGGACCTGCGCGGCGGGTTCCGCACCGACGACTTCGTCGCGGCCACCGGGCGGCTCGGGCCGGGGGCGCGCTGCACCAGCCTGGTGCCGACGCAGCTCGGCCGGCTGCTCGACGCCGGCGGCCCGGCGCTGGACGCCCTGCGCAGCTACACCGCCATCCTCGTCGGTGGCGCCGCCCTCGACGCCCGGCTGCGCGAACGCGCGCGGGCGGCCGGGGTGCGCGTCGTCACCACCTACGGCATGTCGGAGACCGCGGGCGGCTGCGTCTACGACGGCGTCCCGCTCGACGGCGTCGACGTCGACCTCGACCCGGACGGCCGCGTCCTGCTCGGCGGGGCCACCCTGGCCACCGGCTACCTCGGCCGGCCCGACGACCCCGCGTTCACCGGCGGCCGGTTCCGCACCGGCGACCTCGGTCGGTGGCGCGACGGCAGGCTGGAGGTACTGGGCCGGGCCGACGACGTCATCAACACCGGCGGGGAGAAGGTGGCGCCCTCGGCGGTGGAGCGGGTGCTGGCGGCGCAGCCGGGCGTGCGTTCGGCCTGCGTGGTCGGGCTGCCCGACCCGGAGTGGGGGCAGGTCGTGGGCGCCGCCGTGCAACCCGAGCCCGGCGCCCCCGCCGACGACGAGGGCTGGCGCGCCGCCGTGCGCGCCGAGCTCGGCCGCGCCGCCGTGCCGCGGGTGCTGCGGGTCGTCGCGGAGCTGCCGCTGCGCGGGATCGGCAAGCCCGACCGCACCGCGGTCGCCGCCCTGCTCGGCGACTGAGCCCGCGGGGCCCCGGTCGAGTGCGGCTTCCCTGCGGCGGATCGGCCGGACGGGGGTGGTGCCTCGACCGGAGCGGTGGACATCACGGCCGGGGGGTGGGCGCGGGCGATAGCGTTGGGCGGTGGCCACTCCGGCGCAGTGGGTCCAGGGGGCCCGCCCCCGCACCCTGACGACCGCCGTCTCCCCCGTCCTCGTGGGCACCGGCGCCGCGGTCGGCGACGGTGTCGTGGCGCCGCTGCCCGCGGCGCTGGCGTTCGTCGTGGCGGTGTCGCTGGTGATCGGCGTCAACTTCGCCAACGACTACTCCGACGGCATCCGCGGCACCGACGACGAGCGCGTCGGGCCGATGCGGCTGGTCGGGTCGCGGACGGCGTCGCCGGAGGCGGTGCGGACCGCGGCGTTCGTCTGCTTCGCCGTCGCCGCGCTGGCCGGGATCACGCTGGTCGCCCTGAGCGAGCAGTGGTGGATGCTCGCGGTGGGTGCGGTGTGCATCGCGGGGGCGTGGTTCTACACCGGGGGGCGGCGGCCCTACGGCTACGCGGGGCTGGGCGAGGCCGCGGTGTTCGTGTTCTTCGGGCCGGTGGCCGTGCTGGGCACCGTGCTCACGCAGAGCGGGGCGCCGGGGGCGCCCGCGGTGGTCTCCGCGGTGGCGGTGGGGATGCTGACCTGCGCGGTGCTGGTGGCCAACAACCTGCGCGACATCCCGACCGACGCGGTGGCGGGCAAGCGGACGCTGGCCGTGCTGCTCGGCGACACCGACACCCGCAGGCTCTACGCGGCGCTGGCGCTCGCCCCGTTCCTGCTGAGCGCGGTGGGCGGGCTGCGCAGCTGGCCGATGCTGCTGGCGCTGCTGGCGCTGCCGCTGGCGGTGCCGCCGGTGCGGGCCGTCCTGCGCGGGGCGCAGGGCGGAGCGCTGGTCGCCGTGCTGGGCCGGACCGGCGCGCTGCTGCTGGCCTTCTCAGTCCTGACGGCGGTCGGGCTGGTCTGGGGCCGCTACGTCTGACGGGGCGGGCTCCGCGCGGGCGACGTGCCGCACCTCGGGGTCGGGCTGCGCGTCGGCCGGGGGCTCGTCGCCGCGCAGCCGCGACCGCAGGGCCTCCCGTTCGACCGCCCGGCGCTGCTTGGCCACGGACAGGGCCTCGTCGAGGCGGGCCCGCAGGCCGCGGAAGAGCACCATGGACAGCGGCAGCGCGACGATCAGCGCGACCAGCACGGCGATCAGCGCCGGCACCCCGGCCAGCACCAGGGCCAGGGCGATCAGCGCCAGCAGGCCCAGCCGGGCGAGCGCGTAGAGGGCGATGGTCGGCCCCAACCCGGGGCGCGTCGGCGCAGGTGAGGTGGCCATGTCCCGAGGGTACGACGGCCGGCGGGCCGAGCGCCGACCCGCTGGTCCGGGGTCGGCCACTTGTCCGGTTCGTCCTTTAAGAGCCCTTTACCTCCGGACAACCGTTCGAGTACCTGGGGTCCCGAGTGTCACGATGACCCGGAACATCCGAGGTCCTCGGGCCCCGGTCGTTGGACACAGGTCGTGGAGGTCCAGATGACAGTGACTATGCACACCGGGAGCAGCGAGCGGCTGCTCACCCCGGGCGAGGTCGCCACGCTCTTCCGGGTCGACCCCAAGACCGTCACCCGTTGGGCGTCGGCCGGGCGGATCGGGTCGATCCGCACCCCGGGCGGGCACCGCCGGTTCCGCGAGTCCGAGGTGAAGAACCTGCTCGCCGACCTGACCAGTGAGGCCACCGCGCCGCCGAGCCACTGATGACGACGGCTCGCCGACACTTCACTCCGGCATTGCGCCCCCTCCGCTAACCTCTTGGTCGGAGGTGGTTCCGATGCTGTTCCTCATCGCGTTCGTCGGTGCCGCGGTGGTCGCACTGGTGCTGTGGAAGGCGATGAACACCGCCCAGCCGGACGGTGCTCCGCCCCCGCGGCGCCAGTACACGGGCCCGACCCGGCCCCGTCCCCGGGTCAGCGGTCCGGACGACGACGCCGATTTCCTGCGCCAGCTCGACGAGAAGGTCCGTCGGCGCGACGACCCGACGGCCTGACCTTCGCCACCGCGCTACCGCTAGACGACGACGGCCCGGCCGCACCCCCCACGGGTGCACCGGGCCTTCGGCGTGCGCCGGGCCTGCGCCGGGCCGCTGCGGTGCGCGTGTCGTGGGCCTACCGTGCCCGCGCCCTCACCCTCAGGCGGGGACGCCTTCGAAGACATCGGCGACCGTCGCCGCCAGCTCCAGCAGCGCCAGCCGGGTGGCCGGCTCCAGGCGGTCGAGGTCGACCTCCGCGCCCTCCTCGAGGTGCGCGTCGAACGGGATGCGCACCACCGAGCGGCAGCGGGCCGAGAAGTGCTCGGCGACCCGGTCGAGGTCGACCCCGCCGGACGACCGGTGCACGCAGTTGATCACCGCGACCGAGTTGCGGACGAGGTCGCCGTGGCCGTGCGCGTCGAGCCAGTCCATGGTGGCCGATGCGCTGCGCGCGCCGTCGATCGAGCCGGACGAGACGATGATGAGCTGGTCGGCCACGCCGAGCACCCCGTACATCGCCGAGTGCATCAGCCCGGTGCCGCAGTCGGTGAGCACGATGTTGTAGAAGTGCTCCAGCAGGGTGACGGTGCGCCGGTAGTCGTCCTCGCTGAACGCCTCGGAGACGGCCGGGTCCTGCTCGCTGGCCAGCACCTCCAGCCGGGAAGGCCCCTGGGAGGTGTAGGCGCGCACGTCGGTGTAGCGGCGCACGCGCTGCGCGTCGCGCAGGAGGTGGCGCACGGTGGCGCTGGTCTCCAGCGGGATCTTCTGGCTGAGGGTGCCGCGGTCGGGGTTGGCGTCGACCGCGACGACGCGGTCGCCCCGGAGCGAGGCGAACGTGGAGCCGAGCGTGGCGGTGACCGTGGTCTTGCCGACGCCGCCCTTGAGGCTCAGCATCGCGATCTTGTAGCAGCCCAGCAGCGGCTGGTTGATCCGCGCGGTGAGCTCGCGGCGGCGCACGTCCGACGGGCTCTCGCCGGGGTTGATCAGCCGCCCGGACAGCACGTAGACGAGCCGGCGCCAGCCCGACTGCGGGGGCCGCTTGGTGGCCCGCAGCAGGCGCGCCGAGGAGAGGTCGGGGTCGGCGGCGACCTGCGAGCCGCTGCGCGCCCGCTGGGCCTCCTGCGCGGCGATGGCGCCCGGGTCGGTCCAGCGCGCGCCCTGCGGCGGCGTCGCCGGGGCGCCGGTGGCGTCGGCGCCGCCGAACAGCTCGCCGGGCGCCCGGCTGGTGCGCCTGCCGCTCGACGTGGGCACCTCGGGCAGCGGGTCGCGCACGCCGCCGCCGCGCGGGGCGCGGGTGGGCGGGGGCGGCGCCGGGGCACCCGCCGACGACCGGTGCTCGATGTCGACGTCGACCGGGGACGTCGGCGCCACGGCCGACGGGGGCGTCTCGGCGTCCGGGTCGACGTCGTCGTCGCGGTAGTCGAACCGGTCGGAGTCGAACCGGTCGGAGTCGAACCGGTCGGAGTCGTACCGCTCGGACACCGGGTTCATCGGGGCGCGCGGGCTGCGCAGGTCGGCGCGGGCCTCCCGCAGCGCCTGCGTCTCGTCGGAGGGGGGCGCTCCGGGGGTGTGGTGGCTCAGCGGGTCGGTGGGCCGCTCGCCGTTCAGCGCGGCATCGCCACGCTCGGGGTCGTCGAGCTCGAGCTCGGCGTCCATCTCGTCGGCGTAGGGGTCGTCGTCGGCGTAGGGGTCGGGCGCGACCGGGGCCGGTGCCTCGACGGGGGCGATGTAGGGGCGCGGCGCGCGGGCGGGCGGGGGTGCCCCCCAGCGCTCGCGCACGTAGCGGCCCACCGAGCCGTCCGGGTAGTCCCGGTCGCCCCCGTAATCACGCTCCGTCATTGACAATTCCCGCTCAACCCGTCGTCTCGACCGCTCATCCCGAACACTGCAGCCGACGGTAGTCGCGCGGCTCCTTCTCGTCGAGGTGTGGACCGGTCTCGGCGACTCCGGTCACACTCAACCGAGACCAGCGTAAGAGTGCAGGCCCGCCACCACCATGTTGATGAAGAACAAGTTGAAGATCATAACCGCGACGGCCAGGATGTTGATCCAGGCCGCCGCCCCGGTGCGCCACCCGGCGGTCGCCCTGGCGTGCAGGTAGGCCGCGTAGACCACCCAGGCGACGAAGGCCACGGTCTCCTTCGGGTCCCAGCCCCAGAACCGCCCCCACGCCGCCTCGGCCCAGATCGCCCCGACGATGATCGCGAACGTGTACAGCGGGAACGCGACGATGGTGGTGCGGTAGGCGAGCCGGTCGAGCGCGGACGCCGAGGGCAGCCGGTCGAGCACCGCGTTGCTGCGCCCGGTCCGCCGGACCAGGTACAGCACGCTGGCCACGCCGGGCACCAGCAGCAGCCCCGAGGACGCGGCGATCGTGGTGACGTGGATCGACAGCCAGTACGACTGCAGCGCCGGCACCACCGGACCCGCCGGCACGTAGAGCACGGTGCCGGCGAGGAACTGCAGGATCAGCACCGGCAGCAGCACGAACAGCCCCACCGGGCGGCTGGCCGGCGAGCGGCGCAGCAGCACCAGCCAGGCGACCACCGCGGCCAGGCAGATCATCGAGGTGTACTCGTACATGTTGCCCAGCGGCCAGCGCTGCGCCGCCACCCCGCGCAGCACGATCGAGGCCAGGTGCAGCCCGGCGCCCAGTACCGTCAGCGCGACGGCCATCCGGCCGAGGCGCTCGGCGGGGTCGCGGCGCGGCCCGGGGGCCGCTCCGCCGTCGCCGGCGGGCGGACCCTCGTCCGGGGTCGGGCCGACCTCCGCCGCGGCGCCCGCCCCGACCAGGGCCGCGGCCCTGGTCGAGCGGCGACGCGAGTACTCGCCGCCGTGCAGGACCATCGCCAGGACGTACACGACGACCGCGGCGAAGAACAGTCGGTCGCTGTAGAGGGCGAGTTCGGCCGGCATCAGCTCTCCTCGTGATCGTCCGCCGGAGCGGCCGTCGGTGCGTCCAGAAGGTCCGCCCGCAGGCGGTCGAACTCCTCGCCGTAGCCGGCGCGGTCGGTGCGGGCCAGCCCGCCCACCTCGACGACGGTCCGCGCGGGGCCGCCGCCGTCGTCCGCGACGGGGGTGAGCCGGGCCCAGAACCGCCGCCTGCGCACGCTGAGCGAGGCCCCCAGCCCGGCCAGCAGCACGACGGCGAACACCAGCACGCCCACCTGCCCGGGGTCGTGGCTGACCTGCAGCGAGACGAAGCTGCGCACGCCGTCGAAGGTGACCACGGTGCCGTCGTCGAGGGTGACCGACTGCCCGGGCACGAGGTTGGCGCGCGCCACCCGGACCAGCTCGCCGGAGTCGATCTTCGACTGGTCGACCTGGAAGATGGACTGGCCGCGGCCGTCGTCGAGGCCGAGGTCGCCGCGCAGCACGTCGACGGCGACCTCGGGGTTGCGCAGGTCCGGGAAGATCGAGGTCACGACCTCGCCGCCGGAGCTGGTGGGGGCGAACAGCCCGGTGACCGCCAGCTGCCGGGTGCGCCGCTGCTCGTCGTCGGTGACGCCGGGCGGCTCGAACTTCGTGGCCCCCTCCGACAGCAGGGTGGTCTGGTCGACCGGGCGCCACTGGATCTCCCCGGTGCGCTGCTGGCCGTCGGGGAAGGTGACGGTGAAGCGCGGGGCGTAGCCCTGGCCCAGCAGGTAGACGCGGGAGCCGTCGACGCGCAGCGGGTGGTTGACCGCCAGCGTGTACGGCCGCCAGCTGTCGGTGCGCCCGGCGGCCAGGTCGTCGGCGGTCTGGTAGCCCAGCCACGCGGTGAACGAGCTGGGCTGGCCGGTCTGCTCGTACTCGGCGCGGAAGTCGTCGACCCGGATGCAGAACGGCTCCAGCTCCGTGCCGTCGACGCGCAGGCCCGCGCGGAACGAGTCGTAGCCCAGGATGCCGGTGTTGCAGAACTGGCCGCCGCCGGAGAGCACGATGACCTGGCCCTCGTAGCCGAACAGCTTGCCCACCGCGAACATCACCAGCAGCCCGATCAGGCTCAGGTGGAACAGCAGGTTGCCGGCCTCGCGCAGGTAGCCCTTCTCGGCGGAGAAGCTGCGCCCGGCGGCGTCCCCCGAGTCGTCGGACCGCTCGGCGACCCGCCAGCCGCGCAACCTGCCGCGGACGAGCGCGGCGGCCTCGTCCAGCCCGACCGGCAGCTCGGCCGAGCCGTGGTGCGGCAGCCGGGACAGGTTGCGCGGCACGGCCACCGGGGCGGCCCGCAGCGCGCGGGCGTGCTCCACGGTGCGCGGCAGCACGCAGCCCACCAGCGAGACCATCAGCAGCAGGTAGACCGCGGCGAACCAGGGCGCGGCGAAGACGTCGAAGAAGCCCAGGGAGTCCAGCAGCGGGGCGATCGAGGGGTTGTCGGCGAAGTACTGCTCGACGAGGCGCTGGTTCAGCGAGCGCTGCGGCAGCAGCGCGCCCGGCAGCGCCGCCAGGGCCAGCAGGAACAGCAGCACCAGCGCGGTGCGCATCGACGTCAGACCGCGCCAGGTGTTGCGCAGCAGGGCGAAGCGGCCCCCGCGCGGGGGCTCCTCGGCGGTGGCCGGGCGGGGCGGGGCCTCGGTCGTCACGGTCGGCTCATCACGTTCGGCTCACAGCACCGGGGTGAAGCCGGCCACGGACACCTGCAGCGCGGCCAGCAGCCCGCCCCACACACCGGTGACCAGCAGCAGCCCCACCGCGACGAGGAGCACGCCACCGGCGATCTGGATGGCCCGGGTGTGGCGGCGCAACCAGCCCAGCGCCCGCACCGCCCGCGACGCGCCCAGCGCGATCAGCACGAACGGCAGGCCCAGCCCGGCGCAGTAGGCCAGCGTCAGCACGACGCCGCGCAGCGAGCCGCCGCCCGTCCCGGCGGCGACGGCGACGACACCGGCCAGCGTCGGGCCGATGCACGGCACCCAGCCCAGCCCGAACACCGCGCCGAGCAGCGGGGCACCCCAGACGCCCGCGCGGGGCACCCAGTGCACCCGGCGCTCGTACTGCAGCACGGGGATGAGCCCGACGAACGCCAGGCCCATCGCGATCATCACGACGCCGCCGACGCGCTGCAGCACGGCCTCGTTGGCGACCAGCGCGTCGGCCAGCCACACCACGCCGACCAGCACGGTCCCGAAGACGACGGTGAACCCGGCGACGAACAGCCCCGCCGCGCCCGCCACCCGCCAGCGCCCCGAGCGCGCCTGCTCCGCCTCGGCCGCGGTCGCCGGCGGCGTGTCGGCCCCCACCAGCCCGGCCAGGTAGGCCAGGTAGCCGGGGACCAGCGGGACGACGCACGGCGACGCGAAGCTCACCGCTCCGGCCGCCACCGCCACCGCGGCCGCGACCAGCAGCGGCCCGGAGACCGCGAGGGTGGTCGAAGGGTCCATCACGGATCAGGGTATGCCCCGGTGGCGGCGGTGCGCGCGGCGGGTTCTACACGTCGTAGCAGAAGATCGGTGCGGCGTTCGCCACCCGTTCCCGCCCGGGCTACGGCTCCGACTGCAGCCGCTGCACCAGCGGGATCAGCTCCGAGGGCCGGATCTGCAGCAGGTCGACCGCCGCCACCCGGTGCCGCTTGTCCAGCACCAGGGTCGAGGGCACGGCGTTGCGCGGGTAGCCGCTCAGCGCGACCAGCGTCCGGCCGGGGTTGTCGTAGATCGAGTCGTAGCCGACCGCGCGGTCGCGCAGGAAGTCGGTGGCCGCCTGGCGGTCGTCGCGCAGGTCGATGCCGAGCACCGTGGCGCCGGTCTGCTCGGCGACGAACTGCAGGTCGGGCACCTCTTCGCGGCACGGCCCGCACCACGAGCCCCACAGGTTGAGCACGACGACCCGGCCCGGGTAGTCGTCCAGGCCGACGGTCTCGCCCGGTCGCAGCAGGCTGTCGCCGGAGATCCCGGTGACCGTGCCGCGCGACTCCGGCGGGTCGTAGGTGATGAACGTCTTGCCGCCCGGCGCGACGAACGCGAACTCGGTGCCCCCGGCCACCGCCTCCTGGGTGCCGGAGCACCCGGCCAGCAGCGCCAGCACCGCCACCAGCCCGGCCAGCCCCTTCCGGCGACCGACCCGTCGTGATCGAACAGGTTTCCCGGTCACAACGGGTTCGTCCCCGACGCGTGGTCGGCCCAGGCGGTGGCGGGCTCGGTGTAGCGGACCTCGGTCAGCGCGGTGCCGCGGAAGACCAGCGACGTCAGCGAGGCCAGGCCGCACTGGCGGTTGCGCGGGTCGTGCCACAGGTGCTGGCCGACGACGTACCGGCGCAGCGTCCAGATCGGCAGCTGGTGGGACACGCACAGCACCTCGTGGCCCTCGCCCGCGCGGCGCGCCCGGTGCACCGCGGCGACCATGCGCTGGGCGATCTCCTGGTAGGGCTCGCCCCACGACGGCCGGAACGGGTTGCGCAGCCACGGCCAGTACCGCGGGTTGCGGAACGCCCCGTCGCCCGGGGACGTGGGCATGCCCTCGAACCGGTTGATCGACTCGATGAGGCCCTCGTCGACACCCACCTCCAGGCCGTGGGCCTCGGCGACCGGCGCCGCGGTCTCCTGGGCGCGCTGCAGCGGCGAGGCGATCACCGCGACCAGGTCGTTGCCGGTCAGCGCCTTGGCCACGAGCTCGGCCTGCTCGCGGCCGCGGTCGGAGAGCCGGAAGTTCGGCAGCCTGCCGTAGAGCACGCCCGTGGGGTTGTGCACCTCGCCGTGGCGCAGCAGGTGGACCACCGTGCGCGGCGATGATCCGCCCGCGACCGCACTCATTGCGCGGCCTCCGCCGGTGCGGTGGCGGTGGCCGCCGCGCTCGCCGCCGCGGGCAGCGCGTCGGCGATGACCTCCCAGGTCTCGTCGGTGAGCGCGGCGGAGACGAACCAGGCCTCGTAGGCGCTCGGCGGCAGGTACACGCCGCGCTCGAGCATCGCGTGGAAGAACGCCGGGAAGCGCCAGGTCTGCGCGGCCTGCGCGCCGGCGTAGTCGACGACCTCGTCCCCGGTGAAGAAGACCGAGAGCAGGTTGCCGGCGAACTGCACGCGGTGCGGCACGCTCTCCGCCTCCAGCGCCCGGTGGATCAGGTCGCCGAGGCGGGCGGCGTTGGCGTCCAGGGCCGCGTAGACGGCCTCGTCGGCGGCCCGCAGCGTGGCCAGGCCCGCCGCCACGGCCACCGGGTTCCCCGACAGGGTGCCCGCCTGGTAGACCGGCCCGGCCGGGGCGAGGTGGCCCATGTGGGCCGCCGAGCCGCCGAAAGCGGCCGCCGGCAGCCCGCCCGACATCACCTTGCCGAACGTGTAGAGGTCGCCGGCCACGCCGTCGCGCCCGAACCAGCCCGACGCCGACACCCGGAACCCCGTCATCACCTCGTCGACGACGAGCAGGGCGCCGTGGGCGTGGCAGACGTCCCGCAGGCCGGCGTTGAACCCGGGCACCGGGGCGATCGCGCCCATGTTGCCCGCCGCCGCCTCGGTGATCACGCAGGCGATCTCGGAGCCGCGCTCGGCGAAGACCGCGCGCACGGCGTCGAGGTCGTTGTAGGGCAGCACGACGGTGTCGGCGGCCTGGGCGCCGGTCACCCCCGGGCTGGTCGGCAGGCCGAGCGTCGCCACCCCGGAGCCCGCCTGGGCCAGCAGCGCGTCGACGTGGCCGTGGTAGCACCCGGCGAACTTGACGATCACCTTGCGCCCGGTGATCCCCCGGGCCAGCCGGATGGCGCTCATCGTCGCCTCGGTGCCCGAGTTGACCAGCCGGACCTGCTCGACCGGCGGCACCCGGGAGATGATCTCCTCGGCCAGCTCGACCTCGGCGGGCGTCGGCGCGCCGAACGACAGGCCGCTGCCCGCCGCCGCGCGCACGGCGTCGACGACGGCGGGGTGGGCGTGCCCGAGGATCATCGGACCCCACGAGCAGACCAGGTCGACGTAGCGGGTGCCGTCGGCGTCGGTGAGCCACGGCCCGCTGGCCGAGACCATGAACCGCGGGGTGCCGCCGACCGACTTGAACGCCCTGACCGGCGAGTTCACCCCGCCCGGGATGACGGAGCTGGCCCGGTCGAACAGCTGCTTCGAGGTGTCGGTCGCGGTGGGGATCGGCGTGCTGGCCACGCACCCAGTCTTACAGCCGCGGCCGAGCGGCGGCGGCGTCGGGTGAGCCGGACGGGGGTCGGATCAGCGCCGACGGCTCGCGAAGTACTGCTGGGAGGCCGGCACGAACATCAGCACCGTGCCGGCGACCGAGGCCGCGAGCACGGCCATGCTGAGCCCCGAACCCGACCCGGCACTGGCCCCCTGCACCAGCCCGGCCAGCAGCAGCAGGCCGAAACCCGTGGTCAGCACGGCGACCACGATGCGGGCCCAGTTGCGGCCGGTGAACGCCAGCACCGCGAACAGCACGTAGATCGCCGCCATCGCGGCCACGATGCCACCGGCGGTGCGGACGATGTCCAGGATCTGCTCCGGGGTGATGCCCGCCGCGGCCAGCTGGCCGTTCGGATCGATCGTCGGGAGCAGGGCGACGATCTCCTGCACGTCGATGGCGACGACCAGGAACACCAGCCCGCCGATCAGGAACGGCAGCGCGCTCAGCACGAGCAGCACGAGCGATAGCACCAGCAGCCCCGGCCGCCGCACGGGCGCCGGCTGGTCGGCGCCGCCCGTCCCGGCCGGGCCCTGGTTGGCGTACGGGCTGTAGGCGTAGGGCTCCTGCTGCCCGTAGGCGGGTGAGGAGCCGTAGCGGCCCGGGTCGGACGGGCCGCGGTAGGCACCGGGCCCGGCGTACGGGTTATCGCCCTGGTACGGCTGGTTGCCGCCCTGACCTGGGTTGCTCACCGGGCCCACGCTACCGGCGCCGGGTGACGTTCACGACACCGTTCGGCTTCGGTTGGCCGACGGGCCGCTCAGCGCCGGTCGCGCTCGGCGCCCTCGACGACGGCCTTCACCAGCTCCAGGCCCACCTTGAGCAGGCCGGCGAAGAACGCGACCCCGATCAGGCCGAAGACCAGCGCCAGGATCCCCTGGCCGGAGTCCAGCTGGAACACGACGTAGACCGAGCGGATCAGGTCGACGACCAGGTACACCAGACCCAGCGCGTAGACGATCGGCAGCATGACGGTGGTGAAGTAGCTGCCGAACTTGAAGTCGATCAGGCCGCTGAAGAAGTTCTTGCTCGGCTCCTGGTACGGCGGGGCGCCGTAGCCGCCGGGCGGGCCCTGCGGCGGACCGCCGGGGGGCGGGCCCCAGGCGCCGGGCGGAGGCTGCTGGCCGTAGCCGCTGCCGTACGGCGGCGGACCGCCCGGCCCGCCGTAACCGCCGGGGGGCTGGGACCGGTCGCCGGGCGCACCGGGGTCATAGGACATGGGAAGACCTCCTGATCAACGGTGCGTGATGCTATACGCCGCCTGGGCCGGACGGCGGAGGCGGATCCCCCCACCGGATTGCGAACGCGTCACGAACCGAGGTCAAAGAGTACGGGCGACTTCGGTCGCCCAGTACGTGAGCACGATTTCCGCACCCGCGCGGCGGATACCCGTCAACGTTTCCCGGATCGCCCGGTCGCGCTCGATCCACCCGTTCGCGGCCGCCGCCTCCACCATCGCGTACTCGCCGGAGACCTGGTAAGCCGCCACGGGGACGTCGGAGACCTCGGCCACGGCCCGCAGCACGTCGAGATAAGCCATGGCCGGCTTGACCATCACCAGGTCGGCGCCCTCGTCCAGGTCGAGGGCGAGCTCCCGCAACGCCTCGCGGACATTCGCGCCGTCCTGCTGGTAGGTCTTGCGGTCGCCCTGCAGGGACGACTCGACCGCCTCCCGGAAAGGCCCGTAGAACGCCGAGGTGTACTTCGCGGTGTAGGCCAGAATTCCGGTCCCGGTGTACCCGGCCGCGTCCAGCGCCTGCCGGATCACCCCGACCTGGCCGTCCATCATCCCGCTCGGCCCGAGCAGGTGGGCCCCGGCCTCGGCCTGCGCCACCGCCATGTCGGCGTAGACGGCCAGCGTGGCGTCGTTGTCGACCCGGCCCCGCTCGTCGAGCACGCCGCAGTGGCCGTGGTCGGTGAACTCGTCGAGGCAGGTGTCGGCCATGATCACCGTATCGTCGCCGAGCTCGGCCCGCAGATCGCGCAGTGCGACGTTGAGCACGCCGTCCGGGTCGACGCCCGCGCTCCCGGTGGCGTCCTTGCGCTCCGGCACCCCGAACACCATCAGCCCGCCGACCCCGGCCGCCACGGCCTCCACGGCCGCCTTGCGCAGCGACTCCCTGGAGTGCTGGACGACGCCGGGCATGGACGCGATCGGCAGCGGCTCGGTCGCGCCCTCCTTGACGAACAGCGGCAGCACCAGGTGGCGCGGGCGCAGGTCGGTCTCGGCGACGAGGCGGCGCATGGCGGCGGTGGTGCGGAGGCGGCGCGGACGCTGTACGGGGAAGCCCATCGCCCCAGGCTACGACCCCGCTCCGGCCGGTCCGCGACATCGTCGGTTCGGCCGATCGGGCGCCGCCGCTTCACCATCCGAGCGCCATCGCCGAGAGTGGACGGGCGCGGCGGAGGGGGGATCCGGTGGGACGAGCGTTCGGTCCCTACGAGCTGCGACGCCGCCTGTGGCGCAATCCCTCGAGCGAGGTCTGGTCGGCGGTCGAGGTCGCGACCGGCGACAGGGTGGCGGTGCGGATGCTGCGCCCCGAGCGGAGCGACGACCAGCCGTTCCGCGAGCGCTTCCTCCGCGAGCTCGACGAGGTGGCCGAGCTCCGGCACGACCACATCGCCCCGATCACGGCGTTCGCCCGGCACGACGGGCGGCTCTACGTCGCCACCCAGCTCCTGGACGGCGACCTCGTCGAGCAGGTCCGCGACCGGGGGCCGCTGCCGCCCGCCGCGGCGGTGGAGGTGATCGAGCAGGTCGCCGCCGCGCTCGACGCCGTGCACGACGCGGGCCTCGTGCACGGGGACCTCCGGCCGTCCAAGGTGCTGGTCCGGGAGGTGCCCCGGACCGCCTACCTGAACGGCTTCGGCGTCGGGTGCTCCGTCGGCGCGGACGGGCGGGGCGTGACCGGCGCCGGCGGGGTCTTCACCGCTCCCCGCCACATCGCGCCGGAGCGGTTCCCGCGCGCCGTGCGGCCCGAAGCGCGCGCGGCGGAGGCGGAGCGGGTGGCCCGGGTCGCCGGGGACCGGCGGATCGACGTCTACGCCCTGGCCTGCCTGCTGTTCCACGCCCTGACCGGACGCCCCGCGTTCCCGGAGGGGAACCGGCCGGAACTCGGGGAGACCCGACCCCCTCCGCGGGCGTCGACGCTGCGGCGGGGAATCCCCGAGGGCCTGAACCGCGTCATCGTCACGGGCCTGGCCAGCGACCCGGACCGCAGGTACGCGACGGCGGGTCGGTTCGCGGTCGCCGCTCGTGAAGCGCTCACCACCCCGGAGACCCCGTGGGTGAAGCGGCGGACGGGCCGACCGGCGTCGGGTGGGCGGACCCCGACCGACCCGCGTTCCACCGCCGAGCCGCCCCCACCCCCACGTCCTCGTCCAGAACCAGGGCCAAGGCCACAGCCGGGGCCCGGCAGGCCGAGCGCCGGCGACGGCCGGCGCCGGCCCCGGCGCGTCGGACGGGTCCTCGCGGGCCTGGCCGCCGCGGCCGCGCTCGCAGCGGGCGGGCTGTGGCTCGCCTCCGGTGAGGGCGAACCCCCGCAGGCCGGGATCCCGGTGGCCGGGGAGCCCGGCGCGATCGCGCTCAGCCCGGACGGGCTGACCGCGTGGACGACCGACGCGACCGCCGACACCGTGTCGGTCATCGACCTCACCGCCCGGGCGGTGGTCGCGTCCGTCCCGGTCGGCGACGCGCCCCGGGCCATTGCGCTCAGCCCCGACGGCGCCGCGGCCTACGTCGTCAACCACGGCGCCGACTCCGTCTCGATCATCCGACTGGCCGACCGCGTCGTCGTCGCCACGGTCCCGGTCGGCGAGGAGCCGACCGACGTCGCCCTCGACGCCGACGGCGGTCGGGCCTTCGTCAACGACCAGGAGGGCGGCACGATCTCGGTGATCGACACCGCCACCCGGACCGTCGACGAGCCGCTGCGGGTCAGCGCCCTCTGGGGCGACTCCGGCGACGAGGTCGTGGTCACCCCCGACGGGTCGCGCGCCCTGGTCAGCCTGACCAGCTGGTGGAGCGACGACAGCCTGCTGGTCGTCGACACCGGGCGCGACGACGTGCTGGCGACGATCCCGGTCGGCGAGGCGCCGCGCGGCCTGGTGATCAGCCCCGACGGCGCGCGGGCCTACGTCGCGAACACCGCGGACGGCACGCTGACGGTGGTCGACGCGGCGAACGGGGCGGTGATCACGACCGTGGTCGTCGGCGACGAGCCGGACGAGGTCGCGATCTCGGCGGACGGCCGGCACGTCCTCGTCGTGAACGCGTACTCCGAGACGCTGTCGGTCGTCGACACCGGCACCAACGCCGTGGTCGCCGAGATCCCCACCGGCGGCGCCCCGCGCGGGGTCGCGGTCAGCCCCGACGGCCGCCGCGCCTACGTCGCGCTCCCGGGCGCCGTCGCCGTGCTCGACCTGCCCGCCTGACCCCCCGGAGTTCAGGAAAGCCACGATGCCGCCCGCCGCGGGCAGCATCGTGGCTTTCCTGAACCGGGCGGGCCGGGTGGGTCAGCGGCGGCGGGCCTTGGCCTTGCGCGGGGGCGGCAGGGCACCCTCGGCGCGCAGCCGGGCGGCGTGCGCGGCCAGCGCGTCGACCAGGGCGGGGACGCGGGCCTCTGCGGGCTGGACGTCGACGCGCAGGCCGAACTCGCGGGCCGTCTCGGCGGTCTGCGGACCGATGCAGGCCACGATCGTGCGGGCGTGCGGCTTGCCGGCGATGCCGACCAGGTTCCGGACCGTCGACGACGAGGTGAAGCACACCGCGTCGAAGCCGCCGGTCTTGATGGCCTCGCGGATCGGGGCGGGCGGCGGGGCCGCCCGGACCGTGCGGTACGCCGTCACGTCGTCGATCTCCCAGCCGCGGTCGCGCAGACCGGCGGCGAGGGTCTCGGTGGCGATGTCGGCGCGGGGCAGCAGGACGCGGTCGACCGGGTCGAGGATGTCGTCGTGCGGCGGGAAGATCTTGAGCAGGCCCTCCGACGAGGACTCCTGGCCCTCGTCGATGTCGGGGACCAGCTCGGGGACGATGCCGAAGGCGCGCACCTTCTCCGCGGTCGCCGCGCCCACGCAGGCGATCTTGACGCCGGAGAAGGCGCGGGCGTCCAGGCCGAACTCGGCGAACTTCTCCCACACGGCGCGGACCGCGTTGGTGGAGGTGAAGACCACCCACTGGTAGCGGCCGTCGACGAGGCCCTTGACCGCGCGCTCCATCTGGGTGGGCGAGCGGGGCGGCTCCACGGCGATCGTGGGCACCTCCTCGGCGCTCGCGCCGTGCACCGCGAGGCGCTCGGTCATCGCACCCGCCTGGTCCTTCGTGCGCGGCACCAGCACCCGCCAGCCGTAGAGGGCGCGCGACTCCCACCAGGACAGGGACGGCCGCAGGCCGACCTCCTCGCCGATGGTGACCACGAGCGGGCCCTCCAGGTCGCCGGCGTCGCCGGCCAGCCCGGCCAGGGTGGTCTGCACCGTGCGCTGGGTGGTGACGGTGCCGTTCGCGGTGACCGCGGCCGGGGTCTGCGCCGCCACGCCGTTCTCGGTGAGCGCGGCGGCGACCTCGGCCAGGTGGGCGGCCGTCGCGTGCAGCACCAGGGTGCCGGGGGCGGCCGACAGGCGGGCCCAGTCGATGCCGGTGCGGACGTCGGCCTCGATGTGCGCCGAGCCCAGCGGCACGCCGGCGTAGGCCGGGACCGCGGTGCCGGCGGCGACGCCGGGGACCACGTCGAACGGCACGTCGCCCGCGGCCACCGCGACGGCCTCGGCGACGACCGAGTCGGTGGTCAGCGGGTCGCCGCTGACCAGCCGCGTGACCGCGCGCCCGTTGCGGGCCTCGGTCAGCAGCTCGGCGGCGACGTCGGCGGGCTCGCCGACCGCGGTGCGGACCTCCGCGCCGTCGGCGACCAGCGCCAGGATCGTCTCCGGCACCTCCTGGTCGACGATCACCAGCGGGGCCGCGGCGAGCGCGTCGCGGGCCCGCACGGTGAGCAGGCCCGGGTCGCCGGGGCCGGTGCCGATGAAGGCGATCCGGCCCGGCACGACCGAGCGGTCGACCGCCCGGGGCGGCGCGGGCGGGGCCGCGGGCGCGGGCGCCGGCTCAGCGGACGCCGCGCCGGGGGCCGCGGGCGCCTCCTGGGGGGGCGATGGTGCTCGGTTCATCTCAGGTCTCCCGATCCAGCTGTTCCGCGGGGGCCGCGAGGCCCCCCATGTCGAGGAGCTCCGCGGCCAGCGCCGCACCGAGCTTCTCGGCGTTGTCCAGGTCACCGGTCGCGGAGGCGCGCAGCAGCCCCCCGCCGGTCGTGCCGATCACGGCCCGCAGCGACACCCGGTCGACCGGGTGGCCGTCCTCGTCGTCGGGCCCGTACTCCCAGTCGGACACCACGTCGGCCAGCGCGGCGACGGGCGCGCTGCAGCCCGCCTCCAAGGTGGCCAGCACGGCCCGCTCGGCCAGGACCGCGGCCCGGGTGAACGGGTCGTCCAGCACGGTGGCGAGCGTGCGGGCCAGCGCGAGGTCGCCGTCGGCCGTCCCGGCCCGGCACTCGATCGCCAACGCGCCCTGGGCGGGGGCGGGCAGCATCTGCAGCGGATCGAGCAGCTCGGTGGCCTCCCCGACGCGCCCGAGCCTGCGCAGCCCGGCCGCGGCCACCACGACGGCGTCCAGCTCGCCGTCGCGGACCTTCGCGATCCGCGTGTCGACGTTGCCGCGGATCGCCACCACCTCCAGGCCGAGCCCGAGCGCGTCGAGCTGGGCCTTGCGCCGCGGGGAGCCGGTGCCGACGGTGGCCCCCGTCGGCAGCTCGCCGAGCACCAGCCCGTCGCGGGCGACCAGCGCGTCGCGCGGGTCCTCCCGACCGGGCACCGCGGCGAGGGTGAGCCGCGCGTCGGGAGCGGTGGGCAGGTCCTTGTAGGAGTGCACCGCCACGTCGACGTCGCCGCGGGCCAGCGCGTCGCGCAGCGCCGAGACGAACACGCCGACGCCGAGCTCGGCCACCGGAGCCGACGATCGGTCGCCCCGCGTGCTGACCTCGACCAGCTCGCAGGGGTGCCCCGCGGCGCGGAGCCGGTCGGCGACCAGGCCGCTCTGGGCCATCGCCAGCGCGCTCGGCCGGGTGCCGACGCGCAGCGGTGGGGTGGGCGTCATCAGCGGTCCTCCTCGCGCTCGGTGCGCGCTTCCAGCGCACCGAGGACGTCGCCGCTGCGCTGCACGGCGACAGCGGCGGGGGTCTGCGGGTCGAGTTCGAACAGGGCGCGGAGCGCGGCGGCGTAGCTGTCGCCGTCCGGGCCCTCGGCCAGCCGCTTCACCTGCACCGTCGGCGTGTGCAGCAGCTTGTCGACGACGCGGCGCACGGTGCGCGCGAACTCGTCGCGGACGCCGCCGTCCAGGCCGGGCAGCCTGGAGTCCAGCCGCAGC
Source organism: Pseudonocardia humida (assembly GCF_023898865.1). GTDB lineage: Bacteria > Actinomycetota > Actinomycetes > Mycobacteriales > Pseudonocardiaceae > Pseudonocardia > Pseudonocardia humida. The sequence continues at coordinate 40,428 of NZ_JAGSOV010000037.1, forward strand.
AGCTCGGCGTCGATGACCTCGGCGGCGCGCCTGCGCAGCGCGGTGACGGTGGGGGTGACCTCGGCGGAGCGCTGCGCGGCCAGGTAGGCCTGGGCCTCCTCGGCCACCAGGTCCTGGGCCGCGGCGACCGCGGCGCCGCCGACCCCGTCGGCCAGCTTGACCTGCAGGGTGGCCAGGTCGATCACGGTGACGCCGGGCAGCTCGGCGACGGCCGGGTCGACGTCGCGGGGCAGCCCGAGGTCGCAGACGACCAGCGGGCGCCCGGCGCGGGTGGCGACGGCGGCGGCCACGCTGGCGGCGTCGACGACGGTGCCGATCGCGCCCGTGCAGACGACGGCCACGTCGGCGCCGGCCAGCGCCTCGGGCAGGGCGTCGAGCCCGGCGGAGCGCGCCGGGGTGCCGTCGGCGGCGGTGATCTCGGCCAGCCGGGCGCCGCGGGCGGGGCTGCGGTTGAGCACGACGATCTCGGCGGCGCCCGCGCGGCGCAGGTGCGCGGCGGCCAGCCCGCCCATCGCCCCGGCCCCGACGACCGCGGCCCGGCGCCCGGCGAGGTCGCCGCCGAGCACGGCGGCCGCCTCGACCAGGGCCTCGGACACCACGGACGCGCCCGCGGCGTCGATCCCGGTGCCGGCGTGCACCTTCTTGCCGGTGCGCAGGGCGTGCTGGGCCAGCTCGTGCAGCGAGCGCCCGACCGTGCCTGCCTCGTCGGCGGCGGCGTAGGCGGTGCGCAGCTGGCCGAGGATCTGGGCCTCGCCGACGACCATCGAGTCCAGCCCGGCCGCGACGGCGAACATGTGCTGCACGGCCGAGCCCGCGTAGTGCACGTAGACGTGCTCGGTGAGCTCGGCGAGTGTCGTCCCGGCGTGCCGGGCGAGCACCGCGGAGATGTCGCCGAGTCCGCCGTGGAAGGCGTCGACGACCGCGTAGACCTCGATGCGGTTGCAGGTCGACAGCAGCAGGCACTCGGAGACGTGCGTCCGGCGCAGCAGCTCGTCGAGCAGCTTGGGCACGTCGTCGGATCCGACGGCGGCCCGCTCCAGGACGTCGACGGGCGCGCTGCGGTGCGACAGCCCGACCACGATGACGCTCATCGCCCGACCTCGCTGCACTCGGTCGGCGCTTCGCGGAAGCGCTGTGTCGATGATTCGCTCGCGAGCTCGCTCACCGCATCCCACCGTTCAACGTGCTGTTCACGGGGTGCCCGTTGGTCTGCGCGTCCGGGGGCGGGACGACGTCGACGTCGGTGGCGGGCACGGCCAGCGACGCCTCGGTCTCCGGGCTCTCGGCCACCAGCCGCTTGCGGGCCACGTGGAAGGCCAGTATCTGCAGCTCGACGGCCAGGTCGACCTTGCGGACCTCGACCTCGTCGGGCACCTGCAGCACCACCGGGGCGAAGTTGAGGATGCACCGCACGCCGGCCTCGACGAGCATGTCGCAGATGCCCTGGGCGGCCGGCCCGGGCGTGGCGATCATCCCGATCGTGATGCCGCGCTCGCGGCAGGTGTCGCCGATGGCGCGGACGTGCTCGACGAGGATGCCGTTGATGTGGATGCCGACCAGGTCGGGGTCGACGTCGAACAGCGCGGTCACCGGGAAGCCGCGCCCGCCGAAGCCGCCGTAGCCGGCCAGCGCGTGGCCCAGGTTGCCGACGCCGATCAGCGCGACGGCCTGCCGGTGGTTGAGCCCGAGCGCGCGCTCCAGCTGGTGCACGAGCGCCGAGACGGAGTAGCCGACGCCGCGGATGCCGTAGGAACCGATGTAGGACAGGTCCTTGCGGAGCTTGGCCGAGTTGACCCCGGTGGCCGCGGCGAGCTCCTCGCTGGACACCGTGTCGGCGCCCTGCTCGGCGAGCTCACCGAGCATCCGCAGGTACACCGCGAGGCGGGCGACGCTGGCCTCGGGGATCGACCTCGGGACCCGTGCGGCCACCCCCTCGGAGCCGGCCTGCGGCAACGTCACGGCCTCTCCTCGCGCTGCTCTGCTGGGTGTGTCTGCTGACAAGGAGCCGCCATCGGCCACGATCGATACGTGGCGTCCGGTCCGGCGGCGCGTCGGCTGGGGAACCCGGCCGACAATCCGCTGGGACCGGGCGTTGACGGCGACGGTTTTCCACGGTAGCCGCTTGTGAAGGCACGCACAAAGTTGCGATCTTGAACGGGACCGTGCTCAGTCGCCGACACCCGGGAGAGCGACCGGTGATCGCCGCAGGGTGCCCGTTCGTCGCACCGCACCGGACGGAACGGGCGCCCGACCCGGCGCCGGACGGCACGCGGAACGGGGCGGCCCCGGAAGTCCGGAGCCGCCCCGTCGGGAGTGCGGTGGATCAGCCCGCGGCCGGCATGAGCACCTTGTCGATCACGAACACGGTGGCGTTCGCGGTCGGGATGTTGCCGCACAGGACGTTCGCCTCGGTGCCGCCGCCGCTGGTCAGCGTGGGCGCCGTGGCCGTGCCGCCGACGGTGACGTCGCCCCCGGCCAGCTCGGTGCTCTTGCCCGCCTCGACCAGCTGCGCGGCGTCGTAGCGCTGCGGGACGACGTGGTAGGACAGCAGCGCGCCGAGCTCGGCGGGGTCGGCGAGCAGGGCGTTGAACGCCTCGTCGCCGACCTCCTGCTGGACCGCCGCGAACGCGTCGTTGGACGGCGCGTAGACGGTGATGGCCTCCTGCGAGTTGAGCGTCTCGGCCAGGCCGGGCACCTTTCCGACCGCGGTCACCAGGGTCGAGAGCAGCGGGTTGTTCGAGGCCGCGGTGGCCACCGGGTCGTCGACCATGCCCTCGGCCGAACCCTCGCCCGACGTCGGGACCGCGCTGCAGCCCGGGCCGAAGATGTCGGAGACCTGGGTGACGCCGCCGGCCGCGGCGGTGGTCGGCGCCGCGCTCATCGGGGCCGACCCGCTCATCGGGGAACCGCTCGTCGGGGCGCTGCCGGTGGTCGTCGGCTCGGAGCCGCCGCACGCCGCGAGGGCCAGGGTCATCGCGGCCATCGCGCCGACGGCGGCCAGTCGCTGGGTCTTTCGCACTGGGTCCTCCTCGGGGTGGCCCGGTCGATCCGGACCTCTGCACAGCGTTCGCAGGTGCTCCGGATCCGGTTCATCGGACGTAGTGACGATGAGATCACAGGAGCAAAATGGTTGAGCCGTTCAGCTCACGGTGAAGATGAGCGCCGGCCACCCGGACGCCCCGTCCGGGATCGGCGCGGCCCGCTCCTCGGTCTGCGTGACCCCGTCCCGGTCGGTCGCCCTGGCCTGCACCGTGTGGCTGCCCGGGGCCAGGTCGAACGCCGTGCGCCACATCCGCCAGGTGTCCCCGCCGACCTCGGTGGCCAACTCGGCCCCCTGCCACGGCCCGCCGTCGACCCGCACCTCGACCCCACCGATCCCGACGGGCTGCGACCAGGCGATACCGGCCACCACCACCCGCCCGGCCGGCGCCGTGGCGAAGCCGCGCGGGCTGTCGATCCGGCACTGGGTCTTGATCGGGGCCAGCCGCCCCCACCCCCGCTGCAGCCAGTACGCCTGCCGCTCCGCGAACGTCGTGACCTCCAGGTCGACCACCCACTTCGTGGCCGAGACGAACCCGTAGAGGCCCGGCACCACCATCCGCACCGGGAACCCGTGCTCGGGCGGCAGCGCCTCGCCGTTCATCCCGACCGCGAGCAGCGCGCCCCGCTCCGGCTCCAGCAGCACGTCGAGCGGGGTGCCCGCCGTCCAGCCGTCGGTGCTGGTGCTGAGCACCTGGTCGGCCCCGGGCCGCACCCCCGCCTCCCGCAGCACCTCCCGCAGGTCGACCCCCAGGAAGGTGGCCGTGGAGATGTAGGGCCCGCCGACCTCGTTGGAGACGCACGTCATCGTGATCGTCCGCTCCAGCAGCGGGCGGGCCAGCAGGTCGTCGAAGGTCAGGGTCAGCTCGTCGTCGACCATGCCGTGCACCCGCAGCCGCCACTCCTCAGCGGTGACCGCGGGCACGCGCAGGGCGACGTCGACCCGGTAGAAGTCGGGGTTCGCGGTGACGAACGGCGGCGTCCCCGACTCCGGGAACGCCGCCCCCGCCGGGATCGCCGGCGCGGCCCGCGCGGGCCGGATGCGGGCCAGCCGCTCGCTCACCGCCCGCCGCGACTCCACCAGCCCGCCGCCCACCAGCGCCCCGCCCAGCCCGGCCCCGACGGAGACCAGACCGACGGCCACCGACGAGCCGATCAGGACGGCCCGCCGCGACGGCCCGCCCCCGGCGGGACGCCCGCCGCCGGCACCCCCCGCCAACCCGCGCAACCACCCGAGCACCGCGACCCCCGCCACCGGTGCGGCCAGCGGCGCGACCAGGTCCACCGGCCCGACCCCCGGCGCCGTGACGACCGCCAGCAACCCGGCCAACCCCAGCCCCACCACCCCCACGACCCCGGGCAGCACCCGCCGCCGCGCGGCCAACCCGATCACCGCCGCCACGACGACCAGCAGCACTGCCGTACCGGCCAGCAGGACGGGCTTGTCGGCGGTGCCGAACGCCCCCTTCGCGAACTCGGTCAGCCAGGACGGCGACAGCCGCACGACCGCGTCCCCGACCGCCAGGAACGGCGAGGACCGGGGCGCGAGCAGGCCGGCCACCAGGTGGCCGGTGCCGACGGCCGCGGCCACGGAGAGCAGGCCGACGGTCGCGGCGACGCGGCGCCCCGGCAGCGGGTGGGGGGTGTGGCGCGACTGCTCGGTGACGACCATGGACGACGTTCGGCTGTCCGGAGCGTCCGGTTCAGTGGGTGGCCCGGGGTGGGCCTTGCGCTGCTGCTGCCTCCGGCGGCGCCTGCGCGCATGTGGGCTGGGTCGGCCGGGGCGGCGGGGGCCGTGCCGGACGTGCACGCTGCGCGTGCCGACGTGACGGCAGGGGCTTCGGGACCGGGGTGGGCACCAGTGCCCACGGGGTCAGCGCGGAACACGGGACACACTCCGGCCGGGGTTGGTCTGCGGTGGTCGAGTCGAGTCCGGGCGCCCGGGTGGCGCGGTTCTGGGGTGGCGTCGGGGTGTGCGTTCTTTGTCGAGCCAGGTCGGGGGTATGAATTCGGGTAGTCCGTCGCGGGCGATGCGTACGAGCCATTCCGTGGAGTGGATCTCTTGGTGGTGCGTCCAGCACAACATGACGAGGTTGTCGGTTTTGGTGTGGCCGCCGCGGGCCCATTCTTTGATGTGGTGGATTTCGCACCAGCTGGGTGGGCGGTCGCATCCCGGGTGGGCGCATCCGTGGTCGCGGGCGACGATCGCGCGGCGGATCGGGAGGGGGATGGTGCGGGCTTCTCGCCCGATGTCGAGGGGTTGGCTGTCGCCGTCGAGGACGATGGGGATGACCTTGGCGTCGCAGCAGAGTGCCCGCAGCGCCGCCGGAGTCGGGGTGCCACCGAGGTCGAGGCAGGCGGCGCGGGCGCGGTTCTCCAGGTCGGCCAGCCTGACCGTGACGGCGACATGGGGGCGTTCGCCTGCCTTGTCGGGGAGGATGGTGTCGCCGTGGGTGGCGACGAATCCGCACACCTCGGTCAACGCGTCGGCGTTGCGTTCGGCGGCGCTGCGCGGGTCTTGCGCGGTCAACGGGGTGGCTTTGGCGTCGATGACGGTGGCGATCATGGCGTAGCGGACCGGGTCGGTGAACACCCCGCTGATCTTCCCGCCGCCCCCGGGTAGCGGGGTGAGTCGTAGCTCGTTGACCTGTACCGGTTCCCGATCGTCCGGTTCGGCGCCGTCCTGGTCGTAGGCCCGCACCAGCTCGGCTCCGAACCTGGCCAACTCCGTCGGGGTGCAGGTGTCGGCGACCGCGGCGATCTGTTCTTCGATGCCCGCCCAGGCGTAGGGCGGGATCCGCCGCGCGGCCGGTGAGTCGAGGAGTCGGGCGATCAGATCGATGTGCTGCAAGCTGGCCGCACCGCTAGTGAAGGCGGCGGCCATGGCAGGTAGCAAGGGCGGCAGCACCTGGCCCTGCAGGTCCACTCGCGCGGCGACGTGCTCGGCCGCGCGCACGATCTCCCGCGCCCGCCCCCGATCGACCGTCAGCACCGAGGCCACCGCGGAGTCGGGTCGCCGGTGTCCGGCGGCGGCGAACGCGCCGCTGCGCTGCAACACGGCCACGGCCTCGACCTGCAACTGCGATATCGCCCGGGTCAGTTCTCGGCTGAGAGTCAGAGCATCCAGTGCGTCTTGGTCCGAGCCGTTCTCGCGCAACCCGGCAGCGACCGCAAGAATGCGGTCTGCCGTGGCGGCGAGTTCGGTCGGAATCATGCCTCGATTCTACTCGAACATTCGTGCGAAGTCGAGGAAGGATCGGCACCACGGGATAGTCGCCGCGCTCGCAAGGGAAGCGTTCACAATCACAACCGGCACCTCGGATCGGGGACGGCCGCCAGCGCAACCACACTATTCGTTGTTGTCGCAACGGAACCACCTACGCGCCGGAACACACCCGCCCACACGCGACTGGGCCCGGCCGGACCGGACCAGCAGAGCCGCGACGCGCGCGACCGCGTCGACCTACGGTCGGGGTGTGCGGCGGATGGCGAGGAGAAGTTCGTGTCCTTGACGACCTTCCAGCGCTCGGGGAAGGCGGCGCGCGACGGGGATGCGCTGGTCGTCACGACGCCGGCCGGCACCCGGCGAGGTGAAGCGGCTGCGCCGCGACCCGCGGGTCGCGCTGCGGCCGTCGAGCAGGACCGGTGCCGTCGATCCCGGCGCCCGAGCGCACCGCACGCGGGTGATCCTGCGGATCCGCCCGGGCTGAGCGGCTCAGGGCGCCGGCGGAGCCGTGGGCGTCGCGGGCGTCAGCACGGCGTCGACCAGGAAGACCGTCGCGTTCGCGGACTGGACGTTCCCGCAGACCACCCCGGCGGTGCCCTCGTCGGTACTGGCCAGGGTGAGCATCTCGGGTGTGTCGGCCACCGTCACGTCGCCCCAGGCCAGCTGGGTCGTCTTGCCCGCCTCGACGAGGCCGCGGGCGTCCAGCCGCTTCTCCGTCACGTGGTAGGACAGCAGGCCGTCGAGGCGCTCGGCGTCGCCCATCAGCGCGTCGAACTCCGGCGCGCCGAGGCGGCCGCGCAGCGCCTCGAAGGCCGCGTCGGTCGGCGCGAAGACCGTCAGGGCGGGGGCCGCGTCGAGGGCGCCGGCCAGTGCGGGCAGCCGCCCGAGCGCTGCGGACAGCGCGGCCAGCCGCGGGACGGCGGCCAGCGCGGCCACGAGGGGCCGGTTCCCCAGCTCGGTCGTCGGGACGTCGGCGCAGTCGCCGTAGGGCTCGGCCATCGGCGTGGCGCTCGCGGCCGGGGCGACGAGCGGTGCGGCGCCGGTGCCGGGCGCGGTCACCGGCCCGGCGCAGGCGACGGCGCCCGCGGCGACGGCGGTCAGGGTGAGGGCGGTCGCGCACATGCGGATCCGGTGCACCGGGTCTCCTCTGGGAACGGCGGTCGGGTCGGCGCAGGACCGTACAGCAGCACCACCGATGGTCTGATCAGACCTATCCGCTGAACCAGAAGAAGTAGGGCCGAGTCAGGCCAGGGCGGCCCGGAGCCGGTCCTCCTCGACCCGCCAGAACCCGTGCTCACGCCCGTCCACCATGATCACCGGGACCTGGTCGCCGTACTCGGCGCGCAGGGCCGGGTCGGCGTCGACGTCGACCGCGCGCCAGGTCCGGCCCAGCTCGCCGCAGATCCGCTCGACCGCCTGCGCGGCGACCTCGCACAGGTGGCAGCCGACGCGCGTGTAGACCGTCACCCGCGGTTCGACGCCGGTCATCGCCGCTGCGCCGCGAGGGTCCGACGGGCGACCTTGCCGGTCGGCGTGCGGGGCAGCTCGTCCACGAACTCGATCACCGCCGGCACCTTGAACCGGGCCAGCCGCTCGACGCAGTGCTCGCGGACCCGCTCGTCGGTCAGCTCGGCCCCGGCCGCCCGCACCAGCACCGCCAGCACCCGCTCCCCGCGGCGCTCGTCCGGGACGCCGACGACGGCCGCCTCGGCCACCCCGTCCAGCTCCAGCAGGACCTGCTCGACCTCGCGCGGGTAGACGTTGAAGCCGTTGACGATCACCACGTCGGACGAGCGGTCGACCAGGTGCAGGTCGCCGTCGGCGTCCAGGAAGCCGACGTCGGCGGTGCGGAACCAGCCGTCCTCGTCGGGGCCGCCCGCGCCGTCGGGCCAGTAGCCGGAGAACAGGTTCGGGCCGCGCAGCGCGACGAGCCCGGTGTCCTCGGTGGGGTCGAAGCCGTCGTCGTCGGCGTCGGGGTCGGGCTCGGCGGCCTCGTCCAGCGGGCGGCCCGCGGAGTCGACCAGGCGCAGCTCGATGCCCGGCAGCGGACGCCCGACCGACCCCGGCTTGGCCACCCCGCCGATCGCGTTGGTGGTGATCACCGGGCCGCCCTCGGTGAGCCCGTAGCCCTCGAAGATCGGCAGGCCGGTGGCCTCCTTGAAGGACACCAGCCACTCCGGCGGCAGCGGCGCCCCGCCGGAGGTGCACAGCCGCACCCCGGAGGTGGCCGCGCGCAGCCGCGCGGGCGGCACGTCGAGCAGCGAGCGGAACATCGACGGCACGGCGGCGACCGCGCTGACCCGCTGCCGCGTCAGCACCTCGACCACGTGCTCGGGCTCGAAGCGGTCGGTGACGACGACCGTGGCCCCGGCCCAGCAGGCCTGCAGCAGCCCGGCGGCCAGGCCGAAGATGTGGAACAGCGGCAGCGACAGCAGGACCCGGTCGACCGGGGTGACCGGCGCCGGGCGCACGGCCGCGGTCTGCTCCCGGTTGGCCAGCACGGCCCGGTGCGACAGCTGCACGCCGCGCGGGCGCCCGGTGGTGCCGGACGTGTAGACCAGCAGCGCCAACTCCTCGCCGCCCGGGCCCTGGTCGGGCACCTCCGCCGGGTCGACCGGGGCCGGGTCGAGGTCGGGCGGCGGCAGCAACCGCGCGCCGACCGGTCCGGCGCAGGTGCGCGCGGCCGCGTCGTCGTCGGTGGCGATCACCGCGGACGGCTCGGCGTCGGCGAAGACGATCTCCAGCTCGCGGACGACGGCGATCGGCCCGTACGGCACGGCGACCGCACCGGCCCGCAGCGCCCCGAGCACCGCGACGCAGAACGCGGCCCCGTTGCCCAGCCGGATGACGACCCGGTCGCCGCGGCCGACGCCGGCCGCCCGCAGCCGCACCGCCTCCGCGGTGACGGCGGCGTCGAACCGCGCCCAGCTGAGGGTGCGCTCCGGGCCGGCGGTCGACACGTCCACGATGGCGGGCTGGTCGGGCCCCCTGGCCGCGGCCAGGGCGACCAGGTCGGCCACGTGGGCCGCGGTCCGCGGCTGGTGGTCGGGCGCGCTGTCCACGGTCCTCCATCGGGTCGAGACTCGGCAGGCGGAGAGGCTGCTCGCGGGCTGCGGCGAGTCTGGCACGAACCGGGCGGCGCGTGTCCCGCGACGTTCGTCGCACCGCGCGCCCCAACCACCCCCTGACACGCAGAGCGACGTGTCGCTCACCGCGCGTGGGTATCCGTTCGCCGGAAAGGCTGTTGGTCCGTACGGCAGCGCGCTTCCCGGCGTCCCTCCCAGTCCTATGCTCCGCCGCTACCGAACCTCAACGCCCGGTCGCCCGGCTTCGTCGCGCGACTCACCCAAAGGGAGTGGCATGCACCCAGTCGTCTCCGGCGCACCGCGGACCGCACCCGCCCGCACGGGCGCACCGCGAGGCGGGGCCGATCTGGAGCCGTGACCGAGCCCGCGCGTCCGCCCCGGCTGCTCCCGTTCGACACCGCCCGTCACCCGGCGGGTGGAGAGGTAGCGATGCCCCAGCCCAGCACGTCCCACGTCATCGCCCCACCCGGCGCAGGCGCACCGTCCGCGCGCCCCGTCCCACCCTCCCCGGCGCGACCCGCCGCGGTCCGCCCCGTCGACGCGGCGTACCCCGGAGCCCCCCGACCGGCCGGCCCGCCGATGCCCCGGCCGCGGCCGCAGCACACCCATCCGGGGCAGGCTGTTGCCCCGTACCCCACCCAGGCGGTTGGGCCGTACTCCGGTGCTGCCCGCCAGCCGTCCGGCCCGCCGCACGCACGGCCGGTCGCGGTGGCCGAGCCCGGCACCGCCGCCGTCCCCCAGCCCCAGCCCCAGCCCCAGCCGGCCGGCGATGGGCACGACGGCTCCTGGGCGCTGGTCAAGATGGCCCAGGCCGGCGACATGAAGGCGTTCGGCGAGCTGTTCGACCGCTACTTCGACATGGTCTTCCGGTTCGCGCTGGTCCGGATGAACGGCGACCGGGCCCAGGCCGAGGACATCGCCCAGGAGACGTTCGTGCGCGCCCTGCGGCGCATCGGCTCGGTGACCTACCAGGGCCGCGACATCGGCGCCTGGTTCGTCACCATCGCCCGCAACCTGATCTTCGACCACGTCAAGTCCAGCCGGTACCGGCTGGAGCACGCCACCGACGAGATCGTCGAGCACTCGCCGGCCACGCACGGCCCCGAGCAGCAGGTGCTCGACGGCGCCACCAACTCCGAGCTGCTGCGCTGCATCGGCCGGCTCAACCCCGACCAACAGGAGTGCATCACCCTGCGGTTCCTGCAGGGGTTGTCGGTGGCCGAGACGGCCGCGCTGATGGACCGCAACGAAGGGGCGGTCAAGGCGCTGCAGCACCGCGCCGTGCGCAGGCTCGCCCAGCTGCTGCCGGAGGGCCTGCGGTGAACCCGACCGCACACGCCGTCCCACCGATCCGCGAATCGGGCGTAACCCGGCGCGCCGCGGCTCGTTGTGCTGTCGAAAGCCGCGGCTGCCAGGGCCGTGGCGCGAGCACCGACAGCGCAGGTACGCAGTGAGGACGGCCAGCATGCCCGCCGGCGACGAGGAGATCTTCGCCACCGCCGTGGACCGGGGGACCCACCCGGCCTTCGCCGGTGACGTGGAGCTGGCCCGCGACCTGGAGCTGGTGGCCCTGCTGCAGGCCGGTGGCCCCGAGCTCGCCCCACAGCCCGACGAGCGCGCCCGCGCCAGGGCGGCCGTGTTCGCCCGGCTCGCCGCGGCGGAGGACCCGTCCGACCACGCCGAGGTGCCCGGCACCGAGCCGGTCCGCTCCGGCGGGCCGCCGCAGGGCACCGCACTGCTCGAGGCCGTGGTCGACGAGCCGGAACCCGAGCCCGCCCCGGAGCCGATCGACGAGCTGGCCAGGCTGCGCCGGACCCGCGGCGCGCGCCGGCACGCGATGCCGAGCCGCCGTGCCGACGCCGAGACCCGTCGCCCACCGATCGGCGGGCGGATCGTGGTGGTGGCCGCCGCGGCCGTGCTGGGCACCGCCGTGCTCGGCGGCGCCGGGGTGCTGGCCAGCCGCAACGCGCTGCCCGGCGACGGGCTGTACCCGGTCAAGCGGGTGGCCGAGTCCGCGGGCCTGGCGATGACCTTCGACGAGACCGAGCGCGGCCGCAGGCACCTCGACCTGGCCAGCACCCGCATCGGCGAGGTCGAGCAGCTGCTCGCCCAGGACGGCGCCGAGATGGACCCCGAGGTGTTCCGCTCCGGGCTGCAGGAGTTCGACACCGAGGCCGACGAGGGCTACCGGCTGCTGCTGTCGGCCGAGGAGTCGCGGGCGGCCGCGGAGGCGGAGTGGCAGGCATGGGCCGCCGACCAGGCGGCCCGGCTGGCCGCGTTGCGCGGCGACCTGCCGGCCCCCGCCGCCACCGGCGCGGCCGGCTCGCTGGAGCGGCTGGAGCAGCTCAGCGGCCCGGGCACCCTCGACGGGGCCTGCGGGGACGGCGCCTGCACCGACGCCACCACCGACGCGGGGCTGCCCGGCACCGCCGCCACCGGCACCGCGCCGACCGACCCGGCCCAGGCCGGACGCACCGGCGCCCCGCCCACCGGTCAGTCCGGTTCCGGCGGCGGGTCCGGCCAGGGCGGCCAGCAGGGCGGCGGCCAGGACTCACTGCTCCCCGGCCTGCTCCCGGAGGACCCGCTCGGCGGCGTCGTCGGCGGCTCCGGCGACCAGGGCCCTGCCGGCTCCGGTCCCTCCGGCTCCTCCTCGTCGGACGACGAGCAGGGCGGCTCGGACGACTCCGACGACCCGGGCGGCTCCGACGGCGGGCTGCCGCCGGTCGAGGTCCCGCCACTGCTGCCGGGCCTGCCGGGCGTCTCGATCGGCTGACCCGCACCGCTCGCGGCCGCCGTCGGACACGCGCCCGGCGGCGGCCCCGGCGTTCGCACGGCGTGCGGAAACCGGGCCGGGTCCGCTCCAGCCGCGCCAGTAGGCTGGACGGACACGACTCCCATTCCGGAGGCCCCACCGTGGTTGGAGAACCAGTGCCCGGCGGGCCGCTGACGCCCACCGCGTCCGGTGAACCCAGCGGCGCGACCGAATCCCCCGGGGTGCTCGAGGCGGCCACGTCGACCGACTCCGCCGTCCGCGCAGGCGAGGCCGCGGCCGCCGCCGCGGTGGCCGCGGGCGACAGCGGCCCGCCCGACGTCCCGCACACCGACCTCACCGCCGCCGCGTTCTTCGACGTCGACAACACGATGATGATCGGCGCGTCGATCTTCCACTTCGCCCGCGGGCTGGCCGCCCGCAAGTTCTTCACCACCCACGACCTGGCCGGCTTCGCCTGGCAGCAGCTCAAGTTCCGGATCGGCGGCCGGGAGACCCGGTACTCGACCACCACCGGCCGCGACACCGCGCTGTCGTTCGTGGCCGGGCGCACCGTCTCCGAGATCACCGAGCTGGGCGAGGAGATCTACGACGAGCTGATGGCCGACCGCATCTGGGCGGGCACCCGGGCGCTGGCCCAGATGCACCTCGACGCCGGCCAGCGGGTCTGGCTGGTCACCGCCACCCCGGTCGAGCTGGCCCTGATCATCGCCCGCAGGTTGGGGCTCACCGGCGCCCTCGGCACGGTGGCCGAGAGCATCGACGGCGTCTACACCGGCCGGCTCGTCGGCGAGATCCTGCACGGCCCGGCGAAGGGCCACGCCGTCCGCGCGCTCGCCGCCACCGAGGGCCTCGACCTGCGCCGCTGCACGGCCTACTCGGACTCCGTCAACGACGTGCCGATGCTGTCGGCCGTGGGCACCGCGGTCGCCGTCAACCCCGACTCCGAGCTGCGCGACGTGGCCAAGGAACGCGCCTGGCAGGTCCGCGACTTCCGCACCGGGCGCAAGGCCGCCCGGATCGGCGTGCCCTCGGTGCTGGGCGCCGGGGCCATCGCCGGCGCCGTCGCCGCGCGGGTGGCGGCCCGCCGCCGCTGAGCCCGCGCGCTCAGCCGAGCGGGTGGCTGTACACGACGAACCCGGTCAGCTCGGCGACCTCGTCGTAGAGCCGCCGGGCGGTGCGGTTGGTCTCGTGGGTGTGCCAGTACAGCCGCGCCGCCCCCGCGGTCCGGGCCCGGTCGGCCACCGCCGAGATCAGCGCCCGCCCGGCACCCCTCCCGCGGGCGGCCGGGGCGGTGAACAGGTCCTGCAGGTAGCAGCTGGGGGCGATCGCGGTCGTGCTGCGGTGCAGCAGGAAGTGCGTGAAGCCGACCAGCTCGCCGTCGGCCTCCGCGACCAGCGCGTACACCGGTTCGTCTGCGGCGGAGAACCGGGCCCACGTCACGTCGGTGACCTCGCGGGGCAGCGCCGTCGGCCCGGAGCGGCCGTAGAAGGCGTTGTAGCCGTCCCACAGCGGGAGCCAGCGGTCGAAGTCCCCGCGCTCGACGGGGCGGACGGCGATCCCGGCTGCGGCCACGCCCGGATGATCGCAACCCCGGGTGCGGCGGCGCGAGGTCCGTTCGCCGCTGCCTCAGCCGCCCCCGGCGGGCAGCGGGCGCAACCGGTCCTGCCACTCGCGGGTGCGCGCGGCGTGCTCGCCCTCCCCGATGCGGCGGCGGACGGCCTCCGCGCGGCGCAGCTCGTCCTGCGCCGCGGCGGTCGACCCGAGCCGGCCGCGGGCCTCGCCGAGCGCGACGTACATCGCGGCCTGCCACTGCGGGATCGCCCCGGCCACGTCCGAGGCCAGCGCCGTCTCCAGCGCCGCGACCGCCTCGGCCCACTCGTCGCGGCGCATGTGCAGCCGGCCGATGTCGAACAGCGCCGACACCCGGGTGATCGCCGCGACCTGGGCGACGGGCGCGGTGGCCGGGTCGCAGACCGCCACGAGACGCTCCCGGAAGGTGCGCAGCGCGGCGTCCAACCGGCCGGTGCGCTCCAGGGAGCGCCCGGCCAGCGCCAGCGCGTGCGGCAGCCCCTCCCGGTCGCCCGCCTCCCGGAAGAGCCCGGCGGCCTGCCGGGCGCTCACCAGGGCCGCCGCCGGGTCGCCCGACGCCAGCAGCGCGGTGGCCAGGTAGGAGCGGGCCCAGCCCTGCTGGCGCGGATCGGCCGCGGCGACCGCGCGGCGGTGGGCGTGACGGGCGCAGGCGGCCGCCGCGGCGGCGTCGCCGAGGCAGCTCCCGCAGGCCCAGGACAGGTAGTTGAGGTGGGTCGCGGCGGCGCCGTCGTCGCCGAGGTGCAGGCCGGCCCGGCTGGACAGGGTGAAGACCCGCGGCCAGTGCCCCCAGTGGATCCACCGGTCGGAGAACCAGTGCATCGCCTCGGCCACCGCCAGTACCTTTCGGTGCCGACCGGCCGCGGCCGCGTCCTCCAGCGCGGCCAGCCAGTTGTCGGCCTCCGCGCGCAGCCACCGCTCGGCCCGCTGCTCGGTGTCCAGCCCGGCCGCCCCCGCCCAGCCGCCCGGGGTGCCGCCGAACTCGGGCTCGAACCAGCGCCCGGCCACGATCGCGGTGTCGAGCAGCCAGTCGACGGCGCGGTCGTGCGCGGCTGACCGGTCGGCCGCCGTCTCCTCCTCGTCGAGGCGGTCGGCGGCGTAGAGGCGCATCAGGTCGTGCAGCCGGTAGCGGCCGGTGAACCCGGACTGCAGCAGCCCGAGCTCGACCAGCTCGTCGAGAGCGTCCTCGGTGGCCTCGACCGGCTCACCGGTCAGCGCGGCGGCCAGCGCCGGTCCGGTGTCGGGCCCGGGTACCAGGGCCAGCCTGCGCAGCAGCCTGCGCGCCCCGTCCGACAGCTGGGCGTAGGACAACCGGAACGCCGCGCTGACCTCCAGGTCGCCCGCGACCAGCGCGGGCAGCCTGCGACCCGCGTCGCCGAGGCGGCTCAGCAACCGGGCCGGTGTCCAATCCGGCCGGAGGGCCAGCCGGTTGCCGACGATCCGCAGCGCGAGCGGCAGGTTCCCGCACAGCCGCGACAGCTCGGCGACGACGGCCCGGTCGGCGGGGTCGATCTCCGCGTCGGCGGTGGGACCGGTGTCGGGGCGCTCGGCGATCAGGTTCAGCAGCAGCCGGTCGGCGTCGGCGGCGGGCAGCGGGTCGAGCCGGACCCGCCGCACGCCCTCCAGCCCGGTCAGCAGCCGCCGGCTGGTGACCAGCGTCAGCCCGGCGCCGGTCGCCGGGAGCAGCGGACGCACCTGGGCCTCGTCGGCGGCGTTGTCCAGCACGACGACGGCCCGCCGCGCGGCCGCGAGCGACCGGTAGAGCGCGGTGCGCCCGGCGAGGTCGGACGGGATCGGCCCGTGCCCCGCGTCCAGCGCCGTGATCAGGCGCTCCAGGGCCAGCGCGGGGTCCAGCGGGCGCGCGTCCAGGCCGCGCAGGTCGACGAACAGCTGCCCGTCCGGGAAGCGCGCGGCCAGCTCCACCGCGGCGCGCACGACCAGCGACGTCTTCCCGACGCCGGGCGGCCCGCTGACCACGGCCACCGCCGCGGTGCCCGCCGGCCCGTCCGGCACCATGTCGGCCAGCAGGGCGCGCTCGGCCTCCCGCCCGGTGAAGTCGACGACCCCGCGCGGCATCGCCAGCAGGGCCGAGGCAACCTCGACCGGGCTGCGCCGACCGGCCCGGGCCGCGGCGAGCAGCTCGTCGCGCCCGGCGCCGGTGAGCCCGAGCGCATCGGCCAGCAGCCCGACGGTGGCGCGTTGCGGACGGCGGCTCGTCCCGCGCTCCATGTTGCCGATCGTGCGCTCGCTCACCCCCGACGCCGACGACAGCTCCTCGATCGTCAGCCCCACCGCGTGCCGCAGCCGCCGCAACCGCGCCCCGAACGCGGGGTCGTCCACCACGCACCTCCCGAACCGCCTGCCGGCGGTTTCTGCCTGTGGTTCTTCCTGGCGGTCGCCACCGTCACCCGATCGAATGGTTGCAGGTGCACGGACCGTCATGGCGACCGGTCCGCCGGGCGAGCCGTTTCCCCAGCACGGCGTCCGCCCGCTCCCGCTCGCCGACATGGACGGCGGCGGGTGGACGGTCACGCACCTCCGACGACGGCGGAGACCCCGCCCGAGTCCGCGGCGGCGGGCCCGACCCCCTCCCGGGCCCGCCGTCCCGCCTCCGCTCCCGGCTTGACCCTGACACCCTGTCAGGGCCCACAGTGGACCCCGCCATGTTCAGCATCGGAGAGTTCGCCGGCCTGGGCCGGGTGTCCGTGCGCATGCTGCGCCACTACGACGCCATCGGTCTGCTGCGCCCGGCCCGGGTCGACCCGGACAACGGCTACCGCTACTACGCCGCCGCCCAGTTGGCGCTGCTCAACCGGATCCTCGCGCTCAAGGACCTCGGCCTGACGCTGCAGCAGGTGCAGGCCGTGATCGTCGAGGAGGTGGACGTCGGGGAGCTGAGGGGGATGCTGCGGCTGCGGCGGGCGCAGCTGGCCGCCCAGGTCGAGGCCGACACCGCGCGGTTGGCCCGGGTCGACGCGAGGCTCCGATCCATCGAGGAGGAGGGACGCATGCCCACCCAGGACGTCGTGCTCAAGCCCATCCCGGCGGTCCGGGTCGCGGAGCTGTCGGCCACGGCCGCCGGCTACGACCACCCGACGTCGATCACCGAGAACCTGAGCCCGCTCTACCCGCGGCTGATGGAGCTGCTGGAGGCGTCGGGCACGGCGGTGGTCGGCCCGCCGCTGGCCTACTACCAGCCCGCGCCGCGCGAGCCCGGCGACGAGACGATCACCGTGCACGCGGCGTTCCCGATCGTCGGGGAGCCGCCGGTGGACTGCGGGTTCGCGGTCGTCGAACTACCGGCGGTCGAGGCCGCGGCGACGATGCTGCACCACGGATCGATGTCGGAGGCGTTCCGCACCGAGCAGACGATCGCGGGCTGGATCGACGACAACGGCTACCGGCCCGTCGGGCCCGGCTTCGCCCGCGAGGTCTACCTCGAATGCCCCGCGGACGACGTCGACAAGTGGGTGACGGAGCTGCAGGTGCCGGTCAGCCGGTGAACGCGTTGCGGCGCTGGGACAGCAGCCGGTAGAGCGTGTGCTGGATGGTCTCGCGGACCTGGTCGGTCAGGTTGAACACCGTCATCGGGTCGTCGGCCTCGGCGGCGCCGATGGTGTCGGTCGGGATCGGGGTGCCGAACTCGATGTACCACTTGGACGGCAGCGGGATCATCCCCAGCGGCCCGAACCACGGGAACAGCGGCGTCACCGGGAAGTACGGCGCCCCGAACAGCCGGGCCAGCGGCCGGATGTCGCCGATCTTGGGGTAGATCTCCTCGGCGCCGACGATGGCGCACGGGATGATCGGCACGCCGGTGCGCAGCGCGGCCGAGACGAAGCCGCCTCGGCCGAAGCGCTGCAGCTTGTAGCGGTCGTGGAAGGGCTTGCCGATGCCCTTGAAGCCCTCCGGCCACACGCCGACCAGCTCCCCGCTCGACATCAGCCGCTCGGCGTCGGGCGTGCAGGCCAGGGTGGCGCCGCCCTTGCGGGCCAGGGTGCCGATCCCGGGCAGCCGGAACATCAGGTCCGCGCCCAGCAACCGCAGGTGGCGGTGATCGGGGTGGTCGTCGTGCAGGGCGACGGCCGTCATCAGCGAGTCGATCGGGACCGTGCCGGAGTGGTTGGCGACGACGAGTGCGCCGCCCTCGCCCGGCACGTTGTGCATGCCGATGGTCTCGACCCGGAACCAGCTGCGGTACAGCGGGCGCAGCGCCGGGAGCAGCACGTTGTCGGTGAGCTCGCGGTCGAAGCCGAAGTCGTCGACGGTGTAGTCGCCGCCGAGGCGGCGCTTCGCGAACTCGATCAGCTCGTCCCACTCGGCGCCGGGCTCCGGTTCGGCCTCGACGGCCGGCTCGGGCTCGGGCTCCGGCGCGGGCCCGCCGTTCTGCGGGCCGCCGAGCCGCCAGCGCCTGCGCGCGCCTGCGTCGTCGGCGTGCAGCGGGATCACCCTGGCCTCGGTCACGGGCGGCCTCCCTCCTGTGGTCGGTGCGGTGCGCGGTGCGGGCAGGGCGGCGGGGCGCACCCGGCCGTTGCGGCTGCCCGCCGACGGTCTGCGGGGGCTCACCGCAGCATCCCGACGAGGGCGCGCACGCCCCGCTCGACGGTCTCGACCCGCTCGGGGCCGATCACCGGGCGCAGACCGCGCCCGCGCACGAAGTCGTCGAAGGCCTGCACGGTCGTCCAGCGGGGGGCGAACCCGAACTGCTGGCGCAGCCGCCGGTTGTCGACCACTCGGCCGAAGTTGAGCAGCCGCATCTGCTCCGGGGAGAAGTCGACGATGCGGGCGCCGCGGAACACCCGGCTCACCGGGCCCACGGCCGGGCTCGGCACCGGCAGCGGCACCCGCCCGGCCCGCCGGATGGCCTGCGACAGCAGCATCACGCCGTCCGCGGCGACGTTGAACACGCCGGGGATGTCCTGGCTCGCCGACCGCTCCAGCACGGCCAGCGCGTCCTCCTCGTGCAGCAGCTGCACGCGGGCGTCGTAGCCGAGCACGGTGGGCACCACGGGCAGCGCGAAGTAGCGGGTGAACACGGTGTCGATGCGCGGGCCGATGAAGTTGGTGAACCGCAGCACGGTGACCGACACGTCGGGCCGGCGCCGGGCGAAGCCGCGCAGGTAGCCCTCGATCTCGGCGGCGTCCTTGGCGTAGCCGCCCGAGGGCAGGTCCTTCGGGGTCATGGACTCGTCGAACAGGGCCGGGTCGCGCGGGCTGGACCCGTAGACGGCGGTGGTCGACTTGAGCACCATTCGCCGCACCGACGGCGCCTTCTGGCAGGCCGCCAGCAGCTGCATGGTGCCGATGACGTTCATCTCCTTCATCGCCGTGCGGCCCCCGGACGAGCCGGGGTTGGCCGACACCGACGCGTGCACCACGGTGTCGACGCCGGCGTTGGAGATGACCTTGGAGATGAGGGGGTTGCGGATGTCGGCGCGCACGAACTCGGCGCGGCCCATCCGCCGCAGCAGGTCGCGCGGGGGCGGGACGGTGTCGACGCCAAGGACCCGGTCGATCGCCGGGTTGGCGGCCAGCCGCGCGGCGAGGTGCCCACCGAGGAACCGGCTGACGCCGGTGACGAGCACGACGGATGGCGTCACGGCCCTACCTCAGGAATGTGTATCGGGTGCGGCGAGTGACCGATGCTAGACCTCACGGCGCTGCGGTGACACCGCTCGGCGCGCATCGTGAGCCGTCACACCGGTGAACCGCGTCGCGGCGCGGAAACGGGAACGGCCGGCGTCTCCGCCGGCCGTCGCCATCACTTGCCGAGCTTGCGGCGCTGGACGCGGGTCTTGCGCAGCAGCTTGCGGTGCTTCTTCTTCGACATCCGCTTGCGGCGCTTCTTGATGACTGAACCCATGCGTCGACCCTTCGGTGATGATGACGTCCGCGGCCCGCGAAGGCCGCCATGCTGTGGTTGCCCGGCCGAGACGGCGCCCACGCGCCGGGCCGGACCATGACCGGTGGCCCACTCTACCCGGGGCACCCCCGAGCGGGCCGGGCGGCCGATCAGCCGGCGTCGAAGTAGGCGTTGCGGAGGTAGTCCGCCACGGCGGCGCGCGGCACCCGGAAGGAGCGTCCCACCCGCGCGGCCGGCAGGTCGCCCGCGTGCACGAGCCGGTACACGGTCATCTTGGACACCCGCATCATCGACGCCACCTCGGCCACCGTCAGGAACTGCACCTGGGCCAGGGAGATGTCGGGGGGGTCGGACGGCATCCGATCACCGCTTTCGTGGTCGCACCGGCCGTGCCCGACCTCGTCGGCGGCGAGCACGTGACCGTGATGTTGCCGGTGAGCTTACCGGGGCCGGTGTGACGCCCCAGACCCTGCCCTACCCCGAGAGACTGCATGGCGTCGGCGCGTAAGGGTGAATGGACTAAACTGATCGGCCTAGCTTCGGGCGACCGGTCTCGACGGCCGCGTCAGCTCTGCTTGCCGAGCTCCACCGACCGGTCCCGCGCCGCCTCGATGGCGTCGATCAACGCCGCCCGCACCCCGTGCCGCTCCAGCTCCCGGATCGCCGCGATCGTCGTCCCCGCGGGCGAGGTCACCGCCTCGCGCAGCAGCACCGGGTGGTCGGAGGACTCGCGCAGCATCCGGGCGGCCCCGAACGCCGACTGCACGATCAGGTCGGCCGCCACCTCGCGCGGCAGCCCCAGCAGGATCCCGGCGTCGATCATGGCCTCGACCAGGAAGAAGAAGTAGGCCGGGCCGGAGCCCGACAGCGCGGTCACCGCGTCCTGCTGGGACTCGGGCACCCGGACCACCCGACCCACCGAGGCCAGCATCTTCTCCACCACCGCCAGCTGGTCGTCGGTGGCGTGGGTGCCCGCGGAGATGGCGCTCATCGCCTCACCGACCAGCATCGGCGTGTTCGGCATCACCCGCACCACCGGCGTGCCCTCCGGCAGGGCGCCCTCGAAAAGCGACGTCGGCAGCCCCGCGCACAGCGAGACGACCAGCGTGCCCGGGCTCAGCGCGCCGGCCAGCTCGTCCAGCACGGGCCCGATGTCCTGCGGCTTCACCGCCACCACGACGATCTCCGCGCGGGCGGCGGCGGTGGCCACGTCGACCGCCCGCACGCCGTGGCGCGCGGTCAGCTCGTCGGCCCGTTCCGGGTGGCGCTCGGTGAACATCAGCTCGTCGGCGTCCTGCCCCGCGGCCAGCAGGCCGGCCAGCAGGGCCTCGCCGATCTTCCCGGCACCCAGCACCGCGATCCGTGTCATGGCCGCGACCCTACGACTCCCCCGCCACCGGATTCCGTCGAGACGGGGGTCAGGACGGGGGCAGAGGGGCCAGTGCGAGCTGGCGGGTCTGGCAGACCAGCCGGCCCGCCGAGTCGATGACCAGGACGTCCTCGTCGAACCACGGGCGGGTAACGCTGGCCGAGCGCGCCTCCAGGCGCAGCCAGCCCGGCGCCGGGCGGGCCCGCAGCAGCGCCGTGAGCTGCACGGTGGGGGCCCAGCCGAAGTCGGTGCCGAGGTTGAACACCGTCGGCGGCAGGATGTCGCCGGCGACCATGGCGAACAGTGCGTCGACCGGCTCGCCGCGGGGGCGCACCCAGCCGCGCAGGACCGGCGGGCCCTGCTCGTGCCGGGTGAACGCCATCGTCGACCGATCGAACCACAGGTCGCAGGCGGCGCCGAGGCCCTCCCCGCCCCGCCCGAGCGAGGCGTCGCGGGCGCCGTCGGGCGGCTCCGGGGGCAGGTCGGGCAGGTCGGTCCAGCTGGGCGCGACGTCGGGCAGCCGGCCCGCCGTCACCGTCGCGGCCAGCATCGACCGGCCGCTCTGCACGAGCCGGACCGCCACCACCGACACCGTGCGCCCGGTCTTGAGCACCTCGGTGCTCAACTCCACCGGTCCGGGGTCGGGGGCGCGCAGGAAGTCGGCCGCCACGGCCAGCGGGTCGGGGGCGACGCCCGGCGCCGCGTCCTCGACGGCCGCCAGCCCGGCGCGCGCCATCAGGGCCATCAGCAGGCCGCCGTGCGCCTTCGGCCCGACCGTCCAGTGGCGGCCCAGCTCGGCCGAGTAGCGCCCGTCGCCGAGCGGCTGCAGCGCGACGGCGGCCCGGAACGGCGCCGCGGGCGGGTCGTCCACCCGCGCTTCGGTGGTCATGCCACAGGGGTATCACCGTGCCGGGCGCCTGCGGAACCGGGTGTGATCCGCGTCGCCGTCAGGGCTGACCGCTACCGGGCTGGCTCGACGACGCGGGGGCGCGCCTGGCGGGTGCCGGTGGGCTGCAGGTGCAGGCGGGCGAACAGCAGCGACTCGGCCAGCAGGGCGGCGCGCTCGTAGCGCGTGCGGCAGCGGCGGGTGCTGATCTCGAGCACGACGACGCCGTCGAAGTCGCTGTCGGCGATGCGCTGGCACACCTCCGCGCACGGCTGCGAGCCCCGCCCCGGCACGAGGTGCTCGTCGCGCGGGGCGCCGCTGCCGTCGGTCAGGTGCAGGTGCTTGAGGGCCGGGCCCATCCGGTCGAGCATGGCCAGCGCGTCGACGCCGGAGGCGGCGGTGTGGGAGAGGTCGAGGGTGTAGTGCCGGTGGCCGACCTCGGTGGGGTCGAAGCCGGGCGCGTACGGGACGCTGCGCACGCCCGCCCGGCTGACCGGGAACATGTTCTCCACGGCCAGCGCGACGCCCGCCGCCTCCCCCGCGCGGGCCACCTCGTCGGCGAACAGACCGGCGTAGCGGCGCTGCCAGCGGAACGGCGGGTGCAGCACGACGGTGCTCGCACCCCACTCCGCGGCGGCGGTCACCGAGCGGCGGATGCGGCCGATCGGGTCGCTGCCCCACACGCGCTGGGTGACGGCGAGGCAGGGCGCGTGCACGGCCAGCACGGGCACGCCGTACTGCCTGGAGAGCCGCGAGACGGCCGCGACGTCCTGGCTGACCGGGTCGTTCCAGACCATCAGCTCGACGCCGTCGTAGCCCAGCTCCGCAGCCAGCTCGAACGCGGCCGGGGTGGGCTCGGGGTACACCGATGCCGTCGACAGCGCGACGGGTGGTCCCGACGGCATGGCATCTCCTCCCCGGCTATCTCCCCAGCAGGACCAGCACGGCCGGCGACACGGTCAGCAGGACGCCCACCAGGATCGCGGCGACCGTGGTGCGGAGGTCGCTGTTGCGCAGCAGGGTCCGCACGACGACGACCAGACCCGCGGTGACCAGGATAGCCGCCGCGATGGCCACGACGAGCAGGCTGCTCCACAGGTACCGGAAGCCCACCCAGAGAGCGGCGCCGCCGATCGCCCCGACGACCCACTGGGCCAGCACCGGCGCCCACGACTGCGCGGTGCCCTCGCCCTCGGCGACCTCGTCGTCGGCGTCGGCCGGGTCGGCGTCGGAGTCGGTGCGGGTGCCCGCCGGGCGGTCGGCGCCCGCCTCGGCCGGACCGAGGCCTGCGGGGTGGCCGTCGTCGTCGAAGTCGTCGAAGTCCATCGGGGCGGCGGCCTCGGTCGGCGGGCCGGCGTCGACGGCGGGGGCACCGGGCGGGCGGTCCTGACCGGTGCGGGCGCGGTGCCAGTCCTCGGCGCCCGCGGGCGCCGCGCCCACGGCGGTGGCCGGGCCGCCGTCGTCGACGGGTGCGCGGGCGCCGCGGTCGGCGGCCTGCACGCGGCTGGTGGCCTCGGACTGGCGCAGCGCCTCGAGCCGCTGGTGGTCGATCGGACCGGTGAGGTTGGGGTCGGCGCCGGGACGGCCGTACCCCGGCACCTCGAACGGCGGCCGCCCGTTGGGCTGCCCGTTCGGCCCGGCCGACGGCGGCCCGAACAGCGGCGCCGGCAGCGCCGACGCGGCCAGCGGGGCCCCGCCCGCGTGCGGGGCGGACGCGTGCGGCGGGCCCGCGGGTCGCGCCTGCTCCGCCACCTGCGGGAACGCGCGCTGCGGCGGCTGCTCGCGGGGACCGAACTGCTGCGGGCCGCGCTGGCCCCCCGGCGGCTCCGCCGGGCCCTGGCGGTCGCGCCCGGCACCGGGACGGCCCTGGGCGTCCCACGCCGCACCGGCCTGGTCGGGGCGGTGCTGGTCGGTCCGGGACTGCTCCATGCGGGGCTGGTCGGGCTGGCCCGCCGGGTCCCACCCGGGGGCGGGGCGGTCGCGCGGCGGCTCGGGGCGGAAGGCGTCGGACCGGAATGCGCTGGTCGCGTCCTGATCGCGCTCGGGCTCGCGGCGCGGCGGGCCGCCCCACTGGCCGGGACCGCCGCGGCCGGCCCCGTTGGCCGAGCCGTTCGCCGAGCCGTTGGTGGCGCCGTTGGGCGAGCCGTTCCCCGGGCCGCCGGGGAAGTCGACGGCGGGCGACTGGTACTGGTGGGGCAGGGCTCCGGGAGGGCGCGGTCCGGACTCCCGGGCCCCGGCCGGTCCGGCCAGCGAGGCGGGGGGCGGCCCGGACGGGCGCTCGGGCTGCGGCGACCGGGCCGAGGGCCAGGCGCCCGACCCGCCGGGCGGGTCGGCGCCGTTGGATCCGTTGGACTGGGGAGCACCGGGGGCGCCCGCGTCGTCCGAGACGTCGTCGGGGTCCCGACGACGGCGCCGACGGCCGGTCGACGTCGCGTCACTGCCGCCGTGCTGGGCGAGCAGCTCGGCGACGGTCCGCTGGCGGGGCTGGTCGGTCTCGGAACTCATCGCGTACACCGTGCCCCGAAGCGCGTCAAGCGTCCAAGCCCGCACGGCGCGTCCTGCGCCGAGCGGTCGGTTCCGGAACCGAGGATGGCGCGACGCCCGCCCGGCCCGACCGGGCGGGCGGCGGGGACGGGGGTCTCGAGCGGGGAGCGGTCCACGACGTCGAGCACACGAGTGCGCACGGGAGCAGGCTACTGCCTGGTCGTGATGCGGCCGTGACCGAACCCGCCACCAAGCGTAGAGCACTACTACTCACAGCGACATCCCCAGGCCCGGCACACCACCCGGACGCCGGAACACACGCTCTCAGGTTCGCGCAACCGACGTCCGGGGCCGATCACTGTGCGAGCTGCCCGGATGCCCACACCGCTGTCCACACCTTGGGGATGGTTGCTCAGCCGCGGTGTCGTGTTCCCGCCACCCAGGGCGATCGGGGCAGACTGCGCCCATGAGATTCCGGACCACTGTGGAGCTCAGCAGGAAGACCGCCACCGGCATCGAAGTGCCCGATGCGGTCGTGACCGGGCTCGGCGGCAAGCGCGTCCCCGTCCGCGTCACGATCAACGGCCGCACCTACCGGTCCACCGTGGCCGTGATGGGCGGGCGGTACCTGCTGCCGGTCTCCGCCGAGGTGCGCGCGGCCGCCGGTGTCGCCGCGGGCGACGAGATCGAGGTCGAGGTGGAGGTGGACACCGAACCGCGGGTGGTGGAGGTGCCCGCGGACCTCGCCGCCGCGCTCGCCGAGGTGCCCGCGGCGCAGGCCGCGTTCGCCGCGCTCTCCTACAGCAACCAGCGCCGGCACGTGCTGTCGGTCGAGGGCGCGAAGGCGGCCGACACCCGGGCGCGGCGGATCGCGAAGGTCGTGGCCGAGGTCTCGCCCTGATCCCAGGTCGACCGCGGGAAGCGGTCGATGTCGTCGACGACCCGGTCGCGCAGCGCGACATGCCACGGGCCGGCCGGGCTGACCGCTCACCCCCGCCGAAAGTCCATGGTGAAGTTCGTGACCCACGTCCGGGCGCCGTCGGTGGAGAACGCCTGGGCCCAGCTGGCCGCGTCCCCACCGCCGTCGTCCCAGCGGAAGTGCACGTCGACGTCGGTGCCCGCGACGCGGTCGCGGCCGTGGAAGTCGCCGCGGGTGCCGTCGAACCGGCCCTCCAGCGGCGGGTCGAGGTGCCCCGGATCGCCGGTCGACGCCCACCAGATGCGCCAGGTCCGGGTGCGGGGGTCGAACAGCCGCAGCGTCATGCCGTCGAACGGGCCGCCGGACGGGCCGGTGGGCCCGTGGCAGACCTCGTGGTTGCCCAGGCCGGCCAGGACGGGCCGGACCTCCGCGGTCAGGTCGAAGTCGACCCAGGGCGACGCCGGGTCGAAGACGTCGCTCAGCCGCCGGGCGGCGATGCGCCAGGAACCGTGCAGGAAGTCGAAGTCCGCCCGGCCGTCGCCGACGGGAGGGACTGGGGAGGTCGTCACCCGACGCACGCTAGGAGCACCCCACTGACACCTGCTGTCAGCGGAGCGCCCGTCCGTCCCGTCCCGGAGTTCAGGAAAGCCACGATGCCGTCCTGTGGGGGCAGCATCGTGGCTTTCCTGAACCGCGCCGGTGCGGGGCCGGTACCGGTGCGGGGGGTGCCGGGGGGTGCGGGGGCGGGGCGTCAGGCCGCGGCGAGACCGGTCTTGAGGGCCTGCGCGACCTGCACCGCGCGCCGGGCCTGGAACGCGACGGCGTCCAGCTCGACCTGGCCGGGCGGCGTCGTGCCGTTGTTGGACGTGTGGCTGCTGCCGTAGGGGTTGCCCGCCTGGAACTGGATCGGGTCGGCGTAGCCGGGCGGCACGATGAGGCAGCCCCAGTGGTAGAAGGTGTTGTTCAGGGCGGTGATGGTGGTCTCCTGGCCGCCGTGCGCGGTGGCCGCCGAGGTGAACGACGTGGCCGCCTTGTTGACCAGCTTGCCCTCGCCCCACAGCGGACCGGTGGTGTCCAGGAACTGCTTGAGCTGGGCCGCGGGCAGGCCGAAGCGGGTCGGCGCGCCGACGACCAGCAGGTCGGCCCACTCCAGGTCGTCCAGGGTCGCCTCGGGGACGTCCTGGGTCTGGGCGGCGTGCGCGGCCCACCCCTCGTTGCCGGCGATGGCCTGCTCGGGGGCCAGCTCGCGCACCTTGCGCAGCCGCACCTCCGAGCCGGCGTGCTCGGCCGCCTTCGCGGCGGCCTGGGCCATCGCGTACACGCTGCCGGTGGCCGAGTAGTAGATGACCGCTGTTCGCAGGTCCGTCACGGACGTGCCTCCACGAGTAGTAGTTGTTGCCTCAACTACTCGGGTACCCCTCCCCCCGCCCGCCAACCCGCATGGGACGTCGGTCACCCCACGGCGCGGTGGACCCGGCTCGGGTCGACCTCACAGCCCTCTGCGAACCGAGCGAGGCCCGTTCCGGAAGCGCTCGATCCGCCCCCGAGGCCGAGGGCTACGACTCGAACTTGTAGCCCAGCCCTCGCACCGTCACCAGGTGCTGGGGTGCCCCCGGGTCGGTCTCGACCTTGGCCCGCAGCCGCTTGACGTGCACGTCCAGGGTCTTGGTGTCGCCGACGTAGTCGGCGCCCCAGACCCGGTCGATCAGCTGGCCGCGGGTCAGCACCCGGCCGACGTTGCGCAACAGGTACTCCAGCAGGTCGAACTCCTTGAGCGGCAGCGCCACCGTCGACCCGTTCACCGAGACGACGTGCCGCTCCACGTCCATCCGGACCGGGCCCGCCTCCAGCACGCCGGACGGGACGTCGGCGTCGGCGGCGTCGCCGCCCCGGCGCAGCACGGCGCGCACGCGGGCGATCAGCTCGCGGGCCGAGTACGGCTTGGTGACGTAGTCGTCGGCGCCCAGTTCCAGGCCGACCACCTTGTCGATCTCGCTGTCCCGGGCCGTCACCATGATCACCGGGACGGCCGAGCGGGCGCGCAGAGCCTTGCAGACGTCGGTGCCGCTCATGCCGGGCAGCATCAGGTCGAGCAGCACGATGTCGGCGCCGTTGCGGTCGAACTCCTCCAGCGCGTCCTGACCGGTGACCGCGATGGCGGTGGTGAAACCCTCCTTGCGCAGCAGGAAGGCGAGTGGGTCGGCGAAGGACTCCTCGTCCTCGACGATCAACACCCTGGTCATCGGATCCTCCAGGTCACCCGACGCGGTCGGGGAGGTCGGCCGGCCGGCGGGTCGCGCCGGTCGGGACGGGGGGCGGGGGCGGCGCTGCCTCCGGTCGTGGCTGGTCGTCGGCGCCGGCGGGGGCCGCGTCGGGATCGGGGAGCGGTCGGCGGTCGGCGGCGCGGACCGGTAGCCGCATGGTGAACGTGGACCCGGTGCCCGGGCTGCTCCACAGGCCGACCTCGCCGCCGTGGTTGGCCAACACGTGCTTGACGATCGCCAGGCCGAGGCCGGTGCCGCCGGTGGCGCGGGAGCGGGCCGGGTCGACCCGGAAGAAGCGCTCGAAGACCCGCTGCTGGTGCTCGGGGGCGATCCCGATGCCGCGGTCGGTCACCGAGATCTCCGCCCACTGCCCGGAGCGGCGCCGCGACACCGACACCGTCGCCTCGGCCGGGGAGTAGGCGATCGCGTTCTCCACCAGGTTCGACAGGGCGGTGACCAGCAGCGTCTCGTCGCCGTCGACCTCGATGCCCAGCGGCCGGTCGACGACGATCTCGATGCGGGCCGACTCCGCGGTCACCTTGGACCGGGCCAGCGCGGCGTCCACGACGTCGTCCAGGCTCACCGCGCACATCTCCGGCAGCCGCTCGGCGCCGGTCAGCCGGGACAGCGCGATCAGCTCGGTGACCAGGTTGCCCAGCCGGGCCGCCTCGCTGACGATCTTCGTGCCGAACCGGCGCACCGCGTCGGGGTCGTCCGCGGCATCCAGCACGGCCTCGGCCAGCACTCCCATCGCCCCGACCGGAGTCTTCAGCTCGTGGCTGACGTTGGCCACGAAGTCGCGGCGGGTGGCCTCCAGGCGCACCACCTCGGAGGTGTCGCTGGCCTCCACCAGGCCGAACCCGTCGACCAGCGGGCGCACGTTGGCCAGCACGGCCGCGGGCGGGCGGGCCCGCCCGCGCAGCGGCGACAGGTCGACGGCCACCGGGGCGCCGGTCTGCAGCATCGTCTGCAGGGCCGCGACGGCGCGGGCGTCGACCCGCCCGTCGCGGACGACTCCGAGCTGGGCGGCCTGGGCGTTGTGCAGCACGACCTCGCCCGCCCGGTCGAGCACCGCCATGCCCACCTCGGCCGCCCGGAACGCCCGCTGCAGCAGGTCGGCGTCCGGCGGCGGCTCCGGGGCCGGGAGCGCGCCCCCGGCGGGCGGCGGCACCCGCCGCCGCGCGACCGCGACCCCGATCGCCACTCCGACGACGAGCGCCACGGCCGCGATCACCACGGTCGCCGGCACGGTCACGACCGCAATATAGGCAGTCAGACCGGTCCCGCGGCCAGCGTCAACGGCTGGTCGTGACGCTGCTGACGCCGCTCAGTGCGACATTTCCGCCGCCGTTCACGCCCCGTTCACCCGACCGGGTCCGCGCGTCAGCGGCCCTGCGCGGCGACGGCGGCGGCGGCGGTCTTCGCCGCCTCCGGGTCGAGGTAGGTGCCACCCGCCACGGTCGGGCGCAGCTCGTCGTCGAGCTCGTAGCGCAGCGGGATGCCGGTCGGGATGTTCAGCCCGACGATGTCGGAGTCGGAGACCCCGTCGAGGTGCTTCACCAGCGCGCGCAGCGAGTTGCCGTGCGCGGCCAGCAGCACGGTCTTCCCGGCGCGCAGGTCGGGGACCACCGCCGACTCCCAGTACGGCAGGAACCGGGCCACCACGTCGGCGAGGCACTCGGTGGCCGGCACCTCGTCGAAGGCGTAGCGCGGGTCGCCGGACTGGTCGAACTCCGAGCCGCGCTCGATGGCGGGCGGCGGCTCGTCGTAGGAGCGGCGCCAGCGCATGAACTGCTCCTCGCCGAACTCGTCGAGCGTCTGCTTCTTGTCCTTGCCCTGCAGGGCGCCGTAGTGGCGCTCGTTGAGCCGCCAGTCGCGGCGGACCGGGATCCAGTGCCGGTCGGCGGCGTCCAGGGCCAGGTTGGCGGTGGAGATCGCCCGGCGCAGCAACGAGGTGTGCACGACGTCGGGCAGCAGGCCCGTCTCGCGCATGAGCTCGCCGCCGCGGCGAGCCTCCTGCTCACCGGTCTCGGAGAGCGGGACGTCCACCCAGCCGGTGAACAGGTTCTCCGCGTTCCACACGCTCTGGCCGTGCCGGAGAAGCACCAGTGTTCCCATGGCGGTCACTCTGCCAGGTGCGCGGGAGACCGGCCGGGGTCAGGGCCCGACGGTGAGGCTGCGCACCGCGGTGTCGAACAGCGGCTCGCCGTAGCCGTTCCAGTCCCCGGTCTCCCCGCGCGCGGTGACCGTCACGAGCCTGCCCCCGGTGACCGCGTAGACCTGCAGCTCCCGCCGGTCGAAGCCGGGGCCGAGGCCGTCGGGGACGGTGTCTCCGAACAGGTGCGCGGGGGTGCCGTCGGGCAGCGTGACGGGTTCGTCGAAGGCCGCCGGGCCGCGCGCGCCGAGCGTCGGGTGGAACGTGTCGACGGCGCGCCCCAGGTCGCCTGGCCAGTCGAGCACGCGCACCTCGATGGCCGGGGACGTCAGCCGGGCCAGCGGGTCGGGGACGGCGGGCGCGTCGAGGAACACGATCGCCGGACCGGGGTGGCTCGGGTCGCGCGTCCAGCCCGGCGGCAGGGCCAGCGCGAAGCGGCCCTGCGGGTCGCGGTAGTCGCCGGTGGCGGCGGCGGGCGCGGGCTCACCGGCCACGGCGACCGCGCAGCCGGTGAGGCCGAGCAGGGCCAGCAGCGCCACGAGCAGCGCGCCCGCCGCCCGCGGCCGGACGGAACCGGTCATCCTCGCCCCCCGGGGATCGCGACCCGCCCGGGCGGCGGGTCGCGCGGAGTCTCGCAGCGCGAGCCCCGTCCGCGGGGCCGAACGGGGAAACCCGCCCGGGTCAGACCGAGAGGGTCAGCGAGCGCAGGGTGCTCTCCAGCTCGGCCTCGTAGTCGTCCCACACCTCGACGGGCGCGGTGCCGGTGACGGCGAAGACGTTGCCGCCGTCGACCGTGAACAGCTGCAGGTTCTGCAGGTCGAACCCGGAGGCGTCGTCGGTGAAGGTGCCGCCGATCAGGTGCGCCTTGGTGCCGTCGGACAGCTCGACGTCCTCGTCGGCGGTGGAGGTGTAGGCGGTGAAGGTGGTGAGCTGGGTGCGGGTCTCGGCGAGCAGGTCGTCGAGGTCGCCGTCGAAGGCGCCGACGATGACGTTGACGTTGACCCGGAACTGCCCGGCCGCGGTGCTCACCGGCTGCGGGTCGAGGAAGACCGCGGTGGTGCCCTGCTGGCCGCTGGTGTCGACGTCCCAGCCCTCGGGCGGGAGCAGGTCGAAGCGGCCCTGCGCGTCGTCGAAGGCGTCGCCCTGGCGCGCCTGGCCGCCGCCGCCCGGGGTGGGCGCGGCCGAGGTCGGCTGCGGCGCGCCGGACGGCTCCGGCCCGGCGGCCGGGGCGCCCGCTCCGCCGCCGGCCACGGGCGAGGCCGACCCGGCGACCTCGCTGGAACAACCGCCGAGCGCCAGCGCGGCGGCGAGCACCACCGCGGCGGCCACCCGCGCGGAGACCGGAACGGAACGTGACATCGAGTCCTCCCCCGAAAGCTGCGCCGACGATCACCCGATCGTGGGCCTCATCGGAGATGTCGTGGCGCGCCGCCCGGCATTACGGGCGATGATCGACCGGACGCCCGGACCGGACGACCGCCACACACCGTACGACGCGGCGTCAGCGCGCCGCTTCGCCCAGCACCGCGCGAGCCGCGGCGGGGACGCCGTCGCGGTCGCCCATGCCCTCCAGCACGGTCTGCCAGATGTCGGTGAGCTGCTCGACCTGCTCGGGGGTGAGCCGGTCGAACAGGTGCTCGCGGACGGTGCGCACGTGCCCCGGCGCGGCCTCGCGCAGCACCGCCATGCCCTGCTCGGTGAGCGTGGCCAGGGTGCCGCGGCGGTCGTCGGGGCACTGCGACCGGCGCACCCAGCCGTTGGCCTCCAGGCGGCTGACCGCGTGCGAGAGCCGGCTCTGCGAGCTCTGCGTGGCGGCGGCCAGGTCGCTCATCCGGCGGGTGCGGTCCGGTGCCTCGGAGAGCATGGCCAGGATCTGGTAGTAGGCGTGCGGCATGCCGGAGTCGCGTTGGAGCTGGCGGTCGAGCGCGGCCTCCAGCAGCGTCGACCCGGCGACGTAGGAGAGCCAGGCGCGCATCTCCGCCGGTTCGAGCCAGCGCGTCGACCCCTCGTCCACCTGCACAGACTACCGGGCGGTACGACCGTGCCCGGCCTCGTACGGGTGTGCGGGCGGTGACGCCGCGCACCCCGCGGGCCCGTCGGATCCGGTTGAAGTCCGCGGGCCCGCCGGTTATGGTTGAACTTGAACGTTCAACTACTGGAGGAAACGATGCCGGTCCAACGCCTCAACCACGCCGTGCTCTACGTCCGCGACGTCGCGCGCAGCGTCGACTTCTACACCGGGGCCCTGGAGTTCCGGGTGATCACCAACATGGGCGGCAAGGCCGCATTCCTGCAGGCGGCGGACTCCACCAACGACCACGACCTTGGCCTGTTCGAGGTCGGCGCGCAGGCCGGCGACTCGCCAGCGGGGCGCGGGACCGTCGGGCTCTACCACCTCGCCTGGGAGGTCGACACCCTCGGCGAGCTGCGGCGCGTCCGCGAGGCGCTGGTCGAGCGCGGCGCACTGGTCGGCGCCTCCGACCACGGCTCCACCAAGGCGCTCTACGCCCACGACCCCGACGGCATCGAGTTCGAGGTCAGCTGGCTGGTGCCGGCCGACCTGCTCGACGGCACCACCGGGATGCGCACCGCGGTCCTCGACCTCGACGCCGAGATCGCCCGCTACGGCGCCGACACCCCGGGTGGCATCGGCGTGTCGGTCGCGGTGCGCTGACCCGCGACGACTCCCCGACCGGGGTCCACACCGTCCACATCGCCCACCTCTTCGCAGCCCGCGGCGGAGCGGGTATCCTGTCGCCCTGCGTGGTCGACCCACCACCGTGAGCGGCGACCCGGACCGGTGATTGAGGAGGCCGATGACCGTCGGCGGAAGTGTGGACCGTGCCGACGGACTCCGTCCCCACGGCTCCCTCGGCACCCTTGAGCACGACGCGTTCCTCTACACGGACGCCTCCACCTACCGCGCCGGGCTGGTCCCGTTCATCCGCGAAGGCCTCGCCCTCGGCGAGCCGGTGCTGGTCGCCGTCCCGCAGCCGGGCCTCGGCCTGCTGCGCGCCGCCCTCGACGACTCCGAGCTGGCCCGCGTGCGCACGGCCGACATGTCGGTCGACGGCCGCAACCCCGGGCGGATCATCGGCTCGGTGCTCACCGCGTTCGTCGCCGAGCACCCCGGCACCCGCGTGCGGATCATCGGCGAGCCCATCTGGGCCGGCCGCGACGCCGCCGAGTACCCGGCCTGCGCCGAGCACGAGGCGCTGATCAACGTGGCGCTCGCCGACGCGCCCGCGTTCATCCGCTGCCCCTACGACGTCACGAAGCTGGAGAAGTCCGTCCTGGTCGACGCCACCCGCACGCACCCGATCATGGCCTCCGACGACGACCGCTGGGCCAGCCCCGGCTACGCCGACCCGGCCGCCGTGGCGATGCTGTTCGACTCGCCGCTCCCGCTCTCCCCGCCCGACGCCGACGTCATGGTCGTCAGCAGCACCACCGGCACCCGCTCGGCCCGGCGCTTCGTGCACGAGTTCGGCACGGCGGCGGGCATGACCGCGGAGCGCCTCGGCGACCTGCGGCTGGCCGTGCAGGAGCTGGTCATCAACACCCTCGTGCACAGCGGCGGGCAGGGCCTGCTCAGCATCTGGACCACCGGCGGGCAGGTCGTCTGCCAGATCCAGGACGGCGGCCGGATCAGCGACCCGCTGGTCGGGCGGCGCCCGCCGGCCCCGCCGGAGGTCGGCCACGGGCTCTACATCGTGCACCAGGTGTGCGACCTGGTCCGCATCCACCGCCGCTCCACCGGCACCACGGTGCGCGTCCACGTCGACGTGCGGTGAGCCTGCCTAGCCTGCGCCCTCCATGCGGTAGCCGTCGCGGGCGGAGAACCGCGCCGTCACGCTGAACCGGTCGGCGCGCACGAGGGTCTGGCGCCACTCGACCGGCGTCCCGCCCGCCAGTCCGATCCGGTCGATCGCGAACGCGGCCACCTCCGGCGCGGTGCCCAGCAGCACCCGCTCGGCCGTCCCCGGCACGACGGCCCGGATGCGCTCGCTGCCGCCGGTCACCCGGACCCCGCACCGCGTCGCGTACTCCGCGTACAGCCCGGTGCGCGCGAAGTCGACCTCCAGCAGCGGCGCCGCCAACCGCTCGGGCAGCCAGACCCGGTCGACGGCCAGCGGCTCGGCGTCGGCCAGCCGCAGCCGCTCCAGGTGCACGAGCGGGGTCGACTCCTCCAGACCGAGCCGGGCCGCGACCACCCCGTCGGCCCGCACGTCGAGCGTGCGCACCACGCTGCGCTGCACCCGCCCGGTGGCCTCCACCGCGCTGAACAGGCTGTAGATCTCCCCGAGCGGCTGCTCGATCTCGGCGGGCTCGGCCCGGCGCGGCGACCGCCCGCGCCCGGCGACGACCACGCCCTCGTCCCGCAGCCGCCGCACCGCCTCGCGCACCGTGTGCCGGCTGACGCCGTACTCGGCGACCAGGGCGAGCTCGCCGGGGAAGGCCGCGCCGAACTCGTCCTGGTCGAGGCGGCGGCGCAGGTCGGCCAGCAGCTGGGCCCACAGCGGGGTGCCGGCCACCCGGCTCAGCGTGCGGGCGGCCATCACCGACCGCCGGCCCCGGACGCGGGCACCGGCCGTCGACCAGCCGTCGCGCACCGCATCGGGCAAGTCTGGTCGGGCGGCACGCCCACCGGCAACTGTTCGTCACCCACGACACCGCCCGGCCCCGGTTCAGGAAAGCCACGATGCTGCCCTGTGGGTTCGGCATCGTGGCTTTCCTGAACTCCGGCGGGGTCGGGTCAGGTGCGGGCGCCGACCCCGGACATCAGGTCGCCGGTCTCCAGCAGCGTCTTCAGGTCGGCGAGCAGCTCGGGCCAGCCGCCGCTGGGCGGCAGCTGGCCGCTGATCGCGCGGTGCATCACGCTGCCGGGGTCGAAGTCGTCGTGGGTCACGGTGAGCCGGACGGCGGCGTCGCCGTGCGGCTCGATCTCGAAGGTGACCTTGGACCGGCGCTCCGCGCTCCGCTCGGCGAACTCCTCCGGCGTCCAGCCGAAGAACTCCGCGTGCTGGGGCTGGAAGCCGTGCCAGCTGTAGGAGAGCCGGCGCGGCGGGTCGGCCTCCAGCACGAGCTGGCCGAGGTCCTTCGGCTCGCTGCCGAGGTCCTGCCAGAGCACCGGGGAGCCGACCGCCCAGTCGGAGTGCAGCTCGGTGCCGCCCCAGTACCGGCGGGTGAACGCCGGGGCGGTCAGCGCCTCCCAGAGGCGCTCGGGGGTCGTGGCGATGTAGGTGGCGTAGACGAACACGGGGTTCTCGGTGCTGGGCACAGTGGCCTCCAGGGCTCGGGTCAGGTCGTCGAGCGCGCGGGCGCGACCGCGGTCGTAGCGGTCGATCCAGCGCTCGGCGATCGCGTTGATCGGCGCCGCGTTCAGGAAGTGCAGCTTCTCCCGCCCGCGCCACGCCGTGGTCACCAGATCGGCCGCCTCCAGGACGGCGAGGTGCTTGCTGACCGACTGCCGGGCCATGTCCAGCCCGGCGCACAGCTCGCGCAGGGTCTGCCCGTTGCGCGCGTTGAGGTCGTCCAGCAGGCGACGCCGGCTCGGGTCGGCCAGCGCCCGGAACACCTCGTCCATCCCCACCTCCGTCATGCAGCCATCTGGCTGCCTAAAAATAAGCAGCCATGCAGCTGCATGTCAAGCACCCCCTCGCCGCGCTCGCCCGCCACCTGCGGACGACCGGGTAGCGCCCGGTCAGGCGGGACCGCCGCCGAACCCGACCTCGTTGCCGTCGGGGTCGCGGAAGAGCGCCTTGCGAACGCCGTTCGGGTAGGTCTCGCGCTGCACCGGTTCGATGCCGCGCTCGGCGATCGCGGCGATGCGGGCGTCGAAGTCGTCGACGAAGACCGTGTGCAGGGCGTGCCCGGCGTGCTCGGCGCCCTCCTCGATGAACAGCGAGCGGTGCTCGGCCAGCTCCCACACCGCCTCGGTGTCGGAGGCGATGAAGTCGGGCTCCGAGCCGAGCAGGCGCGTGTACCAGGCCAGCGCGGCCGGGTAGTCGCGGACGTAGATCCCGGCGAAGAGGTCGAGTGCCATCGCGGGCCCCTATCCCGCCGACGGCGGCAGGACCGCCGCCGCGACGATCGCGCTGGTGGACATGCTCGGGGACGCGCCCAGGAGCTCTTGCCGTCGACCGGTCTCGTGCACGGCGACAGCAGAGCACGCCACCCCGACGATCCGGACCCGGGTCAGTGCGACGCGCACGGCCTCGGTCACGCCGTCGACGAAGCGGAACGGGGCCCCGAGGTTGACGACCACCAGCGCCGAGGCATCGGCGGGATCGTCAGTCGCGGGTAGGGCGGGGTCCCCGCGAGCTGGTAGAGGTCGTCGACGATGGGCAGCGGCGGCGCGGGAGCCCGGGAGACGTACTCCATCGGCCGACAATCGACGAACGCACCGGCCGGCCGGTGCGGCCGGCCGGTGCGGCCGGCCGGTGCGTTTCGCCGCGGACCCGTTGGCGGTCGGACCGGTGGGCTCAGCCCGTCGCGGTCTCCCGGGCGCGCAGGTCCTTGCGCAGGATCTTGCCGGAGGACGACTTCGGGATCTCGGAGATGAACTCCACCACCCGCACCTTCTTGTGCGGGGCGATCCGCTCGGCCACGAACGACATGACCTCGTCCTCGCTGAGGTCGTCGGCGTTCGCCTGGCGGACGACGAACGCCTTGGGGACCTCCTCGCCCTCGGCGTCGCGCACGCCGATCACCGCGGCGTCGGCGATGCGGTCGTTGGTGAGCAGCAGGGCCTCCAGCTCGGCCGGGGGCACCTGGTAGCCCTTGTACTTGATCAGCTCCTTGACGCGGTCGACGATGGTGAACACGCCGTCGTCGGTGACGGTGGCGACGTCGCCGGTGTGCAGGTAGCCGTCGGCGTCCAGGGTGATGGCGGTGGCCTCGGGGTTGTTCAGGTAGCCCGACATCACGTTCGGGCCCTTCACCCACAGCTCGCCGCGCCCGCCCGGGCCGACCTCCTCGCCGGACTCCGGGTCGACGAGCTTGCACTCGATGTTGGGCAGCGCGACCCCGACGCTGTTGAGGTCGGCGTCGTCGTCCTCCTCGCGCATCGAGTGGCTGACGGGGCTGAGCTCGGTCATGCCGTAGCCCTGCCGGACGCGGGTGCCCAGGCGCTTGGCCACGGCCCGGCCCAGCTCGGCGTCCAGCGGGGCGGCGCCGGAGAAGATGATCTCGATGCTGGACAGGTCGTACTGGTCGACGACCGGGTGCTTGGCCAGCGCGACCGCGATCGGCGGGGCGATGTAGACGTAGGTGACCTTGTGCTCGGCGATGACCCGCAGGAAGTCGGTCAGGTCGAAGCGCGGCATCGTGACGACCGTGGCGCGCTTGTGGATGCCGTTGTTCATCATCACGGTCATCCCGTAGATGTGGAAGAACGGCAGCACCGCAAGGATCTTCGACTCGGTGTTGACGCCGGTCAGCGCGCCGAACTGGACCAGGTTGGCCACCAGGTTGCGGTGGGTCAGGATCACGCCCTTGGCCCGGCCGGTGGTGCCCGACGAGTACGGCAGCACCGCGATGTCGGTGGCGCCCACCGTCTGCGCAGGCGGCTCGGCCGTGGTGCTGATCAGGTCGATCAGCGAGGTGTGGCCCTCGACCGGGTCGAGGGTGATGACCGCTTCCGGGGGCAGGCCGGCCTGCTCGGCCGCGGCGGTGGCCCGGTCGAGGAAGGCCGAGACGGTGACCAGCAGCTTGGCCCCGGAGTCGGTCAGCTGGTGGGCCAGCTCGCCGGGGGTGTAGAGCGAGTTCGCGCTGGTCACGACCGCGTTGGCGCGCAGGACGCCGTGGAACACCGCGGCGTAGTACGGCGTGTTGGGGGCGAACAGGCCGACCACGTCGCCCGCGGCGATGCCGCGCTCTGCCAGCCCCGCGGCGATCTTGTCGACCATGTCCTCGAGCTGGTCGAAGGTCAGCGACGCTCCGCTGATCCCGTCGACGAACGCGGTGGCCCCGCCCCGGTCCCCGAAGCCGGAGAACAGGAAGTCGTACAGGGACACCTCGGGGATCTCGACGTCCGGGTACGGGCTGCGGACAACCATGCGGGGGCTCCTCTGCGAGTGGCGGGACCGGACACCGGGGTCCGGAACGGGCCAAGCCTAGGCCCAGCGCGGCTCCGGTGACATAAGATCAAACACTCGAAAGGCCCAGTCGTCCGGGCTTGTTCAACCTGTCACGGAGTGTCATGGTGTGCATCGCCGGACCGGACGGAACCCCCCTCCCGTCCTCCGGACCCGGGAACGGCGCCCCCCTCGCCACCCCGGGACGGTCGCCGACGACCGCGTGACGCCCCCGATTGCGCGGTCCCGGCGACCGGTCGGACGGTGGAGCGACCCGAGTCCATGACTCCCCCTCGGTTCCCGGGTCGCTCCGCCCCCGCCCCTCGCCCCCTCGTCCGGTCAGGGTGCGGCGCCCGGGGCGGGCGACCCGCCTGCCGGGGCGGGCGCCGGGGTCCGGCGCCCGCGCGCCAACCGCCGCACCAGCAGCACCAGCAGCAGCCCGACCACCACGAGCGGCAGCAGCGGCAGCACGAAGCCCACCACGGCGGCCGCCGCCGTGCCGACCGCGAGCAGCCCCGACCACCCGGCGGCCAGCCCGTCGGCGAACCCGGCCGGGCCGTCCGGCTCGACCGGCGGCACCGGCGCCCCCGGTCCGCGCAGGTCGACGGTCAGCGTGGACATGGCCACCTGGTCGCGCAGCGCGGCCAGCCGCGACACCAGCGAGTCCAGTTCGGCCTCCCGGTCGGCCAGCTCCGACTCGATGGCGACGATGTCGCCGATCGTCTGCGCCTGCGCGAGCAGCGTCCGCACCCGGTCGACGCTGGCCCGCTGGCTGGCGACCCGCGCGTCGAGGTCGGTGACCTGCTCGGTGGCGTCGGACACCTGCGCCGAGCGCTGCACCACCTTGCCCAGCCCGGCGATGTCGTCGACGAGCCGGTCGAGGGAGTCCGCGGGCACCCGCAGCGTCAGCCAGCCGCCGGTGTCGCCGGACTGCTCCTCCACCACGATCCCGCCGACCGCGGCCGCCGCCGTGCGCACCTGGCGGGTGCGGGCCCCGGTGTCGTCCACCTCGATGCTGAGCTGGGCGCTGCGGATCAGGTCGCGCCCGACGGTGCCGGTCGGGACGTTCCCGACGGAGGCGTCGCGGTCGGCCGTCGAGCCGGCGGCCTCGCCGGAGGGCATCGACGAGGGCGCGGGCGCCGGGGCGCCCACCTCCGCCGACGCGTCCCCGGCCTCCGAGTTCGGCCCGTAGTCGGATCCGGCGCCGTAGTCGGGCATGGACGGGGCCACGGCCGACGTCCCCGAGCCGCCCCACACCCCGCCGCCCGACGACGACGTCCGCGACTGCGCACCGAGCACCGCGGCGGACCCCCCGGCCACCACGACACCCACCACGACCGCCGTCACGACCACGGCCCTGCGGCTCGGCCACCGCAGCCGCCGCCCGCCGGACCTCCACCCCGCCCACCGCGCCATCGCCCTCACCCCTCCGCCGACCCGGTCCGTCCGGGGTCGTCGGGCACAGGACGCTCGGGGCGCCGCCCGCGGTTGGACGGCCCGGATCACGATCCGGTCTCGGATGTGCCCGACGGGAGCGGCTTACGCCCCACGGGCGCTTCCGGGGCCCCGGCGGCGAGGGCCCCGGCCAGCTCGGTGAGCAGTCCCAGCATCGCGGTCACCGCGGGCAGCCGCTGCGGCGGTGCCGCCGACAGGGCGTACAGCCGCCGGGTGGGAAGCTCCGGGGCGGTCGGGCGCAGCACCACGCCGTCGCGCACGGCCGCGCGGGCCAGCGTCGGCACCAGCGTGACGCCCGCGCCCGCCGCGACCAGCGCCTGCTTGCCGTTCCAGTCCTCGCAGAAGAACCCGATCCGCGGCGGACCGCCCAGCGCCGCGGCCAGCTGCGGGATCGGGCCGAGGCAGTCCGGGTGACCCCCTTCGATCCACATCTCGTCGCGGAGCCCGGCCAGCGGCACCGGGTCCGCGCCGGCCAGCGGGTGCCCGGCAGGCAGGGCCACGCTGAGCCGCTCGTCCAGCAGCGGCAGGAGGTCGAGGCCTGCCAGGTCGCGGTCGGTCAGCGCGACGGCGTCCGGATCGGTGCGGGCGGCCGCGGGGTGGGCGTAGAGCTGCCAGGACGTCAGCAGCGCGAGGTCCACCCGCCCGCCGCGGACCGCGGGCAGCGGCCCGTCCGGGTCGGACTGCACGAGGCTGAGGGCGATGCCCGGGTGGTCGCGGCCGAACCGGCGGATCGCCGCGGGCACCAGCGCCGCGTTGGCGCTGGGGAACGCCGACAGGCGCAGCTCACCGGCCGCGAGCCCGCCGAACGCGCCCATCCGGGCCTCCAGCGCCGCCATCCGGGCCAGCACGTCCCGGGCCAGCTCGACGGCGACCCCACCGGGCCCGGTCGGGCGGGTGCCGCGGTGGACCCTGCGGAACAGGGGCACGCCCAGCCGCCGCTCCAGGCCGGCGACCTGCCGCGACACCGCGGGCTGGGTCATCGACAGGGCCTGCGCCGCGGCCGAGAACGAGCCGTGGTCGGCGACCTCGACGAGCACCCGCAGGCTCCACGCATCCAGCATGCGCCCAGGTTATGGCAGCGATGCCTGATCCGTAGTGGCGCGCATGGCAGATCCGCCGCACGCTCGCTCCATGCATGCAGAAACCCTGGACGTCACGGCGCAGGTGCTGGCCGAGCAACTGGAGTTCCTGGGCGCGTGGCTGCCCGCCCCACCGGCCCGGGTGCTCGACGCCGGGTGCGGGCGTGGCGCGCTGGCGGCGGCGCTGGCCGAGCGGGGCTACCGGGTCACCGCCGTCGACACCGACCCCGACGCGGTCGCCGCGGCCGGGCGCGCCGGGGTGCCGGCCGTGCGGGCCGACATCGCCGGGTTCACCGGCGGCCCGTTCGACGCCGTCGTGTTCTCGCTGTCGCTGCACCACGTCGGGCGCCTGGACGACGCCGTCGCCCGGGCCGCCGCGCTGCTCGCGCCGGACGGGGTGCTCGTCGTCGACGAGTTCGGGTGGGACCGCGCCGACCGGGCCACCGCGACCTGGTTCCACGACGTCCACGCCCTGCTGGACGCGGCGGGGGTGCTGCGCCCCGGCGCGGGCCGGGGACCCGCGCCCGACCCCCTGCGGCGCTGGCGCCACCACCACCGCGACGAGGACCCGATGCACCCCGCGGCGGACATGCTGCGCTCGATCGCCGGACCGTTCCGCGTCGTCGCCGAGGCCCGCGTCCCCTACCTGCACCGCTACCTCGGCGGCCACCTGGGCGACGGTCCGGGGGCACCGGGCGTCTTCGCCGCCCTGCGCGAGGTCGAGGCCCTGCGGGTCGACCAGGGCGCACTCCAACCGCTCGGGCTGCGGGTCGTCGCCCGCCGCAAGGACGCGGCATGAGCCGGCGCGACCTCGTGGTCCTGGGCGGGTACGGCGCCACCGGCCGGGAGGTCGCCCGGGCGCTGGCCGGGTGGTTCCCCGGCCGGGTGGTCGTGGCCGGCCGCGACCTCGCCCGCGCCCGCGAGCTGGCCTGGGCCCTACCGGGCGCGGTGCGCGCGATCCGGGTGGACGTCGAGCGGCCGGCGGAGGTCGCCGCGGCGGCCGGGTCGGCGGCCGTCGTCGTGATGTGCGTCGAGCGGGCCAACCCCGCCGTGGCCCGCACCTGCGTCGAGCGCGGCGCGCACTACGTGGACATCTGCGCGACCAGCCCGGTGCTCGCCCGGATCGAGGACCTGCACGGGGCCGCGGTCGCCCGCGGCACGACGGTGGCGCTCAGCGTGGGCCTGGCGCCCGGGCTGACCAACGTGCTGGCCGCGGCGTGCGTGCGGCGCCTGCCCGACGCGACCGGCGTCGACCTCACCGTGCTGCTCGGCACGGCGGGCGACCACGGCCCGGACGCGCTCCGCTGGCTCGTCGAGCAGCTCGCCGCACCGCGACCGGGCGCCCGGCGGCAGCGGGTCGAGCTGCCGGGGAGCGGGACCCGCACCGCGTACCCGTTCGGGTTCTCCGACCAGCACGCGCTCGCCGCCTCGCTCGGCATCCCGGTCACCACCCGGCTCTGCCTCGACTCCGCCCCGCTGACCGGCGCGCTGTTCGCGCTGCGCCGGGCCGGGCTGTTCACCGCGCTGCGGCGGCTGGGCGCGGACGGGCCGCTGGTCGGGGCGATGGCGCGGATCGGGTTCGGGTCGGACCGGTGGGTGGTCCACGCGGCGGCCACGGGCGCAGGCGGCCGGCGGCGCTGGGCGGCGGCCTCCGGGCACGGCGAGAGCGCCGCGACCGCGCGGGTGGCCGCGCACGTCGCCGCCCTGCTCGACACCGGCACCGCCCCGGCCGGGGTGCACCACCTCGACCGGCTCGTCGAGCCGGACGCGTTCCTGGACCGGCTGCGGGCCGACGGCGTCGCGCTGCACGGCGCGGTGGCCGTGCCCGCGTGACCCGGCCGCCCCTCAGTTGAAGAGGTGCTCGAAGGCCCGCAGGTTGGCCGTCGACTCCCCGCGCTCCCGGCGCCAGGCGTGCTCGCGCCGGATCGACCCCGCGAAGCCGATCTCCAGCAGCGTGTTGAAGTCGTTGTCGGCGGCGTCGAGCACCTGGCCCAGCACCCGGTCGACCTCGTCGGCGTCGACGGCGCGCAGGCTGATCCGGCCGATCAGGTGGATGTCGCCGATGCGGTCGAGCGCGTAGTGGACCCCGTAGAGGCGGGCGTTGCGCTGCAGCAGGAACCGGTAGACGGCCTCGTGGGCCTCGTCGGGCTTGCGGCACACGAACGCCTGCACGAACAGGGCGTGGTCGCGGACGACGAGCCAGCAGTGGGTCTGCAGGCGGTTGGTGCCCGGCAGCGTGACCATGTACTCGCCCGGCGCGCGGCGGTGGTGCTCGACGTCCATGTCGGCCAGCGCCGCCGCGAGGGTGGCGTCGACCTGCTCCTCATCGATCCCGGCGGGGTTCACCCGGTCATCCTTTCCAGGATCCGGCGCTGCCGCGCGGCGAACTCGTTGGCCGCGCCGGTGTAGGTGGCGAGCAGGGCGTCGGTGGTGCGGTCCCAGGAGAACCCGCGGGCGTGCCCGACGGCGGCGCGGCCGAGCTCGTCGCGCCGGGCGGGCACCAGGGCGACGGCGGCGAGCGCGTCGGCCCACTGGGTGGAGCCGTGCCCGGGCACCAGCAGCCCCGAGCGCCCGTCGGCCACCGCGACGGGCAGCCCGCCCACGGCGGCCGCGACGACCGGCGTGCCGCAGGCCTGGGCCTCGAGGGCGACCAGCCCGAAGGACTCGTTGTGGCTGGGCACGGCGACGGCGTCGGCGGCCCGGTAGACGTGCACGAGGCCGTCGGCGGTCTGCGGCGGGAGGAACCGCAGCACGTCGGTGATGCCCAGCGACGCCCCCAGCTGCTGCAGCGCGGTGGGCGCGGCCAGGCCGCTGCCCGACGGCCCGCCGGCCACCAGCACGACCAGCCGGGAGCGCAGCGCCGGGTCGCGGCGCAGCAGCTCGGCGGCGGCGCGCAGCAGCACGTCGGGGGCCTTGAGCGGCTGGATGCGCCCGGCGAAGGCGAGCACCACGGCGTCCGGGGCGATGCCGAGCGCGCGGCGCGCGGCCTGCCGCGAGCCGGGGGTGAAGCGGTCGAGGTCGACGCCGGGCGGGACGGTGACGGTGCGGGCCGGGTCGGCGCCGTAGAGCTCGACGAGCTCGCGGACCTCGGCGTCGGTGTTGGCGATGAGCCGGTCTGCCTCGGCGACCACCTGGTCCTCGCCGATGACGCGGACCATCGGCTCGGGCGGGTCGCCCGCGGCCAGCGCGGCGTTCTTCACCCGGGCCAGGGTGTGGGCGCTGTGCACCAGCGGCACGCCCCAGCGGTCGCGGGCCAGCCAGCCGACCTGCCCGGACAACCAGTAGTGCGAGTGCACGACGTCGTAGTACCCGGGTTCGTGGCGGGCCTCGGTGCGCAGCACCCCGGCGGTGAACGCGCAGAGCTGGCTGGGCAGGTCGTGCTTGCCCAGCCCCTCGTAGGGCCCGGCCGCCACGTGCCGCACGAGCACGCCCGGCGCCAGCTCGACGACCGGCGGGTGCTCCGAGGAGGTCGCCCGGGTGAAGATCTCGACGTCGACCCCGCGCTGCGCCATCCGGGTGGCGGTCTGCACGACGTAGACGTTCATCCCGCCGGCGTCGCCCGTTCCCGGCTGCTCCAAGGGCGACGTGTGCACGGAGAGCAGGCAGACCCTCGTCGGTCGCCGCCAATGGCTGACATGGGACACGATCCTGTGTAGCACGCGCCGGGGTGACCTAATCCTGGTCCGTTCCGCCGCCGAGCAGGCCCAGGAGGGCGCGCACGGGATCGGCCGCATGCCACGTCCCGGCGGCGTCGCGCCAGGCCGGGACGGTGAACCGGCCGGTCGAGGGCCGGGTGACGGCCACGGTGAGCGCCTCGTGGCGGCGCAGCTCGCCGTCGGGCACGGGGACGCCGAGTACGTCACAGGTGAGCACGATCTCGCCCAGGGCCGACCAGCGGACCGGCTCGCCGGCGCCCTCCACCTCGGCCGCGACGACCTCGGAGGCCAGCGGCAGGTCCAGCAGTTCGGCCAGGGCGGCCGGGTCGCCGCCGACCACGACCTCGCCGGGCGGCAGCACCGCGCCCAGCCAGACGTCGTCGAGCACGACGGCGAGGTCGACGTCGACGACCGTGCCGTCCAGCGCCCGGACCCGCTCGGGCAGCGCCAGGTCGTCGGCCAGC
Source organism: Pseudonocardia humida (assembly GCF_023898865.1). Taxonomy (GTDB): domain Bacteria; phylum Actinomycetota; class Actinomycetes; order Mycobacteriales; family Pseudonocardiaceae; genus Pseudonocardia; species Pseudonocardia humida. Next base: position 84,811 of record NZ_JAGSOV010000037.1, read on the forward strand.
ACGTCGCCGCGGGCGACCGACTCGGAGAGCGCGGCGTGCGCCCTGGCGATCAGCGCGGCGTCCGGGTGGCGGTCGGGGTCGGTGAGCCGCAGCAGCAGGTCGTCGGCCGAGGCGGTGTCACGGATGCGCAGGTCGGCGCGCACCCCGATCGCCGCCAGCACCTGCTCGTCCACCGGTCGTGAGCGCGTTTCGCGGTCCGGACCGGGATCCTCGCTCACGTCCTCGTGGAGGGCGGCCAGGTCGATGGCCGAGGACAGCCGCCAGTGGGCGGGGCGGTGGCCGCCGAGGCGGGCGTGCCGGGACAGCCACCACTGCGTGTACGAGCCGGGGGTGAGCAGCGCCTCCCGGGTCTCCCGCTCGCCGGCCAGCAGGGCCAGCGCGGCCGGCCAGGCCTCGTCGTCGACGAGGTCGAGGTCGCGCACGGCGACCAGCCGGGCGGGCGGCCCGTCCAGCCCGTCCCACCAGTCCTCCTCGCCGTCGAGGTCGTGGTCGGGGCCCAGCGGCTCCTCGTCGACCAGCACGACGAACCCGTCGACGACGCCGACGGTGGTCAGCACCGCGCGGTCGAACCGGGCCGCCCAGGCCGGGTCGAGCACGTCCAGCCCCGCGTCCGGGGCCAGCAGCGGGCGCAGCGCGGCGTCCGGGAGCACCAGCTCGTCGGCCCGCGCGGGGCGACCGCGCTCGTCGGGCAGGGCGAGCGCGGCCAGGCCGGGACGCCCGGCGCCGCCCCCGGTCGCGGCGACCAGCCCGAGCACGGCGGCGGCCAGCGGGGCCGGGTCGAGGCCGGCGTCGGCGTCGTCCAGCGAGCGGTCGACCGCCTCGGCCAGCGCCGGGTGCTCCAGCAGCGCCGCCGGGTCGGCGGCGCGGGCGCCCAGGCGCACCAGCAGGGGGTGCACGGCGTCGACGTGGGCGATGTGGAGGCCGGGCAGGCCCAGCGCGGCCACCGCGGCGACGGCCGGGTCGGGCGCGGCTCCCGATCCCGCCCCCGGCAGCAGCACCGTGGCCGGGCCGGCGGCGGTGCGGTCGTCGGCCAGCGGGACCGGCAGCGCGCGCAGCTCGTCGAGCAGCCCGGGCACGTCCTCGGCGACCGGCGCCAGCTCGGCGTACAGCTCCCGCCACCACGACGGCGGCCGCTCGATCCCGAACAGCCGCGACACCAGGTCGATGGCGCTCACCCTGGCCACGCCCAGGGCGGCGGGCGGGGCCGGGTCGGTGGCGGCGAGCCTGTCGAAGCCGGCCGCGGCCAGCCGGGCGCGCAGCGAGTCGGGGGCGCCGGGCAGGTCGAGCCACTCGGCGCCGCCCGGGGCCAGCTCGGCACCGGACGCGCCCGGCAGCCAGCGGGCCGCGCGCAGCGCGTCGACCAGGAGCTCGCGCAGCCTGCCGTCGAGCTCGGAGCGCGGGAAGCCGACCTCGGGCACCAGCGCGACCCGCTGCCCGGGCGCGACCGCGGCGACCAGGTCGAGGTAGGCCGCGACCGCCCCGGCCAGCACGGCGTCGGTCGCCCGGCCGGGCCGCACGCGGCGGCGGTCGGGCTCCACGGGCACCGTGGCGATCAGCCGGGCCGGCAGGGCGAGCCGCTCGGTGGTGGGCGTGGGCGCGTGCAGGACCTCGTCGGAGAGCGGTTCGGGCGCCCCGGACGCGGCCAGCGGCAGCGCCCAGCAGACCGACCAGCTGCGCCGGGACCGCTGCTCGGCGCCCTGCCCCCGGGTGGCGTCCTCGTCGAGGGTGCCGGTGGCGCGGGCCAGCAGCCAGCGCCGCCCGCCGACGACGACCTCGCCCGGGCGCTCCCCCGGCTCGCGGCGCACCGGCTCGCGCCCGGCCACCGCGACCTCGACCAGGTCGGGCAGGGCGACCAGCAGGTCGACGGCGGTGGCGGCGGCCCGGTCGAGCAGGGCGGCGCCGTCGACGCCGGGGCGCAGCGGCAGCCGCACCTCGGTGTCGTAGCCGGCGGGCGGGGCCGGGACGCCAGGGGCGCCGACCGCCGCGGCCAGCTCCTCCAGGTCCCAGGCCAGCCGCAGGATCGGCGGCTCGCCGCGGCGGGCCAGCTCGGCGGCGGGCCCGGCCAGCCCGGCCACGGCCGCCGCCGTGCGCTCGGCGGAGAACCCGATCCCGCCCCAGCGGTCGTCGGCGGGCCCGGTCCGGGAGACGATCCGCGGCGCGTCCGACAGCGGCAGCACGGCCGCGAACCCCACCCCGAACAGGCCGACGGCGCCCGGGTCGTCGCGCTTGGCCGAGGCCCGCAGCGAGGCCAGCGCGGCCACCCCGGCGACGTCCAGCCCGGCCCCGGTGTTGGCCACCCGCAGCTCGGGGCCGCCCGGCCCGTCGACCAGCGCGAGGGCCAGCCTGCCGGGCACCCCGGCCGCCCTGGCCGCGTCGGCGGCGTTCTGCGCGAGCTCGACGAGCCACGCGTCGGCGTAGCCGCCGAGGCGCAGGTCCTCCTCCGCGTTGGCGTCCTCGCGGAACCGGGTCGGCGAGGCCGCCCAGGAGTCGAGGACCCCGGCCCGGAGGGCGGCGGTCCCGTACCGGTCGCCCACTACCGGCCGGCCGGCTCCAGCTCGACCCCGTCGTCGTAGACGAGCTCGCTCACGGTGACCGGGGACGAGGTGTCGGCGACGACGTCGGAGTGCGCGCCGCAGCCGTAGCCGACCGCGACGACGGAGCCGTCGGCCGGGGAGTAGCGGTTGCCGCAGGCGCCGAACGAGCCGCGCAGGGAGCCGGCCAGCGGCAGGAAGAACCCGCAGGTGCCGCACTGGCCGGGCGCCGAGCGGGCCATGTCGGCGCCGGGGCCGTGCGCGCCGTCGGACCAGCGCTGGGCGGTGTCCTCGCGACCGGAGCGGGACAGCACCCGGACCCGGCCCAGGCCCACCTCCACGGCGACCTCCTCGACGGCGGGGTCGTCGGAGGCGAGGTAGCCGGGGACCAGCCGGTCGTCGTCGGGGGCGGTGGGCAGCAGGTCGCCGACGCCGAGGTCGCCGGGGCGGACCCGCTCCTCCCACGGCACCCAGGCCGGGGCGACCAGCGCGTCCGGGCCGGGCTGCAGCACGACCTCGCAGACGGTGATCGGGCCGTCCGCGCAGGCGGCGAGCGTGACCGACCAGCGCCAGCCGCGGTAGCCGTCGCGCTCGGCGGCGAAGTAGTGGGTGACGACGCCGTCGAACTCGGGGGTGGGCTCGTCCGCGATCTCGGTGACGACGTCGAGGTGCTCGCCGACGGCGGCCGCGGCGGCGTCGGCGCCGAGGTCGGCGGCGGCCTCCTCCTCGGCGGCTGCCCTGGCCCGGGCCACCGCGTCGACGAGCCGCTGGGGCGGGTTCACGACTGGTGGGGCGGTCACGTCGGCGATTGTGCCATCCTCCCCGCCATGCCCGTCCGCCGCGCACTCCTCCGGGCGACCGGGCAGGCGATCGCCCTCGCCGCGGTGCTCTGCGGTTGCGCGGCGGCGCCCGACCCGGGCGGGGTGCCGGTGCTGCGCCCCGAGGTGCTGGCCGAGGTCCCGCACGACACCGCCGCCTTCACCCAGGGCTTCGAGTTCGACGGCGACGCGCTCTACGAGGGCACCGGCCTGGCGGGGCTCTCGCAGCTGCGCGAGCTCGACCCGGCGACCGGCGACGTCCGCCGCTCGGTCCCGGTGCCCGACGGGATGTTCGGCGAGGGCATCACCGTCGTCGACGACCGCATCTGGCAGCTGACCTGGCGGGACGGCGTGGCCATCGAGTGGGACAAGGCGACGTTCGCGTTGCGGCGCGAGGTCGCGGTCGACGGCGAGGGCTGGGGCCTGTGCCGCGACGGCGACCGCCTGGTCCGCAGCGACGGCACCGACCGGCTGCGCTTCCACGACCCGGCGACCTTCGCCGAGACCGGCTCGGTCGCCGTCACCCGCGACGGCGCCCCGGTGGACGAGCTCAACGAGCTGGAGTGCGTCGACGGGCGGGTGTGGGCCAACGTCTGGCAGAGCGACGAGATCGTCCGGATCGACCCCGCCGACGGGGTCGTCGACGCCGTGGTGGACGCGACCGGGCTGCTGCCCGACGACCGCAGGGACGGGGCGGACGTGCTCAACGGCATCGCCCACGCCGGCGGCGACGAGTACCTGCTGACCGGCAAGCTCTGGCCGACCGCGTTCCGCGTCCGGCTCGACCCGCCCGGGTGAGCGGGCGCCCCGTCCGGGTCGTCCGGAGCGGACGCCGCGACGCCCCGCGATGGGTCAGAATGGGAGGGTGGCCCGATCCGAGTCCTCCTGGCGCGACCGCGGTCGTCGCGAGGGGCGCCGGGGCCGGGCCGAGGACGAGCCGGACGCGCCGGAGCACCCGCGGAGCCGACCACCGCAGAGGCCACAGCAGAGGACCCCGCCGCTGAACGCCGAGCCGCCCGCTCCGGACCCGTACCAGCCGCGACGGCGCTACCCCTGGCACGACGACCCCGACTACGACCCGTCCGCGCACCGCCGCACGCCCCCGGCCACCACCAAGTGGGTGCCGCCCGTGCCGGCGGCCAGGGTCGCGCCACCACCGCCCGCGCCGCCACCGGTGAGGGAGCCGGAGGAGGCCGTCCCGGCCGCGTCGGCGCCGGCGGACACCCCGACCGGGATGCGCGTGCCCCGCAAGCTCACCGTGACCAGGGTCGCCGCCCTGCGCGGGCGCGAGCTGACCGGCAAGGGGATCGCCGCGTTCCGCCGCGCGGCCACCGCCGACGGCGCCGACCGCTCCGGGCTCACGGCGCTCACCTACGCCACGATGATGACCTACGCGGTGGACGCCGCGGTCGCCGTCGCGCTGGCCAACACCCTGTTCTTCGCCGCGGCCACCGCCGAGTCCAAGACCAACGTCGCGCTCTACCTCGCGATCACGGTGGCCCCGTTCGCCCTGGTGGCGCCGGTCATCGGCCCCATGCTCGACCGCATCCAGCGCGGCAGGCGGGCGGCGCTGGCCGTGTCGTTCGCCGGGCGGGCGGCGCTGGCGCTGGTGCTGGCGCTCAACTACGACTCCTGGCTGCTCTACCCGTGCGCGCTGGGCATGCTCGTGCTCAGCAAGTCGTTCGTGGTGCTCAAGGCCGCGGTCACGCCCCGGGTGCTGCCCCCGGAGATCACGCTGACCATCACCAACTCCCGGCTCAACGCGTTCGGGCTGGCCGCCGGGGCGGTCGGCGGCGGGCTCGCGGCCGGCGTGGCCTTCTTCGCCGACTCCCCCGGCGCGCTGGTCTACACCGCCGTGCTCTCGATCGCCGGCGCGTGGCTCTGCCTGCGGATACCGCGCTGGGTGGAGTCCACGGCGGGCGAGGTCCCGGCCGCGCTTCGCAGCACGAGCCGCAAGAAGCGGCCGATGGTGAGCCACGCGGTGGCCGTGGCGCTGTGGGGCAACGGCTCGATCCGCATCCTCACCGGCTTCCTGACCCTGTTCGTGGCGTTCGTGGTCAAGGGCGCGGGCGAGGCCGAGGCGGCCGCGGCCGGGCTGCCCGCGCCGGACGCCTCCCAGCAGCTGCTCCTGATCGGCATCGTCGGCGCCGCCGCGGGCCTCGGCTCGTTCGTCGGCAACGCCGCGGGCGCTCGGGCCCGCTTCGCCCGCGTCGACGGGGTGATCCTGTCCTGCATCGGGGCGTGCGTCGCGGTCGCCACGCTCGCCGCGGTCGTCCCCGGGATCGCCACGGCGGCGGTGGTCGGGCTGGTCGCGGCGACGGCGAGCGCGCTGGCCAAGGTCTGCCTGGACGCGGTGATCCAGCGCGACCTGCCGGAGGAGTCCCGGGCGTCGGCGTTCGGCCGGTCGGAGACGGTGCTGCAGCTGGCGTGGGTGTTCGGCGGCGTCGTCGGCGTGCTGCTGCCGCACGACACCTACTGGCTCGGCTTCACCGTGGTGGCCGCGCTGGTGGCGGTCTCCGGGACGCAGACGGCGCTGGTCACCAAGGGGAAGTCGATGCTGCCGCGGCGGCGCAAGGCCGCCGCCCCGGTGCGGTGAGCGGGCGGCCTACCCTGGTCGCCGTGCCCCGCCGGACCGCCATCGTCGCCGCGCTGGCGACCGGCCTGCTGGCCACGGCCTGCGCCGACGCCCCGCCCCCGCAGGTCACCTTCGCCGCCGGGACGGCCAGTGTCACCGCCGCGCCCACCCAGTACTGCGACATCGACCTGAGCGAGTGCGCGGAGCCGGGCGCCCCGGCCGAGCTGGCCGTCCCGGGGGGCACGGCGTTGCAGATCACCGTGCCCGACGAGGTCGCCGACGCCCCGTGGCACGTCGTGTTCAGCTACCGCGACGACACCGGTCAGCAGGTCGACGAGCGCAGCAGGCTGTTCGCCCCCGACACCGGCAGCGGCTACACCCTGCAGCTGCCCACCCCGACCGCGCAGCTGCTGGAGGCGCAGGTGCAGCAGTTCGGCCCGGCCCCGCAGATGGACCCGCAGACCCAGGAGATCCAGTTCCCGGTGCGGGCCAGCTGGGTGGTCCGCACCGGGGCCTGACCCCCCGCTGCACCCGATCGGCCCCGTGGCCGCGCCCGGTTCTACGGCGTGAGATGTAGCTGGTGGGGCTCGGCGGCGCGTTCGAGCCCCATGAGGTTCATGTCGAGCGCTGTTGATCATCGGGCGACCCTGTCGGACCCACCTCAGAGCGCGTGCAGCCAGTCCCCGTACCAGCGGTCGAAGCCGGGACCGGGGGTGAGCCCGGCGGCGGAGCAGCGGTCGTCGAACCACACCTGGCCGCGGGCGGGGCCGGTGACGACCAGGCGGTACAGCGCCCCGCAGCCGAAGTGGCAGACGACCAGCGAACCGGTGGTGCGGCCGTCGGCGCTGTACTCCTGCTCGCTCATGGTCCCCGCCGGGTTCCACGCCTCGGTGTGCGGGAAGGACGTGGCCAGGTGGCCGGGCAGCTCCCGCTCGGCCAGGTCGACGGGCTCCATGCCGCTCCCGTCCAGGGGGTACAGGCCGTAGTGCGGCCCGGCGCCGCAGGAGCCGACCTCCAGCAGGAAGCGGCGGTACTCCGTCGGCAGCACCACGGCGTGCCGCGCCTCGAAGGCCGCGACAGCGGCCCCGTCCAGCGGGGGCCGCAGCGCGTAGTGGTGCTCGGCGGCACCGAAGCGGCGCAGGCCGGGATCGCCGGCGCGGGCCGCGGCCAGTCGGGCGCGGACGTCGATCGCGGATCGCGTCACGAGCCCTCAGCCGTCCAGGTCGCGGGCGACGGCCCGGACGACCTCGGCGGCCAGCTTGGCGGTCTTGCGGTCGGGGTAGCGGCCGCGGCGCAGGTCGGGCTGCACCTTCGTCTCCAGCAGCCGGATCATGTCCTCGATCAGGCTGTGCAGGTCCTCCGCGGGGCGCCGCGCGGCCTCCACCACCGACGGCGGCGCGTCGACCAGGCGCACCGACAGCGCCTGCGGCCCCCGCCTGCCCTCGGCCATGCCGAACTCCACGCGCTGCCCCGGCTTGAGCCCCTCGACCCCGGCCGGCAGCGCGGCCTTGCGGACGTAGACGTCCTGGCCCCCGTCCTGGGCGAGGAACCCGAAGCCCTTTTCGGCGTCGTACCACTTGACCCTGCCGGTCGGCACCCTGTTCACCCGTTCCTCGCTCGAACCCCGCGCCATGCGGGCCTTCGTGGACCACACGACGAACGCGTCCTGATGCCTCGGGCCATCGCACCTGCCCGTCGAGCTGCACCGGGACGCGTCGCGCAAGCGTAGACCGAGCGTCCACCCCTGCGCAGCCGTCTAACCGGCCCATCGGCGCTCGGCATTTCCGTGCACCGGGCACGGGACCCGCGTCGGCGGGACGGAGCACCCGGGGCCGTCAGGCGTTGCGGACCCTCGCGGCCTCGCGCAGGTCGAGCAGGTCGACGCTCTTCTCCCGCATCTCGACCTTGCGCACCTTCCCGGTGACGGTCATCGGGAACTCGTCGACCACCAGCACGTACCGGGGGATCTTGTAGTGCGCCAGCTTGCCGGTGGCGAACTCGCGCACCGCCTCCGCGGTCAGCTCCGGCGCGCCGGGGCGCAGGGTCACCCAGGCGCACAGCTCCTCGCCGTACTTGACGTCGGGCACGCCGATGACCTGGGCGTCGAGGATGTCGGGGTGGGTGTAGAGGAACTCCTCGATCTCGCGCGGGTACACGTTCTCGCCGCCCCGGATGACCATGTCCTTGATCCGGCCGGTGATGTTGATGTAGCCGTCGGCGTCCATCACCCCCAGGTCGCCGGTGTGCATCCAGCGGGCCCGGTCGATGGCCTCGGCGGTCTTCTCCGGCTCGTCCCAGTAGCCCAGCATCACCGAGTAGCCGCGGGTGCAGAGCTCGCCCGGCTCGCCGCGGGGCAGCGTCAGCCCGGTCGCCGGGTCCACGATCTTCGACTCGACGTGCGGGTGCACCCGCCCGACGGTCGACACCCGGCGCTCCAGCTCGTCGTCGGCGCCCGTCTGGGTGGAGACCGGGGACGTCTCGGTCATGCCGTAGCAGATGGTCACCTCGGTCATGCCCATCCGCTCGACGACCTGCTTCATCACCTCGACCGGGCACGGCGAGCCGGCCATGATCCCGGTGCGCAGGGAGGACAGGTCATAGGACTCGAAGTCGGGGTCGTTGAGCTCGGCGATGAACATCGTCGGCACCCCGTACAGCGACGTGCAGCGCTCCGCGGCCACCGTCGCCAGGGTCGCCTTCGGGTCGAAGCCCTGCGCGGGGATGACCATCGTGGCCCCGTGCGAGGTGCACGCCAGGTTGCCCATGACCATGCCGAAGCAGTGGTAGAAGGGCACCGGGATGCAGACCCTGTCCTCGTGGGTGTACCCGCAGCCCCGGCCCACGAAGTAGCCGTTGTTGAGGATGTTGTGGTGGCTGAGGGTGGCGCCCTTGGGGAAGCCGGTGGTGCCCGAGGTGTACTGGATGTTGATCGGGTCGTCCGGGCTGAGCTCGCCCTGGCGGCGGGCCAGCTCCGCGGCGTCCCCGCCGCGGCCCGACTCCACCAGCGCGTCCCAGTCGGGGGTGCCGATGAGCACCACCCGGCGCAGCGCCGCGCAGTTCCCCCGGACCTGCTCGATCATCCCCGCGTAGTCCGAGGTCTTGAACGACGGAGCGGCCACCAGCAGCGAGATGCCGGCCTGCTTGAGCACGTACTCCAGCTCGTGGGTCCGGTACGCCGGGTTGATGTTGACCAGGATCGCGCCGATCTTGGCCGTGGCGTACTGGGTCAGCGTCCACTCGGCCTGGTTCGGCGCCCAGATGCCGACCCGGTCGCCCTTCTCCACGCCCGCCGCCACCAGCCCGAGCGCCACCGCGTCGACGTCGTCGCGCAGCTGCCGGTAGGTCCAGCGACGGCCCGTGGCCGCTTCGACCATGGCCTCACCGTCGCCGTGGGCGGCGACCGTGCGGTCGAAGTTGTCGCCGATCGTGTCGCCGAGCAGGGGGACGTCCGACACCCCGGACGCGTACGACGGGACCGAGGGAGCGGTTGGGGACACGGCAGCGGGCCTCTCGTCACTCGATGTGCTTCCGCCCACATCCTGCGACGATCACCCGCCGCCCCGCTACCTCCCGATGGGGAGGGGCACGGCCGCGATACCGCTGGCGCGCCCCCGATACCCTGGGGCGATGCACGATCCCCGTGTCCTGCTCGATCCCGCGACCGACGCCGTCCGCAAGCTGGCCCGCCGGGGCTACTCGCTGGACCTCGGCTCCCTGGAGAAGCTGCTCTCCGGGCGCAACGCGGCGATCCAGCGCGGCGACGAGGCCCGTGCCGAGGCCAAGCGCGTGGCCACCGCGGTCAAGGGCGCCGACCCCGACGAGCGCGCCGCACTGGTCGAGCGGGCCCGCGACCTGAAGGCCGTGGTCGGCGCCGCCGAGCAGGAGCACAAGGCGCTCGACGCCGAGCTCACCGCGCTGCTGCTGGACGTGCCCAACCTGCCCCTCGACGAGGTGCCCGACGGGGCCAGCGACGACGACGCCGAGCTCGTGCGCACGTGGGGCGAGCCGCCCGCGCTCGACTTCACCCCGCTCGACCACGTCGACCTCGGCGACCGGCTGGGCATCCTCGACCTGCCCCGGGCCACCAAGCTGGCCGGCCCACGGTTCGCCGTGCTGCGCGGGCGCGGCGCGGCGCTGGAGCGCGCCCTCGCCCGCTACTTCCTCGACCTCGCCACCGAACGCCACGGCTACACCGAGTACTCGGTGCCCACCCTGGTCAACCGCACCTCGATGACCGGCACCGGGCAGCTGCCCAAGTTCGAGCAGGACCTGTTCAAGACCGGGGTCGACGAGCGCGAGCTCTTCCTCATCCCCACCGCCGAGGTCCCGCTGACCAACCTGCACGCGCAGGAGACCCTGGCCACCGAGACACTCCCGCTGGCCTACACCGCGCACACGCCCTGCTTCCGCTCGGAGGCCGGCTCGTACGGCAAGGACACCCGCGGCCTGATCCGCATGCACGAGTTCTCGAAGGTCGAGCTCGTCCGCGTGGTCGACTCCACCACCACCCGCGACGAGCTGGAGGTCCTCGTCGGGCACGCCGAAGCCGTGCTGCAGGGCCTCGGCCTGGCCTACCGGGTCGTCAAGCTGGCCGCGGGCGACCTCGGCTTCTCGGCCCAGATCACCTACGACCTCGAGGTGTGGCTGCCCGGCCAGCAGAAGTACCGCGAGATCGCCTCGGCCTCGGACTTCGGCACCTTCCAGGCCCGCCGGGCCGCCATCCGCACCAGGTCCAAGGACGGCACCCGCGGCTTCGCCGGCACCCTGAACAGCTCGGGCCTGCCCATCGGCCGCACCATGGTCGCACTGCTGGAGCAGGGCCAGCAGGCCGACGGCTCGGTCGTCATCCCCGAGGCCCTCGTCCCCTACACGGGCTTCGACCGCCTCACCCCCGCCTGACCCGCGCTCCGGACCCTCACCCGCCCGGCCCCGTGTCAGGAAAGCCACTTTGCAGACGCCTGGCGTCCGGAAAGTGGCTTTCCTGACGTCCGGGGGTTGGTGGCCGGCGCCTCCTGTGGGTTCAGGAAGGCCACGACGGGGAGGGGGCGGAGCGGGGTGAGGGTCGGGGTGGTCAGAGGCCGGCGGTGTGCAGGAGGCGGTTGGCGGGGCCGGGGGCGTCGGCGACGACGTCGGGGGTGGCGTTGTCGATCAGCCAGCGCTCCAGCACCGCGCTCGGCGCGTCGCCGAAGGCCTGCCTGTGCAGGGCGGCCACGCCGGCCACGTGCGGGGCCGCCATGGAGGTGCCGGTCCAGCTGGCCGTGCCGCCGCCTGCCGCCGTCGAGACGATGGAGGTGCCGGGGGCGTAGAGGTCGACGCAGGACCCGGTCGAGGACGTGGGTTCGCGCCGGTCCTCGATCGTGGAGTTGGCCACCACCAGCACACCGGGGACGGAGCGCGGGGCCATGGCGCAGTCGTCGGTGCCGGTGTTGCCGGCCGACGCGGTGACCAGCACACCGCGCTCGACGAGACCGCGGACGGCGGCGTCGAGCGAATCGGACCGCCCGAAGCTCCACGACATCACCGCCACCGCCGGGCCGTCCAGGTCGCGGGCGACCCAGTCGATGCCGCCGATCAGCGAGGACAGGGTGCCGGCCCCGGCGCAGTCGAGCACCTTCACCGACTCCACGCGGGCACCGGGGGCGACGCCGTGGTCGCGGGAGGCGGCGATGCCGGCGACGATCGTGCCGTGGCCGTCGCAGTCGCCGCCGATGTCGTCGACGAGGTTGGCGCCGGTGGCGGCGCGGCCCTCGAACCCGGGGTGGGTGGTGTCGACGCCGGTGTCCAGGACGTAGATCGTCACCCCGGAGCCGTCGGCGGCGGTGCGGTAGTCGCCGTCGAGCGGCAGATGGCGCTGGTCGATGCGGTCGAGCCCCCAGCCGGCGGGGGCGGCGGGCGGGACCGGGGCGCTCGGGCCGTGGTCGGCCTCGCTCAGGACGGGGCGCGCCCCGTCGGGTTCGACGGCGAGCACGCCGTCGGTGGCCAGCAGGTGGTGCACCTGCCCGGCGGTGAGGTCGGCGACGAAGCCGGTCACGACGGAGCCGAACACCTGCCGCGGTCGCGCGCCGACCGCGTCCGCCGCCGCGGCGGCGGAGCCGGCGGTGGTGGTCCGGACGACGTAGCCGGCGGGGGCCGCGGGCGGCGGTGCGCACGCCGCGACGACCCCGACTCCGACGACCAGGGCGACGACGAGCAGTTGCGGGCGGCGCACGCGCAGCAAGTTACGGAGGCGTGGGCGACCGCGACAACGACACGATGGGGGCGCTTGGCCCGTGCCGTGCGGCGGGTACCCCGGCGGTCGCGGCGTGCACCCCGACCTCCGTCGCCTTGACGACGAACCACAGGTCAGCGCCGGGTTCGAGGGCCAGGTCGGCCACCGCGGCCGGGGTGACGTCGGCGGCCAGCCCGTCCACCCAGGACGGTCCGCCGGGGCGGGCCGCGGCCCGCAGCCGGACGACGTCGCCGTGCGGCTCCACCGCGGCCAGCCGCACGGCGAGCACGTTGCGCGGGCTGCCCTGGGGCGCGGCGGCGTAGACGGCGACCGCGGACGGCGGGAACACCGCGACCGCGGGCTCGCCCTCCACGAGCGCGGCGCCCCGCCCGGAGACGACCTGGCCGTCGGCGGTGCGCAGTCCGCCGGGGCAGGCCGTGCCGGGCACCAGGTCGAGGCCGGCGATCCGGGCGGTGAACGGGCTGCGCGGGTGGGCGACGACCTCCCGGGTGGGGCCCTGCTCGACGATGCGGCCCGCGGTCAGCACGACGACCCGGTCGGACAGCACGACGGCGTCCAGCGCGGAGTGCGTGACCAGCACGGCGGTCTGCCCGCTGCCGCGGATCACCCGGCGCAGCAGGGAGCGCATGGCCGGGGCGGCGTCGACGTCGAGCGCGGCCAGCGGCTCGTCGAGCAGCAGCAGCCCCGGCTCGGCGGCCAGTGCCCTGGCCAGCGCCACGCGCTGCTGCTGGCCGCCGGACAGCTGCGCGGGGCGGCGGTCGGCCAGCTCGGCGGCGTCGACGGCGGCGAGCAGGTCGCGCGCGGTGGCCTCGGCCTCCCGGCGGGGTCTGCCCCGGGAGCGCGGCCCGAAGGCCACGTTGGCCAGCGCGCTCAGGTGCGGGAACAGCAGGGCCTGCTGGGCCAGCAGGCCGACGCCGCGGCGGTGCGGCGGCACGTGCACGCCGGCGGCGGTGACGGTGCGGTCGCCGAGGCGGACGTGGGAGCCGGGGTCGGTCGGGCGCAGCAGGCCGGCGAGCACGGACAGCAGCGTGGACTTGCCGGCGCCGTTGGGCCCGAGCACGGCGAGCACCTCGCCGGGCTCGACGGACAGCCGCACGTCGAGCTCGAACCCGGGGCGGCTGACCACCACCCGCGCGTCCACCCCGGCGGTCATGCCAGCCCCTCCCCCGACCGCGGCCGGGCCACCGCGATCACGATCACGGCCACCACGACCAGCAGCAGCGACAGCGCCACGGCGGCGTCCACGTCGGTCTCCCGTTCCAGGTAGACCAGCAGCGGCAGGGTCCGGGTGGCGCCCTCCAGGCTGCCGGCGAACGCGATGGTCGCACCGAACTCGCCCAGGCAGCGGGCGAAGCCGAGGATCGCCCCGGACAGCAGCCCCGGCAGCACCAGCGGCACCGTCACCCGGCGGAACGCGTAGCCGGGGGCCGCGCCGAGGGTGGCCGCGACCGCCTCGTAGCGCTGCCCGGCCGTGCGCAGCGCACCTTCCACGCTGACCACCAGGAACGGCAGGGCGACGAAGGTCTGGGCCAGCACCACGGCGGCCGTGGTGAACGGGATGGTGATGCCGAACCACAGGTCCAGCTGGGCGCCGACCAGGCCCCGACGGCCCAGCAGGAACAGCAGCGCCAGCCCGCCCACCACCGGCGGCAGGACCAGCGGCAGCAGCACGATCGAGCGCAGGAACCGCATCCCGGGCAGCCTGCCCCGGGCCAGCACCACCGCCAGCGGCCCGCCCAGCAGGATGCACAGCGCCGTCGAGATCGCCGCGGTGATCAGCGACAGCCGCAGCGCGGACAGCGCGGCCTCGCTGAGCAGCAGCTCCGGGAGCCGCGCCCAGTCCACGCGCAGCGCCAGCCCGACGACCGGCAGCGCGATCAGCGCGAACCCGACGGCGGCGGGCACCCACAGCAGCGTGGGCAGCGCCACCGCCTGGGTGGCCCGGCGCCGGGAGGTGGTGTCGGTCACGGGGTGCCGAAGCCGGCGGCGGACAGCGCCTCCCTGCCCCGCTCGCCGGTCACCAGGTCCTGGAACTCCGCGGCCAGGCCGGCCTGCGGGGCGTCCTCGAGCACGACGATCGGGTAGTCGGTGACGGCCTGCGCGGCCTCCGGGAACGGGACGCCCTGCACGTCGGCGCCCGCGCCGGTGACGTCGGTGACGTCGGTGACGAAGACGAGCCCGGCGTCGGCGTCGCCGGAGGTCACCTTGCCCAGCGCGGACTTGACGTCGGGCTCCTCGCTGACCGGGCTCAGCATCACCCCGGTGGCCTCCTCGATCTTCTCCGCGGTGGCCCCGCAGGGCACCTGGGGCGCGCACACGACGACCTTGAGGTCGGGCCTGGCCAGGTCGGCGAAGGTGGCGATGCCCTTCGGGTTGCCGGGCGCGGTGGCGATCCGCAGCACGTTGGTGGCGAACACGGTGGGCGTGCCCGCGGCGGCGCCGGCGTCGGTGACGGTCTTCATGGTGGCCTCGCTGGCCGCGGCGAACACGTCGGCCGGGGCGCCGCTGGCTATCTGCTGGGCCAGGTCGGACGAGGCGCCGAAGTTGAACCTGACGGCGACCCCGGGGTGCTCGGCCTCGAACCGCTCGCCCAGCTCGGTGAAGGTCTCGGTGAGCGAGGCCGCGGCGAACACGGTCAGCTCCCCGGCGTCGGGGGCCGCGCCCCCCGAGGCGCACGCGGTGAGCAGCAACGCCGCACCTGCGGCGACGAGCACTGCGGACCCCCTCACGAGGTGCCCCCCGGCGTCTCCACCACGACGGTGGTCGACTTGATCACGGCCACGGCCAGCACACCCGGCTCCAGCCCGAGCTCCCCGACGGCCTCGGCCGACATCAGCGAGACGATCCGGTGCGGGCCGCACTGCATCTCCACCTGCGCCATCACCCGGTCGGTCAGCACCGCAGTGACCAGGCCGACCAGCCGGTTGCGCGCCGAGCTCTGCACCCCCGACGGGTCCGGCGGCACGCTGGCCTGCCGGCGGGCGAACGCGGCCAGCTCGGCCCCGTCGACGACCTTCCGGTTGGAGCCGTCGACCTGCACGGACAGCGTCCCGGCGTCGACCCAGCGGCGGACGGTGTCGTCGCTGACCCCGAGCAGCCGGGCGGCGTCAGCGATCCTGAATTGCGGCACGACGCCAAATCTAGTTCCGCATCTGCGAGTTCGGCCAGATGCCGGCGTCGTTGTGGTTTGCTGCGGGCGTGGACTTCGCACCCAGCGCCGCGGCCGACGACTACACCAAGCGCATGCGCGCGTTCCTGGACGAGAAGGTGCTCCCGGCCGAGGCCGGCTACGAGGCCTTCCGCGCCGAGCGCCGCGGCACCCCCCGGGAGTGGGACCTGCCCCCGGTCGTCGAGGAGCTGAAGAGCGAGGCCAGGGCCCGCGGCCTGTGGAACCTGTTCCTGCCGGCGATCTCCGGGCTGTCCAACCTGGAGTACGCCGCGGTCGCCGAGGTGTCCGGGTGGTCGCCGGTGATCGCCCCGGAGGCGATCAACTGCCAGGCCCCCGACACCGGCAACATGGAGACGCTGCACCTGTTCGGCACCCCCGAGCAGAAGCAGGAGTGGCTGGAGCCGCTGCTGGCCGGCGAGATCCGCTCGGCGTTCGCGATGACCGAGCCCGACGTGGCCTCCTCCGACGCCACCAACGTGCAGACCTCGATCCGCCGCGACGGCGACGACTACGTCATCAACGGCAAGAAGTGGTGGATCTCGGGCACCGCCGACCCCCGCTGCAGGATCTTCATCGTGATGGGCAAGACCGACCCGGACGCGCCCAAGCACCGCCAGCAGTCGATGGTGCTGGTCCCGCGCGACACCCCCGGCATGGAGATCGTCCGGCACCTGCCCACGTTCGGCTACCAGGACCAGCACGGGCACTCCGAGATCGCCTTCCACGACGTCCGGGTGCCGGCGACGAACCTGCTCGGCGAGGAGGGCGGCGGCTTCGCCATCGCCCAGGCCCGGCTGGGCCCCGGGCGCATCCACCACTGCATGCGCCTGATCGGGATGGCCGAGCGGTCCATCGACCTGATGGTGCGCCGCGCGCAGAACCGCGTCGCGTTCGGCCGGCCGCTGGCCGAGCAGGGCGTCGTGCGCGAGCAGATCGCGCAGTCCCGCATCGAGGTCGAGCAGGCCCGGCTGCTGGTGCTCAAGACGGCCTGGCTGATCGACAAGTACGGCGCGAAGGGCGCCGCGACCGAGATCGCCGCGATCAAGGTGATCGTCCCGCGGATCGCCTGCGCCGTGATCGACCGGGCGCTGCAGGTCCACGGCGGCGCCGGGATGAGCGACGACACCCCGCTGGCCTACTTCTACGTCTGGGCGCGCGCCCTGCGCCTGGCCGACGGCCCCGACGAGGTGCACCTGCGCACCGTCGCCCGCCAGGAGCTGGGCCGCCACACCTGAGCGGCGCCCCTGCGGAGAGCTGATCCTCTCCGCAGGGGGAGGCCGGACCGGTCACATCCACCCCTCGTGACGCGCTTCTGCGGCTCCGCTGCGCGATCGTCACCGCGGATGCGGAGGCGCTCGCCCTCCCGGGTCGCGAGCGGGTCGGAGATCGCCGAGCGCGGTTACGCTGGAGTCGTGACGGCTACCGAGCTCGGCCTCCCCGCGGTCCGTCGGACCGCTCCGCCGGACCCGAACCGCCCCGCCGACCCCCGACTCGTCGACACGTTCGGCCGGGTCGCGACCGATCTGCGCATCTCCCTCACCGACCGGTGCAACCTGCGGTGCACGTACTGCATGCCGGCCGAGGGCCTGGACTGGATGCCGAAGTCCGAGCAGCTCACCGACGACGAGCTGGTCCGGCTGATCACGATCGCGGTGCGCGACCTGGGGATCGAGGAGCTGCGGTTCACCGGCGGCGAGCCGCTGCTGCGCCGCGGGCTGGAGGAGCTGGTCGCGGCGTCGGCGGCGCTGCGGCCCCGCCCGGACATCTCGCTGACCACCAACGGCATCGGGCTGGCCCGCCGGGCCGAGGCGCTGGCCGCGGCCGGGGTCGACCGGCTCAACGTCTCGATGGACACGCTGCGCCAGGAGCGCTTCGCCACCATCACCCGCCGCGACCGGCTCGCCGACGTGCTCGACGGCATGGCCGCCGCCCGGGCCGCGGGCCTGAAGCCCATCAAGATCAACAGCGTGCTGCTGCGCGGCCAGAACGACGACGAGGCCGTCGACCTGCTGCGCTTCGCCGTCGACAACGGCTACGAGCTGCGGTTCATCGAGCAGATGCCGCTCGACGCCCAGCACGGCTGGGAGCGCACCGAGATGATCACCGCAGGGGAGATCCTCGAGCGGCTGCGCACCGGGTTCACCCTCACCCCCGACCCGACCGAGCGCGGCGGCGCCCCCGCCGAGCGCTGGCTGGTCGACGGCGGCCCGGCCGTGGTCGGGGTGATCGCCTCGGTCACCCGCCCCTTCTGCGGGGCCTGCGACCGCACCCGGCTCACCGCCGACGGCCAGATCCGCTCCTGCCTGTTCGCGCGCACCGAGACCGACCTGCGCGCCCTGCTGCGCGGCGGCGCGGGCGACGCCGAGATCGCTGACACCTGGCGGACCGCGATGTGGGGCAAGCTCGCCGGGCACGGCATCGACGAGCCCGGATTCCTGCAGCCCGACCGTCCGATGAGCGCGATCGGGGGCTGAGCGGGGATGGCCGGCATGACCGTCGTCGTGCGCTACTTCGCCGCCGCCCGGGCCGCGGCCGGCGTCGAGGAGGAGAAGGTGCGGGTCGGGGCGGGCGCCTCGATCGCCGACCTGCTCGACGCCGTGCGCGCCGAGCACGGGGCGGAGCTGGCCGAGGTCCTCGACCGGTGCAGCTACCTGCTCGACGAGGTCGCCGCCCGCGACCTGTCCGCCGCGCTGCACGACGGCGCCACCCTCGACGTCCTGCCCCCCTTCGCCGGCGGCTGACCGGCCGTCACGTGCCGATGGCGTCGAGTTCGGCCAGGGCGTCGGCGGGCAGGTCGAGTGCGGCGCCTGCGACGTTCTCGCGCAGGTGCTCGACCGAGGACGTGCCGGGGATCAGCAGCATGTTCGGCGAGCGCTGCAGCAACCAGGCCAGGGCCACCGCCATCGGGGTGGCGCCCAGCTCCCCGGCCACCTTGTGCAGGGCGTCGGACTGCAGCGGGGAGAAGCCGCCCAGCGGGAAGTACGGCACGAACGCGATGCCCTGCGCCGCGGTCAGGTCGACCAGGGCGTCGTCCTCGCGGCGGGCGATGTTGTAGAGGTTCTGCACGCAGACGATCGGGGCGATGGTCTGCGCCTCGGCCAACTGCTCCGCGTCGACGGTGCTGAGTCCGATGTGCTTGATCAGGCCCTGCTGCTGCAGCTCGGCCATGGCCTCGACCTGCGGGGCGATCGAGCCCGGCTCGGGGGCGTCGAACCCGCCCATCCGCAGGTTCACCACGTCCATCGCGTCCAGGCCGAGGCGGCGCAGGTTGTCGTGGACCTGGTCGCGCAGCTCCTCGGGGCTGCGCGCGGGCGGCCAGCCGCCCTGCTCGTCGCGGCGGGCGCCGACCTTGGTGACGATGTGCAGGTCGTCCGGATAGGGCGCGAGGGCCTCGCGGATGATCTCGTTGGTGACGTGCGGGCCGTAGTAGTCCGAGGTGTCGATGTGGGTGATGCCCAGCTCGACGACCTCGCGCAGCACGGCGACGGCGGCGGCGCGGTCCTCCGGCGGGCCGAACACACCGGGGCCGGCGAGCTGCATGGCGCCGTAGCCGAAGCGGGTCAGGTCGAGGTCGCCGACGCGGTAGGTGCCGCCGGGGAGCACGGGGGATGTCATGGTCTTCACCTTCCCGGCTCCCGCGGGTCCCGGGAGCCTGCGTCCACTGTGCTCCCGCGGCGCGGCCGCGGGGACGCCCCGATCATCCTGGGTCCGCCGGGACCAGGCTGCCCGGCCCGCGCGCGGTCAGGACAGCGCGGCCAGCTCGCGGTAGGAGCGGAACGTCCCGACCCCGGTGGTGACGGTCGTGGCCGCCAGCACGGCGTGCACCACGGCCCGGGCGACGACGTCGGCCGCGGCGGCCTGCAGGGCGATCAGCTGCGCCAGCTCGGGAGCGGGCCGGGCGGCGGTGGACAGCCCGAAGACCACGTCGCCGTCCAGGGCCGTGTGCACCGGCGAGAGGGCCCGGGCCAGCCCGTCCTGGCCCATGCCGGCCAGCCGGGCGCAGCCGGCCTTGTCGAGCGCCAGGTCGGTGGCCACGACGGCCAGCGTCGTCGCCGTGCCCAGGCGCGGCGGCGGCGCGGTGGACGCGGCGCGCAGGGCGTCGAGCCCGGCCGGGGTGACCGGCACGTCCGGGAACTCGCCGGGGTGCCCGAGCCGGGCCGCCCGCAGGGCTCCGGTGGCCGGGTCGACCGCGGACCCCGCCGCGTTGACCGCGGCCAGTGCGGCCACCACGGCCCCGCCCTCCAGCACCGCGCTGGCCGTCCCGATGCCGCCCTTGAGGCCGCCGACGAGCGCCCCGGTCCCGGCGCCGACGACGCCCTGGGCGACCGGCCCCCCAGCGGCGGCGTCGCACGCGGCGGCCCCCGTCTCCGGGGTCGGGCGGGCGGCCACGTCGCCCCCACGGCCCAGGTCGAACAACACGGCGGCGGGCACGATCGGCACCACGGCCCCGGGCACCGGGAAGCCGCGGCCGCGCGCCTCCAGCCAGCGCATGACGCCGTCGGCGGCGGCCAGGCCGAACGCGCTGCCGCCGCTGAGCACGATCGCGTGCACGCGCTGGACGGTGTTGCGCGGGTCGAGCAGGTCGGTCTCCCGGGTGCCGGGCGCGGCCCCGCGCACGTCGACGCCGGCGACCGCGCCGTCCGGAGGGGCCAGCACGACGGTCGTGCCGCTCAGGCCGCCCGCGACCTCCGCGTGCCCGACGGCGAGCCCGGGCACGTCGGTCACCGCGTTCTCCGCTCCGGTGCGCATCCGGACATCCTGCCGCCGCCCGCGGCCCGCGCCGGTGCGGCGTGACGGGGATCGCCCGGACGCGGCGGGGGTGTGACGCACACCACAGAAGAATGTGGGACGGTGGTGACGGGTTCCCGGGCCGGGGCTGGTCTCGATGCCCGACCCGACCCGACCAGCACCCCGGAGCCACCCCATGTCCGACCCCCACCAGACCGCCGTCGTCACCGGCGCCGGACGCGGCTTCGGCCGCGCCGTCGCGGCCGCGCTCGTCGCCGCGGGCACCCGCGTCGTCGGCATCGCCCGCAGCCGCGACGACCTGCGCGCCGCGGGCGACGAGCTCGGCGACCTCTTCACCGCGCTCGCGGCCGACGCCACCGACGAGGCCCTCGCCCGCGACGTGCTCCACGAGCACCGCCCCGACCTGCTCGTCCTCAACGCCGGGGCCGCGCCGCCGATGGCCCCGGTGCAGGAGCAGACCTGGGAGAGCTTCAGCCGCAACTGGCACACCGACACCCGACACGCGTTCGGCTGGACCCGGGCGGCGCTGCGCGAGCCGCTGGCGCCGGGCAGCGCGGTCGTGACCATGTCCAGCGGGGCCGCCCTGCACGGCTCCCCGCTCAGCGGCGGCTACGCCGGGGCCAAGGCCGCCGTGCGGCACCTGTCCCGGTACGCGGCAGGCGAGTCGGAGCGCGCCGGGCTGGGCATCCGGTTCGTCGCGCTGCTGCCGGGGATGACCCCGGCCGGGGGCGTCGGCGAGACCGGCGTCGTGGGCTACGCGGCGCGGCAGGGCGTCGACCGCGACACCTTCGTGCGGGCCATGCAGCCGGTGCTGACCGCGGAGCAGGTCGGCGAGGCGGTGCTCAAGGTCGCCGCGGACCCCGATGCGGCGCCCGAGTACCAGCTCGGCAGCGCCGGGCTGAGCCGGATCGGCTGAGGCGCCCGGTGGGTGGGACCGGTGCGGCCGTGTCCGACGCCGAGTTCGCCGGCCTGACCGGGCGGTTCCGGCCGGAGCTGCTCGCGCACTGCTACCGGATGCTCGGCTCGATCCACGACGCCGAGGACCTGGTCCAGGAGACCTACCTGCGGGCGTGGCGCGGGTTCGACCGGTTCGAGGGCCGCTCCTCGGTGCGGCGGTGGCTCTACCGGATCGCCACGACGGCCTGCCTGACCGCACTGGAGCGGCGCTCCCGTCGGCCGCTGCCCTCCGGGCTCGGCGCACCCGCGGACGACCACCGGGTGGCCGTGGCGCCCGGCGAGCCCGCGGTGCCCTGGCTCCAGCCCGTCCCCGACGCGCTGCTCGACGCCGACGATCCGGCCGCGGTCGCGGTGGGGCGGGCCGGGGTGCGGCTGGCGCTCATCGCCGCGCTCCAGCTGCTGCCCGCCCGGCAGCGGGCCGTGCTGACCCTGCGCGACGTGCTGGCGTTCCGGACGGCCGAGGTCGCCGAGATCATGGGCACGACGACCGCGGCCGTGGACAGCGCCCTGCGCCGCGCCCGGACCCGGCTGACCGCGGCCGGGACGGTGCCCGACGAGCTGGTCGAGCCGGCCGAGGGCACCCGCCGCGCCCTGCTCACCGCCTACGTCGACGCGTTCACCCGCGCCGACCCGGACGCGCTGGTCGACCTGCTGCGCGCCGACGTCGAGCTGGAGATGCCGCCGACCCCGACCTGGTTCACCGGCCGACCGGCCGTGGTCGGGTTCCTCGCCACCCGCGTCCTGCGCCGTCCCGACCAGTGGCGGCTGGTGCCCACCGGGGCCAACGGCCAACCCGCCGCCGTCGCCTACGAGCGCGCGGGCGACGGCCGCCACGTCGCGCACGGCGTGTTCGTCCTGACCGTGCTCGGCGACCGGATCTCCCGGATCACCGCGTTCAACGACCCGGACCTGGTGCCGGCCTTCGGCACGCGCCCGAGCTCGTCGACGACCACCCCGCGCACCGCCCCCACCACTGCGGGTGATCTTCCGGGGCGGCGCTGACCAGGCGATACGGGGTTGGCAGGATCACCGCCATGACCAGCCTGAGCAAGGGTGCGAACGTGCCGGTCGCCGCGACCGCGGTGCGGGCCGAGCTGTCCTGGGCGGCCGGCGGGGGCGTGCCCGACGTCGACGCGTCGGCCCTGCTGGTCACCGCCGCGGGCCGCGTCCGCGACGACACCGACTTCGTCTTCTACAACCAGCCCGGCCACCCCTCCGGCGCCGTACGCCACCTCGGCAAGCAGGGCTCGCGCGACGCGCTGCAGGTCGAGCTGGGCCGGGTGGAGAACGCCGTCGACCGGGTGGTGTTCGCCGCCTCGGCCGACGGCGGCACCTTCGGCCAGGTGCGCGACCTGCGACTGCGGCTGGTCGACGCGGGCGACGGCGGTGAGATCGCCGACTTCGCGATGACCGCGAGCACCGAGACCGCGTTCATCGGCGGTGAGCTCTACCGCCGCGGCGGGGGCTGGAAGTTCCGGGCCGTCGGGCAGGGCTTCGCCTCCGGCCTCGCCGGGCTGGCCACCGAGTTCGGGATCAGCGTGGCCGAGGAGGCCCCGCCCGCCGCCGCACCCGCGGCCGCCCCTCCAGCCACTCCGGCGCCGGCCCGCGCCCGGCTGACCAAGGGCGAGGAGAAGCTGCCGGTGGACGTGCGCAAGCGGCTCTCGCTGCGCAAGCAGCAGGTCGCGGTGTCGCTGGAGAAGCGCGGCGCGGCCGGGATCAGCGCCCGCGTCATCCTGGTCCTGGACGCGTCCGGGTCGATGACCGGCCTCTACGCCGACGGCGTCGTCGGGCGGGTCGTCGAGCGGATGGCCGCGGTCGCCGCCCAGCTCGACGACGACGGCCAGATGCAGGCCTGGACGTTCGCCTCCCGCCCGGCCCGGCTGCCCGACTTCGAGCTGGGCGAGCTCCCCGAGTGGATCCGGCTGCACGTGCGGGTCGGCGCCATGATGAAGCAGCGCAGGCTGGAGCCGGGCCAGCTGGACATGAAGACCGTCGGCATCCAGAACGAGGAGCAGAAGGTCATCGCCGAGGTGCGCGGCCACGTGCAGTTCGCGCCCCTGCCCGAGCCCACCCTGGTGCTGTTCTTCTCCGACGGCGGCGTCTACCGCAACCGGGAGATCGAGAAGGAGCTGACCGCCGCGGCCAGCGAGCCGATCTTCTGGCAGTTCGTCGGGCTGGGCCACGCCGACTTCGGCGTGCTGGAGCGCTTCGACTCCCTGCCCGGGCGCAAGGTCGACAACGTCGGCTTCTTCGCCGTCGACGACATCGACGACGTGCCCGACGCCGAGCTCTACGACCGGCTGCTCTCGGAGTTCCCGAGCTGGATCACCGCGGCGCGCTCGGCCGGCATCCTCCGGTAGCGACCGGCACCCGCACCCGCGGATGGCATCCTGCCGGGGTGGCGAGCCTGAGCAAGGGCGAGAACCTGCCGGTCGGGGCGGTGCGGGTGCGCGTCGAGCTGTCCTGGACGACGACCGCCGACGGTCCCGACGTCGACGCCTCGGCGCTGCTGGTCGCCGCCGACGGGCGGGTGCGCGGCGACCACGACTTCGTCTTCTACAACCAGCCGGAGCACCCCTCCGGAGCGGTGCGCCACCTCGGTGAGCAGGGTCACCGGGAGGCGGTGCAGGTGGCACTGCGCCGGGTCGAGGACGGCGTCGACCGGGTGGTGCTCGTCGCCTCCACCGAGCGCGGCGACCTGGGCGGGGTGCGCGACCTGCGGCTGCGCGTCCTCGACTCCGCCGACGGGAGCGGGATCGCCGACTTCGCGCTGACCGCCGCCACCGAGACCGCGGTCATCGGCGGGGAGTTCTACCGCCGGGGCGAGGGCTGGAAGTTCCGGGCGGTCGGGCAGGGCTACGCCGCCGGGCTGGCCCGGCTGGTCGCCGACTTCGGGATCGGTCTCGCCGAGCCGGCCGCGCCCCCGCCGCCGGTCGCCCCACCGGCTCCGGCCGAACCGGCCCCGCCCGCTGACCCGGCACCACCCGCTGAACCGGCACCACCCCGGTCACCGGCACCGCCCCAGCGACCGGTACCGCCGCGCGAACCGGAGCCGCGGGCCGTCCCGGAGCCGGTCCAGCAGCCCGCGCGGCCGATCAGCGCGGCGGAGCTGCTGGCGCTCCGCACGCGCCTGGCGGCGACGGCGCTGGCCGAGCACGGCGCGGCCGACCTGACCGCCCGCGTCGTCCTGGTGCTCGACGCCTCCCTCACCACGGAGTGGCTCTACGAGCACGGCGTCATGGCGCGGGTGGTCGAGCGGCTGGCCGCCGTGGCCGCGCGCCTCGACGGCGGCGAGGTGGCGGCCTGGACGTTCGCCGCGGACCCCGCCCGGCTGCCCGACCTGCGCCTCGACGAGCTGCCGCGGTGGATCGAGCTGCACGTGCGGGTCGGCTCGCGGCACAAGCAGCGCGGGCTGCTGCCCGGTCAGGTCGACATGGGCGAGGTGGGCGTCTTCAACGACGAGCCGAAGGCCCTCGCCGAGGTGCGCCGGTTCGTCCGCCGCGGCCCGCGGCCCACGCTGGTGCTGTTCGTCTCCGACGGCGGCATCACCCGCGACCAGGAGATCCGCCGCCAGCTGCGCTCCGCCGGGGCCGCGACGGCGTTCTGGCAGTTCGTCGGGATCAGCGACGCCGACTACGGCGTGCTCCCGGAGCTCGCGCGCACGATGGCGCACGTGGGCTTCTTCGCCGTCGACGACGTCGACGCGGTGCCCGACCCCCAGCTCTACGACCGGCTGGTCGCCGACTTCGCCCGCTCGGCCGTCGCCGCCCGCCGCTGACCCACCCACCCCGCCCCCGCCCCCGCCCGCTCCCTCCCCACCCCCACCCCCGGACGTCAGGAAAGCCACCTTCAGGACGTCTGGCGTCCTGAAGGTGGCTTTCCTGACGTCGAGCCGGACCGGGGCCGGGGCCGGGGCGGGCCGGGCCGGGCCGGGGATCAGCTGCCGGAGCGGCTGCGCCGGATCAGGAAGATGATCAGCAGCAGCAGGCCGCCGGCGAGCACCGGGGCGAGCCGCTTGAGGACCGGGGCACCAGCGGTGTCGAGCAGGTCGATCGCGTCGATGTCGCTCTTCATCGGGCCGGACGGGCTGGCCATCGGGGTGGGCTTGTTGACGCCGGTGCTGCTCGCCGGGGTCGACGGGACGATCCCGGTGGCCGTGCCGCTGGTCGGCTTGGCGGTGCTGCTCGCGGTGCCGTTGGCCGACCCGGCCGGCGCAGGCGCCGCGCTGGATGCGCTGCCCGCTCCGGCCGGGCTGGCCGGGCCGGTCTCCTCCTGCGAGGTCAGCTTCCCCGCCACGCAGGTCGCGAACTGGCCGATGATCTTGTCGGCCACGTCGGAGATGACGCCGCGGCCGAACTGGGCCGGGCGGCCGGTGATGGTCATGTCGGTGACCATGGTGACCGCGGTCTTGTCCGGGCCGTCGGCGGTCATCGAGCCGGTCACCGTCGCGCTGGCGGTGCCGTTGCCGCGCGAGTCGCGCCCGTTGGCCTCGATGACCACCTTGTGCGCACTCTCGTCGCGGGTGACGTAAGTGCCCTTGCCCTTGTAGGTCAGCGAGATCGGGCCGAGCTTGACCTTCACCGTGCCGGTGAAGGAGTCGCCCTCGTACTCGGTCAGGGTGGCGCCCGGGAAGCAGGGGGCGATCATCTCCGGGGTGTTGAGCGCCTCCCACGCCTTCTCGATCGGCGCCTCGATGGTGAACTTGTTCTCCAGCTGCATGAGCTCTCCTCGGATAAAAGCGAGCGGACGGGGGGCGGCGGCGGGCCCCGGGCGGCGCGCGGGGGGGAGCACTAGAGGGAGAGCCCGCCCCCGCGTCAAACCCGCGGGCGCCCGCCCCCCCGGGCCCCCGGGGGCGCACGTCCGCTGTGCAAAGCGTCGTATCAGCCCGCGGCGGCGAGCACCGCGCGGCCGGTGAGCACCCTGGCCAGGTGCTCACGGTAGTCCGCGGCGGCATCTGCGTCACTCGGAGCGGCCGTGCCCTCCGTCGCACGATCGGCTGCCGCCCGGATGGCCTCGGCCGTCGCCTGCTGCCCGACCAGGGCCTGCTCCACGCCGGTCGCCCGGATCGGGGTGGTGCCCATGTTGGTCAGACCCACCCTGGCCTCGGCGATGCTGCCGCCGTCGACGCGGACCGCCACGGCCACCGCGCACATCGACCAGGCCTGCGCGGTGCGGTTGAACTTCTCGTAGTGGCTGCCCCAGCCGGTGTACTTCGGGAACCGGATCTCGGTGAGGATCTCGCCCTCGCCGATGGCGGTGGTGAAGTAGTCCACGAAGAACTCCGCGGCGGGCACCGTGCGGGTGCCGGACTCGCCGGCGATCACCATCTCGGCGTCCAGCGCGAGGGCGGGGGCGCCCAGGTCGCCCGCCGGGTCGGCGTGCGCCAGCGCCCCGCCCAGCGTGCCGCGGTGGCGCACCTGGTTGTCGGCCACCGTCTCGGTCGCCTGGCCCAGCAGCGCGACGTGCTGCTTCACCAGGTCGTCGCGCAGGATGTCGTAGTAGGAGGTCATCGCGCCGATGGCGATCCGGTCGCCGTCGTCGCGGATGCCGCGCAGCTCCGCGATCCCGCCCAGGTCGATGACCAGCGACGGGGCGGCCAGGCGCAGCCGCAGCACCGGCAGCAGGCTCTGCCCGCCGGCGATGATCTTGGCGTCGTCGCCGCCCTCGCGCAGGGCCCGCACCGCGTCGGCGACCGACGCCGGCTTGACGTAGTCGAACTTGGCCGGGATCACTGGACCTCTTCTTCCTGCGGGTTGTTGGGGTCGATCGAGCCCAGACCGGCGCCCGGCGAGTGGGTGTCGACCGGGGTCTGCTGGGTGCTGCGGCCCTGCGCCTCCTGGATGGCCCGCCACACCCGCTGGGACGTGGTCGGCATCTCGATGTCGCGCACCCCGAGGTGGCGCAGCGCGTCGAGCACGCCGTTGACGATGGCCGGGGTGGAGGCGATGGTGCCCGCCTCCCCGACGCCCTTGACGCCCAGCGGGTTGCTGGTCGCCGGGGTGCTGACGACCGCCGTGTCGAAGTTGGGCAGGTCGGCAGCCGACGGCAGGGTGTAGTCGACCAACGTGCCGTTGACCAGCGTGCCCTGCTCGTCGTAGTTGGCCTCCTCGAACAGCGCCTGGGCGATGCCCTGGGCCAGCCCGCCGTGCACCTGCCCCTCGACGATCAGCGGGTTGATCACCGTGCCGACGTCGTCGACGCAGACGTACTTGCGCAGGTGGACCCGGCCGGTCTCGGTGTCGATCTCGACCGCGGCGAGGTGCGTGCCGTGCGGGTAGGAGAAGTTCTCCGGGTCGTAGACGGCGTCGGCGTCGAGGCTGGGCTCCATGTCCTCCGGGTAGTCGTGTGCCACGAACGCGGCGAACGCGATCTCCTGGATGGCCTTGCCCTTGTCGGTGCCGCGGACGGTGAACGTCCCGTCGGCGAACTCCAGGTCGTCCTCGGAGGCCTCCAGCAGGTGCGCGGCGATCTTGCGGGCCTTGGCGATGACCTTGTCGACCGCCTTGACGACCGCGATGCCCCCGACGACCAGCGAGCGCGAGCCGTAGGTGTCCAGGCCCTTGGGCGAGACCTGCGTGTCGCCGTGCAGGATCTCGACGTCCTCGAACGGCACGCCCAGCTGGTCGGCGACGATCTGGCTGAACGCCGTCTCGTGGCCCTGGCCGTGCGGCGAGGCGCCGGTGGTCACCTCGACCTTGCCGGTGGCCAGCATCCGTACGCTGGCGGCCTCCCAGCCGCCGGCGCCGTAGGACAGCGAGCCCAGCAGCCGCGACGGCGCGATGCCGCACATCTCGGTGAACGTGGAGATGCCGATGCCCAGCTGGACCGGGTCGTTGTTGCGGCGGCGCTCCTCCTGCTCGCGGCGCAGCCCGTCGTAGTCGAACATCTCCACGGCCTGCGCCGTGGCCTGCTCGTAGTTGCCCGAGTCGTAGGTCAGCCCGGCCACGGTGGTGAACGGGAACTCCTCGTGGGGGATCCAGTTCTGCTTGCGCAGGTCCATCGGGTCGCGGCCGAGCTCGACGGCCAGCTCGTCCATGATCCGCTCGATGGCGAACGTGGCCTCGGGGCGCCCGGCGCCGCGGTAGGCGTCGGTGAGCGTCTTGGTGGTGAAGACGTTGGTGCAGCTGAACTTCAGCGCCGGGATCTTGTAGATCGCGTTGTACATGAACGCGCCCAGGATCGGCACGCCCGGCCCGACCAGGCCCAGGTAGGCGCCCATGTCGGCGAGCAGGTGCACGTCCAGGCCGGTCACCGTGCCGTCGCGCTTGGCGGTGATGGTGATGTCCTGGATCTGGTCGCGCCCGTGGTGGGCGGCCAGCATGGACTCCGAGCGGGTCTCGGTCCACTTCACCGGGCGGCGCAGCTTGTTGGCCAGCGCCACGCAGAGCATCTCCTCGGGCAGCACGCCGATCTTGCCGCCGAAGCCGCCGCCCACGTCCGGGGCGATGACCCGGACCTTGCTCTCGTTGAGCCCCATGGTCACCGTGGTCATGGTCCGCAGGATGTGCGGGACCTGGGTGGCCGCGTAGATCGTCAGCTGCTCGCCGGACGGGTCGACCACGCACGAGCGCGGCTCCATGAACGCCGGGATCAGCCGCTGCTGGCGGAACCGGCGCTTGACCACGACGGAGTCCGGGTCGGCCTCGGCGGCGGCGATCGCGTCGCCGATGCGGCCACCGGTGCCCGCCTCCCCGGAGTCCAACACCCAGGTGGCGTTCTCGTTGGTGCCCAGGTCGGGGTGCACGAGGGTGGCGCCCTCGGCGAGCGCGGCCTCCATGTCGAGGACCGGCTCCAGCTCCTCGTAGTCGACGTCGACCAGGTCGGCGGCGTCGCGGGCCTCGGCGGCCGAGCGGGCGACCACGACGGCCACCCCCTCACCCGCGAAGTGCACGGTGGAGGAGGCCAGCAGCGGGCGCTGCGGGGCCTTCATGTCCGGGGTGATCGGCCAGGCGCAGGGCAGCCCGACCGACTCGACGCCCAGGTCGGCGGCGGTGTAGACGCCGATGACCCCGGGCGAGGCCGCGGCCTCGGACTTGTCGACGCCCAGGACCTTGGCGTGCGCCAGCGGCGAGCGGACGACGTGGATGTGCAGGGTGCCCTGCGGGGTGATGGCGTCGGTGTAGCGGGTGCGGCCGGTGATCAGGCGGGCGTCCTCCTTGCGGACGCGGGCCTTGCCGACCTCGGGAGAGGGGGTGGTGGTGGGTTCGGCGGTCGTCGTCATGGGTTAGTTGCCCCCTCCGGCGACGGAGGCCGGGGCCGGCGTGTCCGCGGCGGCCCCGGGCTTCATCTTCTGCGCGGCCGACTGCACGGCCCGCACGATGTTCTGGTAGCCGGTGCAGCGGCAGAGGTTTCCCTCGATGCCCTCGCGGACCTCGCGCTCGTCCGGGTCGGGGTTGTCGCCCAGCAGGTCGACCGCCTGCATGATCATTCCGGGGGTGCAGTAGCCGCACTGCAGGGCGTGGTGCTCGTTGAACGCCTCCTGCATCGGGTGCAGCTTGCCGTCCCTGGCCAGGCCCTCGATGGTGAGGACCTCGCCCCCGTCGGCCTGCACGGCCAGCACCGAGCAGGACTTCACGCTCTGCCCGTTGAGGTGGACGGTGCAGGCACCGCAGTTGCTCGTGTCGCAGCCGACCAGGGTTCCGGTCTTGCCGAGGCGCTCCCTCAGGTAGTGGACCAGCAATGTGCGGGGCTCGACGTCGTCGGCGTAGTTCACGCCGTCGACGGTGACCCGGACCTGTGCCATCAGTTTCTCCTCACACCGCGACGACGGCGCCGCGCTGGAACTCTCCCGGGGACCGACCGAACCGCGGCACGTCGGGAAGCGACCGCAGCGTCCGGCGCCGCCACCCCGTTGTGGCGGCGACCACATCACACCGCCGATGATCCACGGGTGCAAGTGATCGACTACCGATGGTGCCTCGTTCGGGGAGCCCCGACTCCCGAGCGGCCCCGAGAGGCGCACGGGCAAGTCCGCGGCTGCGGATCCGATACTCGTGCACGCCCGCAGAAGCGGGACGCTACCCCGCTTGCGATCAACTATTCGGACTAACCCTGCGGTCGGGTGGAGTCCATCGGGGACTGATCAGCACCCGGCCGTGCGGGGCGCTCCGAACGGCCGGACGCCCCCGCGCCGACCGGACGCAGCGGCTGCACCGTGCGATGCCGCCACGCACCCCACCACAGACCCGCCCCGTAGCCGAGGTCGTCCAGCCGACGGGCCAGCACGAAGCGCGCCGGGTCGAGCCCCGCCCGACCCTCCGGGTCGCGGTGGCGCCACCAGTCGACGACCCCCTCCACGAGCGCGATCGCCAGCACGCGCCGGCGGACCCGGCGCGAGAGCAGCGCCGCCACCACCGACACCGGCCAGTAGTGGCGCGTCACCGCGTCCGCCGTCTGCGCGATCGTGCCCAGCGCCCCCAGCCCCACCAGCCGGGCCGCCGTGCGCCGCGGCTCCCGCAGCCGACCCAGCCGCCGAGCCAGCCGCTCGGTCGAGCCCACCGCCACCACCGCCGCCCCCAGCAGCGACCACGGCCGGGCCAGCACCACCAGCCCGGCGATCGCCGCACCCGACGGGCTGAGCACCATCGGCGGCACCGAGCCGCGGTGGCGCAGCGCGAGCGGCGCGGCCCCGGTGCCGTAGTAGGCCTTGCGCAACCACCACTGCACCGGGCGGGTGCGGTGGTCGTGCCCGACCCGCGCCGCCGGCTCGTAGCGCAGCCGCCAGCCCGCCGCGTGCAGGCGCAGCACGAGGTCGACGTCCTCGGCCACGTGCATCCGGTCGTCGAACCCCGCGCCCGCGGCGGCGCGGCGGACCACCACCGCCGCGCTCGGCACGTACGCCACCCGGCTGCGCGGCACCACCAGCGCCGGGTCGCGCCCCAGGTCCAGCGACGAGCGGAGCGCCTCGTAGCGCCCCAACCAGCCGCGCACCGGCGCGAGCGCGACGATCCGCGGCGCCGCCAGTCCGACCGCCGGATCGGCGAACGCGGCCAGCAGCGGATCGAGCCACCCCGGCTCCGGCACCACGTCGGAGTCCAGGAAGGCCACCAGCGCGGTGCCCGCCGCGGCCAGACCGGTGTTGCGAGCCGCCGCCGGACCCCGGCTGCGCTCGTGGCGCAGCACCCGCGCCCCCGCCTCCCCCGCCACGGCGGCGATCGCCCCCGCATCGGTCGACCCGTCGTCGACGACGACCGTGCGCAGGCCCGGGAGCCCGGCGAGCAACCGGCGCAGGCCGTCGACGCGGTCCCGCACCGGCACGACGACCGTGACCTCGTCGGCCGTCGGAGCCGCCCCGGCTGGCACCTCCACCGGGTGCGCGATGCCGGCGTCGAGGAGCGTGCGGACGAGCGCGGCCGAGGTCGGACCGTCCACGGTGGCCGTGCCGTCGGCGCGGACCAGTTCGGCGGCGGCCGGGGCGAGGTGCATCATCCGCGGCGGCGCCCCGCCGACCAGCACCGCGCCGTCGTCGAGGCGCAGGGCCTGCCGGTCCAACCGCACCGTCACCCCGCGCGGCACCCGCACCTCCCCCGGCCCCGCACTCACGCCCCGACCCTATGCCCGCTCCCGCCCACCCCCTCCTCCCCGCCCGACCCCCTCCCCCGAAGTTCAGGAAAGCCACGATGCCGCCCTCTGCGGGCAGCATCGTGGCTTTCCTGAACCGGGGCGGGCGGGCGGGAAAGGGCTCGGACGCGCGGTGGAGGGGGGCGATCTGCCAGGCTGCGGGGGTGAGTCCCGCCGCCGGCCTGCACGAGGAGCCCCTGCTGCCGCGCTACGGGCGGAAGTCCCTGGCCGAGGTGCTGCCCGCGGCCCTCGCCGCGCTCGGCGTGCCGACCGAACCCGGGGCCGGGGGGCCGTCGGAGGTGGTCCTGCCGCCCGTCCGGGCGCTCGCGCTGCTGCTGATCGACGGGCTCGGCGCCGACCTGCTGCGCCGCTTCGCCGAGGACGCGCCGTTCCTGGCCGGGCTCCCCGACGCCGGGCCGCTCACCGCGGGCTTCCCGTCCAGCACCTCGATCAGCCTGGTCTCGCTGGGCACCGGCACCCCGCCGGGCGCGCACGGCGTGGTCGGGATCAGCTTCCGCACCGGTGACGAGCTGCTCGACAGCCTGCGCTGGACCACGCACGGCACCGCCGACAACGTCGACCGGCGCGAGGAGCACCCGCCCGAGGAGGTGCAGTCGCTGCCCACGGCGTTCGAGCGGGCGACGGCGGCCGGGGTGGCGGTCACGGTGGTGTCGCAGCGCCAGTTCCGCGGCTCGGGCCTGACCAGGGCCGCCCTGCGCGGGGGCCGGTTCCGCGGCACGTTCGCGCTTGGCGACCTGGCCGCCGAGGTGGTCACCGCGGTCGAGCGGCCCGGCCGCCAGCTCTGCTACGGCTACCACTCCGAGCTCGACGGGCTCGGCCACCTCTACGGGCCGGGCAGCCTGCCGTGGCGGATGCAGCTGGCCCAGGTCGACCGGCTGGCCGCGCGGATCGCCGAGGACCTGCCCTCCGGGGCGCTGCTGGCGATCACCGGCGACCACGGGATGGTCGAGGTCGACCGGCGCTTCGACTTCGACCGGCACACCGACCTGCGCCGCGGCGTGCTGCTGCTCGGCGGCGACCCGCGGGCCCGCCACGTCTACACGCGCGCGGGGGCCGAGGCCGACGTGCTCGCCATCTGGCGCGAGGTGCTCGGCGACTCGGCGTGGGTGCTGCCGCGCGCGGAGGCCGTGGCCCGCAACTGGTTCGGCCCGGTCGCCGAGCGCACCACCGAGCGCATCGGCGACATCGTCGTCGCCACCCGCGGCACGGCGGCGGTCACCCGGTCGGAGGCCGAGCCGGTGATCTCCGGCATGCCCGGTCAGCACGGCTCGCTGACCCCGGCCGAGCAGCTGGTCCCGCTGCTGCTCAGCGGCCCCTCCTAGCGGCCAGGACGGCCGGTCAGAGGCGGCCGTTCTCGTCCGGTTCCCAGCCGGCCAGCCCGGCGCGCAGGGCGGCGGCCATCTCGTCGAGCAGGCTGCGGCCCTGGACGGCGCTGGCCCCGGTCGGGTCGCCGAGCACGCCGTTGCGGCTGACCGCGGTCACCCCGCCTCTGCGCAGCGCGGGGAGCAGCTCGCGCAGCGGGGCGGTGTTGCCGGGCTGCGCCGCGCCGGTGCGCACGACGGACGGGTCGAGCTCGAGCAGGATCGAGGTCTCGGTGTGGCCGGCGTGCGCGTCGCCGCCGGGCACGCCGCAGCCGAACCAGGCCACGTCGCGGCCCTCGTGGCGCAGGGTGCCCACGGCCGCGGGCACGGTGGGCAGGTTGCCGCCGTGGCCGTTGACGAACACCAGCCGCGACGCCCACGCCGCGGCCGAGCGGCCCAGCTCCACCAGCACCGCGCGCAGCGCGTCGTGGCCGATGGACAGCGTGCCCGGAAAGCCCTCGTGCTCCCCGGAGGCGCCGTAGGCCAGCGGCGGGGCCAGCAGCACCGACGGGTCGCCCTCG
This sequence comes from Pseudonocardia humida, assembly GCF_023898865.1. Taxonomy (GTDB): domain Bacteria; phylum Actinomycetota; class Actinomycetes; order Mycobacteriales; family Pseudonocardiaceae; genus Pseudonocardia; species Pseudonocardia humida. The sequence continues at coordinate 118,302 of NZ_JAGSOV010000037.1, forward strand.
GCGGCGCGGCGCGCCACCGCCGACGCGATGCGGGCGTCGGTGTCCAGCGGCAGGTGCGGGCCGTGCTGCTCGAGCGAGCCGACCGGGACCAGGACGGTGCGCGGTGCCGGGCCGTCCAGCTCGACCCAGGTGCGCTCGCCCAGCCTGCCGGTCATCGAGCCCCCGCCGGAGCGGGGCGCGGTGCGGCGGTTCGGGTGTGGGTACAGCGGCGGGGCACGATCGAACCGTAGCGAGCGCGGACGCCGTCACCAACGCCGACGACGCCCGATCGCCGCACCGGAGCAGCGAGCGGTCACCGAGTGGCAGATCGGGTGTGCGCCGTTCCCGACGGGTGACCCCGATCGGCCGCTCCCGACCCCGACTGCGGGCGCTCACACGGCGAGCCCGACGCGGTGCCCGTCGCGGACGGCGTCCGCGGCGAGCCGGGGGGCCAGGCAGTCGCCTACGCGGTGCACGGCGGGGCCGGGCCGGTCGCGCAGCGGGGGCCACAGCTCGTCGCGGGGCTCGGCCGGCACGGCGGTGACGACCCAGTCGGGCGCGACCTCGGCGACCGCGCCGGTCGTGTGCTCCAGCACCCGGACGGCGACCCCGCCGGGGCGCGCGGTCGCGGCGAGCACCACGCGGTCGGTGACCAGGGCGATGCCGGCCCGGTGCGCGCGGCGGTGGAACAGCTCCATGTCCAGGGTCGTGCCCAGGTCCTGGGCCACGACCATGGCCGGGGTGCTGATCGTGACCGCGCATCCACGGTCGGCGAGCAGCTCGGCGACCGAGGTCGCGGCGTGGCCGCCGAGCTCGTCGTGCACGAGCACCGAGCCGGTGGGCGCCACCCGCCCGGCGAGCACGTCCCGGACGTCGACCACCCGATTCGCGCCCCGCGCCCACTCCGGGCGACCCGGGGTGGCCCCGGTGGCCAGCACGACGGCGTCCGGCGCCTCCCGCCGCACGACGGCCTCGTCGACCGGGCAGCCGGTCCGGACCTCGACGCCGAGGGCCCGGCAGCGGGCCAGCAGGTCGCGGACGAGGTGCCCCAGCTCGGCCCGCCCCGGCGCGACGGCGGCCAGCGCGACCTGCCCGCCCATCGCGGACGAGCCCTCGCACAGCAGCACCCGGTGCCCGCCTTCGGCCGCGGTGGCCGCGGCCCGCAGCCCGCCGGGCCCGCCGCCGACCACCAGCACCCGCTTCGACCGGGTCGGCGCCGGCACCGCAACGGCCTCCCGTCCGGCGCGCGGGTTCACCGCGCACTGCAGGCCGCGGTTGAGCCCGACCCGCCCGACGCACTCCTGGTTGCACCCGATGCACGCCTGCCCGCTGAGCTGTTCGGCCGCGACAGCTCGCCCCGCCCCCGCTGCCCCCGTGTCAGGAAAGCCACCATCAGGACGCCTGGTGTCCTGATGGTGGCTTTGCTGACATCCGGGCGGGGCGGGGGCGGGGGCGGGGGGCGGGAGGGCGGAGGCGAAGGTGGGGTCGGCGATCTGGCCGCGGACGACGCCGACCAGGTCGCAGTGGCCCTCGGCGAGGGCGCGCTCGGCGTGCGCCGGCGTGGTGAACCGCCCCACCCCGACCACCGGCACCGACACCGCGCGGCGCACCGCGGACGGGATGAACAGCGCGTACCCGGGCTCGACGTGCATCGACGCCTCGATGAGGTGCAGGGTCGCGGTGGCCACGCCGATCGAGGTGTTGACGTAGTCGACGTGCGGTTCGAGCAGTTGCGCGGTGCGCACCATCTCCGCGAGCGGCGTGCCGCCGGGCAGGCCCTCGTCGCCGCACAGCCGCACGCCGACCACCCGGTCGGGCCCGACCTCCGCGCGCACCGCGACCAGCGCCTCGCGGACCACCCGGACGCGGTCCTCCAGGGCGCCGCCGTGGCTGTCGGTTCGGTGGTTGGTCAGCGGGGAGAGGAACTGGCGCAGGATCGAGGCGTGCGAGCACTGCAGCTCGACGCCGTCGAACCCGCCCGCGACGCAGTGCCGCGCGACGGTCGCGTAGCCCGCGACCAGCTCGGCGATCCCGGCGGTGGTGATCTCCTGTGGCACCTCGCGGAACATCGGGTCGGGCACCGGCGACGGCGCCCACACAGGTTCCCGGGAGTACATCCCGCTGGACTGCCCGCCGTTGTGGTTGAGCTGGGCGAGCACCGGCGCGCCGTGCGCGTGGACGGCGGCGGTGAGGCGCCGGTAGCCGGGCACGACCGCGGGGTCCCAGCCCCGGATCAGCTTCTCGTAGGGGTGGTCGCCCGGGTGCACCGAGTGCTCCTCGGTGATCACCAGTCCGGCCCCGCCCGCGGCCCGGGCCGCGTAGTAGGCGACGTGCTGGTCGGTGACCACGCCGTCGACGGCGGCGTTGGTCAGGTGCGCGGCGAACACCACCCGGTTGCGCAGCCGCAGCGGGCCGACCCGCAGCGGTTCGGCGAGCCTCACGCCCGCACGGCGAGGGCCGCCGCGCGGCGGCCCTCGAGGACGGCCTCGTGCAGCGTGCGGGGCGCCACGCAGTCGCCGGCGCGGGCCAGCCGCGGGCGGGCGCGCCACAGGGCGTCGGCGGGGAGGCGGTGCCCGCAGTCGATGACCAGGGCGCAGTCGAGGGTGCGGCGCTCGTCGGTCCAGACGTGCTCCAGCACCGCCCGGCCGTCGGCGACCTCGCGCAGCGTCGACCGCAGCTCGCGGACGACGCCGGCCCGGGCGAGCCGGGCGTTGGCGGGGGCGAGGTCGCCGGTGCGGGCGAGCTGCGTGCCGGCGACCTGGTCGGGGGTGACCAGCACGGTCGGCGGCCCGGCCGCCGCGACCTGCTCGGCGATCCCGACGCCGGTGCCGTCGCCGACCGGGTCGAGCACCAGCACCGCGCCGCCCCCCTCGACGCCGCCCCGCCCCACCCCCGGCTCCAGGAAAGCCACGATGCTGCCCGCAGGGTTCGGGAACGTGGCTTTCCTGAACTCGGGCGCGTCCCCGGCGAGCGCGGCGAGCGCGGCCGGCGTCGAGCCCGCGGCCAGCACGGCGGCCTCGAACTCCCCCGCCGCGACGACCGGCCGGTCCGACCGGAACGCCGGCGGCGCCGGCCGCGACCCGGTGGCCAGCACGACGGCGATCCCGGCCCGCTCGGCCGCGTCCAGGTCGTCCGCCGTGATCTCCGCGCCCAGCTCCACCCGCACGCCGAGCCGGTGCAGCTCGGCGGCCCACCACGGCACCAGCACGCCCATCCGGCCGCGCCCGTGCACCACGGCCGCCCACCGCAGCGCCCCGCCCAGCACCGGCGCCCGCTCGACCAGCCGCACCCAGTGCCCGCGCAGGGCGAGGGTGCGGGCCGCCTCCAGGCCCGCGGGCCCCCCGCCCACGACCAGCGCCGCACGTGGCCGGGGATCGGTCGGGGGCGGCCAGTCGTCGTCCAGCTCGTGGCCCGCGCTCGGTTCGGCGTCGTCGGTGACGAGCGGGTTGCGCGGGTCGCGCACGGCGGTGCGCCGGTTGGACAGCGTGCAGGGGCGCACCCGCTCGGGGTGGCCGGCGCGCACGTGCGCGACGAGGTCGGGGTCGGCGATCTGGGCGCGGGTCATCTCGACCAGGTCGGCCACCCCGGCGTCGAGTGCGGCCCCCGCGGCGACGGGTTCGACCACGCTGCCCTGCAGCACCGTCGCCACCCCGGCCGCCCGCCGCACCGCGGCGCACAGGCGCGTGCCGAACCCGGGCTCGACGTGCAGGTCGGGGCGGGACGCGGCCATCGCCCCGCCGCGCACCGGCACCAGGTAGTCGACGGCACCGGACACGGCGGCGGCGATCACGACGCCGTCCGGCGGGGTGATCCCGCCCCACGGGGCCAGCTCGTCGCAGCTCAGCCGCAGCCCGATGATCCGGTCCTCGCCCAGGCCCGCGCGCACGGCGGCCAGCACCTCGCGCAGCAGCCGGGTGCGGTCGGTGCCGTAGCCGTCGGTGCGGCGGTTGGTCAGCCCGGACAGGAACTGGCGCAGGATCGAGAACTCGCCCGCGTCGACCTCCACGCCGTCCAGGTCGGCGGCCGCGGCCAGCGCGGCGGCCGCGCCGAACCCGGCCACCAGCGCGTCGATCTCGGGCTGCTCGACGGCCATCGGCACCTCGCGCGTGACGACGTCCTGCACCGGCGAGGGCGCCCACAGCGCCTCGCGCCGGTGCGCCGAGCAACCCTGCCCGCCGGCGTGCCCGAGCCCGGCCAGCACCAGCGCCCCGTGCGGCCGGCAGGCCCCGAGCACGTCGCCCCAGCCCTCCGCGGCCAGCGGGGCGCGCTCGTAGGGCCAGTCGGACTCGTGCACCGACGCGACCTCGGTGACGAGCACGCCCGCGCCCCCGGCGGCCCGGCGCCCGTAGTAGGCGACGTGCCGGTCGGAGAACCGCCGCCCGCGCCCGAGGTTCGTCTCGTGCGGGCCGAACAGCACGCGACTGGGCGCCGTCCGCCCCCGCAGGACGACCTCGCTGGTCAGCGGTCGTGGATGAGGACCGCGACCCACGACTGTTCGGTCAGGCTCGGGCGGAGGCGGGGGTCAGCGGCGAGTCGGCGCCGACGGCCAGCGGGCTCGCGTCGCAGGCGCGGTCGGGACGGGCACCGTCGAGGGGAGCGCTGTCCGGACGGGTGGTCAGGGTGAGCGGGACCGGACCGCGGCCGCGCGAGTTGCGCGGCGCCGACCGGGAGTGGTCGACGTCGGACTTCGGGATCGCGGTCGAACCGTCGCGCGCGGCCAACGCCTGCTCGCCGAACCCGCGCACGCACTCCGGGTCGGGGCCGTCGAGCGGGAGGCCGGTGAAGAACTTGGCCGCCATGCACCCGCCCTGGCAGGAGTCGTAGAACCCGCACGAGCGGCACGCCCCGCCGGTCTGCGGCCGGCGCAGCTCGGTGAACAGCTCCGAGTGCTGCCACACCCGCTGGAAGCCGCCCTCGTCGCGGACGTTGCCGGCCAGGAAGTTCTCGTGGATCGCGAACGGGCAGGCGTAGACGTCGCCGACCGGGTCGATCAGGCACACCACCCGGCCCGCCCCGCACAGGTTCAGCCCGGGCAGGGCCTCGCCGTAGGCGGAGAGGTGGAAGAAGGAGTCGCCGGTCAGCACCTGGTCGCCGTGGCTGACCAGCCAGTCGTAGAGCTGGCGCTGCTGGGCGGCGGTGGGGTGCAGCTCGTCCCACACGTCGGCGCCGCGACCGGACGGGCGCAGCCGGGTGATCCGCAGCTGGGCGTCGAACTTGGCGGCGATGGCGGCGAACTCGTCGAGCTGGTCGACGTTCTGCCGGGTCATCACCACGCTGATCTTGGGCTGGCCGAAGCCGGCCTCGGCCAGGTTCTCCAGCGCGCGCATCGCGGTGGCGTAGGAGCCGGGGCCGCGGACGTGGTCGTTGATCTCGGCGGTGGCGCCGTCGAGGGAGATCTGCACGTCGACGTAGTCGGTGCGGGCCAACTGCGCCGCGCGCTGCTTGTCGAGCTTGATGCCGTTGGTGGAGAACTTGACCCCGACCTGGTGGTCGATCGAGTAGTCGAGCAGCTCCCAGAAGTCCGGCCGCACTGTCGGCTCACCACCGCCGATGTTGATGTAGAAGACCTGCATCCTCTGCAGCTCGTCCACCACGTGCTTCGCCTCGGCCGTGGAGAGCTCACGAGGGTCGCGCCGGCCCGACGACGACAGGCAGTGCACGCAGGCCAGGTTGCAGGCGTAGGTGAGCTCCCAGGTCAGGCAGATGGGGGAGTTCAGGCCGTACTGGAAGTGCTCGACAAGCTTCACGGACGCTCCTCGATGGTCCCGTTCGCGGCCAGGCCGGCCAGTGCCTTCAGGTAGGCGGGGCGTTGCGCGGGCTCCACGCCCGCGGCGTCGATGGCGGCGTGCACCGTGGGGTGCCGCTCCAACCCGGAGACCACGGCCAGCAGCTGCGGCGTCTTCAGGAACGACAGCTTGCGGGTGCCGAAGTGGTAGACGAGCGCACCGAACGGCTCGGGGCGCAGCGAGACCTGCGGGCTGCACCGGAAGGCGCGGTCCGGGTCGAACGCGGTGGCGGGTTCGAACGCCGGTCCCGCCGCGGGGACGGGACCGGCGTCGGTCGAATCAGTCAACGGGTTCCGCGCCGGGTCAGTAGACGCCGCACATGCCGTCGATCGAGACCTCCTCGACCAGGGTCTCCTCGACGACCGGCTCCGCGGGCGCGGACTGGTTCTGCGGGGTGGCGGCCATAAGCGACTCCTCACGTCGGCTGCGCGAACCCCCCGACGCTAAATGGCACCGGGTGCCAGATACAAGACTCCCCCGCCGCCGCGCTCGTCCGAACCCGCCCGACCGGAGGGGCGGCGGCCGGTCGTGGACGGCCGACCCGCGAGGCGGACGCACTCCCGTCCCGCGCAGCGGGACGAAACGACTCTCGTCCACCGCGCACACCTAGCCGCCGCCGCGCACACGTCACGACATGTGCGCGGTGGCCACACGGTGCGCGCGGTGCCCTGAGACCCCGCCGGACACCAGCCATCTCTGCCCCCGCCGGTCCCCCGGAGAAGTGCCCCCTGCTCGAGCCGAGGCCCGCCGGAGGCGCTCTTCACCCTCTCTTCGACGCGCTCTTCTCCTTGGAGCGCACGGGCGCGGACGCCCTCACTGGGCAGGAACGTTGCCGGGCGGCGTGCCCAGCCTCGGACGAGCGGCGTGGATCACTGGCGGGGTGGAGAGCGCCTCCGGCGGCACCTACGCGGCGGGCGACCTCAGATCGAGCAGGGGTCCGGAGAGGAGTGGCGCTGCGCGCCGCATCGCCTGGCTCGCCTCACGGCGCTGCGCGCCGCATCGGTCGAGCGGGAGTGGCTTTCGCCCGGCCTGGCTGGACGAGAGTCACTTTCGCCCAGCCAGGGGGACGAGAGTGGCTTTCGTCCCGCTGCGCCGGACGAGAGCGACTCTCGTTGCGTCTGGCGGGTCGAGAGCCACTCTCGTCCTGACCGGAGCGAGCGAATGGTGCGGTGGGCCCGTGTGGTTGGGCGAGTGCGCCACTCGCTCCGGTGCGCGGTGCGCGAGAGGGCCGGGCCGCTCGGGGCGGGGCGGCGCTCGGCGATCCAATGTGGATCGATGCGGAAGCGCCCCGCCAGGCGGGACGAGAGTTGCTCTCGTCCCACCCGGTCGGACGAAAGTCGCTCTCGTGCGCGGGTCGGGGCGGGTGGCCGTCGAGGAGCGGGGCGGGGGCCGAGGGCTCATCGATCGGGGTGGGGTGGGGATGATCTGCGGGTGTCCGAACCGCTGCTGCACCTGGTGACGATCGAGCAGTGGCGGGCCGCCGTCGCCGCGGGTGTGCTGGCTCCGCCGTCGCTCGCCCAGGTCGGGTTCGTGCACCTGTCGACGCCCGAGCAGGTCCACCTGCCGGCGAGCCGGATGTTCCCCGGCCGGCCCGACTTGTGGTTGCTGGTGCTCGACCCCGACCGGCTCGGTGTCGAGGTCCGCTACGAGCCGGGGTTGCCGACCGATCCCGCGTCGATGCTCTTCCCGCACGCCTACGGATCGATCCCGTTGGGTGCGGTGACGGCCGTGCTCCCCTACCGGCCCGGTCCCGACGGGCGCTTCGAGCCGCCGCGGCTGCCCCGCCAGTCGCCTGCCGGGCGGTTGAGCACGCTGGAGCCGTCGCTGCTGCGTCGCGCGGCCACCCAGGAGCTGCCCGTCGTCGGCGGCACCGCGGTGCTCACCGACGCCTACCCGGCCTCCTACCAGCACAACGCGCTGCTGATCGACGGCGAGGTCGACACCGCGCAGGTGATCGCCGAGACCGACCGGGTGCTCGGCGGAGCCGGACTGCGGCACCGGCGCGCACGGCTCGCCGGCGACCACCTGGCCACCACCGCGGCCGGGCTGGCCCGGCGCGGGTGGGCGGTGGAGCAGCTGATCGGGATGGCCGCGCCGGTCGGGGAGCCGATCGAGCCCGTCCCCGGTGCGGGGTGGGCCGAGCAGGTGGCCCGGGTGCGGTTGACCTCGTTCTGGGCGGCGAACTGGCGGCGCACCCACCCGGGCATCACCGCCCCCGAGATCGCCCAGCTGGCCGCCCGGTACTCGGCCGAGGAACCCGTGGTCGACCTGCGCTACCTGGCGGTGTTCGCGCGGTTCGTGCCGGTGGCGGCGTGCGTGCTCAAGATCGACGGCGGGACCGCGCTCATCGACGCCGTGGCCACCGACCCGGCCCACCGCCGCCGCGGGCACGGCGACGCGCTGCTGCGCACGGCCCGGGCCCTGGCCGCCGCGGCCGGCTGCGACCTGCTGGTCCTGCAGGCCGAGGCCGACGGCTGGCCCCGGCAGTGGTACGCCCGCCGCGGCTTCACCGAGGTCACCCGGTCCTGGGAGGCCACCCGCGTCCTCCCCGCCCTCTGACCCCCTCACCACGGTTCAGGAAAGCCACGATGCTGCCCGCACAGGGCAGCATCGTGGCTTTCCTGAACTCCGGGGCGGCGGTGGGAGGGAACTCTGCGCGGCGGTGAGGCGGGCCGAGCGGGACGCGTCCCACTCCCTCGACCCGGGTGGCTGGTCAGCGGCGCGGCCGGGCGGTAGCGTCGGCGCCGGCGCGCAGGTCGCCCCCGGTCCGCGGGAAGGGCGCAGCCCACCTGTCGCAGGTCAGCACGGCCGCACCGGTTCTCCCGTCCGGCCCGCGCATGCGGACGCCCGGGCTCACGGACCGGAGGCCCGCCATGCCGATGCTGCACTTCCCCGAGGACCCGAGCCTCGAGCACCTCCGCGGGCAGGCCCGCGCGCTGCTGCGCAAGGTGCGGGCCGGCGACGAGCAGGCCGTCACGCTGCTCGCCGAGCACCACCCGCGCGCGCCTGCCGCCCCGCGGCTGGCCGACGCCCAGCTCGCGCTGGCCCGCGCCTACGGCTTCACCAGCTGGCCCGACCTGCGCCGCCACCTCGACGCGGTGGCCGCGCGCACCCGCTCGCCGCACAAGGTCCCCGCCCCCGACGGCACCGCGCCCGACCCGGCCACCGAGCTGCTGCGGCTGGGCTGCCTGCGCTACGGCGGCGACAGCCTGCTCGACCACGCCCGCGCCACCGCGATGCTGGCCGCCGACCCGGCGCTGGGCGGCGCGTCGATCCACGCCGCGGCCGCCACCGGCGACCTGCCCGCCACCGAACGGCTGCTGGCCGCCGACCCCGCCGCGGCCACGCGGTCCGGCGGGCCGTTCGACTGGGTGCCGCTGCTGTACCTGGCCTACTCCCGGATCGACGCGCCCGGCGCCGACCCGCTCGGGGTCGCCCGGCTGCTGCTGCGCCACGGCGCCGACCCGGACTCGGGCTACCTGTGGGGCGGCATCTGCGCGTTCACCGCGCTCACCGGGGCGTTCGGCGGCGGCGAGGACGGCGCCAACCAACCTCCGCACCGGCACGCCGCGGCGCTGGCCCGGCTGCTGCTGGAGGCGGGCGCCGACCCGAACGACGCCCAGGCCCTCTACAACCGCCAGTTCGGCCCGGACGACGCCCACCTGCGGCTGCTGATCGAGTTCGGGCTCGGCCGCGAGGGCGGCGGTCCCTGGCACGCCCTGCTGCGCGCGCAGGGCGCGCCGCGGGCGCTGCTGGAGGACCAGCTGTCGGTCGCCGCCGAGCACGACCGGCCGGAGTGGGCCCGGCTGGCGCTGGACGCCGGCGCCCACCCGGACGGCCTGGGCACCCGCCACCCGATCAGGCACGGCGCGACCCCGTACCGGCTGGCGATCGCGCGCGGCAACCTGCGCGTCGCGGAGTTGCTGCGGGCGGCGGGCGCGACCGTGCCGCCCACCGATCCCGTCGACGACCTGCTCACGGCGCTCCTGGCCGGAAACCGGGCGACCGCGCTGGCCGCCGACGCGCCGCTTCTGGCGGCGGCCAGGGCCCGTCGCCCGGACGCCGTGCGGACCGCCGCCGAGGTCGGCAGGCGCGAGGCCGTGCGGCTGCTCGCGGAGCTCGGCTTCGACCTGCACCCGGCGGGCGACGCCACCCCGCTGCACCAGGCCGCTCACGCCGGGGACGCGGCGATGGTCGACCTGCTGCTGGAGCTGGGCGCCGACCCTGCCCGCCGCGACACCCGGTTCGACGCCACCCCGCTGGACTGGGCCGAGCACAACCACCAGGACGCCACCGCGGCCCTCCTGCGCGGTCGCTGACCCGCGGCGCTCACACCGCCGGGCTGTCCACCAGGTGCTCGTCCCGGAGGTCGCGCAGCATCCGCTCGCACGTCGGGAGGAACCAGCGCGGGGCGACGTCGGCGGGGACGGTGCCGCGGAACTCCAGGACCCAGCCGACCGCCTCCCGGGCCCGGCCCACCCGCGCCGCCATCACGCTCATCAGCCGCAGGGCGTGCGTCGCGGCGCGGAGGTCCCAGCCGCGGAACACCTCGAACGCCGCCGTGGCGGCGGCCAGCGCGCGCTCGTGGGCGTGCGGGACGTCGGGCGACCACCGCTCGATGAGATCGGCGACGTGGTAGCTGGTCTCGGCGCGCTCCCAGCGCAGCCAGCGGGCGGCCTCGCGCGGCACCCCGTGCGGCTCGGGCAGCGCGGCCAGGGCCCGTTCCATCGTGCGCAGCGCGGCCCCGGCCCGCTCCGCCATCGGCAGGGCGCCCTCGGGGTCGTACAGCTCGTCGTCCTCGACCATCGCCCACGCGTCCCGGCGCAGGGAGTGCACCCGGTCGCGCAGTCCGGCCAGCTCGCGCTCGTCCATCCGGCCCTCCTCTACCGCGCGAGAAGCCTACGTCGACCCCCGACCGGCGTATCCGCCGACTCCAGACGGTCGCCGGCGACACCCGGACGAGGGTCGCCGCCGACGGGAATCCGACTCCGACCCCGTTCCCCAACCATCGGCGAGGGGGTAGTGTGTACGCCGTGACCAGATAACTCTTTCTAGTCACGGTGTACGGGGAGGCGCGCGTGTCACCGAGGGGCCGGGCGGACGTCGACGGGGCGGCGATCCTCGCCGCCGCCGCCGAGCTGCTGCTGGAACGCGGCTACGACCGCACCACCCTCGACGACGTGGCGAGGGCAGCCGGGGTGTCGAAGAGCACGCTCTACCAGCGCTGGGGCGCCCGCGAAGCGCTGTTCGTCGCCGTGCTGCGCCACCAGCGCGCCGCCATGCACCGCCACGTCCTCGACGAGATCAACGGCGTCGAGGGGGTGGTCGACCTGCGTGCCCTGTTCGCCGCGCAGGTGCGCGCCTACCAGCGGCACCGGCTGATGACCGCCCTGCTGCTGAACGACCGCGAGGTGCTGGGCAGGCTGCTGGCCCCCCTGGTGCGCGACGGCGCGGAGCGCGACCGGATGCCCCGCGACGGCACCCTCTCCCTGATCGTCCGGTTGCAGGCGGCCGGCCTGGTCCGCGCCGACCGCACCCTGCCCGAGGTGGTCGCCGTGCTCAGCTCGGTCTTCCACGGCCATTTCCTAACCGCGCCGCTGATCACCGGGCCGCTGCGGCTGCCCGACGACGAGGCACCCGCCCTGCTCGCCGACGTCATGCAGCAGGCCCTCGCCCGACCCGACCCGCTCGACCCGACCGCGACCGCCGCGCTGGACGCGGCGATCCGCGACCACGTGACCGCCGCCGTCGCCGGTGACGACGCGGTGACTACTTCGACTACGACTCGCTGACGCGCGCCTTCGCGGGCGTCGAGAAGGTGCTGCTGGTTCCCACCCATGCCTTCACCGACCGCAGCACCCAGCACGCCAACGTGATCGCCGCAGCGGAGGAGGCCGGCGTCAAGCACCTCGTCTACACGCCGATCATCCGCAAGGCTGGCTCTGAGTTCGAGCTGCCGCAGGTCACCGAGCCCGACACCTTCACCATCAAGGCGCTGGAGGCATCGGACCTTCGGTCCACGATCCTCGGCCATCCGCCGTACATCGAGAGCTTGCAGGGCTACATCGGAGACAACGCGTTCGAGTCCGGCGTTCGCGTCCCGGCCGGAGACGGCAAGGTCGCTTCGGCGTCGCGTGAGGACCTCGCCGAGGCCCAGGCCGTGGTCCTGACCGACCCCGGTCACGAGGGCAAGACCTACGCCCTGCACGGAGCTCCGGCGGTCTCGTTCTCCGATGTCGCCGAGATCCTCTCGGAGATTCGCGGCACCGCCGTCCACTACGTGCCGCTGTCGGACGAGGAGTACCTCGAGCACATCGTCGCCGGCGGTCTGCCGGGACCCGTCGCCGAGTTCGTGCTGAGCTGGGTACACGCCATCAACGGCGGCGAATGGGACGACCAGCCCGGTGACCTCGAGAGGCTGTTGGGCCGCGAGCCCACCACGATCGCCGAGTTCCTGCGCGACTACCCCGCCACCGCGCAATAGCGTCCATGCCACGCGAGATGAGAACCCACAGCGGCGGCGGTCGGGTCGCCGCGGCGGGTCGAGCGCCGCGGCACCGCTACCGGGTGAGCAGGCCGATCTGTCGGTAGAGCGTCTCGAGGTAGCGGCGCATCCCGCCGGCGTCGAGGTCGTCGGGCTGCATGAGCCGGTAGAGCGCGGCCCCGGCCATCGTGTCCATGAGCACGTCGAGGTCGGTGTCCGCGGGGAGCGCGCCGGAGTCGCGGGCGCGTCCGAGCAGGGCGCGGGTGGCCTCCCGCCGCGGCTGCACGTGCGACCGCCAGTAGGTGTCCATGATCGACGGGTGGCTCCGGCTCGTCCCCAGCACACGCGCGACCAGGGCACGGAACCGGGGATCGGCGCTGACGCGGCACTTCAGCCGGTCCTCCCGCCAGCTGGTCACCTCGCCGTCCCGGTGGCGCTGCCGGGTGGCGAGACGAAGCGCAGCAGCGCCAGCGCGATCAGTGCGTGGAGGGCGACGTACGCGAGCGCCACCGCGATCGAGTCCAGCGGCACCAGCACGATCGCCATGTTGAGGACGAGGTGCAGGAGCACGGCCGCGGGCACGCCGCCGCGCAGCCGTTCGCTCACGTACAGCAGACCCACCGACTGCAGCACCAGCACGACGAAGAAGCCGAGCGCCTGCACGGTGAACAGCCCCATCGCGTGCTGCAGGATGCCGACCACGAAGAACAGGGGCACGTGCCAGAGCGCCCAGAACAGGCCGAGGACGAACGGCGTGCGGCGGGCGGACGTCGTGCGGCGCAGCAGCGGCTGGAGGTACCCGCGCCATCCGAACTCCTCGGCCAGGGGGCCGGTGAGCAGCGCGAGCCCGACGTAGGGCAGCCACCCGCCGGTCCGGGCCGCCGCGTCGGCGAACAGGCCCGGGTCCAGTCCGGTGCCACCGAACAGCGGGGCCAGCACCGCGGCGCCGACCGCGGGAGCGAGCCCGATCAGCACCGCCGCGGGCAGCCAGCGCGTGGCGGTGGACAGCCGGGCCTGCCGCGTGCCGGGCCGGCCGGTGAGCGCGAGCGACCAGGCGACCAGCGTCGGACCGCAGAACGCGACGGTGTGGAGGCCGTAGACGAACGGATCGGAGATGTCGCCGCCGAGAGCGAGGGCGACGGCCCACAGGGCCCAGCTGAGTCCGTAGGTGAGTGCCAGGAACACGCGGGGCGACATGGCGTGAGCCTCTCGGCGGGGCCGCTCATCGCGGATCACCGTCGGGGATGGTCCTCCGGCTCACTCGTGAGGATGACGTCCCGGCACGACCAGCCCCGACTCGTACGCGAAGACGACCGCCTGCACCCGATCGCGCAGCTCGAGCTTGGTCAGCACCTTGCTGATGTGGGTCTTGACGGTGTTCTCGGTGACGTGCAGCCGGGTCGCGATCTCCGCGTTCGAGAGCCCCTGCGTGATCAGCCGCAACGTGTCCGTCTCGCGTGCGGTCAGTGACGCCAGCGCGGTCACCAGGTGCCCGGCGGGTCCCGGAGCCGGGGTGTCGCGTCCCACCATGTCCGCGATCAGCCGGCGGGTGACGCTGGGAGCCAGCAGCGCCTCACCCGCGGCGACCGTCCGGACGGCGTTGACCAGCTCGGCCCGGCGCATGTTCTTGAGCAGGAAGCCGCTGGCCCCGGCGTGGAGCGCGTCGTAGACGTACTCGTCCAGGTCGAACGTGGTCAGCATCAGCACTCGGGCGTCGGTGGCGGCGCAGATCTCGGCGGTGGCTTCGATCCCGCTCCTGTTCGGCATGCGCACGTCCATCAACACCACCTGCGGACGCAGCGCGAGAGCGGCCCGGATCGCCTCCTCCCCGTCGCCGGCCTCCCCGACGACCGTCATGTCGGGCTGCGCGTCCAGGATCACGCAGAACCCGTCGCGTACCAGCGCCTGGTCGTCGGCGACGAGCACGCGGAGCTGCTCACCCATCGGCGGCATCGAGGGGGAAGGTGGCGGTGACGACGAATCCGGGGGCGGTCGGCGGACTTCCCGCGCTGAACCGGCCGGCGCACGCCGTGACCAGCTCACGCATGCCGATCAGGCCGTGGCCGCCCGTTCCTCCGCCGTCGCCCCGGCCGTCGTCGGCGATCTCCAGCCGCAGCCGCGCCGGCGACCAGTCGAGCCCGATCCGCACGGCGGCGTGCCGCACCGCGTTGGTCAAGGACTCCTGCACCACCCGGTACGTCGCGACGGCGACCTCGGGCACGACCGTCCGCGGCTCGCCGTGCTCGACGACCGTGACGGTCAGACCCGCGCCGCGGGCCCGTTCGACCAGCGCGGGGATGGCCGCCAGATCCGGCGGCGGGGCGTGGTCGCCGAGCCCGGCGCGCAGGACGCCGAGCGTGCGGCGCAACTGGGCGAGCGTGTCGTGCGCGGTCTCGGAGATCGCGTCGAAAGCCCGGCCGGCCCGATCCGGATCCTGGCGCACGAGCAGCGGACCGGCCTCCGCCTGCACGGCGATGAGGCTGATCGAGTGAGCCAGGATGTCGTGCATGTCGCGGGCGATGGCCTCTCGTTCACGGGCGGCGGCCGCTTCGCGTTCCTCGGTGTGGCGCAACGCGCGCTCCTCCAGCAGCGCGATCCGGTCGCGGCGCGCCTGGGCGCCGACGCCGAGCGCGAACGCCGTCAGGAACACCCCGCCCGAAGTGAGCAGCGACCCTGGCGCCTTGTCCAGGGTCTGCTGCGTGTAGAGGACACCCGCGGCGGTGAGGACCCCCACGACGAAGCGGGCCGCATCCGGGCTGTGCGCGGCGACCGTGTAGGTCGCGACGATCTGACCGTAGGGCCAGTCCACGTTCGCGGCCGCCGCCATCAGCCCGATCGAGCCGACGCCGCACACCAGCGCCACCGTGAAGGGGGCCCGCCGGCGCGCGGCCAGCGGAAGAGCGGACACCGCGGCACACACCACGGCGACCGGGCGGCTGTCGCTGATCACCCCCGGCCCGGCGATGGTGGCGAAGAAGCAGGCGATGCCGATCGCCGTGTCCCAGGCCGTCGGGTGCCGGGTGGTCACCCACCGTCCGATCGATCGGACTCGATCCCGCACACCGGCAGTATTCCTGGTGCGCTCGACGAACCGGTGGGAGCAGTCACCCGGAGCGACACCCAGATCGGCTCCACCGATCAGAAATCGTCCGCCACGTCGTCGGTTCCGGTAGCCCCTCGCACCGGTGGAAGGATTGACGACCATGACCGACCCCAGCCTGCTGGGCGCCGACGAGGCCACGTTCATCGCGACGGCCCGCGCTGACGATACCGCGCGGTTCGCGCTCCTGACCGAGCGCCATCGGCGTGCGTTGCAGGTGCACTGCTACCGGATGCTCGCGAACTACGACGACTCCCAGGACCTGACACAGGAGACGTTCCTGCGAGCGTGGAACAAGCGGGAGTCGTTCGATGGGCGCGCTGCGTTGCGGACCTGGCTGTACCGGATCGCGACGAACGCCTGCCTCGACTTCCTGGAGAAGCGCAACCGTCGCACGCCCGTGCCCGCCGAGCTGCCGGGCGCCGGCTCGGAGGTGCGGTACCTGCAGCCCTACCCGGACCGGATGCTCCCCGAGGACCCGCATGAATCGGCGGTGGCGCGGGAGACGATCGAGCTGGCGTTCATCGTCGCCGTCCAGCACCTGCCGCCGCGCCAGCGGGCGGCACTGATCCTTCGCGACGTCCTCGGCTGGCCGGCGGCGACGACCGCGGACGCGCTCGAGCTCAGCGTCGCATCCGTGACCAGCGCCCTGCAGCGGGCGCGCGTGACGATGCGCGAGCAGTTGCCCGACCGCCGACTCGACTGGCGCACCCCCGCTACGCACGAGCTGTCGGACGACGAACGCGCCACGGTGAAGGCGTGGGTGGACGCCCACGAGCGCAACGACCTCGATGGGCTCCTGTCCCTCATGCGCGAGGACCTGCGCTTCGCGATGCCGCCGGACCCCGGCGTCTGGGTCACCGCCGAGTCCGCGTTGGACTCCTGGGTCTCGAATGGGTTCGGCGGGCCCGGATACGACGACTGGCGCTGCATCGTCACGACCGTCAACCGCATGCCTGCGGTCGTGGAGTACCTGCGCACGCCCGACCAGCCCGTGTACCGGCTGTTCGCCATCGATGTCCTGCACATCGTCGACGGGAGGATCGCCGAGCTCACCGGATTCAACGCCGCCGACAAACCATGGCTGGGCCTGCCCCCGACACTCTGATCCAAGTCCCCATCGCCGACCGCCCCGCCGGCGTTCGCCGGCGGGGCGCGTCAGGAAGGATCTCGACCCGGGCCTCACGGGCCGGGCAGGTGGCCCGTGCTCATCGCCTCGTCTCGTACCGGGTCAGCACCACGCCGCCGGGGAACGTCCGCGTCTCCACCAGGTTCAGGTTCACCCAGCTGTCCAGCGCCGTGAAGAACGGCGTGCCGCCGCCCCCCAGGACCGGGTAGGTGGCCAGGGCGTACTCGTCGATCAGCCCGGCCCGCATGGCAGCCCCGGCGAGCGTTGCGCCGCCGATGCTCATCGGGGCGCCGTCCTCGGCCTTGAGCCGGGTGATCTCGGCGACCGCGTCGCCGGTGACCAGGCGGGTGTTCCAGTCGACCTTGTCGATCGTCGAGGAGAACACGACCTTCGGCGTGTCCCGCCAGTTCCGCGCGAACTCGATCCGCGCCGGGGTGGCGTCGGGCTGCTGGTCGCCGGTGGGCCAGTAGGAGCTCATCGCCTCCCACAGCTTGCGCCCGTACAGCGTCAGGCCGCTCGCCCGCTCCTGGTCGAGCCACCACTGGAACAGCTCGTCGCTCGGCGGCCCGCTCCAGCCGATGTCGTCGCCGGTCGTGGCGATGTAGCCGTCCAGGGTCAGGTTCATGCCGAAGATCAGTTTCCGCATCGTGCCAGCCTCCTGTGAGTCGATCTCACACGTACAGACGGGCGCGGCGCGAAGGCCTAATCGCGCGATCTGCGTCCACAGGTGGTCCTCGCGTTCCGGCGCACTCGGCTGGGCATCCCGCTCGGCGAGCAGCGGCCACGTCAGGAGCCCTGCGGCGGGTGCGGGGTCAGGAGGCGGGCGACCATCTGCTCGATCAGCTCGTCGGTGGAGTAGGGCTCGAGGACGGCGGGGATGGTGAGATCGTCCACGATCATGCCGAGCATGGCGAAGTACATGAGTGCGACGCCGGTGCGGTCCCCGGGCAGCCCGGCGTCCAGGTGGTGGTCGATGACCTCCTGGTGCTCGGCCGACAGGAAGCCGCTGAGCTCGGCGTGCAGGTCGGGGCGTCGGGTGGCTTCCTGTCGCAGCTCCAGCATGGCCAGGTTGCTGGCGCGGTCGGCGCGCATCCGGGCCAGCAGCTGACGCATCAGCTCGGTGGCCAGCTCGCGTGACGGGGCCCGCTCCATCGTCGCGGCCAGCGCCGCGGGGTCCGGGGCGAGGCGCTCCCGGGTGCGTCGCATCACCTGGCCCAGCAGCTCGTCCCGGTTGACGAAGTAGTTCGAGGCGGTGCCGACCGGCACGCCCGCCTCCTTGTCGATCGCGCGCAACGTCAGTCCGCGCGAGCCCTCCCTGGCCAGTACCTCGATGGCGGCGTCCAGGAGCGCCGTGCGCCGGGCCGGGTTCTGCCGCATGAGGAGCCTTCCCGCCGACGCGTTGACACCACTTCAGATGCAGTACTACGGTTGGTCATACCACTGCAGTCAGAGTACATCAGGCGTTCCCGTCTGATTCGGGAGGACTCGGTCGTCGGGGTCCGCCGATCGGATCGGGCCGTCCCGGGAAGGAGAGCTTCGCGTGCGAAAGCTCGTGTACTACGTCGCCACCACGCTGGACGGATTCATCGCGGGGCCGGACGGCGCCGACCCCACCGGTCCGGACGGCTTCTGGCCGATCCCCGCGGACTACGTCCGGCACCTGGCGGCGGAGTACCCCGAGACCCTGCCCGCTCCCGCCCGAGCGGCGCTGTCGGTCACCGCGGAAGGCACCCGCTTCGACACCGTCCTGGAAGGACGCCGCTCCTACGGGATCGGCCTGGCGGCCGGCATCACCGATGCCTTCCCGCACCTGCGTCACCTGGTCTTCTCCCGGACGCTCACCGAGAGCCCGGACCCGGCCGTCGAACTCGTCGCCGACGATCCCGCAGCCACGGTGCGGCAGCTCAAGCAGGAGGACGGCAAGGACATCTGGCTGATCGGCGGCGCCGAACTGGCCGGTGCCCTGTACCGCGAGATCGACCAGCTCATCCTCAAGATGGCCCCGCTGACCATCGGCGCCGGCATCCCGCTCTTCTCGCAGGAGGCCGCCTTCGATCCGCGCAGCTGGGAGCTCACCGGCCACACCGTGCTCGACAGCGGCGCGGCCTTCGTCACCTACGCGCGCCACCGGCACGACGTGAGAGGCGGGGGGACCGTCACGCGGGCGGGGTCGCCCGCCCACCGGTCGCGCGGGTCCGCAGCAGGTCCAGCACGTCGGTGAGCCCCACCTCGATCCGCCCGTAGACGCGCGGGTTGAGCAGGATCGTGCCGTCGAAGTCGCCCGCGGCCGCGAAGAACGCGACGGGCACGGTCAGCGCCTGGAAGAACGCGAACAGCGGCCGCAGGGCGTGGTCCAGGGCCAGCGTGTGGCGCTCGCTCCCGCCGGTCGCCACCAGCAGGACGAGCTTGTCGGCCAGCGCGTACTGGTCGACGAGGTCGAAGAAGTGCTTGAACATGCCCGGGTACGAGCCGCGGAACACCGGGGTCGCCGCGATCAGCAGGTCGGCCTGCTCGGCGAGCCGGAGCGCCTCCTCGACCTCGGGCGCGGTCCCGGGCGTGATGTCGTCGCGCTCGACGGCCCCGGTGAACCCGGGGCCGAGGCGGTAGACGTCGACGCGGGAGGCCTGGACGGGAACCATCCCGCCGAGCGTGTCCAGGACGGCGGCGACCAGGCCCATCGTCTTGGACGGCTCGTTCGGGCTGCCGTTGACGACGACGACGCGCAGTACGGCGCCGCCGGGCCCCGCGTCCGGTTCCGCGCCGGCGACCGGCAGGGTGGCGGTCATGCCGCCCTCCCCGACCGCGCGGCGATCTCGCGGCGCACGACCGGCGCCACCTCGGTGCCGAGCCGCTCGATCGCGTCCAGGTGGTCCTTCTGCGGCATCCCGCCGAAGCCCATCTGGATGAGGGCGCGGTCCAGGCCGTAGAGCTCGTGGTAGGCGAGCAGCTTGTCGATCATCTCCGGCGGGCTGCCGACGAGCAGGCCCGCCCCCGGGGTCGACTGCGCGTCGAAGGCGGGCCGGGACAGCCGGAACCCGGCGCCCCGCTGGTGGTTGTTGTCCAGCATGCCCTTCGCGAAGTACGGGTACATGACGTCCCTGGCCTGCCGGCTGGTGCGCCCGACGTAGCCGTGCGCGTTGATGCTGATCGGCAGCGCCGCCGGGTCGTGCCCGGCGGCCGCGGCGGCTTCCCGGTAGAGGTCGACGGTCTGCCGGTGGTGGGTCATCGGCCCGAGCAGCAGGGCGAGGGCCATGGGCAGGCCGAGCCGGCCGGTGCTGACCGCGGAGGCGGGCGATCCGCCGACGCCCACCCAGATCGGGATGGTGGCGCCGTCGGCGCGGGGTGCGATGTCGGCCTCGACCAGCGGCGCGCGGAAGCGTCCCCGCCAGGTGAGCGGGTTCTGCTCCCGGATCTCGAGCAGCAGGTCGAGCTTCTCCCGGAACAGCTCGGCGTAGTCACGCAGGTCGTAGCCGAACAGCGGGAAGGACTCGGTGTAGGAGCCGCGTCCCGCGATGATCTCCGCCCGGCCCGCCGACAGCAGGTCGATGGTCGCGAACTGCTCCCAGACCCGGACCGGGTCCTCCGAGCCGAGCACGGTGACCGAGCTGGTCAGCCGGATGTTCCTGGTCCGCTCCGCCGCGGCCGCGAGCAGGATGGTGGGTGCGGATCCGACGAAGTCGCTGCGGTGGTGCTCGCCGACCCCGAACACGTCCAGGCCCACCTCGTCGGCGAGTTCCGCCTGCTCGATCGTCTCCCGGACGCGCCGGCGCGGGGAGGAGAGCTCGCCGGTGACGGGGTTCTCGGTCACCTCTCCGAAGGTCATGATGCCGATCTCGAATGCCATCTCGGTCCCCTGTCCGTCCTCGGCGACCCCGGTGGCCGCCACGTCCGGATTAACTTGTCTGCGCAGGCAGATATTCCGGTGGTCGCCCGCGCGGGAGCGGGATACGGTGCGGGCCATGGCGACCGACGAGCTGCGCGACCTCGAGCAGCAGGCGTGGGAGGGGTTCCTCTACACCCACGAGCGGCTCTGGCGCGCGCTCGCGGCGGGGCTCGCTCCGCTGGACGTGAGCATGGCCGAGTACAGCGTGCTGAGCCTGCTCTACGAGGCCGGCCCGAAGGGCATGCGCATGTCCGACCTCGCCCAGCGCCGGCTGATGTCCACCGGCGGGTTCACCCGCCTCGCCGACCGCCTGCAGAACCGCGGGCTGATCGAACGGCGGCCGTCGGCCGTCGACGGCCGCAGCTTCGAGGCGGTCCTGACCCGGAGCGGACGGGCGCTGACGCGTCGGGCGCGCCGCCGGCACCACAGCGATCTGCGCGCGCTCTTCTTCGGCAGGCTCGACGACGACCACCTCCGCGGCCTCGCCGACATCTGGGCCCTCCTCGACCCCACCCGCGACGCTCCCTGAGTCGCAGGCCCACCCGCTGCCGCCTCGGTCGGACCAGCAGCCCGACGACCCGTCCCGTAGCACGCGGCTGCCTCGCCGTCCGCGTCGTCGCGGGTTGCCGCTCGGACCCCTGAAGTCAAACTTTATTGACTCCATGTCGGCCGAAGCATACATTCGTCCTGTCAAGCTTTCTTGACATCGAGGACGTCGACGTCGAGAGCACGCCCGCCGCGCTGCCTGGACCGCCGCGCGACCACCGGCTCCCACGCGTCCGAACACAGGAGAGGCACGCCATGTCCGAGAAGCCGGCCGGTCCCCCGGCCACCATGGCCGCGATCGTCCACCACCGGTACGGCCCGCCCGAGGTGCTCAGGTTCGAGCGGTTGCCGCGGCCGGTCCCGGCCGGCGGCGAGGTCCTCATCCGCAACCACGCGATCACCGTCAGCTCGTCGGACTGCGCCTTCCGCGCGGCCGACCCCTTCTTCGCCCGCGTCGCCACCGGGTTGATCCGCCCGCGCCGGCCCGTGCTGGGAGTCGAGGTCGCCGGCGAGGTGGCGGCCGTCGGCGAGGGCGTCACCGGGTTCGGTCCGGGGGATCGGGTGGTCGCTGTCGCGGGTGTCGCCATGGGCGGCCACGCCGAGTACACCCGCCTGCCGGCGGAGGCCGTGGTGCCGATCCCGGGCTCGCTGGCCTTCGTCGACGCCGTCGCCGTCGTCGAGGGTGGCCTCACCGCGCTGCCGTTCCTGCGCGATCACGCGAAGGTCGGTCCCGGGCAGCGGGTCCTCGTCAACGGCGCCTCGGGGGCGGTCGGAACGGCCGCCGTGCAGCTCGCGAAGCACCTCGGGGCCGACGTCACGGGGGTGTGCAGCACGGCCAACCTCGACCTCGTGCGGTCGCTGGGCGCCACGGAGGCCATCGACTACACCCGGACGGACTTCACCGGACGGCGCGAGGCGTACGACGTGGTCTTCGACGCCGTGGGGAAGAGCTCGTTCCGGCGATGCCGCCCCGCGCTGCGGCCCGGTGGCACCTACCTCACGACCGTGCCCGGACTGCCGGTGATGCTGCAGGCGCTGTGGACCCGCCGGTTCGGGAGCCACACGGCCGTGCTGGCGTTCACCGGCCTCCGGTCCGCCCGCGACAAGGCGCACGACACGGCCCTGCTCCTCGCCCTCGCCGACGCCGAGGAGATCAGGCCCGTGGTGGACCGGCGGTGGCCGCTCGCGCAGGCGGCCGACGCTCATCGCCACGTCGGCAGCGGCCGCAAGCGGGGCGTCGTCGTGCTCACGGTCGACGAGTAGCCGCAGGCCACCGCAACCCCGCGGTGACGCGGGCTCATGTACAGAGTTCTTGACACGATGTCGACGTCACCTTACCTTCGCGATGTCAAAGAACCTGGACATCGGGGGGCGGATGTCGTCCGAGGAGAAGCGGGCGTGGATCTACGCCGGGGTCGCGGTCGGCGTACCGGTGGTCTACTTCGCGGTCGTCCTCGCCCGGCTGTCCGGGACCGACGTCGCGAGCGTCTCCTACGTGGGCCCGATGCTGACCGCCGTGGGAGTGGCCATCGCGGCGGGCATCGTGCTCAACATCGTCGTCGCCATCGCCAGACCGGACGAGGCGGGTCGCAAGGACGAGCGCGACCAGCAGATCAACCGCTTCGGCGACAGCGTCGGCTTCTTCGTCATGAGCATCGGCGCCGTCGTCCCGCTGGGCCTGGCGATGGCGCGGGTCGAGCACTTCTGGATCGCCCAGGCGCTGTACCTGTCCTTCGTCCTCGCCGCGCTCGTGTCGGCGATCGCCAAGATCGTCGCCTACCGCCGGGGCATCTGAGCGGTCATGGCCAGACCCACCAAGGTCACCAACTCGATCCGGTCGCTGCGGTTCGCCCACGGCGAGATGACCCAGGCCGAACTGGCCGACCGCATCGGGATGACCCGCCAGACCGTCATCGCCATCGAGCAGGGCCGCTACTCGCCTTCGCTCGAGGTCGCCTTCCAGATCGCCAGGGTGTTCGGCGTGCCGCTGGACGAGGTGTTCCAGTACCCCGACAGCGACGCACCGCACGGCTGAGGGCGACACGCCGGGCCCTCGGCCGAGCTCACGCCGAGGTTGAGTCGGCGTGGCGCGGCAGGCGTCGGGTGAGGACCTGGGGGCCGTCCTCGGTGATCGCGATGGTGTGCTCGGAGTGGGCGGTGCGCGAGCCGTCCGCCGAGCGGATGGTCCAGCCGTCGGGGTCGAAGACGATCCGGTCGGTGGTGCGGGCGAGCCAGGGTTCGAGGGCCAGGGTCATGCCGGCCCGGAGTTGGAGGCCGCGCCCGGCGCGGCCCTTGTTGGGGACGTGGGGGTCCTCGTGCATCGTCCGCCCGAGCCCGTGGCCGCCGAAGTCGGTGTTGATCGGGTAGCCGTGGCCGGTGGCGACCGCCTCGATCGCCGCGGAGATGTCGCCGAGCCGGTTGCCCGGCCGCGCGGCCTCGATGCCGGCGGCGAGTGCCTCCTCGGTCGCGCGCAGGAGGCGCAGGTCGTCGTCGGCCGGCGTGCCCACGATGACGGTGCGGGCGGCGTCGGCGACCCAGCCGTCGATGCCGACCGCGAGGTCCATGCTGAGGACGTCGCCGTCGCGCAGCGCGTAGTCGTGGGGCAGTCCGTGCAGCACCGCGTCGTTGACCGACAGGCAGGTGACGTTGCGGAACGGGCCGTTGCCGAAGGACGGGGCGTAGTCCCAGTAGCACGACTGCGCGCCGCGCTCGCGGATCCGGTCGCGGACGTGGTGCTCCAGGTCGAGGAGGTTGACGCCCACGTCGGCCAGCTCGGCGAGCTCGGTCAGGACCTGGGCGACGAACCGCCCGGTGGTGCGCATCCGCTCGATCTCGGCCGGCGACTTCAACTCGATCACGGGTACCCTCACGTCGTGCGTCGGTATAATAATACCAGCGTAGCGCTTGCGGTATTAAAATACCAACCGTACGCTGGTGCCGTGGTCCGCAACCCGCTCACGCCCGAGCAGATCGAGGCAGGCAGGCGCCTCGGGAGGCTGCTGCGGGACGCGCGGGCCGAGCGCGATCTCGGCGACGTGGCGCGCGCGGCCGGCATGTCGCCGGAGACGCTCCGCAAGATCGAGACCGGTCGGCTCCCCAGCCCCGCGTTCGGCACGATCGCCTGCCTCAGCGAGGTTCTGGACCTCCCGCTGGACGAGCTCGCCGCCGCCTGGCGCAACGGCTCGCGGCTCGAAGCGGCGTCGTGAACCGCTCCCCCGGGTGTCGGTCGCGGCGCAGGGCAGCTGCGCGGTCAGGATGACGCCGGGCGAGCCGCGCGGGCTCCGCGGCGCCGGTCGGTGAGCCGGCGGGCCTTGGCCCGGGCGCCGCAGTCCTCCATCGAACACCAGCGCCGCGAGCCGTTGCGGCTGCGGTCGAGGAACAGCCAGCCGCAGCCGCCCTCGGTGAGCGGGCAGGCCTTGAGCTGGCGCGGGTCGAGGGTGCGCAGGAGCGTCACCGTGGCGTGGGCGAGGCGGTCCGGGACGAGCAGCTCCGGGTCGACGCCCACCCGCAGCCGGTCGCCGGTGTCCTCGACGGGCTCGAGCGAGAGCGTCGAGCGCCCCATCGCCCGTCGCCAGTGCCGGACCAGCACGTCGAGCGCGGTGCCGACGTCCTCGACCGCGCCGAGCTGCGTGAGCAGCACGGTGTAGGCCGCCTCGCGGATCTCCAGGGCCGCCGCGAGAGCGCTGGCGCCCCCGTCCGCGTCGGCCCAGGCCCGCCGCACGCGCTCGGCCTCGTCGCCGTCGAGCATCGCGACCCGCGACGCCCACCGGGCCAGGTCGTCCGGGGTGTCGAGGTGGTCGACGCCGTCGGTGCCGCCGGGTACGCGCGGCTCGACGGTGTTGACCAGGTCGAGCGCCACGTGGCCGCCCACGATGTTCATCGGTCCCACCCCTTCGATGCTACCACCATAACCGGCTTATGGCGGTTGCCAACCGCTGCGGTGCTCGCTAGCGTCAGAGCTACCACCGTAAACCGCTCATGGGGGAATCATGGCGCTCGGTCCGGCCCGCTCGGTGATCACGCTGCTGGCGCTCTCGCTGTCCACGTTCGTGTTCGTGACCACCGAGACCCTGCCGATCGGCCTGCTGCCACTGATCGCCGACGACCTGGGCGTGACGCAGGCGGCGGTCGGCCTGCTGGTCACCGGCTACGGCATGGTCGTGGTGCTCGCCACGATCCCCCTCACCCGCTTCACCCGGCGCGTCCGCCGCCGTCCCCTGCTGGCCGCCCTGCTCGGGGTCTCGGTGGTCGGCACCTCGGTGAGTGCACTCGCCGACGACTACCCGGTGCTGCTCGCCTCCCGGCTGGGGGTCGCGCTCAGCCAGGCCCTGTTCTGGTCGGTCGTCACCCCGGCGGCGGCCGCCCTGTTCCCGGCGGCGACCCGCGGCCGGGCGCTGTCGATCCTGTACGCCGGGAGCTCGCTCGCCGCGGTCGCCGGCGTACCGGTAGGCACCTGGCTCGGGCAGCTGGCCGGCTGGCGGAGCGCGTTCCTGGCCGTCGCCGCGCTCGGACTGATCCCGCTGCTGGTCGTCGCCGTGCTGCTGCCCGAGGCACCCGCGGGCGGCCACGAGTCCGACCGCGGGTCGGCGCCGGACCGGGGCCGCTACCTGGCCCTGCTGGCCGCCACCGCGCTCGCCGTCAGCGGTGCGTTCAGCGCCTTCACCTACGTCAGCCCGTTCCTGGTCGAGGTGGCAGGCTTCCCCCTGGCCGCGACCGGGCCGCTGCTGCTCGCGCGCGGCATCGCCGGTGTGCTCGGCGTGCTGGCCGTCGGCCTCCTGGTCGACCGGAACCCGTGGCTGACGATGACCGCCGTGGTGGGGCTGCAGGCGGTCGCGCTCGGCGCGCAGTACGCGCTGGGGGCGGTGCCGGTCGTCGCGGTCGTCGCGGTCGCGGCCGCGGGGCTGGCACTCTCGGCGCTGGCCGCGGTGCTGGGGGCCCGGGCGCTGGTCGTCGCCCCGGGCAGCACCGCCATGGCCTCGGCGGGCGCGTCGACGGCGTTCAACGTCGGCATCACCGGCGGCGCGCTGCTCGGTGGGCTGCTGCTGCCGGCCGGGGTGGGGACCACCGCCCTCGCCGGCGCGCTGCTCAGCCTCGCGGCCCTCGTCGTGCTCCTCGCCGAGCCCGCCCTGTCCTCGACCGGTCGCCGGAAGGCCGTCGGCGAACCTGTGCGCATCCACCACGCGGTGGGCTGAGTACCACCGCTGAGCCAAGTTGGTGCCATGTTGAGCCAATGTGACTTGCCGGTGGTGCCATGCTGTGCCAAAGTGGTGCCATGGATCTGACCTCGTACGTCGCCTCGCTCGGTCGAGAGCTGCTGACCGCCGTCGAGACCAGCGGCGAGGACGCCGGTGCGGTGGTCGAGCGGTTGACCGCGTCGATGGAGTCGGCGATCCGGCTCGCTCTGCTGGAGGCGCTGTCGGCCGCCGCCGACGAGATCACCCGCGACCTGGCCCCCGGTTCGGTCCAGGTCCACCTGCGCGGGCGCGACCCGCAGTTCGTCGTAACGCCCCCGCCGGTGGAGCCGCCGCCCGCGGTCACCCCGGACCCCGGCGCGACCCCGGCCGACGACGCCGTCGCCGGCCTGGAGGACGGCCCGGCGGTGCGGGTCAACCTGCGCCTGCCCGAGCAGCTCAAGGCGGCGTTCGAGGAGGCCGCGGGCAAGGAGGGCCGCTCGCTCAACGCGTGGCTGGTCCGGGCGGGCGCGACCGCGCTGCGGGGCCCGGACCGCGATCCCGGCCCCGAGCCGCGCGGCAGCCGCAGCGCGCAGCACTTCACCGGCTGGGCGCGCTAGCCGGCGCACTGATCCAGGTACCTCCACAACGCCCCCACCAGCGGGGATGTTCTTCCGACCCACCCAGAGGGGACAGCCATGCCTGTTTTCGCCACTCCGCAACCGATCTCCGCCACGATCGAGCTCTACGCGGGCGAGCTGCAGATCGTCGCCGGCGACCGGACCGACACCGTCGTCGAGGTCCGGCCGAGCGACGAGTCCGACGAGTCCGACGTGCGGACCGCGCAGCAGACCCGCGTCGAGTACGCCGACGGCCGGTTGACCGTCCGCGGGCCGCGCTCCCGCGGCATGGACTTCTCCAAGAAGACCAGGTCGGTCGACGTGGTGGTCGAGCTCCCCGCCGGCTCGCAGCTGCAGGGCCACCTGACCGCCGGTGACCTCCACGTGACCGGCGCGCTCGGAGAGTGCCGGTTCACGTCGTCGGTGGGGCACTTCCACCTCGAACGGACCGGCCCACTCCGGCTGAGCACCCTCGGGCGCATCACCGTCGACGCGGTCGAAGGCGACGCCGACATCACCACCGGCAGCGGGAGGGTGCGGATCGGCGACGTCGACGGCACCGCGGTCGTCAAGAACTCCAACGGCGACACCGACATCGGCACGGTCACCGGCGACCTGCGGGTGCGCGCGGCCAACGGCGACATCTCGGTCGAGCGGGCCGAGGCCAAGGCCGACCTCAAGTGCTCCAACGGCAGCATCCGCGTCGGCACGGTCGTGCGCGACTCGATCACGCTGACCACCGCGGCGGGTGACCTCGACTTCGGGGTCGCCGAAGGCACCGCCGCGTGGCTCGACCTGAAGACCGGGCACGGGCGAGTGCGCAACGAGCTCGACGGCCTCGGCCAGGGACCGGCGGAGTCCGAGCAGACCGTCGAGGTCCACGCCCACACCTCCTTCGGCGACATCACCGTCCGCCGCTCCTGACCCGACCTCTCGAGAGGAGGACCTCCCATGACCACGTCACGCCGATCGGCCATCACGGCCACCGGACTGCGCAGGTCGTTCGGCGACCACGTCGTGCTCGACGGGATCGACCTGGACGTCCCGCGCGGCACCGTCTTCTCGCTGCTGGGCGCCAACGGCGCGGGCAAGACCACCATGGTCAAGATCCTGTCCACGCTGATCCGCGCGGACGGCGGCAGCGCGCGGATCGCCGGCCACGACCTGGCCGCCGAGCCCGACGCGGTCCGCGCCGCGATCGGCGTCACCGGCCAGTTCTCCGCGGTCGACGACCTGCTGACCGGCCAGGAGAACCTCCGGCTGATGGCGGACCTGAACCACCTGGGTCGGGCCGCGGGCAGGCGCCGGGTCGCCGAACTGCTCGAGCAGTTCGACCTCGTCGACGCGGCGGGGAAGCAGGCCGCGACCTACTCCGGGGGCATGCGGCGCCGGCTCGACCTCGCGATGACCCTGGTCGGCACCCCCCAGGTGATCTTCCTCGACGAGCCGACCACCGGGCTGGACCCGCGCAGCCGCCGCGCCATGTGGCAGATCGTGCGGGACCTGGTGGCCGGCGGCGTCACCGTCTTCCTCACCACCCAGTACCTGGAGGAGGCCGACGAGCTCGCCGACCGGATCGCGGTGCTCGACCACGGCAGGATCGTCGCCGAGGGCACCGCGGACGAGCTCAAGCGGCGCATCCCCGGCGGCCACGTCCTGCTGCGCTTCGCCGACGCGGGCGGGCTCGAATCGGCCGCGCGCGTCGTGGGCCAGGCGTCCCGCGACGGCGACGCACTCGCCCTGCGGGTGCCGCACGACGGCGACGTCCGGTCGCTGAAGGCGCTGCTCGACCGGCTCGACGAGAACGCCGTCGAGGTCGACTCGCTGAGCATGCACACCCCCGACCTCGACGACGTCTTCCTCGCCCTCACCGGCAGGCCCGACAACGAGAAGGTGACCCCGCGATGAGTACCGCCTCCTACGCACTGGCCGACTCGGCCACGATGGTGCGCCGCAACCTCATGCGGCTGGTGCGCTACCCGTCGCTGACGGTGCTGCTCATCGGCATGCCGGTCGTCTTCCTGCTGCTGTTCGTCTACGTCTTCGGCGGCACGCTGGGCGCCGGGCTCGGTGGCGCCTCCGGCGGCCGGGCGGAGTACGTCAACTACGTCACCCCGGCGATCATCCTGATGACGATCACCTCGGCGATCCAGGGCACCACCATCGCGGTCGCCACGGACATGACCGAGGGCATCGTCGACCGGTTCCGCACGATGGCCATCGCCCGCGTCTCGGTCCTGACCGGGCACGTCGTCGGCAGTCTGGTCCAGACGGTGCTCGCCATCGCGGCGGTCATCGGCGTCGCGCTGCTCATCGGCTTCCGGCCGTCGGCCGACCTCGGCGGCTGGCTCGCCCTCACCGGCGTCCTGGTGCTGATGGCCTTCGCCTTCATCTGGCTGTCGGTCGCGTTCGGCCTGGCCAGCAAGACCATCGAATCGTCGAGCAACGTCGGCCTGCCGCTGGTCCTGCTCCCGTTCCTGAGCAGCGGTTTCGTCCCGACCGACTCGATGCCCACCGTGCTGCGCTGGTTCGCCGAGTACCAGCCGTTCACCCCGCTCATCGAGACCATCCGCGGCTTGCTGATGGGCACCCCGCTGGGCAGCAGCCTGGTCATCAGCCTCGGTTGGTGCGCCGTCATCGCGGGCGGTGCATACCTCTGGTCGAAGACGCTGTTCAACCGCGAGTCCACGCGCTGAGCAGCGGTCCACCCGCCCCCATCGAGCGGAGACCGAGGGGGCCGACCGGGCCTATCAACTACGTACACACATGCGTATAAAGATCTTGGGCGGGGCCGCGAAGACGGTCGTCCGCCCGCACCGATGAGAGGAACGACCATGGCCCACCCCGTCACGACCATGCCGACCGCGCGCCAGGCCGGTCGCCCGTTCGACCCGCCCGCCGAGCTGGTCGAGGCCCGCGAGCACAGCCCGATCAGCCCCTACACCTTCCCCGCGGGCGAGCCCGGCTGGCTGGTCACCGGGTACGACCTGATGCGGGCGATCCTGGCGGACCCGCGGTTCAGCTCGCGCAAGGAGCTCATGCTCCACCCGACCATCGACTACAGCGGCATCGAGATGCCGACGGCGCCGCCCGGCGAGTTCCTGCTCATGGACGAGCCGCTGCACAGCCGCTACCGCAAGCCGCTGGCCGGCAAGTTCACCGCGCGGCGGATGCGGCTGCTGACCGAGCGCGTCGAGCAGGTCACCACCGAGCACCTGGACGCCATGGAGCAGGCCGGGCCGCCTGCGGACCTGGTGACCGCGTTCGCCAAGCCCATCCCCACCATCATGATCTGCGAGCTGCTGGGGGTGCCCTACCGGGACCGCGGCTCCTTCCAGGAGAACATCGACAAGTTCATGAACGGCGAGACGAGCGACGAGGACCTGATGGCGGCCTACGCCGCGGTCCAGCAGTACCTCGCGCAGCTGGTGGTCGCCAAGCGCGCCGACCCCACCGACGACGTGCTCAGCGAGCTCACCGACAGCGACCTCACCGACGAGGAGCTGCGCGGGATGAGCCTGATCCTGCTGGCGGCCGGGCTCGACACCACCGCGAACATGCTGGCGCTGGGCACCTTCGCGCTGCTGCGCAACCCGGCGCAGCTGGCCGCGTGGCGCGCCGACCCCGGCCTCACCGACCGCGCCGTGGAGGAGCTGCTGCGGTACCTGAGCGTGGCCAAGACGTTCTTCCGGGCGGCGCTGGAGGACGTCGAGCTGGGCGGGCGCACCATCAAGGCGGGCGACCGGCTGATCCTGTCGCTGAACACCGCCAACCGCGACCCCGAGCGCTTCACCGACCCCCACGCGCTCGACCTGCACCGCGAACCCGGCGGGCACCTGGCCTTCGGCCACGGCATCCACCTGTGCCTGGGCCAGCAGCTGGCCCGCGTCGAGATGCGGGTCGCGTTCCCCGCCCTGATCACCCGCTTCCCCACGCTGCGCCTGGCCGTCCCGGCCGAGGAGGTCGGCCTGCGACCGGAGAGCGCGGACATCCACGGGGTGAAGAACCTCCCGGTGACCTGGGACGCCTGACCGCGACCCGGTGGCGCCGGCCGCCCGGCGGTCGGTTCGCCGCGCGATGACCACTGCTCGCCGCTCGGGGCGACCGGTCGGCCGGCTCTCGGCGGTCGTCGCTTGATTGTCGGGACCGCCCGGTCAACTATCGGGCGTCCGCGCACACGCGACTGCCGAGAGTGACCCACGGAGGCCTGCTCGATGAACGGCGCCCTGCCCGAAGCCGTCCGCGATGTCGCGCTGCTCGTCGCGCGGGTCGTCCTGGGCGTGGTGCTGTTCGCGCACGGCTGGCAGAAGGTCGTGATCTACGGGGTCGCCGAGACCCGCGACCAGTTCGAGGCGCTCGGCATCCCGGCCGCGATCGCCTCGTCGTCGTTCGTGGCGTTCGTCGAGTTCGTCGGCGGCGTGCTGCTGGTGCTCGGGGCGCTGACACCGCTGGTGGTCGGGCTGCACCTGGTGGTGATGATCGGGGCGGCGGCGTTCGTGCACGTCTCCAACGGCATCTTCGCCGCCGACGGCGGGTGGGAGCTGGTCGGCGTGATCGCCGCCGCCGAGCTGGTGCTGGCGGCCTGCGGGGCCGGGCGGTTCAGCGTCGACCGGCTGATCGTGGTCCGGCTGCGGCGCGGCCCGGCGATCGCGCCGCCGGGCGCCGAGCCGGTGACCGCCTCGGCCGGGGGTCGCCACGAGAAGCTCGACACCGCCGACGCCGAGCCGGTCACCTCGGCCTTCCCGGTCGTCACCGGGGCCAACTTCGCGGTGCAGCCCGACGCCCCGATGTTCGGCGAGCTCCCGCCCACCTCGGCGCTGCCCGAGCAGACCGGCCGGCCCCGGCGGATCCCCCGCCCGATCACCCCGCTGCAGTCCCGCGCCGACGCGCCGCGCCGGTCCGACCCGCGCCAGCTGGACCGGTCGGACGACACGACCGGCTGATCGGCCACCCGGCCCTGAGCTGCTGCCCGTCCCGCGGCGCCGGACGTCGAGAACCGGGTGGCCGCTCCGACCGGTCCGTGCCGGCACCCGACGCGGGGCCGCTGACCGAAGGAGCCACCCGTGAAGTTCATGCTGCTGATCTACAACAACCCGGCCGCCATCGAGGCGATGCCCGAGTCCGAACGGGCGCAGATCTTCGCCGACGTCGACGCGATCATGGCCGAGCTCACCGAGTCCGGCGAGCTGGTCGGCGGGGAGGCGCTCGCCCCCGGGGAGCAGGCCCGGACCGTGCGGGTGCGGGAGGGCGTGCCGGCCGTCACCGACGGCCCGTTCGCCGAGGCCAAGGAGGAGCTGGCCGGCTACCTCACCGTCGACTGCGAGAGCGTCGAGCGGGCCGTGGAGATCGCCGCCCGCTGGCCCGACGCCAAGCGGTGGGCCATGGAGGTCCGGCCGGTGATGACCCCCGACGCCGGGGCGGAGATGTGAGCACCGCCGGTACCGGCGCCGACCGGCGCGTCGAGCAGCTGCTGCGCGAGCTCGCACCCCAGGTGCTGGGCGTCCTCGTGCGCCGGTACCGGCAGTTCGACCTCTGCGAGGACGCGGTGCAGGAGGCGCTGCTGGCCGCCGTCGTGCAGTGGCCGGACGAGGGCGTCCCGGCCAACCCGCGCGGCTGGCTGATCACGGTGGCCGCCCGCAGGCTCACCGACGAGGTGCGCAGCGAGAGCGCCCGCCGCAGGCGCGAGGACACCGACGCCGCCATGAGCGCCGCGCTGAACCCCGCGGTCCCGGCTCCCGCACCCGACGACCCGCCCCCCGACGCCGACGACACCCTGCTGATGCTGGTGCTGTGCTGCCACCCGGAGCTGTCGGCGCCGTCGCAGATCGCGCTGACGCTGCGCGCCGTCGGCGGCCTGACCACCGCCGAGATCGCCGGCGCGTTCCTGGTGCCGGGGTCGACGATGGCCCAGCGGATCAGCCGGGCCAAGCAGCGGATCGCGGTCACCGGACGCGACCTGGGCGCCCCGGCCGGGACCGGCTTCGGCGACCGGATCGACGCCGTGCTGCACGTGCTCTACCTGATCTTCAACGAGGGCTACACCGCGACCTCGGGCGCCGACCTGCATCGCGCGGAGCTGACCGCCGAGGCCATCCGGCTCACCCGCACCGTGCACCGGCTGCTCCCGGCGGACGACGAGCTGGCAGGCGAGGTGGCCGGGCTGCTCGCGCTGATGCTGCTCACCGACGCCCGACGGGGCGCCCGCACCGGCCCCGGCGGCGCCCTGGTCCCGCTGGCCGAACAGGACCGCGACCGGTGGGACGCGGCGGCCATCGCCGAGGGCACGCAGCTGGTCACCACGGCGATGGCGTCCGCGCCGCTGGGTCCCTACCAGCTGCAGGCCGCGATCGCCGCCGTGCACGCGGAGGCCCGCACCGCCGCGGACACCGACTGGGCCCAGATCGACCAGCTCTACCGGGTGCTGGAGCGGGTGGCACCCAACCCCGTGGTCACCCTGAACCGGGCGGTCGCGCTGGCCATGGTCGCCGGCCCCGCCGCGGGACTCGACCTGCTCGCCGGGCTCGACGGCGACCGCCGGATGGCCGGCAACCACCGCCTGGACGCCGTGCGCGGGCACCTGCTGGAGCTGGCCGGCGACGCGACCGCGGCGCGCGAGGCGTACCGCCGGGCCGCCCGCCGCACCACGAGCCTGCCCGAGCAGCGCTACCTCACCGCCAAGGCCGACCGCCTCCCCGCCTGACGCCGACGCCCCCCCCGGCTACCCACCCCTTCACCACTCGTCCCCGCCCCGCCCCGCCCTGCCCCGCCCTGCCCCGCCCCCGTGTCAGGAAAGCCACCATCAGGACGCCAGGTGTCCTGATGGTGGCCTTCCTGACATTCGGGAGCGGGCGGGGCGCCGGCGTCGGCGGGGTGAGGGCGGGTGGGGCGCTGGGGAGGAGGGGTCAGAGGGCGGCGTGGGCGGCGATGAGGGGGGTGGCTTCGGCGGCGCGTTCGATGGTCGCCAGGTGGGCGGCGTGCAGGACCTCCAGCCGGGCGCCGGGGATGGCGTCGGCGATGGTGCGGGCGTGCGGGTCGACCGGGGTCGACGGGTCGGCGTCGCCGGCGATGACGAGGGTCGGCAGGGTGATCGAGGGCAGCCGGTCGCGGTGGTCCCAGGCCTCGATGGCCTGGCAACAGGCCAGATAGCCGTCGTCGGGCGTGCCGGCGATCATGTCGGTCGCCTCGGCCACGGCGTCGGGGTTCCGCTCGGCCCACTCCGGGGTGAACCAGCGGGAGGCGACGCCCGCCGCGATCGGGGCGGTGCCGGCGTCGCGCACGGCGGCGATCCGGTCGCGCCAGACCGTCTTGTCCGGGAAGTACGAGCTGGTGCAGCACAGGGTGAGGCTGCTGAGCCGGTGCGGGGCCTCGGAGCCCAGGTACATGCCGATCATGCCGCCCATCGAGAGGCCGCACCACGCCACGCGGTCGAGGCCGAGCTCGTCGAGCAGGGCCAGCACGTCGCCCGCGAGCTCGCCGATCGTGTACGGGCCCGCGGGGACGGGGGAGCCGCCGTGGCCGCGGTGGTCGACGCGGACCACGCGGAACCGCTCGGTCAGCGCGGCGACCTGCGGGCGCCACATCTGCAGCGTCGAGCCCAGCGAGCCGGACAGCACGATCGCCGGGGCGTCGCGGGGACCTTCGTCGACGTGGTGCAGCCGGACAGGGTTCATCGCACAGCCTCGCAGAGCTCGGCTGACGACGAGCGGAGGCGCTGTGTCGATGATTCGCTCGCGAGCTCGCTCATCGCGGGTCACCCACGGTGCGCATCGAGCGCAGGGTGCGCAGCTCGGTCTCGGTGGGCGGGGCAGTGATCATGAGGTCGGCGGAGACCTCCAGCTCCCATCCGGTCTCCGCGCGCACCCGCTCCACCTCGATGCCGTGGTGGGTCGCGGTGAGCACGAGCTCGGCGGTCTCCGGGTCGGGCTCCAGCACGCCCAGGTCGGTGATCACGCGCACCGGTCCGGCGCCGCGCAGGCCCAGGACCGAGCGTTCGGTCGGGCCGCTGCCGTGGCCGACCGAGGTCACGAAGTCGACGCGCTCGACGAAGGCCCTTGCCTTGTGCCGCATCACCACGATCACCTCGCGGCAGGACGCGGCGATCTCCGGGGCCCCGCCCGACCCGGGCAGGCGCACGGAGGGCTCGTCGTACTCGCCGATCACCGTGGTGTTGATGTTGCCGAACCGGTCGAGCTGGGCCCCGGACAGGAAGCCGACGTCGATCCGGCCGGGCTGCAGCCAGTAGTTGAAGATCTCGGGCACGCTGACCACCGACAACGCCGACGCGGCCAGCACGCCGTCGCCGATGGACAGCGGCAGCTCGTCGGGGCGGGTGTCCAGGGTGCCCGACTCGTAGATGAGCACCAGGTTCGGCGCGTGCAGCCGGCGGGCCAGGTTGGCCGCGGTGGACGGCAGGCCGATGCCGACGAAGCAGGCCTGGCGGTCGCGCAGCGAGCGGGCCGCGGCGATGCTCATCATCTCGTCGGCGGTCCAGGTGGTGCTGCCGGCGGCGGGTTCGGTCCTGGTCATGCGGCGTCCTCCCGCAGCGACGTGAGCCAGCGGCCGAACTCGTCGCGGTCGCGACTGATCCGGTCCCAGGCCCGGTAGGCGGCGTTGTCCCGGTCGTAGAAGCCGTCGGCGTAGGACGGCGCGGCGCCCCGGGGGACCTCGGCGACCACGTCGACCACCCAATGCGGCAGCACCACGGCACCGGGCACCGGCTCCAGCTCGTCGACGACCTCCTCGACGGTCGCCAGCGACCGGGTCGAGGCCAGCACCGCCTCCTTCTGCACCCCGACGATGCCCCAGATCTGCACGTTGCCCGCGCGGTCGGCGCGCTGGGCGTGGATGACCCCGACGTCGGGGTTGAGCGCCTTCACCGCGGCCAGCCGCTCCCCGGTGAACGGGCACTCGACCGAGGAGATGGTGTCGGTGTGCAGCGGCAGGTCGGTGCCGGCGTAGCCGCGCAGCACGGCGAACGGCAGCCCGGAGGCGCCCGCGACGTAGCGGTTGGCCATGCCGGCGTGGCTGTGCTCCTCGATCTCCAGCGGGGCGGGCCAGCCGCTGGCCAGCGCGTCGCGCATGCGGTGCAGCGAGCCGACCCCCGGGTTGCCGCCCCAGGAGAACACCAGCCTGCTCGCGCAGCCCGCGCCGATCATCTGGTCGTAGATGAGGTCGGGGGTCATCCGGACGAGGGTCAGCCCGCGCCGGCCCTGGCGGATGATCTCGTGCCCGGCGGCGAACGGGATGAGGTGGGTGAAGCCTTCCAGGGCGACGGTGTCGCCGTCGCGCACCAGCTCGGACACCGCCTCCGCCAACGACGCGATCTTGGCCACGGAAGAACGCTAGTGCCCCCGGCGGGGACCGGCAATCGGCGCGCCACGGCGCCGCCGCGCACGCCCCGACCGGGTTGCCCCGCGGGGTCGGGGCATGTCACAGGAGGCCCAGGTCACGATAGGACGCCGCCCCGTCGCCGCCGGTGCCACGCTGGCGTCGTGTCCAACCGTGCGAACGAACGTCCCGCGGACGCGGCCGGCCGGTTCCGGCTCGGCGCCGCGCAGGTGAACCGGCTGGGGTTCGGCACCATGCGGCTGACCGGGCCCGGCATCTGGGGCCCGCCCGCGGACCCGCGGGCCGCGGTCGGCGTGCTGCGCCGCGCGGCCGAGCTCGGCGTCGACCTGTTCGACACGGCCGACTCCTACGGCCCCGAGGTGGCGGAGGACCTGCTCCGCGAGGCCCTGCACCCCTACGACGGGCTCACCGTGGCGACGAAGGCCGGGCTGCTGCGGACGGGGCCGAACCAGTGGCACCCGTGCGGGCGCCCCGAGTACCTGCGCCAGCAGTGCGAGCTCAGCCTGCGCCGGCTCGGCGTCGAGCGCATCGACCTGTTCCAGCTGCACCGCGTCGATCCGACCGTGCCGGCCGACGAGCAGTTCGGGCTGCTCGCCGACCTGGTGGCCGAGGGCAAGGTCGCCGCGGTCGGGCTGTCCGAGGTCGGGGTCTCCGAGATCGAGCGGGCGTCCACGCTCGTCGACGTGGTCTCGGTGCAGAACCGCTACAACCTGACCGACCGCACCTCCGACGACGTGCTGCGCTACTGCACCGAGCAGGGCATCGCGTTCCTGCCGTGGGCGCCGGTCGCCGCGGGCAGGCTGGCCGAGCCGGGCGGGCCGGTGGCCGACATCGTGGCGCGCACCGGGGCCACGCCGTCGCAGGTGGCGCTGGCCTGGCTGCTGCAGCGCTCGTCGGTGATGCTGCCGATCCCCGGGACCGCCGACGCCGCGCACCTGGAGGAGAACGTGCGCGCCGCCGAGCTCGCCCTCGACCTGGAGATGGTCGAGAAGCTGGACGCCGCCGCCTGATCGGGCCACCCGCGCGTACGGGCGGTGACCGACCGACCCCGTGGTAGACACGCACGGGGGATGTCGATCGTCGGGAGGGCGCCGCGGTGGTGGGGGATCCGGAGGCGGACCTGCGCGACGCGCTGGCCACCGGTCGGGAGCTCGACATGGCCGGGGGCACCGTGCCGGCCGGTGTGCTGGCCGCGGTGCTGACCGCCGAACCGCCGCCCGGGGCGCCCGCCCTGCGGTTGCGCCGCGCCCGGCTCTCCGGGGTCCTGCGGCTCACCGGTGCCCGGGTCGGGGTCCCGGTCGAGCTGCGCGAGTGCGCTTTCGCCCATGCCCCCGACCTGCGGATGGCCGAGTTCGCCGGGCTCGCGCTGACCGGCTGCCGGTTGCCGGGGCTGCGCGCGGGCAACCTGCGCGTGGCCGCCGACCTGCTCCTCGCCGACGGGTTCACCGCCACCGGCCCGGTCACCCTGTCCGACGCGCAGATCGGCGGCTCGCTGCGGCTGTCGGCGGGGCGGCTGCGCGGCAGCGACGGGCGGGCGCTGCTCGCCGACCGGATCGTCGTCGGCGGCACCTTCTACGCGCGCCGCCTGCGCAGCGACGGCGAGCTCCGCCTGCCCGGCGCCCGGATCACCGGCAACGTCGACCTGGCCGGTGCCGACCTGGTCAGCCCCACCGGCGACGCGCTCGACATGACCGGGGTGAGCATCGACGGCAGCTTCCTGGCCGGGCGCCACGGCGGGGGACCCGACCTGGAGTTCCGGGCCACCGGGCGGATCCTGCTGACCGGCGCCCGGGTCGGCGGCGACGTGGTGCTCTCCGGCGCGCGCGTCGAGCGCGTGCCCACCCCCGGCCCTCCCGACCCCGAACCGGTGCCCGACGAGACCCGGATGCCGGTGGTGCCCGGGGGGATCGTCGACGCCGGGGCGTGCCTGGTGGCCGACCGGGTCCGCGTGGAGGGCAACCTCGAGCTCGACGACGGGCTGTCCACCGACGGCACGGTCCGGCTGCCCAACGCCGTGGTCGGCGGCTACCTCCGGCTGTCGGGGGCCCGGCTGCTCGGCCCGCACGGGGCCGGCGCCCGCGGCATCGCGCTGCTCGGCGACGGCATCGACGTCGGCGGCGACCTGGAGGCCCGCGACAGCGGCCGCGGCGCGCTGGTCTGCGGCGGCCAGCTGCGCCTGGTGGACGCCACGGTGCGGGGCAGCGCGAGCCTGTCGGGGATCACCCTCAGCGCGCCGGGCGGGTACGCGCTGCTGGCCGACCGGTTGCACATCGGCGGCGAGTTCTACCTGCGCCGGATGGTCTGCGACGGCACGGTCCGGCTGCAGAACGCCGAGATCGGCGCCACGCTCGACTGCACCGGGGCCCGGCTGACCGGGCCGCGGCGGCGCCCGGACGGGTCGCTGCGCCCGTCGCTGGACGCGCGGGCCGCCACGATCGGCAAGGACCTGGTCTGCGCGGGCGGGTTCAGCGCCGACGGCGGCGTCCGGATCCGGCGCGCGGACGTGGGCAAGGCGGTCCAGTTCACCGACGCGACGCTCGGCGGCCCGCCGGAGGTGGGCCGGGCGGTGTACTCGCTCAACGCCTACGCGCTGACGGCGGCGGAGCTGATCGTGCGCCCGGCCGCGCCTCCGGTCGGCCCGGTGCGGCTCGCCCGCGCGTCGGTGACCACGTTCGCCGACTCGGCGGCCCTCTGGGCGGCCGACGGTGGCGTCGACATCGACGGTTTCGACTACGGCGCGCTGTACGACACCCGAGCGGTGGACGTCCGGACGAGGTTGGCCTGGATCCGGGAGGTCATGCCGGACTACACGCCCGGCCCGTACGACCAGCTGGCCGCCGCGTACCAGCGCTCGGGCAACGAGGAGCTGGCCCAGGCGGTGCTGATGGAGCGCCAGCGCAGGCGCTACGCGGAGGCGGCCCCGGTCGAGCGGGTGTGGGGCTGGCTGCAGCGCTGGACGGTGGGCTTCGGGTACCGCCCGTGGCTGGCAGTGGGCTGGTTGGTGCTGTTCGCGGCCCTGGGCGGCACCTGGTTCGCGTTCAACCCGCCGACACCGGTCGACGACGGCCAGCACCCGGTGTTCAACGCGTGGATCTTCGCCGCGGACACCCTGCTGCCGATCGTCAACCTCGGCCAGGACGGGTACTGGCGCCTCGACGGCCCCTCGCAGTGGATCAGCACGGCGCTCGTCGCTTCGGGTTGGATCCTGGCCACGACGGCTGCGGCGGGTGCCGCCCGGGTGCTGAAGAGGACCTGACCGGGCAGCGCGATCCACTCCGAGGGGTGAAAGGGCCGCGGGGAGCGTGTTCGGGGGCCGCCGGGCCGTTTCCCCGCCCGGGTGTCCCCGTTGTGGGTGTCAGTGGCGCGTCGTTCCCCGGACCAGTGGAGGTGCCCGCACATGCCCCGACCGACCAGCGACCCGTACCGCCGTTCCCGCCGCACGCAGTTGCGCGTGCTCGAAGGGGGAGCGCCGGAGGACGGGGGATCCGGCAGGCACGCGCTCGACGAGGACGCGCTGCTCACCCCGATCTTCGCCGCGCTGGCGCGGCGGAACGGGCGGCGCCCGGCGCCGCCCGACCCGGTCGAGCGCTTCCGCCGCGACCCGCTGACCGCGCCGCTGCCGGTGGTCGTGCCGGCCCGGCGCCGCCCCGGCGCCCACGCGCGCGTCGAGCCGCTCCCGGAGCGCCCGGCCCACGGCAGGCACGCCCTGCGCCGCGCCCCCGCCTGGCTCCCCCACTGACCGTCGAGAACGAACTCGTCGTCATTTTGGACCGGTCCAAACGACAACAGCTTCGTTCTCGACGGGGGTGGGCGGGGGTTCAGGGTCGGATGGCGGCGGTGGCGGCGCGCAGGGCGGCGGTGGTCGCGGCCCGGTCGACCCGGGTGGGCTCGCCATCGGCGAGGACCTGCTCCCCGGCCACCCACACGTCCCGGACCAGCTTCGAGCCGCCCGCCCACACCAGGTTCGACACCAGCTGGGCGTCGTCGTCGGGGTCGACGAAGGTCGACTCGTCCAGCCCGATGTGCACGACGTCGGCCCAGCGGCCGGTCTCCAGCGCGCCGATGTCGTCGCGCCCGATCGCCGCCGCGCCCTCCCTGGTGGCCATCAGCAGCAGCTCGGCCGCGGTCAGTGCGGCGGCGTCGCCGCTGGTCACCCGGGCCAGCAGGCCGGCGAGGCGGCTCTCGGCCCACACGTCGAGGTCGTCGCCGGACGCCGGGCCGTCGGTGCCCAGGCCGACCCGCACGCCGGCCCGGCGCAGCGCGGTCACCCTGGCCACCCCGGCGGCCAGCTTGGCGTTGGAGCCGGGGCAGTGCGCGACCGCGGCGCCCTTCGCGGCCAGCAGCGCGATGTCGTCGTCGGACAGGTGCACGCCGTGCGCGGCCAGCACCCGCCCGCCCAGCACGCCGAGGTCGTCGAGCATCGCCGGCACCGAGCCGTGGGCGGCGCGCTGCTCCGCGTCCTCCTCCGTCGTCTCGGCGACGTGGATGTGCAGCAGGGCGCCCCGCTCGCGGGCGTGCTCGGCCACCGAGGCCAGCGCCTTCGGGGGCAGCGTGTACGCCGAGTGCGGGCCGTAGCCCAGCTCGATGCGCTCGCCCGGGCCCGAGCGCAGGCCGTCGCGGTCGATCCGGCGCGAGATGGCGTCGCGCATGGCCTCCCAGCTGCCCAACCGGTCCCAGCCCGGGGCCGCGATCACCCCGGGGGTCAGCAGCACCCGCGACCCGACCGCCGTGACGGCGTCGACCACCTCGCGGGTGAAGAAGTACATCTCGACGCTGGTGGTGCAGCCGTTGCGCAGCATCTCCACGCAGCCCGCGGCCATCCCCGCGCGCACGTGCTCGCCGGTCAACCGGCCCTCGGCGGGCCACATGACCTCGTGCAGCCAGCGCAGCAGCGGCAGGTCGCCGCCGAGCCCGCGCAGCACCGCCATGGGGGTGTGCGCGTGGGTGTTGACCAGCCCGGGCAGCAGCGCGCCGGGTAGCGCGCGCACGGCGGCGTCGGAGGCCGGGGCGCTGGCCCGCGGGCCGGCGAACGAGATCCGGCCCTCGGCGGTGATGTCCACGACCGCGTCCCGCACGACCGAGCAGCCCGGGTCGCAGGGGAGCAGGACCGGGGCGAGCAGCCGGACCGCGCCGCCGCCGGTCACCGGCGGGACTCGAGCAGCGAGCGCAGCGAGCGGAACGGCGGCAGCCAGGCGCCGGTGTCGGGCAGCGAGTCGAGCGTGATGCGCGGCAGCGGCTCGCGGAAGACGCCCTCGATGTCCTCCAGGTCGACGAACTCGATGACCTCCGAGTTCAGCGCGAAGCTGGCGTGCTCGCGGAACCCGATCACGGTGATCGGGATGCCCGAGCGGTGCAGCTCCTCCAGCGGCTCGCGGAACGCGCGGCCGTCGCCGGAGGCGACCACGACGTGCTCGAGGTGGCCCTCGGCGGCGCGCAGCCGGATGTGCGCCAGCATGTCGTCGTCGACGTCGGAGTCCTCGGTGACCTTCGGCTTGGCGAAGACCGCGAAACCGACGTTGCGCAGCGCCTCGACCCACGGCCGCACGACCTCGGTGCTGCCCGGCACGACGTTGGTGAACACCGTGGCCTCGGCGACCGACTCCGGGCCGGCCACGTCGAGCAGCCAGCGGCCCACGGCGTCGAACCGGGGCCGGAACGCCGACGTCGGCCGGGCGCCCAGCAGCGACCCGAGGCTCATGTCCATGTTCGGGGCGTCCCACACCAGCAGCGTGCGCGGCGCCGGGCCGGTCGGGGCGATCACGACGGCCGGTCCGGGACGCAGGCGGGCAGCATCCGCCGACCCTATCCGGGTGGGCGAGGGGGCGATCGGAGGAGATCGGCTTAGGGTCCGGTCGTGGACGATGCGGGTGGTGGCGCGGTCGACGGGGCGGCGGACGCGGCGGAGGTCGCGCGCGGTGCGGCGGCGGCGATGGAGCGGGCCGACCGGGCCGCAGAGGGCGCCGGGGTGCGGCTGCTGGATGTCGGCCCGGGGCGCGCCCGGGTGGCGATGACGGTGCGGGACCGGCACGTCAACGGGCACGGCATCTGCCACGGCGGCTACCTGTTCCTGCTGGCCGACGCGGCGCTGGCCTACGCGTCGAACAGCCACGGCGTGTCCGCGGTGGCCGCGGGCGCGGACATCGCGTTCCTGCGCCCGGTGCCGCACGGCGCCGAGCTGGTGGCCGAGGCGGTCGAGCGGGCGCTGGTCGGCCGGTCCGGGCTCTACGACGTCACCGTGCGGATGGGGGAGGCTCCGGTGGCCGAGTTCCGCGGCCGGACCCGCCAGGTGCCCGGACTGCCGCCGCCCCCGGCCTGAGGTGCTCGGCCGGGGGCGGTGGCGCTCGCGGTCAGCGGCCGGTCGGCCGGCTCGGTCGCGGCTGGGCCGGGCGGCCGTTGCCGGTGCACCCCGCCGCCGTGGCGGCTCTCCTCGTCGTGCTCATCTCTCCCCGTCCCTTCCTGTCTCACGCCGCGCCGCCCGGGTGGCGGCGCGGTCACTGGTCGGCGGTGGTGTCCATGATCAGGACTTCGCCGCTGTCGACGCAGGTCACGTAGGCGACGCGCCCGGTCGGGTGGGGCGCGACGCTGGTCGGCCCGGCGCAGACCGGGATCGTCGCGGTGACGGCGCGCGCCGCGGTGTCGACGACCGACACGGTGTCGTCCTCGACGTTGGCGGTGTAGAGGTAGCGCCCGTCCGGCGCGTAGCCGACGTCCTGCGGGGTGCGCCCCACGGGGACCTCGGCCACGGCGGCGCCCGCCGCGTCGATGATCGTCACGCTGCCGGCGTCGTAGTTGGCCACCGCGGTCTGCCCGTCGCCCACCGCGGCGCTCTGCGGGCTGGTGCCGACCGGGATCGTGGCCACCGGTGTCGCGCTCGCCGTGTCGAGCACGCTGACCACGTTCGACTCGTGGCTCGCCACGTAGGCCCGGCTGCCGTCGGCGGAGAACGCCACCCCGTGCGGGCTGGCGGGCACCGGGATCGACGTCGTGACCGCGTTGGTGGCGGTGTCGACGACGTCGATGCGGGCGTCGTCGTGGCTGGGCACCCACAGCCGGCTGCCGTCGGGCGTCACGGCGGCGGCGAACGGCCGCTGCCCGACCGGGATCGTGGTCAGCAGGGTGTCGGTGGTGGTGTCGAGCACCGCGACCAGGCTGACGGTGCGCGCGTCGTCGAAGACCGTGATGTAGGCGCGGCTGCTGTCGGGCGAGAACGCCACGAACCGCGGCGGCCCGGCCGGCACCGCGATCGTCGCGGTGACCTTGTCGAGGCTGGTGTCGAGCACCGAGACGAACCCGGCGGCGCGGTGCGCGATCAGCGCGGTCCGGCCGTCGGGGGCGACGGCGACGTCCCCCGGTGTGGCGCCGACCGGGACCACCGCGCGCACGGTCGGCACCGCGATGCTCGTGGCGATCGGTCCCACCGGGGCGGCCGGGACCTGGACGACCTCCGGCCGGCTCGGCG
Organism: Pseudonocardia humida; assembly: GCF_023898865.1. Classification (GTDB taxonomy): domain Bacteria; phylum Actinomycetota; class Actinomycetes; order Mycobacteriales; family Pseudonocardiaceae; genus Pseudonocardia; species Pseudonocardia humida. The sequence goes on from NZ_JAGSOV010000037.1 coordinate 161,807, forward strand.
GGACGCCGACCGCGGCGGCCTGCCCGCCCGGTGAGGGCATCGGGCGCACGTCGACCAGCAGCACGCCCGCCACGGCCAGCGCGCCGAGCGCGGCGACGGTGCCCGCGGCGACGGGCAGCGCTCGGCGGACGGAGCCACGGCGCCGGGTCGGCGGTGCGGGCGGGTCGAACGGCGGCGGGGACGGCCGGTGGCCGTGCTCGTAGCGGGGGTCGAACAAGCCGTGGTCGTAGCGGGCCCGTTCGCGGCGGGCGGCCGCGGCGGGCGGCAGGCCCGGGGTCGGGCCGGGCCTGCCGAAGTGCGGGGCGGGACGGCCGGGCTCCGGCGACGGCCTGGCGGCCGGGTGGCCCGGTGGGAGCAGGCGGTCGGCGGGTGGCGGCACGACCCGGTCGGTGGGCGGGGCCGGCGGGACGATCCGGTCGGTGGGCGGGGTCGGCGGCACCACTCGGTCGGTGGGCCCGGCGGGCACCGAGCCGGGCCGGATCCGCTCCGTGGCCGGCGCCGGGCGGGCGCCGGGCACGGTGACCCGCGGGCTGGTCGGGTCGGCCGGGGCGGCGTCGGCGCCCGGGCGGCCGGTGGCCTGCGGGGTCGGGCCGCCGACCGGGGTCCGCGGGCCGGCCGGGTGCGGGGTGGGCGGGCGGGCCGAAGCGCGGGAGCCGGTGCCGGCGCCGGTGGGCCTCGACATCGCCGCGACCGGCTCGGCCGGCACCGCCACCGACGGGTGCCCGCCGGTGCGCTGGGCCGGCACCGAGACCCGGGGCTCCGGCCCCGGGCCGGAGGACAGCACCGTGCCCTCGACGGTTCCCGGGCTGGAGTAGTGGGACACGGTCCGTCCCAGGTCGACCGCCCCCGTCGGCACGACGACCGGGACGCGGGCGTCCACGCCGTGCGCGAGCTGCCCGATCCGCACCCGCACCTCGAGGTCGATGTGCGGGATGCCGCGGTAGGTGCGCACTCCCTCCAGGTCGGGCCGGTGCGCCGCGGAGACGAACCGGTCGGAGCGCCGGTACACCGGCGGTCCGAACGGGTCGCGCAGCCGCTCGTCGGTGGCCTGGCGGGGCAGCGGGTAGGTCGTGGGGAAGCGCAGCGAGTTGCTCAGCGCCCGGGTGCGCAGCCTCGGCGTCACCAGCAGCAGGAAGCTGACCGTGGCGCACAGGGTGAAGAAGTAGATCGCGAAGGCCGCGGTGGCGATGGTGAACTCGGTGAGCGTGAGCAGCGTGCAGGCCGCGCTGAACATGCCCGCGGTGTAGGCGCCGTGCGACTCCGACTCCGGCTCCCGGTAGGCCTTGACGATGGTGGGGACGCCGGCCAGCGCGTCGACGGCGATGCTCAGCACGATCGCCACCAGCCCGGACGCGGTGAGCTGCCAGGCCACCAGGGTGACCAGCGAGAACACCCCGCAGGTGATGTCGAGCCTGCTGAACTCCCAGTAGGCGCCGCCGACGAAGGAGGCCAGGAAGATCAGGCTCGGGATCAGGGCCACGGTCAGGGTGAGCAGCGCCGGCATCCCGACGCCCTCGGAGAGCTGCCCGAAGAAGGCCAGCCATGCGGTGACGGCCCACAGCCCCCAGGACACCCGGTTCGGCCGGGCCTGCCCGCGCACGGTGGCCATGACGTAGCCGATGCCGGCCAGGAAGTTGACCGCCACGCCGAGCCAGATGAACTGCTCGCTGATCATCGTCGTCCCCGTTCAGCCGACCGGTGGGAGACCGGTGTGCGGCGCGGCCGGCCAGCCGACGTGCTCGACGCGCTGGCGCTGCCACCAGCGCCGGCGCGCGGCGCGCGCCGGGGCGGCGGGCTGGTACTCGTTGCGCTGCTCGGCCACCAGCTCGTCGACGAACCGGTCGATGACCTCGGTGGTCACCCCCGGGACGCAGACGATGTGGCTCCACTCGCCGTGGGTGGCCAGCGCCCAGCGCTGGATCATGGCCGGGCTCGGCGCCTTCATGACCACGGTGAAGGCGTGCTTGTGCCGCCACGCCGCCCAGCCGGCCTCGGTCAGCCTGCGCACGGTGTGCGCGGCCACCGCCCGCGCCCGCTCGGCGCGGCGCTGGTGGTCGGGCCGGTCCAGGGAGCGCAGCGCCCACCACAGCTGCAGCACCGTGTGCCCCGAGCGGGAGCCGGCGATGGTCGCGTCGACCCCGCCGATGTAGCTGACGTTGCGGGCCACCCGGTCGCGGTGGCGGCGCCGGGTGATCAGCACGCCGCACGGCTCCGGCGTGGCCAGGAACTTGTGCCCGCTGATGGTCAGGCTGTCGACGTGGCCGACCTCGCTGAGGTTGACGCTGGGGTGGGTGCCGTGCAGCAGGACCAGCGGGATGCCGGTCAGCGCGGCGTCGACGTGGACGTAGCGGCGGTCGTCGGGGATGCCGACCCGGTCGAGCGAGACCTTGATCGCGGCCACGTTGTCGACGGCCTCGGTCATCGTGGTGCCCACCGTGGCCACCACGATGGCCGGGCGGTGGCGGTGGGTGTTCACCCGCTCGGCCAGCTCCTGGTAGTCCAGCTCGCCGCCGTTGCGGGTGGGCACCCGAACCGCGGGCAGGCCCAGCAGGTGCGCGGCCTTGGCCACGCTGTAGTGCGCCGTCTCGGCGAAGTAGACGACCCCGTTGGGCAGCGCGGTGCGGGCCAGGTAGAGCCCGTAGAGGTTGCCCTCGGTGCCGCCGGTGGTCACGCAGCCCCAGCGGTCCTGGCGGGGGGCCTGGAACCACTCGGCGAGGATCCCGACGACCTCGCGCTCGAGGTCCTTGACGTTGCGGTGCTCCAGCCCGGGCACCGTCGGATCGCCGATGTTGTTCAGCGTGCCCGGCGACAGCGGCGCGATGAGCGAGAAGTCGATGTCGGTGGCGGCCGGGAACCCGATCGGGGTGACCGGCGGCAGCATCCGCGCCGCCACCGCCTTCAAGGTCGGCTTGAGCTGCTCGGCGCGATCTCGACTCATCGCACTGCCTCGCAGGGCTCGGCCGACGCTTCGCCGGGACGCTGTGCCATCGATTCGCTCGCGAGCTCGCTCATGCCGCCACCGCCGGCGGCAGCTGGAGCCGGTACCGGCGTTGCTCGTCGTCGGGTCTGGTCGCCGGGACCACGAAGCGGGGGCTGAGCAGCCCGGCGGTGCTCAGCTCCGCGCAGTGCCGGGCGACGCCGCGGGCGTGCGCCAGCCCGGCGCGCCGGGCCAGGTCGGGCTGCCACGCCGGGGCGGTGGCCACGGTCAGCGAGTCGAGCTCGACGAACTCCAGCAGCGCCTGCGCGGCCTGCAGCCTGCGCCCGCCGGGGAAGCGGTCCCAGACGCGGACCAGCCAGGCCTGGCAGAACTCGGTGGGCGAGAGGTCGGCCAGCGGGTGGCACACGTCGCGGACCTCCAGCGCGGCCGCGATCTCGACGTCGCCGATGACGAACGCCCCCACCGGCGTGCGGACGTCCAACGTGCCCCCGGTGACCGTGCAGACCCATCCCGCGCTCTCGTCGAGGGTGGCGGCGACCCGCTGGTGCGGGAGCACGACGGTACCGAGGCGCTGCACGTACAAGGGGCGGCCGCAGGCGGTCTGCGGGTCGCGCAGCGGGGTGCGGGCGAGGTGGCGCAGGACGCAGGGGTTGGGTCGGGGGAGGTCAAGGCTGGGCAGCGTGATCACGTCGGCTCCATCCACCGAGTCGGGCGTGGGGCAGGGGCACCGGCGGGTGCGGGGGGGGACGGCGGACCGTTCGGCCCGTCCGGGGAGGGGCGCGCTAGGGGCGGCGGCGCCGGGCGGACGGACGGGGTCGGGGGTGGCGGGGCGCGGGAGCGTGGGGTCTGCGCCGGCTGCTCGGGGTCAGCACGTCACGCTCCTTGCCGGTCGGCGTTCTGGGTGCTCGTCCGCGGGGGTTCGACCAGCGGTGCCGTGCGCGACTCCCCGCGACCGCGCCGGAAGAGGTGCACCAGTTGGCGGGGCAGCCGCTGCTCGGTGTCCGGTTCGGCGTCGACCGGCCGGCGCGGGTCGGTCGCCGTCAGCACGCGGCGCTGGTGCAGCAGCCGGACCAGCGCGGTGTCCAGGTCGGCCGCCCGCTGGTCGCGCGGGCGGTCCAGGGTGCGGACCGGGGCCGCCAGCTCCAGGACGTACCCGGTGAACCACTCCTCGACGGTGGCGACGGACCGCCCGCCCGCGGCGGGCAGCCGGAACGCCCCGCGCGTGCGCAGGCCCGCGTCGCCGGGGGCGTCCGGGTCGGGGTCCAGGACGGTGGACGTGGTGCGGTCGCGGATCGCGCCGGCGCGGTGCAGCGTGCGGGGGAGGGGTTGTTCGGTGCGGGTCAGCACGTCGCGGGCCCATCCGGGCAGCAACCGCAGGTCGACCACCGCCGTCGCGTGGCAGAGGGGCACCTGCTCGCCGTCGAACGTGGTGACCAGCGACACGACGCGGTACTGCCGGTCGCCGTGGCGGCGGGTGAGCAGGTCGGTGACGGTGACCGGCCGGCCGCCGAGCCAGCGCTGCAGCAGCGCGGTGGTGAGCGAGGTGGGGCGGTCGAGGTAGCGGGTGAACGGTTCCCAGATGCGCTGCGGGTGCTCGGGCGGCAGCTCCAGCAGGGCGACGCGGCGGGCGAGTTCGCTGTCGGACGGCTCGTGGGCGAGCGGGGCGGGGTCGATCATCGCGTGCGCTCCGTTCCGACAGGGCGGGGTCGCCGCGCGGAGCGCGACGGACCGTGTGCCAATCCTCAGCGAAGTTGGCAGGAGGATCATAAACTGAGATGAACCGAGTGTGTCAACCGTACGTGAGGAGGTGGGGGCGGTATGTGTCGGTTAGCAGTGCGTACTGTCGCCGTGCCGCTCTGCATCCCCGCAGTTCAACGAGGTAGCCGCAGGTAGCATGCACAGTGTGCGGACTCGAGCGCGTCAACGCTCGTTCACCAGGTCGTCAACCGATGGACCATGGCAGCCGGAGGGCCATGAACTGAAATGCAGAGTCACGGTGCAAGTGCATGGGACAATGGCGGCTCCGGCCAGGGGACGGCGGGTCCGCCGCTCGGGCCCACGACCGCGCATGGGTGGCTGCTCCGGGCACCCACCGGCGGATTCTCCCGCCATGATCGTCGTTGCCTGCATCTGCGAATGCAGGCGCACAGTATGTTGATCTACTAGACCGAATGCCGAGTTATTCGGGACTGGCGCATGGATAGTTGTCCCTTATCATTGCGTGGGCGGGGGTGGCCGCGGGAACAACGGCGTGATCAACGTTTCCGGAGGGCAAGATGATCACACGGGGCGGACCGGGCGCATTCGCCCGGAGTACTCGGCGGATACTGGCGCAGCGCGCCCGCCCGACGCCCCCCTCCTGGCCCGATCTCCTCGACCGGAGCGCTCAGACACTGGCCGGCCTGGGTGTGCGGGCCCGGTCACCCTTTGATCTCGAGAGGTTTCTGGGCGAACTGGTGCAATTGCGTGGTGGGCGTGAAATCGTGCTCACCCCCATTTCGGTGCGGTCCGGTGCGGCCACCGTCTGCGGCTACTGCCTGACCATGGCCGACCGGGACCACGTCTACTACGCCCAGTCCCGCAGCCGCCTGCACCGCACGCACAACGCCGTCCACGAGTTGGCGCACCTCCTGCTCGGGCACGGCTCCGTCGCGCCGCTGGCGGTGGCGGGCCCCCCCACCGACCGGCGCCGGGCCTGGCTCGGCATCGCCGAGGCCGGCTACTCCGAGCACTGCGAGGACGAGGCCGACGCGGCCGCGGCCATCCTGCTCGGCAGCTGGCACGAGACGGCCCCGCGCACCTGGGCCGCGCACTCCGCGCTCAGCCGCGGGGCGGCCCGCCTCGCCGACGCCTACGCCTGACCGGCCGGGACACCTGATGACGTCGGACGGACCGGAACCCCGGCGGGCCGAGCGGTGATGTGGCCGACGGTCGTCGCCGCCGCGCTGCTGCTCGCCGCCGGGCTGCCCCGCCTGGTCTGGGGCTCGCCGTCGCAGCGCGCACTGGCCACCGCGCTCTGCAGCTGCGCCGTGGTGCTGCTGCTGGAGCTGGACGAGGTGGAGGACCTGCTCGGCCCGGCCGGGTTGGCCGGCCCCGCCACGCTCGCGCAGTGCCTCTACGTGACACTGGCCGCCGCGGCCGCGTTCGGCATGGCCCGGCAGGTCTCGCCGACACCACTGCGGCCGCGGGTGTCCGCGGCCGTGATCGGCGTGCCGATCGGCGTCCTGCAGTGCGCCCTGTTCGCGGTGTCCGGGCTGCCCGGCGCTCCCCCGACGCACGCCCAGTTCCCCGAGCACGTCCACGACCCCGCGGTCCTCGGGCTGTGGGCGGTCACCGCGGCCGGTCCGGTCGCCGCGGCGGCGGTGCTGCTGCCGGTGCTGCGCGCCTTCGGGCCCGGCCTCGACCGCCTGCGCGGGCGGGTCGCCGTGGCCTGCACGTTCGCCGGCCTGGTCCTGGTGGCCTTCGCCGGGGCCACCATGGCGGCCCAGCTGGTGGTGGCCGCGGTCGGGCTGCCCGGCGTCGAGCGGCTCGGCGCGGCGGGCGCCCCGCTGGCGCCGACGGGCCTGGCCGTCATCGCGGCGGGTGTGCTCGCCGGGCGCGTGCTGGCGGTGGTGCAGGCGATCCGCGGCTGGGTCGGGGCCCACCTCGCGCTGCGCCGGCTCGACGGGCTCGCCCGCGAGCTGGGGGCGGCGGTGCCGGAGTGGGGGGTGACGACGGTCGAGCACCGGTGGGCGGTGCGCAAGCCGGCCGGGCAGCTCTACCGCAGGGTCATCGCCATCCGCGACGCGTCCTGGACCCTGTTCGGGGTGGTCGAGGGCGGGTTCGCGATGGAGTGCGCGGACGGCTTCGCGCGCTCGCGGCGCGGCTCCCTCGGCGAGCAGGCGGTGGCCGTGCTGGCCGAGGCCTGCTGGCTGCGCTACGCGATCGAGGCGAGGGCCCGCGGCGCCCGCCCGCCGGGCCCGGGTGCGGCGCACTTCCCGGAACGCGTACCCGAGCCGCCGGGATCGCTGTCCGAGGAAGCCGATTTCCTGGTCGCGGTGGCGCGCGCCTGGCGCGACCCGCTCATCGACGAGTTCCTCGCCGAGTGCTTCCCCGACGACTGCCGTCGCCAGCTGCGCACCGCGTAGCCGGGTCCTTCACCCCGGCGGAAAGGGGACCGCGACGGGTCAGCTCCGGGTGGCCGGCGAGTCGCTCGGACCGCTGAGCTGGGCGTGCTCCAGCACGGCCAGCAGCGTGCGCCGGGAATCCTCCGGCATGCCGCGCACGCGGTGCATGATCTCCAGGACGCCCGCGGACCGCATGGCCGCGATCACCTGGAGGTCCTCGCGGGCCTGCGCGTTGTCGGCCGGGCCGATGGCGTCGATCAGCTGGCTGAGGCTGATGTTGAACAGGTCGGCCAGCGAGTTGAGGTGGCCCACGGTCGGGTTGTTGCGCTTGCCCCGGGTGAGCTGCCAGATGTAGGTGCTGGAGATGGTGCGCGTCTTGCGCTCGTCGTCGGGGAGCTCTGCGGCCCGCTTGTTGATCTGGTCGGCCGCCTCCTCGAACGTGTACGGGCGCTTGGTGGCGGGGTTGGGGAAGAGCTCGAACAGCTGTGTCAGGGTCTTAGCCAAGCCGTCGGACTGCTTGTCGGTGGCCATCGCCGGCTGGTCCCTCCTGCGTCGGTGTCCCGGGGAGGACGCTACAAGCCGGCGGGCCCGCCATACATCTGGGTTGGTCGAACGGTCGGTTCCCTGCGGTCAAAGCTCATCCCGGGAGTGACGTGCGTCGCGGGCCGACTGGTCGTCACACCGGCACGCTCGACGTTTCAGCCCAGTATTCTACGCCGATCGGCCGCTGTTGCGCGACAAGCGGTCTGTCTCGTGAGTCGAACGGCGACTACGTGAGAGTTGATGCGACGTGCTGCGCGTTCACTCACCCTCGCGCGTGAGGTAGGCGGGCCGGGTCCCGGGCTGCGGGACGTCGTAGTAGCGGTGGAAGACCGGGGTGAGGCCGCCCGAGACCGGCGGCACGATCCAGCTCCAGTCCGCGGGGCAGGACCGTCCCGCGCGCTCCTCCTTGTCCACGTGCACCAGGAAGCGCTCGGACTCGGTGTGGTGGTCGGTGATGGTGACCCCGGCGGCGTCGAACGAGTGCTGGACGGCCCGCAGCACCTCCAGCGCCGCGCGGTCGCGCCAGAGCGTGCGGGGGGAACCGGTGTCCAGCCCCATCCCGGCGGCGACGGCCGGGAGCAGGTCGTAGCGGTCGGGGTCGACCAGGTTGCGGGCGCCGATCTCGGTGGCCATGTACCAGCCGTTGAACGGCGCGGCCGGGTAGGTCACCCCGCCCACGACCAGTGGCATGGCGCTGATCGCCGGTACGGCGTGCCAGCGCAGCGCCAGGTCGGCGAACCAGTCGAGCTCGGGGTGGGTCAGCTCGACCTCCAGCACGGCGTCGTCGGGCAGCTCGAACAGCTCCGGCACACCGCCGTCGACCGAGACGAGCAGCGGCAGCACGTCGAAGCGGCCGGGCGGGTCGGGGCGCCGCCACCCCAGCCCCACGGCGCGGTCGGTGAGGGCGGCGTTGCGCGCGTCGCCGCGCACCCCGCCGTCCGCCAGCCGGTGGCCCGCGTAGCGGATGAGTTGCTCGTTGTGGATGCGCGGACCACTGGCGTCCGGCGTGCTGGGGGCGAACACCGTCAGGGTGGAGCGGATCCGCCCGCCCCGGCCCGCCTCGCGAAGGTGGGTGACGCACTCCGCGGCCACGTCGGCGGGATCGCGCACGTGCCTGAGGTCGCGGACGCGCAGGCTGTTCCAGTACAGCCTGCCGATGCAGCGGGCCGCGTTGCGCCAGGCCACCCTGGCGCCGAAGACGAGCTCCTCGGGCGTGTGGGTGTAGGTGCCCGTGCGGTCGATCTCGGTGAGGACCTCGTGCAGCCGCCTGCGCACGGGGCGGCCGGTCTCGGCGTGCAACTGGGTGAGGAACTCCTCGGCCTCGGCCGGGTCGACCGGGCGGCCGGGCGCTGGACCGCTGTCGGTGGAGTGGGAGTGGCAGTCGCGGGGAGCGGGGACCTCGGAGTCCCGTACGACGATCGTCACCCGTACCTCTGCCTTTCGTCCGCCGGCCCCCGGTGATCACCGGGAGGAGTCCTTCCTACCCAGGGTGACGAAAGAACGTCGCATCGCGAGATGCGCTATTCAGGCGATGTATCGTTACTCCTTGTAGTAGAGCAGGTCACGCACCTCGCGGCCCTCGACGCGGGCCCGCGCCTCGAACTTGGTCACCGGGCGCCAGGACGGGCGCGGCAGCCAGCCGTCGGCGGTGGCGGGGCGCAACCGGGGCTCGGCGCCGCACACGTCGAGCATCTGGACGGCGTAGTCGGCCCAGTCGGTGGCCAGGTGCAGGGTGCCGCCCGGGCGGATCCGGTCGGCCAGCACGGCCACGAGATCGGGCTGCACGAGCCGGCGCTTGCGGTGGCGCCGCTTGGGCCACGGATCCGGGAAGAAGATCCGCACACCGTCGAGCGAGCCGCTCGGCACGCGCTCGCGCAGCAGCACCACCGCGTCGCCGCGCAGCACGACGAGGTTGGTCAGCCCCGCCTCGGCCACCCGCATCAGCAGCTGGGCGATGCCCGGCTCGAACACCTCCACCGCCAGGTGGTCGGTGCCGGGCTCGGCGGCGGCCATCGCCGCGGTCGACTCCCCCATCCCGGAGCCGATCTCCATGACCAGCGGGGCGGAGCGGCCGAACCACGCCGCCGGGTCGTAGGGCCGGGCGCCCGACACCAGGTCGGCCACCTCGTGCCCGCGCACGGGCCACCAGCGGTCCCAGGCCCGCTGCTGGCCCTCGGTCAGCCGGGCCCGGTGGTGGACGAAGCTGGTGACGGCCCGGGGCGGCCGGGCGGCGGGGTCCTGGGGGTCGTCGAGCGGCGGGCGGCTCTCAGGCACCGGTGTTCGGGCTGGGCGCGACCTGGTCGGGCTGCGGGACGCGAACCGGCTCGGCGGACGGGTTCGCCGCGGTCGGTGACTGGGCGGCGATGTTCTGGCCGGTGCCCGAGGCGGGCGGCGGTGTGAGGGGGCCGAGGCCGGCCTGCGGGTCGCCGGGCATCCGCACGCCCGCGGTGGCGCCGGGCAGCTTGCCGCGCACGTAGCCCGCGCTGGTGAAGGCGAGCGCGGTGACCACCGCGGCGGCCGAGGACACCCGGCCCTCCTTCAGCTCGCGCAGCACCGCCGACGGGAGCACCTTCGCCACGTAGCTGCGCTCGGTGGACAGCCCGTCGCCCGCGCCGACCATCTTCGACACGGCGGCCTTGGACAGGCCCTCCGACCAGCTGCGCCTGCGCAGGTAGGACCACTCGACGCGGTCGGAGCTGACCCGGTGGTCGACCACCGCGGCCGGCTCGAACAGGATGCGGATCTTCTCCCCGGCCCGGCGGTAGGCCTGGTGGGCCCGGATGCAGAGCTCGGTCTCCTCGCAGCCCAGCGGGTTCTTGCCGATCCGGCCGATGTCCTCGGCGAACCCGCCGACCCGGTCGAACACCTCCCGGCGGAACGACATGTTGCAGCCCATGACGTTGCGCACCTCGGCCTGCTTGCGCGGCTGGCCGGTGTAGGTGCAGCCGACGATCCAGTCCAGCTCGCCGGTGGCGTCCGGGTCGTAGGGGGCCTCGCCGGGCAGCACGCGCGGGCGGTTGGTCGGCCAGCGCGGGTGCGCGACACCGCCGACGCCCGCGACGGTCGGGTCGGCGTAGGGGGCCAGCAGGGCGTCCAGCCAGCCGGGCCGGGCCGACGCGTCGTCGTCGAGGAAGACCACGATGTCTCCGGTGGTCTCGGCGACCGCCGTGTTGCGCGCCCCGGACAGGCCCTGCTTGTTGGCGTTGGGCAGCACCCGCACGCCCGGGTCGGTGAACCGCGCCCTGGCCCGCTCCAGCAGCGCCTCGTTGTGGTCGACGACGACGAGCGTCTCGATCAGCCGGTGCGGCGGGGTGACGGTCTGGTCCTGGACCGAGGCGACCGCGTCGACGATGTCGTTCCACCGCTTCTCGGTGTAGACGCAGATCACGACGCTCGCCGTGACGGCGGGGGCGGTGGTCACGGGGTTCTCCTCCGGGTCGGCTGCTCGGTCCCGGTGCTCGGCGGTGGGCTCAGCGGGAGCGGCGGACGGACGACCGGCGGTCGGCCCGCCGGTGCTCGGCCAGCAGCGTACGCAGGACCCGCGTGCCGTCCGCGAAGGTGCGCAGGTTGGAGTCGCCGAAGACCCGCAGCCGCTCGATGGACGGCACCTCGGTGATGCGCAGCCCCGCCGCGGCGACGCGGCAGTTGAGCACGGTCTCGATCTCGAACCCGTCGCCCCAGAGCATGCCGTCGGCGGGGGCCGCCGCGTCGATGGCGGGCAGGTCGAGGATCGGCAGCAGGTCGGCCCAGAAGGCGTTGTAGCCGTAGCACAGGTCGGTGTACGACGTGCCGAACAGCGCGTTGGCCACCCCGTTGAGCCCGGCGTTGCCGCCGCGGCGCAGCAGGGTGATGTCGTCGCTGCCGCCGCCGGTGGTGAACCGGCTGCCCTTGGCGAAGTCGGCCCCGGCGACCAGCGCCGAGACGAACGCCGGGATCTCGGCCGGGTCGGCCGAGCCGTCGGCGTCGAACATCACGATGACGTCGCCGGTGGCGGCGGCGAACCCGCAGGCCATGGCGTTGCCCTTGCCCTTGCGGGTCTGGGTGATCGTGCGGACCCAGGGCAGCACGCGGCGGGCCGCCTCCAGCGAGCCGTCGGTGGAGTTGCCGTCCACGACGATGATCTCGTGCACGGCCGGGCGCACCGCGGCGATGGCCGGCAGCACGATCTCCAGGTTGCGCGCCTCGTTGCGCACCGGGACCACCACCGACACCGTCGGGAACGGGGTGCGCGTCGGTTGCGGGTACTGCCGCGGTCGGGTCTCCACGTGCGGCGGCGCGGCCAGCGCCTGCGTGGAGAGGGCCGGGCGGTCGGGCGTAAGGGTGCTCACACGTCCTCCTGGGGGCTCCGCGGCACCGGACCGGAACCGGTCCCGTGCCGCAGATGATCGAGAACATCCCGCGCGCCGGCGGCCCGGGGGCACGCGGCCGCGGCGGGCCGGTGCGGGTTCGGGAGCGCCCGAACCACCGAGGGCGGGAAGGTCGTCACGATGGGGAGACGCCCGGCCCGGATTGAGGTTGCGTCGGGTTCCGAGAACGATTCGGAGAAGATCTGAGCGCGTCGGTTGCGGCGACGAGCGGTCGAACGAGGGCTCCACGGCGCTGCTCGGCCCGAGCGACCGGCCCGGTGCCACTGGGCGTGACGAACCGCATCCTCACCGTGCCGAACCGACCGCCGCCCGGTCACGCTCGACGCCGCGGCGCCGGTCGCCGAGGCCGGGGTCCGGCCGGACCGGCGGCGGGTCGGCACGCCGCGCAGTGATCCACGGCGAACCCGGCGCCGCGGGTTACGTTGCGGGCATGGCCCCCGTCGCCGATCCGGCCGACCGGATCGATCCGCAGTTCCGCGCCCTACCGCTCGCCGCGCTGGCCGACGCCGCGCTCGGGCGGGCCCGCGAGCTCGGCGCCTCGCACGCCGACCTGCGCGTCGAGCGGATCGTCAACCAGTCGATCGACCTGCGCGACGGGCGGGTCACCGGCATCGGCGACTCCACGACGGTCGGGCTGGCCGTGCGGGTCGTCGTGGACGGGGTGTGGGGGTTCGCCTCGCACGTCGAGCTGACCCCGCGGCGGGCCGCGGCGACGGCCGCGCGGGCCGTCGAGGTGGCCCGGACGCTGGCCCCGGTGGCCGTCGAGCGGGTGGAACGGGCCGACGAGCCCGTGCACGTCGACGCGGTGTGGGTGTCGGACTACGACGTCGACCCGCTGCTCGTGCCGACCCGGGAGAAGGTGGAGCTGCTGGTCGAGCGGTCCCAGCGGCTGCTGGCCAGCGACGGCGTCGACCACGTGCACGCCGGGGTGGCCCAGGTCAGGGAGTGCAAGTTCTACGCCGACATGGCGGGCACCTCGACCGTCCAGCAGCGGGTGCGGGTCGCCCCGGCGATCACCGCGACCGCCGTCGACCGGGCGGCGGGCGGGTTCGAGTCGATGGCCTCGCTGGCCCCGCCGGTCGGGCGCGGCTGGGAGTACCTGACCGGCGAGGGCTGGGACTGGGACGCCGAGCTGCGCGAGATCCCCGAGCTGCTGGCCGAGAAGGCCAAGGCGCCCAGCGTGGCCGCCGGGCCCTACGACCTGGTGATCGACCCGACCAACCTGTGGCTGACCATCCACGAGTCGATCGGCCACGCCACCGAGTACGACCGGGCGATCGGCTACGAGGCCGCCTACGCCGGCACCAGCTTCGCCACCCCCGACCAGCTCGGCACGCTGCGCTACGGCTCCGAGCACATGCACGTCACCGGCGACCGGACCGTCCCGCACGGCCTGTCCACCATCGGCTACGACGACGACGGCGTGGCGACCACCGAATGGGACCTCGTGCGCGACGGCGTGCTCGTCGGCTACCAGCTCGACCGCACGTTCGCGCCCCGGCTCGGCCTGGAGCGCAGCAACGGCTGCGCCTTCGCCGACTCCCCCCACCACGTGCCGCTGCAGCGGATGGCGAACGTCTCGCTGCGCCCCGACCCGGCCCGCGACACCGGCACCGACGAGCTGATCGCCGGCGTCGAGCGCGGCATCTACGTCGTCGGCGACAAGTCGTGGTCGATCGACATGCAGCGCTACAACTTCCAGTTCACCGGGCAGCGGTTCTTCCGCATCGAGGGCGGCCGGCTGGCCGGCCAGCTGCGCGACGTCGCCTACCAGGCCACCACCACCGACTTCTGGGGCGCGATGGACGCGGTGGGCGGCCCGTCGACGTGGCGCCTGGGCGGGGCCATGAACTGCGGCAAGGCCCAGCCGGGCCAGGAGGCCCCGGTCAGCCACGGCTGCCCGGCTGCCCGCTTCCGCGGGATCTCCGTGCTGAACACCCAGGAGGAGGGGCAGTGACCGAGGCGGCGATCGCGGCATCGAGCGGGGCGGCCCAGCGCTGGCGGGCCCAGGACGTCGTCGAGCGCGCGCTGGCCGCGGGCACCCGGTTGCACGGGTGCGCGGTGCTCGTGCGCGAGACCAGCGAGGCCGTGCTGCGCTGGGCGAACTCGACGATGACGACCAACGGGCACACCACGTCCGGCCGGGTCACGGTGATCGCGTTCGTGGCGGTGGACGGCGGCGTCGCGGCCGGGGTGGCCAGCTCCAGTGCCGCGGTCACCGCCGTCGCCCAGCTGGAGGAGCTGGTGGCGGCGGCCGAGGCGACGGCGCGCGACGCGGGCCCCGCCGAGGACGCCCTCCCGCTGCCCGAGCCGACCGGCGACGACCCGGGCTGGGCGGAGGCGGGCGCGGAGACCTCGATCGGGGTGTTCGGGCCGCTGGCCGCCGGGCTGGCCGAGGTGCTGGCCGGGCCGCAGCGCCAGTACGGCTTCGCCAGCCACGAGCTGACCACCACCTGGCTGGGCACCTCGACCGGCCTGCGCAGGCGCTGGGTGCAGCCGACCGGGTCCATCGAGCTGAACGCCAAGACGCCGGACCTGTCCGGGTCGGCCTGGACCGGCGCCTCCACCGCCGACTTCACCGACGTCGACGTGATCGGGCTGGCCGCGGAGGCGGCGCGGCGCCTGGAGTGGGGCCGGCGCAAGCTGACCCTGGCGCCGGGCCGGTACGAGACGGTGCTGCCGCCCTCGGCCGTCGCCGACCTGATGATCTACCTGGCCTGGTCGATGGACGGCCGCCCGGCGCACGAGGGGCGCAGCGCGCTGGCCGGTCCGGACGGCCCGCGCACCGGCGAGCGGCTCACCGACCTCCCGCTGACGATGGCCTGCGACCCGGCCGCGCCCGGCCTGGAGTACGAGCCGTTCCTGACCGCCTCCCGCTCGGGCGAGGGGATCAGCGTGTTCGACAACGGCGCGCCGACCCGCCGGGTGGAGTGGGTCAAGGACGGGGTGATCGGCGAGCTGGCCTACTCGCGGGCCGAGGCCGCCGAGTTCGGCACGGCGTTCACCCCCGCGGGCGACAACCTGCTGCTCACCGGGGGATCGACGGCCAGCACGGCGGAGATGGTCGCCGGCACCGGGCGCGGCCTGCTGCTGACCTGCCTCTGGTACATCCGGGCGGTCGACCCGGCCACGCTGCTGCTCACCGGGCTCACCCGCGACGGCGTGTACCTGGTCGAGGGCGGCGAGGTGGTCGGCGAGGTCGACCACAACTTCCGGTTCAACCACTCGCCGCTCGACGTCCTGCGCCGCGCGCCGGAGGTCGGGGCGACCGAGCGCACGCTGCCCAGGGAGTGGAAGGACTGGTTCACCCGCACCGCCATGCCGCCGATCCGGGTGCCCGACCTGAACATGTCCTCGGTGTCGCTGGGGCGCTGAGCGCCGCCGGTGGTTCGGCACGTCGCCCCCCGGGTCCGCGCCGCCCGCCCCCTCTAACCCGTTCGACGTGCTTGACAGGTTAGCAGTCCGGTTGCGACTGTGTAACCACATCAAGCCGTCGAAGGGGTTAGTCATGGTTCCGGTCCACCACCGCACCGCCACCGTCCGCGGGCACCGCGTCTTCTACCGGGAGGCGGGCGACCCGGCCGCCCCCGCCGTCGTGCTGCTGCACGGGTTCCCCACCAGCTCGCGGATGTTCCGCGGGCTGATCCCGGCGCTGGCGCGGCGCTACCGCGTGATCGCCCCGGACATGCTCGGCTTCGGCCACTCCGACGCCCCGGACGTCGAGGAGTTCGACTACACCTTCGACGCCCTCGCCGAGGTCACCGGGGAGCTCCTGGGCGCCCTCGGCGTCGACCGCTACGCGCTCTACGTGCAGGACTACGGCGCACCGGTCGGGTGGCGGCTCGCGCTGCGCCACCCCGGGGCGGTGCGGGCGATCATCACCCAGAGCGGCAACGCCTACGAGGACGGCTTCGACCCCGGCTTCTGGGCGCCGATCCGGGAGTTCTGGGCCGCGCCCGGCCCGTCGACCGAGGCCGGGGTGCGCGGCGCGCTCGCCCTGGACGCCATCCGCTGGCAGTACCTGCACGGCGTGGCCGAGCCCGACCTGGTCGACCCGGACACCTGGACCCTCGACCACGCCGGCGTGAGCCGCCCCGGCAACGACCGGGTCCAGGTGCGCCTGATGCGCGACTACGCCACCAACCCGCCGCTCTACCCCGCCGTGCACGAGTACTTCCGGACCAGCCGGGTGCCGCTGCTGGCCGTCTGGGGCGCGGGCGACGAGATCTTCCTGCCGGCCGGGGCCCTGGCCTTCGCCCGCGACCTGCCCGACGCGCGGATCCGGCTCGTCGCAGGCGGCGGGCACTTCCTGCTGGAGACCCACCTCGACGTCGTCGTCGACGAGGTCGTCGATTTCCTGGCCACCGCGCCGGCCCCGGCGCCGTCCTGATCCCCCGGCGGTCACCGTTCGTGGGGACCGACCGACCGCGGAGCGATCCGACGCGGCGACTGTGCGCGCACACCGTGCCACTCGGCGCACGGCGGCGCGCCGGTGCGTCACCCGACCGGCGTGATCGCGTTGACTGTCCGAACGCGCCGGCGTCGTCGCGGACCGATCGTGCGGGAACGAAGGCCGGCGTGAGTTGGCGGCGAAGGGGGTCGGGACCCGTGCCCTACGAGGTGGTGAGCGCGTACACGCTGCTGGTCGGCGACGACAGCGGACCGATGCTCAGCGTGCACACGACGGCGTCGGACGCCTGGCACGCGCTGGACCGGGAGGTCCGCGAGCGCTGCCGGATGCGCCCGCGGCCGCGCCGGCGGGTGACCGCCGACGCCGCGACCCGGTTGGCCGACGCCTGGCGCGACGCCGACCCGGACTTCCGCTACTGGAACGTCACCGTGCACCGGCTGCCGGTGCCGGTACCGGTGATCGCCGGCCCGCCCATGGTGGCCCGACCGATGGCGGGCGCCTTCCGCTGAGCGGGGCGCCAGCGCTCAGGGCTGGGCGGGCGGGGCCGGGTTGGCGGGCGCCGTCGCCGTGGGGGTGGCCGCCGTCGGTGCCGCGGTGGGTGCCGCGGTGGGTGCGGCAGCGGGCGCCGCGGCAGCGGGCGCCGCGGTCGGTGCCGGGGACGGCGGCGGGGTCGCGGCCGGCTGCGCGGCGGCGGCCGGCTGGGCCGGGGGCGCGGTCGGCGGGAGCGGCGGCGCGCTCTTGATCGTCAGCGGGCTCGCCTGCGGGGCGGCGGTGACGCCGCGGTCGGCCAGGCGCTCGGAGACCTGCTCGGAGATCTGGTCGGCGCGCCTGCGCTCGCGGACCCGGATGAGCACCAGCAGCGAGATGCCGTAGGCGATGCCCAGGATCACCAGCACGACGCCGAGCTTGAGCACCAGCGTGGTGAACAGGTCGCCGGTGTCGACGTCGACGGTGGAGGTGATCAGCAGCACGCCGCCGGTGACCAGGATGAACAGCACCGACAGCAGCATGTTGACCGAGTGGCTCACCTTGGTGTCCTGGAACACCTCCTGGAGGAACGGCTCTCCCGCCCGCACCAGCAGGCGCGCGACCAGGAACGTCAGCCCGATCGATATGACGAGCAGGAGGACGTTCTGGGCGGTGTCGTTCATCGGGCTCCCCCTGGAGGCTCGGAACGGGCGAGAGCGGTGCTGCTCGACCCGGCGGGCGCGGGTACCCGGCTGCAGCGTCCCCTACTCGAAGCGGCGAGATCAGCGTAACGCTTCGGAGCGGGGTCGACCGGGTCTCGTCACCCGGTCGCCGGGGACCGTCGCGGGCCCCTGCCGCGGGCCCCTGCCGCGGGCCGTTCGCCATGCGCAACACGCAGGTCACACAGGTGGTGCACGCCACCGGCGACGGGCGTGGGCGGCGCCACAGCGAAAGCGCTTACATCGGTTCTGAATCGATTACATGATCGGTCTTGTGAGGCGACCGACAGCATCAGCGGTGTAGCTCGCCCCGCGTCCCGGGTACCTTCGAACAACACCTTTCCACCAGCACACCCGGACCGATCGGCCGCGGGTGTGCGCAGCATTTCCGGGGGCCGGGTAACCGGCGAGGAGCGAGGACGATATGACAGCGATGACCGTGCCAGGAATCGACGATGCGCCCGTGCAGAACGCTCGCCTGCTCTCCTGGGTGCGGGAGGTCGCTGAGCTCACCACCCCCGACAACGTCGTCTGGTGCGACGGGTCCGACGCCGAGTGGGACCGGATGACCAGCCGCTTGGTCGAGGCCGGCACGTTCGTGAAACTGAACGAGGAGAAGAAGCCCAACTCGTTCTACGCCGCCTCCGATCCCGATGACGTGGCACGCGTGGAGGAACGCACCTTCATCTGTTCGGTCGACGAGGCCGGCGCCGGTCCCACCAACAACTGGATGGACCCGGCCGAGATGAAGTCCATCATGACCGAGCTGTACCGCGGGTGCATGCGCGGCCGGACGATGTACGTCATCCCGTTCTGCATGGGCCCGCTCGACGCCGAGCAGCCCTTCCTCGGCGTCGAGATCACCGACTCCGAGTACGTCGTGTGCTCGATGAAGATCATGACCCGGATGGGCGCCCCGGTGCTGCCGCTGCTCGACGGCCCCGCGGGCGACCGGTTCGTGCCCGCCCTGCACTCGGTGGGCGCCCCGCTCGAGCCCGGCCAGCAGGACGTCGCCTGGCCGTGCAGCGACACCAAGTACATCACCCACTTCCCGGAGACCCGGGAGATCTGGAGCTACGGCTCCGGCTACGGCGGCAACGCGCTGCTGGGCAAGAAGTGCTACGCGCTGCGCATCGCCTCGGCCATGGCCCACGACGAGGGCTGGCTCGCCGAGCACATGCTGATCCTCAAGCTGATCAGCCCCGCGGACGAGGCCTACTACGTCGCGGCGGCGTTCCCGTCGGCCTGCGGCAAGACGAACCTGGCGATGCTGCAGCCGACCATCCCCGGCTGGCGCGCGGAGACCGTGGGCGACGACATCGCCTGGATGCGGTTCGGCGAGGACGGCAGGCTCTACGCGGTCAACCCCGAGTTCGGCTTCTTCGGCGTCGCCCCGGGCACGAACTGGAAGACCAACCCCAACGCGATGCGCACCATCGAGCAGGGCAACTCCCTGTTCACCAACGTCGCGCTGACCGACGACGGCGACGTGTGGTGGGAGGGCCTGGAGGGCGATCCGCAGCACCTCACGTCCTGGACCGGGCAGGACTGGACGCCCGACTCGGACTTCCCGGCCGCGCACCCCAACTCCCGCTACACCACGCCGATCTCGCAGTGCCCGGTCGTGGCCCCGGAGTGGGAGGACCCGCAGGGCGTGCCGATCTCGGCGATCCTGTTCGGCGGCCGGCGCAAGACGACCGTCCCGCTGGTCACCGAGGCCCGCGACTGGCAGCACGGCACCTTCATGGGCGCGACCATGTCCAGCGAGAAGACCGCCGCCGCCAAGGGCGGGCTCGGCCAGGTCCGCCGCGACCCGATGGCGATGCTGCCGTTCCTGGGCTACAACGTCGGCGACTACTTCCAGCACTGGGTGAACGTCGGCAAGGGCGCCGACGCCGACAAGCTGCCCAAGATCTTCTACGTCAACTGGTTCCGGCGCGGCGAGGACGGCCGCTTCCTGTGGCCCGGCTTCGGCGAGAACAGCCGCGTGCTCAAGTGGTGCATCGAGCGGATGGAGGGCACGGCCTCGGCCACCGAGACCGCCATCGGCTACGTGCCCACCGCCGAGCAGATGGACCTCACCGAGCTGGACACCCCCATCGCGGACGTCGAGGCCGCGCTGGCCGTCGACGTCGAGGAGTGGAAGGCCGAGATCCCGCTGATCGAGGAGTGGTTCGAGGTCGTCGGCGACCGCCTGCCCACCGCCATGCGCGACGAGCTGGAGGGGCTCAAGCTCCGCCTGGGCCTGTAACCGACGCCCGCCCCGCGACCCCGGCCGACCGCTCGGCGGCCGTTCCGGGCTGTTCGGCGCTGTCCCCCCTCCACTGTCCGAGGTACGACCACCGCCCGGCAAGCGGCCCGACCGCTGGGGCCGACCGGACGTCGCGTGCCGCGGGCGTCCGACCGCAGCGCGATTGCCGACCACCCTCCCGGGAGGCAACATTCCGTAGATCACCCCGATACCAAGGGTGACCGACGACGGTCCGACGAGGGATTCCCGGGAGGGTGGACGCGTGCCGGAGACCGCAGCGACGGACCCCACCGCGAGCGACCGCGCCGAGCTGGCGGCCTTCGTCGACCGGCTCGCCGCGGCCGGTTCCGACCGGAACACCGCGCTGGCCCACGCGGAGGTCCGCCGGGTCATCGCGGCCGGGGCGCCGCCGCCCGGGTTGCGAAGGCTGGCCGAGGCACTGGCCGCCTCGGTGACCGAGCTGCCGCCCCCGCGCCGCCCGTCGGACGAACCCGTCCCGCTGGTCGAGGCCATGCGGGCCACCCCGCTCGCCGTCCTCGACCGCGACGACCCGGCCTCGGTCGCCGCGGCGGTGGCCGCGCTCGTGGCCGACGGGCACCGGGTCGTGGTCACCGCCACCGACGCCGCGGCGCTCAGCGCCGTGCGCGACGCGCTGCCCCCCGACGCCGCCCGGCGCTCGCTCGACCGCATCCCGGCCCTTGCCCCCGCCGAGCTGCGCGAGCTGCGCAGGCTGCTGGCCGGCGCCACCCCGGCCCGGCGCGCCCGCGCCGACCAGGAGCTGCCCCCGCCGGAGGCGGTGCCCCCGCCGGAGGCGGTCGCCGAGCTGTGCGCGCTGGTCACCCGGGTGTCCACGGCCCCGCCCGCGGAGGGCACCGAGAGGCTCCCCGCGCTGCTCGACGACCTCGACCCCACCCGGCGGGCCGCGGTCGTCGCGCTGGCCGCCGCGGTGACCGGGGCGGTGGCCGCGCTGCCCCCGCGCGACCGGCACCCGTGGGCGTGGCGGCTGCTGCCCGATCTCGTGCACAACACCCACGGCGCGGTCGACGACCTGCTGACCGACGCCGCCGCCGCCGTCCGCGAGCTCGAGGCGGCCCGCCCCGGCCCTCCGGTCACCGTCACGGGCCGGCTGCCCGAGGACGCCGCCGACCTGCTGCGCCGGTTCCTGGGCTACCTCGACGGCGGGGGCCGCGCCCGGGCCTACTTCCGCCCGGCCGCCCAGCGCGAGGTCGACCCGCTGCTGGCCCGCCTCGACGTCGGCGGCCGGCGCCCCGAGTCCGCCGCCGACGTCCGCCGGGTGCTCGCGCACCTGGGCACCGCGGCCCGGCTGCGCCGGGTCGACGAGCTCTGCACCGGGCTGGGCATCGCCCCGCCGCGGACCGAGGCCGAGCTCGTCGAGCTGGCCGGGGAGCTGGAAGCGGTGGTCGGGGCCGCCCGGGCGGTCTGCGCGCTGCGCCACGACCTGCTGTTCCTGGCCCCGCAGTCGCCGATGGCGGTGCCCGACCTCGACTCCGCCCTGCGCACCGCGGCCGCCATCCTGGCGGTGCAGGAGCGCGGGGCCGTGCTGCAGACCTGCGGGCGCCTCGACCGGATGGCCGACGACCTCGCCGGCCGCACCCCCGTCCGGGCGATCACCCCCGAGCACGTGCGCGCCGTCGCCGCGCTGCGCGAGCGCGACGCCGCCGGGTACGCCGACGCCGTCGCCGCGTTCGGGGCCGCCCGCCGCGAGATCCGCGACGAGACCCGCTGCCGGGCCCTGCTGGCCACCCTGGCCGGTGCCGCCCCGCGCCTGGCCGAGGCGTGGGCCGGCCCGGACGACGACCCGGACGCGACCCCCGGGCCGTTCGGGCTGGTCGCGTTCATCGCCACCGAGCGGCTGCTGGCCGCGCTCCCCCCGCCCGACAGCGCCGACGTCGTCGTCGTGCACCGGGCCGGCGGGCTGGGCATGGAGCGCCTGCTGCTGGCCGCCGTGGCGCCGCGCCTGGTCGCCACCGGCGCCCCCACCGGACCCGTCGAACCCGCCGCCGACCTGCTCGGCGTCCTGCGCCGCGCCGCGGCCCCGGTGGTCGACGGGGCCGCCGACCGGGTCCGCGCCTGAACCCGCCGCCCGCTCAGTCGCGGGCGCCGTCGAGCAGGGCCAGCGGGTCGGTCCCGGACGCCACTCCCTGCCAGCCGTCGTCGCCGACGGGCCGGTAGAGCGTCCACGCCCCGTTCTCCGACCGCAGCATCGCCATCGGGGTGGACGACCAGGCCGTGTTCAGCTCGGGGTAGGTGGGCGCGCGGCGGTCGAGGATGGTCACCTCGTCGCCTGAGATCGTGTACCCGATCTGGCGTTGTCGGCGCTCCTCGTCCGGGATGCGCGCAGTGCACCACTGTGACAGCCGGTGACGGATCTCCTCGGGAACGACCACGACAGCATGGTCCCCGTTCGCGGGGCTAACGTCGACTCATGAGCGCTGCACAGCTGCCGATCAGCCGGTTCGGACACGTCGAGCTGGAGGACATGCCCGATGACCTGCGCGTGCGGATCCAGGCCGTGGCCGACAAGTCCGGCTTCGTCCCCAACGTCTTCCGGGCGCTCGCCCGCCGTCCCGCCGAGCTGCGGGCCTTCCTGGACTACCACGACGCGCTCATGGAGAAGTCCGACGGGCTCACCAAGGCCGAGCGCGAGCTCATCGTGGTGGCCACCTCCGGCGCCAACCACTGCACCTACTGCGTCGTCGCGCACGGGGCCATCCTGCGGGTGCGGGCCAAGGACCCGGAGATCGCCGATCGCGTCGCCACCAACCCGTACGGCGTCGAGCTCGACCGCCGGCAGCGGGCCATCGTCGACCTGGCCCTGCTGATCGCCACCGAGTCCTCGGCGCTGACCGAGGCCGAGCTCGACGACGCCCGCGCCGCGGGGCTCACCGACGACGAGATCTGGGACATCGGCGCGATCACCGCCCTGTTCGCCATGTCGAACCGGCTCGCCCACCTGACCGCCCTGCGCCCCAACCCGGAGTTCTTCCTGATGGGCCGCATCCCCCGCGACTGACCCGCTCGACGGGGGACGGTCACTCGCAGGCGAGGCCGTCGGCGTCGCGGTCCAGGTCGTAGACGTCCGAGCCGGTGACCCGGACCGGGCCGGCCACGTAGGACGGGCCGTTGCCCGAGCCGCCCTCGCAGTCGACGTCCTTCGGGTCGTCGGGGACGCACGGGTCGTAGTTGTCGTTGCAGCCGCTCGCGGCCTTGGCCGGCTCCGGCGCGGGCTCCGGCTCGGGTCGGGGCGCGGGCTCCGGGGCGGCCGGCTGCACGGCGCGGACCGGCTCGGCGCGCGGCGCGGTCGTCGTGGCGCGGGCCGGGCTCGTCGTCGTCCGGGGGGCGGCGGGGGTCGTCGTCGGCGGGGCGGCGGTGGTCGTCGTGGGCGGCGCGACGGTGGTGGGCGCGGTGGTCGTCGTGAGGCCGGAGGTCGCCGAGAGGGACGTGGTGCGGGGCTCGTCCGGCGCCCCGCAGCCGCCCACGGCGATCAGCGAAGCGGCGAGCAGGGCGAGCGCGGGGAGTCGGGGCACGTCCGTCGATCGGCGGGTACGGGCCCTTCGTTGCGGCGACGCGGCGGATCTCCCCAATCCTGGGTAGACCCGGTCGCGCAGCGTGGCCGCCGGCGGCTCCGCGGAACCTGCGCGTAATCCTCGCGTCACGCGGCCCGGTCACCATCTGGGCATGTCCACCGTGTTCGGCCGCCGCGCGGCAGTCGTCTCCTACCGGCTCGGCATGGCGGACGGGGTGTCGGTCACCGCCGCGCAGTGGGTGCGGGCCCTGCGCAGGCTGGGCATGCGGGTGCGCACCGTGGCCGGCGACGGGCGCCCCGACCTGCTGGTGCGTACCCTGGCCCTGGAGAGCCCCCGGCCGCCGCGGCGCGGCGACCTCGCCGCCGTCCTCGATGGCGTCGACCTCGTCATCGTCGACAACCTCTGCTCACTGCCGATGAACCAGGCGGTCGGCGAGGCCGTCGCCGACTACCTGCGCGGCCGACCCGCGCTGCTGCGCCACCACGACCTGCCCTGGGAGCGCCCGCAGTACGCCGAGCTGACCACCTGGCCGCCCGACGACCCGGCGTGGCGGCACGTGACGATCAACGAGCTGGCCCGGCACGCCCTGCTGGCCCGGCGCGGCATCGCGGCGACCACCGTCCACCACGGCTTCGACGAGCGGCCCTGCCCCGAGCAGCGCGACGCCGTGCGGCGCAGGCTGAAGGTGGGCGAGGGGCCGCTGGTGCTGCAGCCGACGCGGGCGATCGCCCGCAAGGGCATCGACGTCGGGCTGGCGCTCACCGCCGCCGTCGGGGGCACCTACTGGCTGACCGGGCCGGCCGAGGACGGCTACCAGGGCGAGCTGGCCGCGGTGCTGGCCGCGGGGCGGGTGCCGGTGCGCAGGCGGCTGCCCTTCGGCGTGCGGACGGCCGGGGCCTACGCGGCCTGCGACGCGGTGGTGCTGCCGTCGACGTGGGAGGGCTTCGGGCTGCCGCTGATCGAGGCGGCGCTGCACCGCAAGCCGATCGCGGTGGGGGCGTTCCCGGTGGCCAGGGAGCTGGCCGCGTTCGGCTTCCGGTGGTTCGACGCCGACGACCCCGGCCCGCTGCTGGCCTGGCTGGCCGACCCGGACCCGGGTCTGCTCGACCACAACGAGGCGATCGCGCGCACCCACTTCGACATCGACGCGCTGGCCCGCCGCCTGGAGCCACTGCTGTGGGGGGCGCCGATCGCGCCACCGGTGCCGCGGGAGGCGGCGCACCTGACGGCCTGACCCGCCGGCTGGTCAGGCGGTCTTCTGGCCGGGGTGCAGCACCCGGGCCAGGAAGTTGCGCGTGCGCTCCTGCTGCGGGTCGGTGATGACCGCCTCCGGCCGGCCCTGCTCGACGATCACCCCGCCGTCGATGAACAGCACCCGATCGGCCACCTCGCGGGCGAACTGGATCTCGTGGGTGACCACCAGCATCGTCATGCCCTCCTCGGCGAGCGAGCGCATGACGTCGAGGACGTCGCCGACGAGCTCGGGGTCGAGCGCCGAGGTCGGCTCGTCGAACAGCATCACCGTGGGCTCCATCGTCAGCGCCCTGGCGATGGCCACCCGCTGCTGCTGGCCACCCGAGAGCTGGCCGGGGAAGGAGCTCTCCTTCTCCGACAGGCCCACCCGGGCCAGGTTCGCCCGCGCGATCTCCTCGGCGTGGGCCCGGTTGCGGCGCAGCACCCGGCGGGGGGCGATGGTGAGGTTGCCCAGCACGTCCAGGTTGGTGAACAGGTTGAACTGCTGGAAGACCATGCCCATGGTGCGGCGGGCGTCGTCGATCTCGCAGTCCGGGTCGGTGATCTCGGTCCCGTCGACCGTCACGGTGCCGCCGCTGGGCACCTCCAGCAGGTTGACGCAGCGCAGCAGCGTCGACTTGCCCGAGCCGGACGGCCCGATGATGCAGACCACTTCGCCGCGCACCACGTCCAGGTCGATGCCGCGCAGCACCTCGTTGCTGCCGAACGACTTGTGCAGGTCGCGGATCGAGATGACGACGTCGTCGGCCACCGGCTCGCTCACACCTCCGCCCCCTTCGGCATCCCGGCGCTGCCGTACTTCCGCTCCAGGCGCCGGGCCAGGTACGACAGCGGGATCGTGATGATCAGGTAGCACAGCCCGACGACCAGGATGGGGGTCAGGCTGCGGGCCTGGTTGAGCGCCGCGCGGCCGAACTGGGCCAGCTCCTGCTGCTCGAGCGTGGTGCCCAGCAGGAACGCCAGCGAGGAGTCCTTGGTCAGCAGGATCAGCTCGTTGGTCAGCGGGGGCAGCACGATCCGGAAGGCCTGCGGGATCACGATGAAGATCATCGTGCGGGTGGGGGACATGCCCAGCGAGCGGGCCGCCTCGACCTGCCCGCGCGGAACCGACTGGATGCCCGCGCGGATCGTCTCGGCGATGTAGGCCGAGCCGACGATCCCCAGCGCCAGGGTGATGGAGACGAGCCGGTCGAGGATGGTCCCGAACGCCAGCGGCACGCCGAACCCGATCGCGATGAACACCAGCAGCGCCGGCAGCCCGCGGAAGAACTCGATGTAGGCGCCGGCGGCCAGCCGGTACACCCGGACCGATGACAGCCGCATCAGGGCCAGCACCAGCCCGAGCGCCAGCGCCACGACGAACCCGAGCGCGGTGAACAGGAGCGTGTTGCGCAACGCGATCAGGATGACGTCGGGGAACAGGCTCGCGGCCACCCCCACGTCGAAGAAGGCGCGGGCGATGGTGGGCCAGTCCGCGGTCAGGGCGAGCAGCAGCGCGACCGCGACGGCGATCGCGTACTGCGCGCCCCGACCCAGGCGGGTCCGCTGACGACGGGTGAGTGCCATGCGAGGAGGTCCCTACGGGGTCAGGCCCCGGGGGCCTTGCCGAACCACTTCTCGTAGATCCGGTCGTAGGTGCCGTCGGAGCGGGCCGCGGTGAGGGCCTCGTTGACGGCCTGCAGCATCGCCGTGTTGCCCTTGCGCACGCCGATGCCGTACTGCTCGTCGGTGTCGAACTCAGCGGTCACGGCCATCTCGGGGTTCTTCTTGGCGAAGTCGAGCAGCGGGCCGTTGTCGTTGATCGCCGCGTCGACCTGGCTGGTCTGGGCCGCGGTGGTGAGCAGCCCGAGGTCCTCGTACACGACCAGCTCGGAGTTGGGCAGGTTGGACTGCGCCCACTCCTGGCCGGTGGTGGAGTTCTGCACCCCGACCCGCTTGCCGGCCAGCTGCTCGGCGCTGGTGATGCCGGCGTCGGCCCTGACCAGCAGCGCCTGGGTGGCGTCGAAGTACGGCTCGGAGAAGTCGAAGTTCTGCTGGCGGACCTCGTTGATGGTCATCGCGGCGGCGGCGACGTCGCACTTGCCGATGTTGAGGTCCTCACCGGACTGGATACCCTCGAAGGGCGTGTCGATGATCTCCTGGGTGACGCCCAGCTTGGTCGCGACGAGGTCGACTATCTCGACGTCGAAGCCGACGATGGTGCCGCCCTCGTTGAACTGGAAGGGTTCGTAGGGCAGGTGCGTGCAGGTGGTCAGCTTCCCCTCGGCGACCAGCTGGACACCGCCCTCGGCGGCCGGGGCCTGACCGCTGTCGGGGCTGTTTCCGCAGCCGGCCAGTACGGCCGCGGTGGCGGCCATGGCGACGGCGCTCGTGAGTGTGCGAGATCGGGGGGGCACGCGGACCTCCGGGTCGGCGACGGTCGGTATGCGGGGATGCTGCCACGTGGCCTCCCCGACGGCGCCCCGACTGGGGTCACCGTTGAGTGACATCACACAGCGTGATGTGAAGAGGATATTTCGGGAGCCGCGTCAGGTGACGCGGCGGGCGATCCCGGGTACAGAGGGAACAAGAGCGGCGCACGACCCGCGACGCCGCGATCACCGAGGGAGACCCAGATGCCCCTGATGCGCAAGCTCGCCACGCTCGCCGCGGCCGCCGAGGCCGGCCGCCGCTACGCGAGGAAGAACCCGGACAAGGCGGGCAAGTACCTGGACCAGGCCGCGGCCTTCGTCGACAAGCAGACCAAGGGCAAGTACACCGCCCAGATCAGCGGTGCGGCCCAGAAGGTGAAGAGCGTGGCCGGCGTGCCCGGCTCGGGTGGCGGGCACTCCGCCGCGAACGGCTACCCGCAGGGCGCGGCGGGCTACAGCGCCCCGCAGCCGTCCTCGGCCACCGTCCCGTCGCCGGACGCCCCGACCACGCGCACGTCCGCCTCGGCGCCCAACCCCGGGCCCACCTCGGCGCCGAAGCCGGGCCCCGGCCCGTCCCACTAGGGCCGGACCCGCCAGCACTGACCGCGGCGGGCGGCGCCCCCACGATAGGTGGCGCGGCCTCCCCCGCCGCGTGCCCGGAGCGCGCGCTGCGGTGCCGACGGGCACCGCCTCGTGCCAGGATGGCGCCGAGCGCCGGGTCGTGGCCGCCCCCACCCGGGACGGTGCGCGGAGCGGCGTCCGGCGCGGCCCGTACCGCCACGAACCGGTCACGGGTCGGAGAGCACGAGGAGGAAGCGTGTCCGTCCCACCCGACCGGACCCCACCCACCGTCGAGATCGCCGGGGCCCCACCGGTCCCGGCCCCGACCCGCGAGCAGGTGCTGGCCGGCCTGCGGGCCACCGACTCCGGCGACGACTTCGTCCAGCTGATGACCCCGGAGGGGCAGCGGGTCGCGAACCCCGAGTTCGACCGCTACGTCACCGACGTCGACGCGGACGCCCTGAAGGCGCTGCACCGCGACATGGCACTGGTCCGCCGCTTCGACCGGGAGGCCAACGCCCTGCAGCGCCAGGGCCAGCTCGGGATCTGGGTGCCACTGCTGGGCCAGGAGGCCGCGCAGATCGGCGCGGGCCGCGCGATGCAGCCGCAGGACATGGCCTTCCCGTCCTACCGCGAGCACGGCATCGCCTGGACCCGCGGCGTCGACCCGACCGAGCTGCTGGGGATCTTCCGCGGCACCGACCACGGCGCGTGGGACCCGCGCGAGCACGGGTTCCACCTCTACACGATCGTCATCGGCAACCAGGTGCTCAACGCCACCGGCTACGCCATGGGCCAGCGGTTCGAGGGCCGGGTCGGCGGCGAGGACCCGGCCGGCAACGAGGCCACCATCTGCTTCTTCGGCGACGGCGCCACCAGCCAGGGCGACGTGCACGAGGGCTTCGTCTGGGCCGCGGTGTACGACGCCCCGGTCGTCTTCTACTGCCAGAACAACCAGTGGGCCATCTCCGAGCCCACCGAGCGGCAGAGCCGCGTCCCGCTGTACCGGCGGGCCGCGGGCTACGGCTTCCCCGGCATCCGGGTCGACGGCAACGACGTGCTGGCCTGTCTGGCCGTCACGCGCTGGGCGCTGGAGGAGTGCCGCTCGGGCAACGGTCCGGTGCTGGTGGAGGCGTTCACCTACCGGATGGACGCGCACACGACCTCCGACGACCCCACCCGCTACCGGCTGGCCGACGAGCTGGAGCTGTGGAAGCTGAAGGACCCGATCGAACGGGTCCGGGTCAACCTGGTCCGCGAGCACGGCGTCGGCCAGGACCACTTCGACGCGGTGCAGGCCGAGTCCGACGAGCTGGCCGCGCGGTTCCGCAGGTTCTGCGTCGAGCTGCCCCAGCCCGCACCCGACCGGATGTTCTCCCAGGTCTACGCGGAGGGCTCGGCGCAGGTCGACGCCCAGCGGGAGGCCTTCCTGGCGTACCACGCGTCCTTCGAGGAGGCCGGCCGGTGACGAAGCTGACGCTGTCCAAGGCCCTCAACGAGGGCCTGCGCGCGGCCATGGAGCGCGACCCGAAGGTCCTGGTCATGGGCGAGGACGTGGGCAAGCTCGGGGGTGTCTTCCGGGTCACCGACGGGCTGCAGAAGGACTTCGGCGAGCAGCGCGTGCTGGACACGCCGCTGGCCGAGTCCGGGATCATCGGCACCGCGGTCGGGCTGGCCATCCGCGGGTTCCGGCCGGTCTGCGAGATCCAGTTCGACGGGTTCGTCTTCCCCGGCTACGACCAGATCGTCTCCCAGCTGGCCAAGCTGCACTTCCGCTCGCAGGGCCGGATCCCGATGCCGGTGGTGGTGCGCATCCCGTTCGGCGGTGGGATCGGCGCGGTCGAGCACCACAGCGAGTCGCCGGAGGCGCTGTTCGCGCACGTCGCCGGGCTCAAGGTGGTGGCCTGCTCGAACCCGGCCGACGCCTACTGGATGCTGCAGCAGGCCATCGCCTGCGACGACCCGGTCATCTTCTTCGAGCCCAAGCGGCGCTACTGGGAGAAGGCCGAGGTCGACACCGACGCCGAGCCCGCGCCGCTGTTCGCCGCCCGCGTCGTGCGGCCGGGCAGCACGCTCACGCTGGCCACCTACGGCCCGATGGTCACCACCTGCCTGGAGGCGGCGGTCGCGGCCGCGGACGACGACCCGGCGCGCGACCTCGAGGTGATCGACCTGCGCACGCTGTCCCCGCTCGACCTCGCCCCGGTGGTCGAGTCGGTGCGCCGGACAGGGCACCTGGTGGTGGTGTCCGAGGCGCCGTCGGAGGTGTCGGTGGCCGCCGAGGTGGCCGCGCGCGTGCAGGAGGAGTGCTTCCACTCGCTGGAGGCGCCGGTGCTGCGGGTGACCGGGTTCGACACCCCGTACCCGCCGGCCAAGTGCGAGGACGACTACCTTCCCGACCTCGACCGGGTGCTCGACGCCGTCGACCGCTCGCTGGCCTGGTGATCGGGGTGCGTCGCGAGTTCGCCATGCCCGACGTCGGCGAGGGCCTGACCGAGGCCGAGATCGTCACCTGGCACGTCGCCCCGGGCGACACCGTCACCGTCAACCAGGTCATCGTGGAGATCGAGACGGCGAAGGCGGCCGTCGAGCTGCCCTGCCCGTACGCGGGCACGATCGGCGAGCTGCTGGCCGAGCCGGGGCAGACGGTCGACGTCGGGGCGCCGATCGTGACCATCGAGACGGCCGAGGCCGCCCCGGAGGCGGCCGGCGCGAAGATCGGGGAGGTCGGGGCGGACGGCCGGGTGGCCAACCTCGTCGGCTACGGGGCGCGCCCGGGTTCGGTGACCCGTCGCAAGCGCCGGCCCGCGGGCGGGGAGCCGCCCGCCGCGCCGCCGCCTCCGGAGCCCGCGCAGCCCGCGGCGCCGGCACCCCGCGCCCAGCCGGACCCGCCCGCCGCGTCCACCGCCGCGACCAACGGGGCCGCCGTCGGCGGCACCGTCCCGCTGGCCAAGCCGCCGGTCCGCAAGCTGGCCCGCGACCTGGGCGTCGACCTGCGCCGGGTCACCCCGACCGGGGCGGACGGCGTGATCACCCGGGAGGACGTGCGGGCGCACGCCGAGTCCGCCGGCGAACCGGCCGCGGAGCCCGCGCCGGCCCCGGTCGCCGCGCCCCGCCCGGGCGGCGGCGAGCGCCGCGAGCCGATCCGCGGGGTCCGCCGGGCCACCGCGGCCGCCATGGTCAGCAGCGCCTTCACCGCGCCGCACGTCACCGAGTTCCTCGCGGTGGACGTCACCGCGACGATGCGGCTGCGCGACCGGCTGCGCCGCAGCCGCGAGTACGCCGACGTGCCGCTCACCCCGCTGGCCTTCGTGGCCAAGGCGGTGTGCCTGGCCGCGCGGCGCACCCCGGCGGTCAACGCGCACTGGGACGAGGCCGCCGGCGAGATCGTCTACTACGACCGGGTCCAGCTGGGGATCGCCGCGGCCACCCCGCGCGGGCTGATGGTGCCGAAGATCCGCGACGCCGACGCGCTCGGCCTGCGCGAGCTGGCGGTGGCGCTGGGCGAGCTCACCGCCACGGCCCGGTCGGGGAAGACGCCCCCGGCCGACCTGGTCGGCGGCACGTTCACCATCACCAACGTCGGCGTCTTCGGCGTCGACACCGGTACCCCGATCCTCAACCCGGGCGAGGCCGCGATCCTGGCCGTCGGCGCGATCAAGCCGGCGCCCTGGGTGGTCGACGGCGAGCTGGCCGTGCGGACGGTGTGCCAGCTGGCGCTGTCGTTCGACCACCGGCTCGTCGACGGCGAGCAGGGCTCGCGGTTCCTGGCCGACGTCGGGGCACTGCTCAGCGACCCCGGCCTGGCCCTCACCTGGTAGCCCCTCACCCCCATCCGCCTCGCATGACGGGAAGGCCACGTCGAGGACCGCAGACGTCCTTGACGTGGCTTTCCCGCCACGGGTGGGGGAGTCGCGTGCGGCCGAGCAGCGGTGTGCGGCGGGTGACACCGAGTCGTGATGCGCGGCGGGGAGCACACGGGCCCGCTCGTTCGTTGTCCGGTCATGCCGTTCGTGCTGCTGTACCTGGTGGTCGAGATCGTGGCGCTGGTCGCGCTGGGGTCGGTGACCGGTCTGGCGTGGACGCTGGCGGTGCTCCTCGCCGGCTCGGTGCTGGGCTTCTGGCTGGCCCGCCGGGAGGGGCTGCGGGCGGCGCAGGCGCTGGGCCGGGCGGTGTCCGAGCGGCGCGTGGCGCACCAGGAGCTCACCGACGGCATGCTGGTCGCCGCGGGCGGCGTGCTGCTGTTCGTGCCCGGACTGGTCACCGACGTCGCCGGCCTGCTGCTGCTGTTCCCGCCCACGCGCTCGCTGGTGCGGGCGCGGATGGTGCGCGCGGCCGAGGCGCGGGCCCCGGAGCTGCGCAGGGCGCGCATGCGGTCGGGCCACACGGTCGTCGACGGCGGCCTCGTCGACGACGGTGCGCCGCGTCCCGCGCCCGACGTCCGGGGCGGCCCGCTGGTCATCGAGGGCTCGATCGTGCCGGAGGAGCGCCGCTCCGCCTGAGCGGCCTCAGACCCGGCGCCTGCTCCAGACCGGCTCCACGCGGGCCCACTCGCGGGTCAGCGCGCGGTTGTCGCGGGCGGCCAGGCGGGCCCGCCAGATCGCGCCGGCCAGCGCGAGCACGCTCCAGCAGATGGCGAGCGTGCCGAGCCCGGCGGCCAGACCGGTCGCGGTCGGGCCGGCCACCGGCGGCGGGGGCGGCACGATCGCGCCGCTGTCGTCCAGCGCGACCGTCACCGAGGCGCCCGCGGGCAGGCCGGCGGGCGCGCGCAGCGTGCCCCAGTGCAGCTCTCCGCGCGGGCCGAGCCAGTGGGCCTCGACGGGCACCAGGTCGCCGGCCACGGCCGCCTCAGCGGGCAGCGCGGGCTCGAGCAGCTCGGCCCGGGCCGTGTCGTGGTGGGGAGCGGGGGCGTCGGCGCGGGAGGCGCCGGCCAGCACGCCCACCGGCACGGCGATGAGGACGGCCAGCACGGCCAGCGCGAGCTGCGCCCGGCGCAGCAGGGCACGGGCGTGATCAGTCGCTCGCAGTAGCGGCACTGGTCTGTTCGGGGGACGTGGTGTCATACCTTCCACGTTCACTCATCCGATGGATGCAGTAATTCGTTACAGCGCGTTCAAGAAAGCAGCGAAAGATCAACTCTCTGTGATCAACGTCCAACGGGTCGTGCACCGCGCGGAGACCCGCACGGGCTCCGGCTCCAGGCCGAGGTCGCGGACGTCGGGACCGCCCCCGGCGCCGCCGGACTCGGCCATGTCCATCGCCCGGTAGGCCACCGGGCCGTGCTCGGCGGCCTCGGACAGCAGCAGCAGTGCCCCGATCCGACCGCCCAGCGCCTCGGCGTAGCCCTCGGCCCGGTGCCGCGCGTCCTCGACGGCGCGCCGCTGCGCCTCGCGCAGCGCCGAGGCCCGGTCGTCCAGCAGCCACCGCGGGCCGTTCAGCCCGGAGGGCTCGGTGCCGATCAGCGCGGAGAGCACCTCCTCCAGCGCTGCCACGTCGGTGAGCCGCAGGGAGATCTCCTGGCCTGCCCGGCAGCCGACGACCCGCCTGCCCCGCCACTCGTTGTGCACCCACAGCCTGCGGTGGCGCACCTGCACGGCCCGGTGCCCGAGGTGCGGCTCGGCCGCGGCCACCTGCCTGCCCAGCTCGCGCACCGCGTCGGCGCGGGTGCGGGCCGATGCCGTGTAGGTGAGGTCGACGTCGGCCCGGTCGGCGGTCTGCTCGTGCCAGCCCGAGCCCTCGGTCACGATCTCCGGTCCGCCCATGCCGCCAGGAAACCAGATGCGGGGGTCCGCACCCGGCAGATCCGCGTCGATCGACTCGTATCCTGGTTTCTCGCATTTGAGCAAGAAAGTCATAGAGAATGCGATGACCGGTGTCGGGGTACTGCGCTGGGGTGACTCCCCTGGTCAGCCTGCGCCGCCTCGTCCGAGAGGGGCGCTCCGACGCCCCCGGGCAGGTCGTCGACACCCTCGGCCGGATCGGCCTGGTCGGCTACGGCGTGGTGCACGTGCTGGTCGCCTGGCTCGCGCTGGCCGTCGCGTTCGGCATCCCGGACGCCCCGCCCGACCCGCAGGGCGCCGTCGCCACCATCGCCGACACGCCCGGCGGCACCCTGGCGCTCGCCCTGCTGGCCGTCGGCCTGATCGCCTTCGCGCTGTGGCAGGTCACCGCGGCGGCCATCGGCTTCCGCTGGGTGCGCGGGGGCGAGCGCCTCCGCAAGCGCAGCGGCGCGGTGGCCAAGTCGATCGCCACCGGCGGGCTCGCGGTGCTCATCGTCGACTCGCTGGTCGACCACGGCCCGGCCCGCCAGACCACCGCCCAGTCGCTGGCGGCCGGCCTGCTCGCGCTGCCCGCCGGGCGGCTGCTGCTCGGTACGGTCGCCGTGGTGATCCTGGTGCTGGCCGGGATGATGACCTACACCGGCGTGCGCCGGACGTTCATGGGCGACCTGGACGTGCGCCGCCTCGGCCGGACCGCGCGCCGCGCCATCGAGTGGCTGGGGGTGCTCGGGCACCTGTCCCGGGCGCTGGCCCTTGCGGTGATCGGCCTGCTGGCCGGCGGGGCGGCGCTGTGGGCCGACCCGGACCGGGCCGGCGGGCTCGACGCGGCGCTGTACGCCCTGGGCGCGACGTGGCTCGGGGCGTGGCTGCTGATCGTGGTGGCCGTGGGGTTCGGCGCGTTCGGGCTGTTCTGCGTGGCCGACGCGGCCACCCGGCGCGCGTGATCGGTCTCTATCTCGCTTTCTAGTAAAGATCCGATAGTGATCGATAAGGACCGATCGACGACACGCCATCGCGCTCGATAGCCGGTTATACGGTCGGGGCAAGATTCGCCGATACCGTCCGATGCGTGGATCCGGTACGCAACCCGTTCGCGCCCGGGGCGGGCCAGCGCCCGCCCGAGCTGGCCGGCCGCGACCGCGAGCTCGACGCCTTCGAGATCGTGCTCGAACGGGTCGCCCGCGGGCGCCCCGAGCGCAGCCTGGTGCTCACCGGCCTGCGGGGCGTCGGCAAGACCGTGCTGCTCGGCGAGCTGCGGTCGATGAGCGTGCGGGCGGGCTGGGGCGCGGGCAAGATCGAGGCCCGCCCCGACGCCGACCTGCGCCGCCCGCTGTCGGCGGCGCTGCACCGGGCCATCCGCGACCTCGCCGTGCGCCACCCCGACGCCGACCGCGTCGACGAGGTGCTCGGCGTGCTCAAGGCCTTCGCCCTGCGCTCCGCCCCGGACGGGGCCAAGCTGCGCGACCGCTGGCAGCCCGGGATCGACGTGGCCGTGCGCAGCGGCCGGGCCGACTCCGGCGACATCGAGATCGACCTGGTCGAGCTGTTCACCGAGGTCGCGAGCCTCGCCGCCGACGTGGAGGCCGGCGTGGCCATCCTCATCGACGAGATGCAGGACCTGCGCGCCGACGACATCTCCGCGCTGTGCGCGGCCTGCCACGAGCTGTCCCAGTCGCGCGCGCCGCTGGTGGTCGTCGGGGCCGGGCTGCCGCACCTGCCCGCGGTCCTCTCGGCGTCCAAGTCCTACTCCGAGCGGCTGTTCAGGTACGTGCGCATCGGCCAGCTCGACCGCGCGGACGCCGACTTCGCCCTGCTCGCCCCGGCCGAGCGGGAGGAGGCCTCGTTCGACTCCGACGCGCTGGACCTGCTCTACGAGGCCTCCGGCGGCTACCCGTACTTCGTGCAGGCCTACGGGAAGGCGGCCTGGGACGCCGCGCCGCGCAGCCCCATCGGACCGGCCGACGTCAAGATGGCCGCCCCGGAGGCCGAGGCGGAGCTGGCCGTCGGCTTCTTCGGCTCGCGCTTCGAGCGGGCCACCCCGGCCGAGCGCGAGTACCTGCGGGCCATGGCCGAGCTGACCGAGGGCCGCGACGAGCCGGTGAACACCTCGGGCATCGCCGAGCACCTGCAGCGGCGGGCCTCATCGCTCTCCCCGGCCAGGGACAGCCTGATGAAGAAGGGCCTGGTCTTCTCCGCGCAGCGCGGCCAGATCGCCTTCACGGTGCCGCACTTCGGGCGCTACCTGCTTGCGCAGGGATGAGTCGCATGGTGGGCCGAACGGGTGAATCCGGCGCGGCGGGCCGGAGCACGTAACGGATCCCCGGCTCCACGCGAATCCCAGTACAGCCCCGCGGCGCTGTCGGACCCCCGACCTGACAGCACCGCGGGGCTCTTCGTTTCCACGGTCGGTCCAGCAAGGGCCGCCGAGATGCCCGGCGAACCTCGCTGGACGGGCCACTAGGCCGGTCAGGGCCGGTCCGGAGGAGGTCGTAGCATCACTTCGATGCAGGACCCCAAGCTCGAGATCCAGATGCTGCACGACCGCGTGATGGTCAAGCCGGATGCCACCGGCGAGCGCCGCAGCGGCGCCGGCATCGTGATCCCGGCGACCGCCGAGATCGCGAAGCGTCTGCTCTGGGGCGAGGTGTCCGGCGTCGGGAACTACGTCCGCACGGTGAAGGTCGGCGACCGGGTGCTGTTCGCGCGCGACGACCAGTACGAGGTCGACGTCCGGGGGGAGACCTACCTCGTGCTGCGAGAGCGCGAGCTGCACGCCGTCGCCACCGAGCAGACCGAGCACGGCACGGGTCTCTACCTGTGACGACGTGCGGGTGTGCCGACCGGGCCACGCGGCCCGGCGACGAGCGGTGAGGGGAACTGGACTTCATGCCCGAGCGTCAGTCCGCGCCCGGTGAGGCGACGGCCCGTCCGGAGCCGGACGTGACAGAGCGCGGCGACGGTGGCACCGCGCCCGTGGACGCCGCGGAGGACGGTCGCGTCGAGCGCGATGCGCCGGCCACCGCGCAGGACGGTGCCGCCGAGCCCGTCGAGCCCACCGGGGTGACCGAGGAGGCCGCCGCCGACGCGTCGAGTGCGAACGGTGCCGCACCGGCGGCGCCCGCCGCCGCCGAGGCCCCCGCCGAGCCCGAGGTCCCGTCCCCGGCTCCGCTCCCGCAGCGCATCCCGTCCCGGGTGCCGGCCAGCGAGGACTGGACGCGCTCGCGCGGCACCCCGGGTGGCGCGGCGCTGTTCGAGCCGTCGCCGCGGGCCGAGGCACCGGCGGCCCCCGAGCAGCAGGCCGACGAGAGCCCCACCGTGCGCACACCGCGCCCGCCCGCGCGCCCCGAGCCCGTCGCGGCCGAGGCGGACCGCCCCGCGACCGGCAGCCCGGCCGACGACCCGCCCGCCAGCCCGACCGGCAGCCCGACCGATCGGCCGGCCGCGCGCACCGCGGACCCCGCGCCCGCCCCGCCGGCCGACGCCCGCACCACCGCCGTCCCGGCCACCGACCGTCCCACCGATCGTCCCACCGAGTGGTCACCCGCCGCGGGGGCCGCGAACGAGCGCACCGCCGTCGTCCCGCCGACGGCCCGTCCGGGCGCCGACCGGCCGGCGAACCCGGGCACCGGCAACCGGCCCCCGGCCGACGAGTCCCCCACCGTCGCCGTGCGCGCGGCCGGTGCGGGGGCCGCGGCCCGCCCGCTCGGGTCGCGCCCCGAGCCCGTCGGCGACCAGGCCACCACCGCCATGCGGCGACCGGCCGACCCCGGCCCGACCGGTGTCGACGCCCCGACCCAGCGGCTGCAGCGCCCGACCGCGGCCGCCGCCCCACCCCGCGACGAGGAGCCGACCGCGCTCGCCCCGGCCGCCGCGCGCCCCACCGTCTTCGCCCCCGCCGCCGGACCCGCCGGCGACTACGACTACGGCGACGGCTACAGCGACCCGGACGACCCCGACGGCCCGTACGGCGGTCGGGGCGGCGGCTCCGGCAGCGGTGGCTCGCCGCGCCGCAAGCGCAAGCTGCTCCTCCCGATCGCCGTCGCCGTCGGGGTGCTCGCCGCCCTCTACGCCGGCGACCTGGCGCTCAGCTCCGGCTCCGTGCCGCGCGGCGTCACCGTGGCCGGCCAGGAGATCGGCGGCCTCGGCCTGGCGGAGGCCGAGCAGCGGCTGCGCGCCGAGATCGAGCCGCGCACCACCCGGCCCATCGCGGTGACCCTGGGCGACGCCTCCAGCGAGATCGACCCGGCGAAGGCCGGGCTGAGCGTCGACTGGCAGGGCACGCTCGACCAGGTCGGCTCGCAGCCGCTCAACCCGATCACCCGGATCACCTCCTTCTTCACCGAGCGCGAGCTCGACGTGGTCAGCACCGTCGACGACGCGGCGCTGACCTCGGCCGTCGAGGAGCTCTCGCCGATCATGGACAAGGAGCCGGTGGAGGGCGGCGTCGAGTTCGACGACACCACCCCCGTCGCGGTCCAGCCCGTCCCCGGCCAGCACCTCGACGTGCCGGCCGCGGTCGAGCAGCTGCGCACCGACTGGGTGCTGCCCGGGCCCATCGCGCTGCCGCTGGACGTGCAGGAGCCGGTCACCACGCCCGCCGACGTCGAGCGGGCCATCGCCGAGGTCGCCGAGCCCGCGGTCTCCGCGCCGGTCACCGTGGTCGGCGAGGCGGGCACCGAGGGCACGCTGGAGCCGGAGGTGATCGCCTCGGCGCTGTCGTTCCGCGGCGAGCCCGGCCGGCTGGTGCCCGAGCTCAACCAGGAACTGCTGATCGAGGAGCTGACCCCGCAGCTGGCCGCGTCGGAGACGCCCGGCAAGGACGCCTCGCTCGACTTCTCCACCGGCCAGCCGATCGTCAGCCCGTCCAAGGACGGCCGCGGGGTCGACTACCCGGCCACGCTGAAGGACCTGCTTCCCGTGCTCACCGGCGAGGGCGAGCGCGAGATCACCGCGGTCTACGCCGACAAGCCGGCCGAGCTCACCACCGACGAGCTCAGCGGCCTGGGCATCAGCGGGGTCATCGGCGAGTTCCAGACCGGTGGGTTCGCCCAGGACTCCGGGCGCAACATCAAGCGCGCCGCCGAGGTCATCAACGGGATGGTGGTCCAGCCCGGCGAGACGTTCAGCCTCAACGCGGCCACCACCCCCCGCGACGCCTCCAACGGCTACGTCGAGGCCGGCATCATCGACAACGGCCGCGCGGGCCGCGGCATCGGCGGCGGCGTCTCCCAGGTCGCCACCACCCTCTACAACGCCGCCTACTTCGCCGGCATGGTCGACGTCGAGCACAAGGAGCACAGCTTCTACATCAGCCGCTACCCGGCCGGCCGCGAGGCGACGGTGTTCGAGGGCTCGATCGACATGAAGTT
This sequence comes from Pseudonocardia humida, assembly GCF_023898865.1. Classification (GTDB taxonomy): domain Bacteria; phylum Actinomycetota; class Actinomycetes; order Mycobacteriales; family Pseudonocardiaceae; genus Pseudonocardia; species Pseudonocardia humida. Next base: position 200,533 of record NZ_JAGSOV010000037.1, read on the forward strand.
CCGCAACGACAACCCGACCGGCGTGCTCATCCAGACCGAGTGGACCCCGACCACGCTCACGGTGCGGCTCTACGGCACCAAGCGCTACGAGGTCACCTCCACCCCGGGGCCGCGGACCAACCCGACCAGCCCGTCGACGGTGACCGTGCCGGCCGGGGAGCAGTGCGTGGCCAGCAACGGCGCACCCGGCTTCACCATCACCGACACCCGCACCCTCAAGGAGATCTCCACGGGCGAGGTCCGCACCGAGAACCGCACCGTGAAGTACAACCCGGTCCCGATCGTCGTCTGCGGCGGCTGAGCTGCTCCGACCGGGGCGGCCACCCGCCCCGGTCGTGCGTCAGCACTACCGGCCGGGCGTCACGCTTCGTACTCTCGAACCGACCAGTGGCGACGAAGCTAAGGGGTTCGGGCATGCGCATCGCAGACGTGCTGCGGAACAAGGGCAGTGACGTGGCCACGATCCCACCGGAGGCCACCGTCGGCTCCCTGATCGCCGAGCTGGCCACCCACAACGTGGGCGCCCTCCCGGTCGTCGAGGACGGCACCCTGGTCGGCATCGTGTCCGAACGGGACGTGGTGCGCCGACTCCACACCGGCGGCGCCGACCTCCTCTCCGGCCCGGTGCGCGACATCATGTCGACCTCGGTCACCACCTGCTCACCCGGCGACGCCGTCGTCGACCTGGCCCGCATCATGACCACCGGCCGCTTCCGGCACCTACCGGTCCTGCAGGACGGCGAACTCATCGGCATCGTCAGCATCGGCGACCTGGTCAAGGCCCGCATCGACCAGCTCGAGTCCGAGCGCGAGCAGCTGCAGTCCTACATCTCGACGTAGTCAGTCCACCCCTCGCGCCATCCGCCCGGCGGGGCGGGACGAAAGTCGCGTTCGCTCCACGAGGCGCAACGAGAGTCGCGCTCGCTCCGCCGACCCGGGCCGCGTCCGCCCCGGTTGAGCGAGTGGCGCCTTCGCCCAACGACGCAGGCCGAACGCGCCCCCCCGACCTCTCCCGCCCTGGTTGAGCGAACGGCGCGCTCGCCCTAGGAGACTGGGCCGCCGCGCCACTCGCTCGCCGGGTGGGACGAGAGTCGCGCTCGCTCGACCGGGCGCAACGAAAGCCGCGCTCGTCCGGGCGAGGCGGCGTGCAGCGCCGCGAGCCGGGCCGAGCCCGGCGGGGCGCGCAGCGCCCACCCCGCCCCGGGAGCACTTCCCACCCCCTGCTGGAGCTGAGGTCGCTCGCCGCGGAGGCGCCGCCGGAGGCGCAGTAGGCCGCAGCGTTGGCGGGTGGCGCGCCCAGCCCGAGGCTCAGCTCTCGGACAGGTGAAGAGCGCGCCTGCGCGGCGGGCGACCTCGGATCAAGCAGGGGCTCGGCCCCTGCCGTCACGTCGACCCGCCCAGGGTTGCACGCCCGGAAGACCCCCGCACGGTTGGCATGGAGCGCGCTGCGGTTGGGAGCGGAGGGTGCGGGGGCCTTCCGGGCGTGCACGTCTGAGCGTGCCGACGTGACAGCAGGGGCCTCGGGAGAGGAGTGGGGGCGCTGGCGCGCCTGGGGGCTCCTCGCCTCGCGGCGCTGCGCGCCGCATCGGGCGGGGAGCGAGCGCGGCTTTCGTTGCGCTCGGTGGAGCGAGCGCGGCTCTCGTTGCGTCCCGTGGAACGAGCGCGACTTTCGTTGCGCTGAGCGGTGCGAGAGTCACTCTCGTTGGGCAGGGCAGGGCAGGGCAGGGCAGGGCAGGGCAGGGCAGGGCAGGGCCGCGAGCGAGCGAGTGGCGCGTTCGGCCCACCCTCTTGCGCGAGCGCGCCATTCGCTCGAGGACGGGCGGGATCGGTTGGGCGAGGGGACCACTCGCTCGACAGCCCGGTGGGCGTCAGAAGGCTGCTTCGGGCAGCTCCATCAGGGCGTTGTCGGCGTTCTCGATGATCGTGCGCTGGGCGGTGAGCTGGGGCAGCACCGTGCGGGCGAAGAACCGTGCGGCGCCGACCTTGCCCTCGTAGAAGGACTGGTCGCGGGCGGAGGTGGGGTCGCCGAGGGCGGCCAGGGCCACGTCGGCCTGGCGCAGGAGGAGCCAGCCGACGAGCAGGTCGCCCACGGCCATGAGCAGTCGGACGCTGTGCTGGCCCGCCTTGTAGACGTTGGTCGGGTCCTCCAGGGAGCCGGCCAGGAAGCCGGTGACGGCGCCGAACATGCCCTGCACGTCGGCCAGGGCGGTGGCCAGCAGCGCCCGCTCCTCCTTGAGCCTGCCGTTGCCGGTCTCGGCGGCCAGGAAGGTGGTGATCTCGGCGGTGACGTGGCCCAGTGCCTGGCCGTTGTCGCGGACGACCTTGCGGAACAGGAAGTCGAGGGACTGGATGGCGGTGGTGCCCTCGTACAGCGAGTCGATCTTGGCGTCGCGGATGTACTGCTCGACGGGGTGGTCCTGCAGGTAGCCGGAGCCGCCGAGGGTCTGCAGCGACTGCAGCAGCAGCTCGCTGGCGCGCTCCGAGCCGACGCCCTTGACGATCGGCAGCAGCAGGTCGTTGACGCGCTCGGCGGTCGTGACGTCCTGCCCGGCGGCCTGGCCGATGCGGATCTCGTCCTGGACGGTGGCCGCGTAGGTGTACAGGGCGCGCAGGCCCTCGGCGTAGGACTTCTGCAGCATGAGGCTGCGGCGCACGTCGGGGTGGTGGGTGATGGTGACCCGCGGCGCGGACTTGTCCATCATCGCGACCATGTCCGCGCCCTGCACGCGCTGCTTGGCGTACTCCAGGGCGGCCAGGTAGCCGGCCGAGAGGGTGCCGATGGCCTTGGTGCCCACCATCATCCGGGCGTACTCGATGACGTCGAACATCTGCGCGATGCCGTCGTGCACCTCGCCCAGCAGGTACCCGACGGCGGGGGTGCCGTGCTGGCCGAAGGTCAGCTCGCAGGTGGTGGAGGCCTTGAGGCCCATCTTGTGCTCGACGCCGGTGACGTAGGCGCCGTTGCGCTCGCCCAGCTCGCCGGTCTGCGGGTCGAAGTGGAACTTGGGCACCAGGAACAGCGACAGCCCCTTGGTGCCGGGCCGCGCGCCGTCGGGGCGGGCCAGCACCAGGTGCACGATGTTCTCGGTCAGGTCCTGCTCGCCCGAGGTGATGAAGCGCTTGACGCCCTCGACGTGCCAGGTGCCGTCGGGCTGGAGGGTCGCCCGGGTGCGCCCGGCGCCGACGTCGGAGCCCGCGTCGGGCTCGGTGAGCACCATGGTGGCGCCCCAGCCCTTGTCGATCATCAGCTGGGCCCAGTGCCGCTGCAGCTCGGTGCCGCGGTCGTGGATGACGGCGGCGAAGTTCGGGCCGGCCATGTACATGAACACCGCGGGGTTGGACCCGAGCACCAGCTCGGCCGCCGCCCACTGGACGCTGGGCGGCACGCCGAGCCCGCCGAGCGCGGCGGGGAGGCTGAGGCGCCACCACTCGCCGTCCCACAGGGCGCGGTAGGAGGCCTTGAGCGACTCGGGCAGCACGACCGAGTGGGTGGCCGGGTCGAAGACCGGCGGGTTGCGGTCGGCGTCGGCGAAGGACTCCGCCAGCGGGCCGGTGGCCAGGGCGTTCAGCTCGGTGAGCACGCTGCGCGCGGTGTCGAGGTCGACGTCCTCGAAGGGGGCGGTGCCCAGCCGGTCCTGCACGCGGAACACCTCGAAGAGGGTGAACTCGAGGTCGCGGAGGTTGCTCCTGAAGTGGCCCATGTCGTCGTGCTCCTCGCGCGCCTCGGCCTACCCGTCGGTAACCGAGTCTATTACTCGCCGGTAACCCCGACAAGGTGAACCGCCCACCGACTCCCCCCGGCCCGGGGGTCACCCGTTCCGGCGGCACGCGTGGTGGGCGCATCCGGCGCGCTCGATCCTCCTGCACATGCCCTCGGCCGGGTTCGGCGGTGGGACGGCGTTCGGAGAGGGGCCACCGTGGGTGTCGACGAGGAGGGAGCCCCGGGGTTGTCGCGTCGCACGCTGCTGGCCGGCGGGGTGACGGGCCTGTTCACGGTCGGGGGCATGGCGCTGGGGGCCGGCACGGCGCGGGCCACCGCCGAGCGCCCGCCGTTCGCCGGCTGCGCCGAGTGGGGCGCCCGCCCGCCCGCCGCGCCCCCGACCGTCCACCGCCGGCGCGCGGTGCGGATCCTCGTGCACCACACGGCCACCCCGAACACCGCCGACCACAGCCCGGAGGCCGCGGCCGGTCTGGCCCGGTCCATCCAGGCCTTCCACATGGACCGGCGGGGTTGGACCGACACCGGCCAGCACTTCACGATCAGCCGCGGCGGGTGGGTCATGGAGGGCCGCCACCGCAGCGTCGAACTCCTCGACGGCGGCACGTCCGTCGTCGAGGGGAGCCACTGCACGGGGCAGAACGTCGTGGCGATCGGCATCGAGAACGAGGGCACCTACACCGACACCGACCCGCCGCCGCTGCTGTGGGAGCGGCTGCGCCAGACCTGCGCCTACATCTGCGCCCGTTACCGCATCAACCCCATCGAGATCGTCGGGCACCGCGACTTCAAGAACACCGCCTGCCCGGGGGACCGGCTCTACGGCCTGCTGCCGATCCTGCGCGACGAGGTCGCCGGGCTGCTCGGCCGCCGGGTGGAGGGCGCCCACGCGGCCAGGGCGACCTGGCCGCTGCTGCGCGGCGGCGACACCGGCCCGGAGGTGCTGGCGGCCCAGCACCTGCTGCGCGCCGCCGGGATCGCCGAGGCCGCGCCGACCGGCGTCTTCGACCCCGCCACCGACCGCGCGGTGCGGGCGTTCCAGACCGGCACCGGGGCCGAGGAGGTCAACGGCCTGCTCGGCGGCGAGTCCTGGCCGGTGCTCGCCACCACCGCCACCCGGAGAGCGGGCGACCCGGACGTCCGCGCGGCGGTCCGGGTGCTGGTCGAGGCCCGTCCCGGGCCGGTCCCGGCGCAACCGGACCTGCCCACGTGGCAGCGCCTGCTCGGCACCGGTGGCGCGCCGATGGCGCCGGTCGCCGACCCGCCCCGCTGATCACCCTCTCAGGATCAACACCCGCAGAGTGACACGCACCACGTTTAGTACGCTCGGCGCGCGGCCCGGCTCTGTCCTCTCAGCAGCGCGGTAGCCGGCCTGCGCGAGCGAGAACGGGGTGTCGATCATGTCGCGACCGTCCGGAGTGGTCCACGGGCGGACCCCGCACGGTCCAGCGCAGGTCCCGCCGCGCACCGCGTCCGACGCCCGGCCGCAGTCGAGCGCACCGGCGGGCCCCGAGGCCGCCGTCGCCGGTTCCCCGCTCGCCCAGCGGCTGGTCCGCGAGGCCGTCGCCGGGTCGGCCGCGCTGCGCCGCGTCGACGTCGTCGGCTCCGGGGGCACCGGCAAGACCGTGCTGCTGGACGTGCTGGCCGCGGCGTTCCAGGTCGCCGGGACGACCGTCCGGCGCGAGGTGCCCGGCCCCGACCTGGACGCCCTGCCCGCCGGCACCGCGCTGCTGGTCGACGACGCCCACCTGCTCGACCCCGACACCCTCGCCCGGCTGACCCGGCTGGCCACCGGCCGCGAGGGGCACATGGTCGTCGCGCACCGCCCGTGGCCCCGGCCAGTGGGGTCGGCGGCGCTGGGCGTCGCGCTGGCCGCCGCCCGTCCGCCGGTCGTGCTCGCCGAGCTCGACGAGCGGGGCGTGGCCGCGCGCGCCGTCCGGCTGCTCGCCGAGCGCGGCCTCGAGCGGGTCGCCACCGACGAGCTCGCCCGGCGCGTCCACCACCGCACGGCCGGGATGCCCGCGCTGGTCGACCGGCTGCTGGAGGCCCTGGCCGACCAGCCGGGCGACCGGGCCCGCGGGCTCTCCGCCGATCCGCCTGCCGGCCTGCTGGTGCAGCTCGGCTACGCCGTGCAGGGCGAGGGCCAGGACGTGGCCGACCTGCTGCTCGCCGTCGCGCTGGGCGCACCGCTGGAGACCGAGGTGCTGGTCCCGCTGCTCGGGCTGCCCGAGGAGGAGGGCGGGGCCCGGCTCGACGCCCTGCTGGAACGGGCCAGGGCGGCCGGGCTGCTCACCATGGAGGGCCGGGCCATCCCGCTGGTGTCCACCGCTGTGCTCACCCGCACCCCGCCCGCCGCCCAGCTGGAGGTGCGCCGGGCGCTGGCCGAGATCGAGCTCAACCGGGGCGGCAGCCTGCTGGCCGTGGCCCGCGGCCTGCTGGGCACCGGGGCCGCCGGGGCCCGGGTCGCCGAGGTCTACTCCGCGGCCGCCGAGGAGGCGGTGCGCACCGGCGCGCCGGGCGCTGGGGAGCTGCTGGAGGCCGCGGTCGCGGCCGGCGCCCCGGCGGTCGACCTGGCCGGCAGGCGGGCCGAGGTCGCCGTGCTGCAGGGCGACCTCGACCTCGCGCTCACCCAGGCCGACCTGGTGCTCTCCGCCGCCGACGACGTCGCCCCGGCCGACGTCGTGCGCGCCGGGACGGTGGCGGCCGCGGTGCTGGCCCGGCGCGGGATGCTGGCCCGCAGCGCCGAGGTCTACCGCTGGCTGGGCAGCGCCTCGATGGGCAGCGCGGCCGTGTCGGCCGTGCCCGCGCTGATCGGCACCGGGGCGCTGGAGGAGGCCCGCGAGGTGCTGCGCGGCCCGGTCCCGGCACCCGGGCGCCCGACGCGCCCGCCGACCCTGCTCGCCGGGGCCGAGGAGCTGATGGCGCAGGGCGTCTACGACTCGGTGGCCGGTTCGCCGACCGCCGCCCTGTCCCAGCTCACCCGGGCCGCGTCGTTGCTGGAGTCCAGCCACCGGGCCCCGCTGCTGCCCGACACACCGGCCGCGCTGGCCGCGCTGGTCGCGGTGCACTGCGGCGAGCTGGACGTCGCGCAGTCGGTGCTCGACCGGGCGGTGCGGGTGGAGCTGGGCGGCCGGTCCGCGGTGCTGCGCCACCGGCTGCTGCTGGGGTGGATCGCGCTGATGCGCGGGGCCACGCCCGCCGCCCGGGCCGCGCTGACCGCCTGCGGGACCGACCTGGAGCCGCGCGACGAGTTCCTGGCCGCGGCCCTGGAGGTGGCGCTGGCCCGCCGCACCGGCGACCTGGCCTCGCTCATGCCGGCATGGAGCCGGGCCAGGGAGGCGATCGTGCGGCACCCCGTCGACCTCTTCGTCCTGCAGCAGCTGGGCGAGCTGTCGATCGCGGCCACCCGGCTGCGCGAGGCCAGCTGGGTCCGCCCGCACCTCGACGAGGCCGCCGCGCTGCTCGACCGCCTCGGCAACCCGGCCCTGTGGGCGGCGTCGCTGCACTGGTCGGCGCTGCAGGCCGCGATCCTCGCCGAGGACGCCGAGGCCGCGGCCCAGCACGCCGCGGCCGTGCAGGCCGCCGCCGGGGGCAGCCGCTACGCGGCCGCGATGGCCGCGGCCGCACCGCACTGGGTGCGGCTGCTGGCCTCCGAGGTCGACGCGGAGGGCGTCGAGGCGGCCGCCCGCGGCCTGCACGCCGTCGGGCTCACCTGGGACGGCGGCAAGCTGGCCGGCCAGGCCGCCATCCGCACGCGCGACCGCAAGGCGATGAGCGACCTGCTCGGCTGTGCCCGCGCCCTGCAGAGCAGCGGCCCGCCGACCCGCCCGGCGCCCACCGGCGGCGACGTCGCCGACCAGGCGGGCCCCGGGCCGGTGCCCGGTCCGGCGCGGTCCGAGCCGGTCGACGCGGCGCCGGAGGGCGAGGGCCCGCTCAGCGACCGCGAGCGCGAGGTGGCGGCGCTGGTGCTGGAGGGGATGACCTACAAGCAGATCGGCGAGCAGCTGTTCATCTCGGCGAAGACGGTCGAGCACCACGTGGCCCGCATGCGCCAGCGCCTCGGCTCGGGCAGCCGCGGCGAGCTGTTCGCGCACCTGCGCCAGATCGTGGGCAGCGGCGAGGGTTGACCGGGTGCGCCGCGCGGGTGAACCGGGGGGCGGGTTCGCCGCGCCGCCCAACCGGCGGGTGCCCCCCGTCCGTCTCCCGGGCATGCCGCGCCTCCCGCTGTTGATCCTGCTCGCCGCGCTGACCCTGCCGGCCGGCTGCGCGGGCGCCGCCCCGGCGCTGACCGTGGCCGCCGCCCGGACCCCCACCGGCGCGCCCGTCGACGCCACCGACACCGACCCGGCCGCGCTGCCCGGCCGGTGGCTGCTCGAGGGCACCGACCACCGGGTGCTCATCGACCCGCGCGCCATCGAGGTGCGGGAGGGCGTCCGGACGCTGACCGGCACCTGGCGGGCCGACCCGACCGGTCGCTTCCTGGCGCGCATCGGCGCCGCCGGGGGCAGCGCGCACATCGATCCGGCCGACCCGACGCCGCGGTGGCTGGCCGCGGCGGCCGGGTTCCGGGTCGACGGCGACGCCCGGGTGCTGCTGGACCGCTCCGGCGCGCCCGTCGCCCGGCTGCTGCCCGACCGGTCGGCGACCCGGCCGCTGCCGCAGCCGGCGGACATGGTCGACCCCGACCGCGAGCCCGACCCGGCCGAGCGGCGGCGCACCGCGCCGGCGGCCCCGGTCCCCGCGCCGCTCGTCCCGCTGACCGCCCCCGAACTGCTCGGCCACTGGTTCCCGCGCGGCGCCACCTCCCCGGCCTTCCTGACCTTCGAGGAGGCCGGCACCTGGACCGGTTCGGACGGCTGCAACGCCGCCGACGGGAGCTGGCTGGTCGGGGCCGACGGCGGGTTCCTGGCCACCGCGCCCCAGCTCCGCACCCTGATCGGCTGCGAGGGCAACGTCGACGTGGCCACCCAGGTGGAGCTGGCCCGCCGGGTCGCACTCGACGGCCCCGACCTCGTGCTGCTCGACGCCGACGGCGCCCCGCTCGGCCGCTACTACCGCGCGTCCGCGGCGGGCACCGGCCCGATCGACCCGCCGACCGGCGGCTGAGCCCCGGCGGGGCCGCGTCCCCGCGCGCCCGGGCGGTACCGGTCGACCAGCGCCGCGTAGCCCTCCCCGCCGCGGCCCCGGGCGACCGCCTCCTCGGCGACGGCCCGCCACAGCCTCGGCAGCTCGGCGTCCACGCCACGGGCCTCGCTCTCCCGCACCAGGTGCCCCATCGCCGCCAGGTGGACGTCGATCGGGGAGCCGTCGGCCGGGTAGTCGCCCGCGTCGATCTGCCCGGCGAAGCCCGCGAGCCAACCCGCCGTCGTGGCCACCGCCCGGTCGGCGACCGGGGCGAAGGACACCGCGTCGACCCCGGCCGCGCCGAGCAGCGCCGCGCCGTGCAGGAAGCCGTTGAGGGTGCCCCACATCAGGCTCAGCGTCGCCATCTCGTAGAGCGCGGCGGAGCCGGCGTCCTCCCCGACGTACCCGGTGCCCCCGCCCAGCCTGCGCAGCACCGGCTCGTGGGCGTCGAAGGCGGCGCGCGAGCCGCTGTAGAGGACCACCGCCTCCGGCCCGCCGATCGCGGCGGGCGCCACCGAGATCACCCCGTCGAGGAACCCGATGCCGTGCGCGGCCGCCCACGCCGCGAGCTCCCGGCCCTGGTCGGACGTGCCCGAGCTGAGGTTCACCAGCACCCGCCCGGCGAGGACGTCGGCCAGCGGCTCGACCACCGCGCGGGCGGCGTCGTGGTCGGTCACGCAGACCACCACCAACGGGCTCGCCGCCGCGGCCTCCCGGGCGGAGCCCGCCCGCAGCGCCCCGGCCGGCGGATCGGCTCTCGCGGCTGTGCGGTTCCACACCGTGGTGCGCAGGTCGGCGTCCAGGAACGCGCCGGCCAGGGCGCGTCCCATCAGCCCGAGTCCCAGGACGGTGACGCTGCTGGGGGTGGTCGTGTCCACGTCGTGCATCGCATGCTCCCGTGTCGTTCCGGTGGCGGCGGCAGCCGTGGCAGGATCGTCGACGTTGATACCGGTGTGAAGGTCAACCCCAGGGGGTCGCGGTGCTGATCGGCGACCTCAGCAGGCGCACCGGCGTCGGTGCCCACCTGCTGCGCTACTACGAGGCCAAGGGCCTGCTGCGGGCCGAGCGGGGCGCCAACGGCTACCGCGAGTACGGCGAGGACGCCGAGCTGGTGGTGCTGCAGATCCGCGGGCTGCTGGAGGCGGGGCTCTCCACGGAGGACATCGCGGTCGTCCTGCCCTGCGCCACCGGCGACGGACCGGACCTGGAGCCCTGCCCCGAGCTGCTGGACACGCTCCGCGTGCGGCTGCGCGGGCTCGACGACCGCATCGACGCGCTCTCGGCGTCCCGGCGGGCGTTGCGGCACTACATCGAGGTCACCGAGCGGGCCGCGGCCGCACCGGCGACGGACTGACGGGGTTCCTGCCCTGTTCTAGGCTTGCGGGGCCGCGGTGACCAGGTCGAGCCCGTACCGGCCCAGCGCCTCGTTCACGGGCTGGAAGTACGTCAGCCCCGCCATCCGGCAGTCCCCCGAACCGCCCGACGTCATCCCCTGCGCCTGCGTGCCGGCGACGAACGAGCCGCCGGAGTCGCCGGGTTCGGCGCAGGCGGTGGTGCCGGTCAGGCCGCGCACGACGTCGCCGCGGCCGTAGTTGACCGTGGCGTTGTGGGAGAAGACCGTCCCGCAGCGCAGCCCGGTGGTCGAGCCGGAGCGGCAGATCGAGGCGCCGATCGCGGCCTCCCGCGACCCGGTCACCGGGAGGGAACCGGCGATCTCGGCGGTGGGGGTCCAGGCGGCGGTGTCGGCGACCCGGACGGCGCCGAAGTCGTCGCCGGGGAAGTCGGTGGCCGCGGACGGGCCGATGACCACGCCGTCGGCGCCGGTCCAGTCGCCGCCGACCTCGGTGCAGTGCCCCGCGGTGACGACGAAGGCGGTGCCGGCGGTCGAGGTGGCGGAGAACCCGATCGAGCAGCGCCCGCCGGCCACCGCGAGGATCGCCGCGCCGCCGACGAGGGCGGCGAAGGGCTCGGGGGTGTCGGCAACCACCTCGATTCGCACGGGGTCGGCGGCGGCCCCGGCCGCGGCGACGAACGACTCGGCCGCGGCCCGGTCGGTCGTGGTCACGACCACCGAGCTGGTGACCGGGTCGACGTACCAGGTGCCGACGGCTTCGGCCACGGCGGTCGCGGCGGCGTCCAGCTTCGCCTGGACGGCGTCCAGCTCGCCTGCGGAGTGCGCGGCGAGCCGCGGCCGGGCTCCGCCGGCCTCGATGACGGCGGTCGAGGCCGGGTCGGTGGTGGCGACGACGAGCGCGCCGTCCCGCACCCAGGCGCCGCCGTAGGCGGCCCCGAGCCGGTCGCGCCAGCCCGGGACGGCCGCGGCGGCCGCGGACTCCGCGGCCAGGAGCTCGTCGACCCGGGCGGCCGACACGCCGAGCTCCTGCTGCAGCGCCCGGTTCAGCGGGTCGGGCGCGGCCGGTTCGGCGGCGGCCGAGGTGGCGCCCGCGGTGGTGAGCAGCAGGCCGAGCGCCGCGGCTGCGACCGCGCGCAGCGCGGAGCGGTGGGTCATGGTCGTTCTCCCGGGGAGCGTGCCGCACGGCCCCCAGGAGGGCCGGGGGGCCGAGGGCCCCGGACGACGGTGCCGCACGGCCGGTGGCCCCACAAGGCCACGATCGAGCCGATCGGCTGCGCCGTTCGAGCGGCGGGCCTCAGCGCTGCAGACCGGCCAGCACGCCCTCGCAGCTGCGGACCACGAGCCGGGCCACGTCGGCGACCGCGCGGCCCGACATCGGGCTCTCCGAGCGGCGCTTCCACCGGGTCGCGGCGTCCAGCGCGGCCGCGCGCAGCTCGTCCGGGCCGGTGCCGGGGTCGAGCCCCAGCCGCGCCGCCGCGGAGCCGCCGTCGGCGCCGAGCAGGCGCTCGGCCTCGGCGAGCACGTCGGGGGCCAGCTTGACCGTCCCCGAGCGCAGCGTGGAGAGCAGCCGCAGCTCGGCGAACTCGTGCGCGCCGGCCAGGATCCGCTCGACCTCCGCCGCCAGCGGTGCCGACGCCGGGCGCGGCTCGCGGGTGAGCACGAGGTCGATCGCCAGCAGCGCGGAGCGCGCCTTGAGCAGGTCGCGCCGCTCGGCGAACTGGGTGCTCAGCACGGTGCGCAGGTCGTCGAGCCCGCTGCGCTTGACCAGCTCGGTGGAGATGGCCGTCGGGTCGGTCATGCCCTGGCGGATGAGCGTGGTGGACAGCCGCACCCCGAACAGCCCGAACCGCTCCATCAGCTTCGCCCTGGCCTCGCGGTCGGGGACGTCGGTGCTGTCGGGATCGGTGCGCGAGAAGCGGTCGGCCGACAGCAGCATGGCGTCGATCTCGGCGCGGGGCAGCGCGGACAGCTGGGTCAGCGCGGCGAACTCGTCCTGGCGCATGGTGCGCCCGGTCTCGGCGAGCAGCCCGGCCACCGCGACCACCGTCTGGCACAGCCCGCGGATCTTCTCGTCGGCCCGGTAGCGGCGGGCGATCCGGCGCGCCGAGCTGAGCGCGTCGAGCCTGCCGACGCCGATCTCGTCGGCCCGCGACAGCACCGCGATGGTGTTGATCGGGGTCGCCTTGGCCACGCCCTGGTCGTAGAACGACTCCAGGAACCGCACGTCGGTGGCGTGCAGGTGGCGCATCAGGTAGATGACGGCGTCGGCCTGGCTCGGGGAGTCGTCCGGGGCCAGGAAGGCGCCGGCGCGGGCCGAGGCGTCCCGGGAGAGCGAGGCGATGCCGGGCGTGTCGATCAGCGTCTGGGTGCGCAGGCTCTGCGACGGCCACTGCACGTCGAGCTTGTCGACCTGCTCCACGGGCGTGCCCTGCAGGTCGAAGCTGAGCCCGCCGGAACCGCGCGAGATCGTCAGCTGCCGGGGCGGCGCCGACCGCGGGAACATCATCACCTTGGGCACCTGGGCGTCGCGGTACCAGGTGACGATGCGCGTGCACTCGCCGGCGTCGGTGGGCGCGATCTGCTCCCCGACCAGGGCGTTGAGCAGCGTGGACTTGCCTGCCTTCACCTTCCCGGCGATGGCGACGCGCAGCGGCTCGTCGAACCGGGACAGGTTGTGCTCCAGCCAGCCCGCGGCCTGCGGGCTGTCGCGGTAGGTGTCGATCGTGCGGCGCAGCAGCATCCGGACGACGGAGCCGAGCGGCGGGGCGGCGTGCGACATCGGGGGGTGGGTCACGAAGCCTTCCCCACCGGAACCGCGGCCTGCGGCTTGACGCCCGCGGCCAGCTTGCGGGCGCGTTCGGCCATCGCGTCGAGCCGGGCGATCTCGGCCTTGAGGTCGCGGATGCGCCGCTCCCGCTGGCTGGTGTCGGTCTTCACGGCGTTCTGCGCGGCCATCACCGACTGCGCGAGCGAGGTGCTGACCTCGTCGGCCAGGCTGGAGAAGTGGTCGCGCAGCGAGCGCTGGGTGCGCCGCAGCATGTCCCGCGAGCCCTTGCCCACCTGGAACGTCACCTCGTCGATGTGCCTGCGGACGGCCTGCTTGGCGTCGCTCTTGCGCTTGGCCAGCAGGCGCTTGCGCTCGTCGCGGACGGTCTTGCCGCCGAACAGGAGGCCGGCGCCCAGCGAGACCGGGTTGAGCAGGCCGAGGCCGGCCACCGTGGTCGCCATGCCGATCATCAGCATGCCGCCGTAGCCGCCGCGCATGCCGGTGAACAGCTTCTGCCCGACCCCGAACTTCTCGACCTCCGGCTTGGCCAGCGCCTCGACCTTGCCCGCGATGCTCTGCGACTGGTCGAAGCGCAGGTCCGGCAGCGGGATGTCGGCGCCCTCGGCGAAGTGCTCGGCCACCTGCCCGGCCAGGAAGCGGGCCCGCTCGGCCGCCCACACGAAGTTGGCCGAGGCCGCCGCGGCCACCTGCTGGTGCAGCCACTCGGAGAACTGCTCCCAGATGTCGGCCGGGTCGGCCGCGTCGATCAGCTCCTCGGCCTCCCGGCCGGTCGCGCGGAGCCGGTCGCGCAGGTCGTAGTCGATGTCGGACTGCAGGTCGGCCACCCCGTCGTTGAGGGTGATCTGCCAGCGCGACGTGCGCTGCTTGAGCTCGTCGGCCCGGGCCTTGGCCCGCTGCAGCTCCGAGACCAGCGCCGCGGCGCGCTCGGGGTTCTCCTGGGCGGCCAGCTCGGACTTGAACTCGGTGTTGAGCTGGTCGGCGACGGCGAGCACGTCCTGGCTGGTCGAGCGGCGGTCCAGGTCGTCGGCGCGGGCCACCACCCGGCGCAGCAGGAACTGGATGAGCTCGGTGAACCCGGACTCCTCCATCAGCTCCTTGTCCTGGGTCTTCGCCGCGTGCAGCCGCAGCGCCGAGGAGATCGGCAGGATGTCGGCCTCGATCCCGGCGGTGCGCAGGTGGCCCTCGTTGAGCTCCCGGATCCGCCGCCAGTGCGGGTAGAGGTCGGTCTTGGTGAGCACGCAGGCCACGTTCGGGCACAGCGCCATCGCCGAGCGCAGGAACTCCAGCTCCGGGCCGGTGTACTCCTGGGCGGCGTCGGAGACCAGCAGCACGGCGTCCGCGCTGGGCAGCGCCGACATCGTGGCCGCGCCGTGCGCCGAGGCCAGCCCGCCGACACCGGGGGTGTCGACCAGGACCAGCCCGCCGGCCAGCAGCTTGCGGGGCAGCCCCACCTCGGCGTAGCTCAACCGGCTGCGGTTGCCCGGGTTGCCGCCCTCGGACACGTGCTCGGCCAGCTTGCCCACCGGGACCTCGGTGCGCTGCGGCGTGCCCTCGCCCTCCGGCTCGCGGACCACCCACGCGACGGCGGTCTCGGCGTGCTTGACGACCGTCGGCACGGCGGTGGAGATGTCGTCGTCGACCGGGCAGACCGGGGCGTTCACCAGCGCGTTGACCAGCTGGCTCTTGCCCTGCTTGAACTCGCCGACGATGAGCACCCGGACGTCGGGGTCGATCAGCCGCTTGCGCGTGTGCTCGAGCCGACTGCCGAGGTCGGGGCGCCCGTACGCGGCGGTCGCCTTCAGGGCGAGGTCGACGAGCTCGACCGCTGCCGGAACCGCCACGGCGTCCCCGCCTCCTCACGCTCGGCGCCGCGGACCGGGCCCGCGACGCGCTCCCCGGGCCGGCGACGCAGCCGGCCCCGCCACCGCGGGAACTCCCGGGTTGGCGGGGCCGACAGTCGCATCCACGGCAGGTTACCCCGCGTGGCGGAGCGCCTCGTAGATGGTGCTCAGCTGAAGGTGGTCGAGTTGTCGATGCTGTTCTCGCTGTTGTCGTTGCCCGAGTCCTCGACCGAGTTGTCGGAGTTGTCCTGGAACGAGTCCTCGACGTCGACGTCCACATCGGTCTCGGTGTTGAACGAGTCGTTGACCGAGTTGTCGCTCTGGTCGTTGAACGAGTCGTTCACCGAGTTGTCGGTGTTGTCCACGGTCGAGTCGCCGCCGATGGCGATCGAGGAGCCGTCGTCGGCGCTGAAGTCGCCGCCGACGTCGACGCTGGTGGCGTCGCCGGAGCCGAACGAGGTGGTGTTGCCGTCGCCGGTGACGGCCTGGTTGTCGTCGCCGACCACGTTGCCGTCTCCGTCGCCGACGAGGTTGCCGTCGTTGTCGTCGCCGACGATGTTGCCGTCGCCGCGGACGTTTCCGTCGCCGACCTGGTTGTCGTCGCCGGTCACGATGGTGGAGCCGGAGATGTCGTCGCCCGCGGCCACCGCGCCGTCGCCGGAGGCCACGACCGAGTCGACGTCGATGTCCTGGTCGAAGTCGCCGCCACCGGTGTCGATCTGCTGGTTGATCGAGTTGTCGGTGATGGTGTCGCGGTCGTCGATGAAGTTGTTGGTGACGTAGTTGTTGATGTACTGGATGGCGGCCTCGTGCTCGGACTGGCCGGGGGCCGGCGCCGGCGCGGGGGGCGGCGGCGGGACGTGCACCTGCTGGTTGCCGCCGGTGTTGTAGTCGCGGCTGAAGTCCGCCTCCTGGTTGTCCTCGATGAGCACCAGCGCGTCGTGCACCTCGGCGGGCGAGATGCCCTCGAGGCCGCAGGAGGCCAGGTAGCCCTCGGGGTCGTCCTGGTAGGCGGCCAGGGCGTCGGGGTCGCGCAGCAGGCTGAGCAGGAACTCGATCAGCGAGGTCGAGGTGGTCATCGCGTTCTCCTAGGTGTGTCGCTACCTGGTGCCGGGAGGCGGTCCCGGCGTCGTGGTGACAAAGCTAGGGCGGGCGGTGCCCCGGGCCATCGGGGATCGGCCAGAGTCCGCTCACCGCGGTGCTTCGGGGTGCTGGGGCGCGATCGTAGGGGGATCGGGGGATCGCGCCGCCCGCAGCTGCGGGGTGTTCCGGGGTGGTCTGTGGACGTCGCAGGTCAGGTGGCCTGCGGCGAGCGGCGGATCACCCGGACGGGTCCCGGTGGGTGGGCGTGGCGCCGTCCGGCTCCGGACGCGCGTCGGCCCCGCCCTCCGCACGGGAGGACGGGGCCGACGCGGGTGCGCCCGGTGGGTCAGGAGGTGAACGAGTTGTCCACGGAGTTGGAGCTGTTGTCGTTGAACGAGTCGTCCGTGGAGTTGTCGCTGTTGTCCTGGAACGAGTCGTCGATGTCGACGTCCACGTCGGTGTCGTTGTTGAACGAGTCGTTGACCGAGTTGTCGCTCTGGTCGTTGAACGAGTCGTTCACCGAGTTGTCGCTGTTGTCGACCTGCGAGTTGCCGCCGATGGCGATCGAGGAGCCGTCGTCGGCGCTGAAGTCGCCGCCGACGTCGACGCTGGTGGCGTCGCCGGAGCCGAACGAGGTGGTGTTGCCGTCGCCGGTGACGGCCTGGTTGTCGTCGCCGACCACGTTGCCGTCTCCGTCGCCGACGAGGTTGCCGTCGTTGTCGTCGCCGACGATGTTGCCGTCGCCGCGGACGTT
>NZ_JAGSOV010000038.1 GCF_023898865.1 Pseudonocardia humida
CCGAACCCGGAAGCTAAGCCCTCCAGCGCCGATGGTACTGCACTCGTCAGGGTGTGGGAGAGTAGGTCGCCGCCGACATTCAACATTGGGGCCCGGTTCCGCTATTTGCGGAACCGGGCCCTTTTTTCGTGCGCGTTTTTCGGTGTCGCGACCGCGGTCCGTGGCCCATGCTGGCGCCGTGAACGTCTCCGTCGTCGAGGATGTGGCCGAGTTCGCCACGGCCGTCGAACCGGTGCTGGCCACCGATCCGACGCGCCACACGATCACGATCACCGCGCTGGACGCGATCCGCCGCGGTGGCGCGCCGGTCGATCTGATGCTGCTGGCGCGCGATGCCGGCGAGGTGGTGGGCGCCGCCCTGCGGTCACCCGGGCGCCACCTGCTGGTGGAGGCGCTGCCCGCGCGGTTCGCCGAGGCGGCGGCCGATGTCGTGGCGCGGGTCCACCCGGGCATCCGCGGAGTCACCGGTCCCGTGCCCGCCGCCGAAGAGTTCGCCCGCGCCCTGGCCGCGCGCAGCGGAGCGACGTACGAGGTGAGCGACCGCAACCGGCTCTTCGAACTCGGCGAGCTGGTCTCGCCGGCGTCCGTGCCGGGGTCCGCCCGGTTGGCGGGCGAGGAGGACGTCGATCTCCTGGCGCACTGGCGGGACGAGTTCGCGGTCGAGGCCCACGAGGCGGGGCAGGTGCCGGTCGACAGCGCGGCCGAGGTGCGCCGCAACCTGCGGCTGGGCTGCGCGGAGGTGGTGTGGGAGGTCGACGGGGTCGTCGTGTCGCAGGCGACGGCGCGGCCGGTGCTGGCCGGCATGTCCCGGATCGGCCCGGTCTACACGCCGCCCGAGCACCGGCGGCACGGCTACGCGGCCGCGGTCACGGCGGCGGCGAGCCGGTGGGCCCTCGACGCGGGCGCCGCCCGCGTCCTGCTGTTCACCGATCTGAGCAACCCCACGACGAACGCGCTCTACCCGCGCATCGGCTACCGGCCCGTGCACGACCGGGTCGACCTGGTGCTGGTCCCCGACTGACCGGCCCGACCGGTGCCCCGGTCCACCCCGCGCACCGCACCGGGACGCGCGAGCGCGCGGGGTGCCGGAAGCGGCGGGCCGTGCGGCAGGATCGGGTGGTGACCGATCGTCGTCCACGAGTCTCGCTGGCGCGGTTGGGGTTCACCGCGGAATGGGCCGAGGCCACGCTCACGGAGCTGGGCTGGTGGTCCGGCGACGGGCCGTCCGAGGGCGCCGAGGAGGTCATGTGGGCCCTGGCCCGCAGCCCCGACCCCGACCTCGCGCTGCGCACCGTCGAGCGGCTGTTCGAGAACGTCCCCGACCGCCGCGAGCTCGACACCGCGCTGCGCGCCGACGTGGGCCTGCGCGGACGGCTGCTGGCCCTGCTGGGCAGCTCCACGGCGCTGGGCGACCACCTGGTCACCCACCCCGACCGCTGGCGGCGCCTGGTCGGCTCCCCGGGCAAGGAAGTCCCGCCCGATCCGGCGACGGCGCTGCTCACCGCGGTGGGGGCGGATCCGGACGGTCCACCGGCCGGCGCCGCGGGTGGGTCGCCGGCCGCGCTGACCGGCCCCGAGGCCGTCGCGGCCCTGCGCACGGCCTACCACGACGAGCTGATGGTGCTCGCGGCCGACGACATGGCGGCCGTTGGCGAGCGCGACCTGCCGGTGCTGGACGTGGCCGATGTGGCGGCCCGCCTCGCCGACCTGGCAGCGGCGGCGCTGCGGGCGGCGCTGGCCGTCGCGCTGGCCGAGGTCGAGGGCGACCCCGGGCGGCTCGCCGTGATCGCGATGGGCAAGTGCGGCGGCCGGGAGCTCAACTACGTCAGCGACGTCGACGTCGTCTTCGTCGCCGACCCGGCCGACCCGGCCACCACCCGGCTCGCCACGCGGCTGATGCGGGTCGCCGGTGAGGCCTGCTTCGAGGTCGACGCCAATCTGCGCCCCGAGGGCAGGCAGGGCGCGCTGGTGCGCACCCTGGAGGGGCACGTCGCCTACTACGAGCGCTGGGCCAAGACCTGGGAGTTCCAGGCGCTGCTCAAGGCCCGGCCGGTCGCGGGTGACCCGGAGCTGGGTGCCGCGTACGCCGCGGCGGTCGCGCCGATGGTGTGGAGCGCGGCGGGACGCACCGACTTCGTCGCCGACGTGCAGGCCATGCGCAGGCGCGTGGTGGAGCACCTGCGTCCCGACCGCGCCGACCGGGAGATCAAGCTCGGCCCGGGCGGGCTGCGCGACGTCGAGTTCGCGGTGCAGCTGCTGCAGCTGGTGCACGGTCGCACCGACGAGGCCCTGCGCTCGTCGACCACCCTGGACGCGCTGGCCGCGCTGGCCGACGGCGGGTACGTGGCCCGCGACGACGGCGCCAACCTGGCCGCCTCCTACCGGTTCCTGCGGCTGCTGGAGCACCGCCTGCAGCTGCAGCGGATGCGCCGCACCCACCTGCTGCCCGCCCCCGACGACCACGCCGCCCTGCGCTGGCTGGCCCGGGCGGCGCGGATGCGCCCCGACGGGCGGCGCGACGCGGTCGGCGTGCTGATGGCGGAGTGGACGCGCAACGCGCGCCGGATCCGGCGGCTGCACGAGAAGCTGTTCTACCGCCCCCTGCTGGCCGCGGTGTCCCGGCTCAGCCCGGACGTGGCGCGGCTGTCGGAGCAGGCGGCGACCGCCCGGCTCGCCGCGCTGGGCTGGGCGTCCCCGGAGGGGGCGCTCAACCACCTGCGCGCGCTCACCTCGGGCGTCTCCCGGGCCGCGTCCATCCAGAACGCGCTGCTGCCGGTGCTGCTGGAGGAGCTCGCGGTCAGCCCGGATCCCGACCGCGGGCTGCTGGCGTACCGGCGGGTGTCCGAGGCGCTGGCGACCACCCCCTGGTACCTGCGCCTGCTGCGTGACGAGGGCCAGGTCGCGGAGCGGCTGATGCGCCTGCTCGGGGTGTCCGCGCTGGTGCCCGACCTGCTGGTGCGCGCGCCGGAGGTGCTGCGGCTGCTGGCGGCCCCGGTGGCCGGGCAGGCCGACGAGCTGCTGCGCGACCCGGCCGAGGTCGCCACGTCGCTGCGGGCCACGGTGGCCCGCCAGCACGACCCGAAGGTCGCCGCGGACACGGCGCGCTCGCTGCGCCGCCACGAGATGCTGCGGGTGGCCTGCGCGGACCTGCTCGGCTCGCTCGACGTGGAAGGGGTCTGCGCCGCGCTCAGCTCGGTGTGGACCGCGGTGCTGCAGGCGACCGTCGACTCGGTGCAGCGCGCCGTCGGGCCGGGTCCGTCCCGGCTCGCGGTGATCGGCATGGGCCGACTGGGTGGGGCCGAGATCGGCTACTCCAGCGACGCCGACGTGCTGTTCGTCTGCGAGCCCGTCGAGGGCGCCGACGACCGCGACGCCGTGCGGCACGCGACCACGATCGTCGAGACTGTGCGCCGCCGGTTGGCCGCGCCCAGCCCCGACCCGGCCCTGGTCGTGGACGCCGACCTGCGGCCGGAGGGCCGCCAGGGCGCGCTCGTGCGCACCCTGGACTCCTACCGCGGCTACTACGCGCGCTGGTCGGAGACCTGGGAGGCGCAGGCGCTGCTGCGCGCGCGCCCGGTGGCCGGGGACGCCGACCTGGGTAGGCGGTTCATCGAGATGATCGACCCGATCCGCTACCCGGACAACGGCATCGGCGACCAGGCGGTCACCGAGATCCGCCGGATCAAGGCCAGGGTCGACGCGGAGCGGCTGCCGCGCGGCGCCGACCGCGGCACCCACACCAAGCTGGGGCTGGGCGGGCTGGCCGACGTGGAGTGGACCGTGCAGCTGCTGCAGCTGCGCCACGCCGGCGACGTCCCCGAGCTGCGCACCACCTCGACGCTGGACGGGCTGCGCGAGGCGGGCGAGGCGGGCCTCATCGACGAGGCCGACGCCGCCGCGCTGGCCACCGGCTGGACCATGGCCACCCGGGCCCGCAACGCGGTGATGCTGGTGCGCGGCAAGCCCGGTGACCAGCTGCCGCGGTCGGGGCGGGAGCTGGCCGCGGTGGCGGTGGGCCTGGGCTACCCGCCGGGTGGCGACCCCGGTGTCTTCCTCGACGACTACCGCCGGGCCACCCGGCGCGCCCGGGCGGTCGTGGAGCGCGTCTTCTACGGCTGGTAGGCCCGGCCGGGGGCCCCGAAGCGCAGCGGCAGCGCGACCGGGCCGGTGATGCCCAGCGCCGGGCGCCAGGTCGGCTCGCCGTCGAGGGCGAGCGGCCCGAGCCGCCGCGCGAGCACCGGCAGCGCCTCGGACATCTCGGCGCGGGCCAGGTTGGCGCCCAGGCAGTAGTGGACGCCGGCACCGAAGCTCAGCGGCGGCGCCGGGCGCCGCGCGGTGATGTCGAAGGTGTCCGCGTCCGGCCCGAAGACGGCCGGGTCGGTGTTGCCGGCGTGGAAGAGCATGGTCAGCACCGTGCCGGCGGGGATGACGGTCCCGTCGATCTCGATGTCCCGGGTGGCGACGCGCCCGGTGCCGGTGGCCGTCGGGGCCAGCCGCACGACCTCGGCGACGGCGTCGGCGGCCAGCTCGGGGCGCTCGGCGAGCAGCGCCCACTGGTCGGGGTGGCGCTCGAACAGCGCCATCGCCAGCCCGAGCTGGTGGCGGGTGGTGTCCTGACCGGCGAACAGCAGGGCGGCCACCATGAGGCGCAGCTCGCGGGTGGTGAGCCGGTCGCCGTCGGCCTCGGCGGCGATCAGCCCGGTGATCAGGTCGGCCCGCGGGTCGGCGCGCCGCGCCGCGATCAGGGCTTCGGTGGCGGCGTGCAGCCCGGCCAGGGACTCCTCGATGCGGTCGAGGTGCGCCCTCGCGGTGTAGGAGAACATCAGTCCGAGGTCGTTGGCCCAGGTGCGGAACGCGTCGTGCTGCTCGGTCGGCACCCCCAGCAGCTCGCAGATGATCCGCGCCGGGAACGGGTCGGCGAACTCGGCCATGAACTCGCCGCGCCCGGCCGCGGCGAGCCGATCGGCCAGCTCCTCGGCGACCGCGGCGATCCGTGGTCGTACCGCCGCCACCGAGCGCGGCGTGAAGGCCCGGCTGACCAGCGACCGCAGCCGGGTGTGGTCGTCGCCCTCGACGGTCAGGATGATCGAGTTCATGAACTCGGGCACCGGCCCGGAGACGATGCCCTGCGCGGTGAGGATCCGGTGACTGCCCTGGACCAGGCGGCGGTCGCCGAGCAACAGGTTGATCTTGTCATGGTGCAGCACGGCGATGCCCATCGGCGTGCGGGCGTACCAGTTCGCCGCCCGGGCGGCGCGCGCCTGCGGACCGTCCGGCCGGAAGGCCGGGTCCAGCAGGTCCAGCACCGCGACGTCGCTCTCGAGCACGGAGATCATCTGCTGCTCCTCCCCTGCGGTGGGGGTGCCACTCGTCCCCGCGGGAGACGATGGCCGTCGGGCCGCGGTGAGACACCGGCTGCCGGAGAGCCGACCAATGGAGCAGAGTGAATCCAGCGAGAGGTGCAGTTCGCTGGTCCGTGAGGTGCGCTGGGCAAAGTCGGTGGGCACCCGGGCGGGGGCGGCATAGCTTTGCGGCGTGCCCTCCGTGCAGACCCTCCTGACCTTCGCCCTCGCCGGGATCGTGCTGGTCGTGATCCCGGGGCCCAGCGTGCTGTTCATCGTCGGTCGCGCGCTCGCCCACGGCCGGCGCGCCGCGCTGACCAGCGTCGCCGGTAACACCACCGGTGCCGCGCTGGTGGTCCTGGTGGTGGCGCTCGGCTTCGGGGCCGTGGCCGCGCAGTCGGTCGCGGTGTTCACCGCGCTCAAGCTGGTCGGTGCCGCCTACCTCTGCTACCTCGGCGTGCAGACCTTCCGCCACCGCGGCGACCTCGCCGAGCTGGTGGGCGCCCCCGACGGCGGCCTCGACCGGCGGCTGTACTGGCAGGGCGTGCTGGTCGGCGCGACGAACCCGAAGGTGCTGGTGTTCTTCGCGGCCGTGCTGCCCCAGTTCGTCGACGCGGACGCCGGCAACGCGGCCGGGCAGATGCTGGTGCTCGGGCTGCTGTTCGCCCTGATCGCGGCCACCCTGGACAGCGCGTGGGGGCTGGCCGCCGGCGCCGCCCGCCAGTGGCTGGCGACCTCCCCGGCGCGGATGCGCCGGATCGGCGGCACCGGCGGCCTGATGATCTTCGGGATGGGTGTCGCGCTGGCCTTCACCGGCCGCCGCGACTGACCGCACCGACCTTTCAGCCCGCCCGCAATGCGGCGATCACCCACTCGAACACCGGGACGCTCGACGGGGCCGGGTCCCAGCCGTTGAGCACGCCGAGCAGCTGCCAGTACCGCTCCACCCGGATGTCGGTGAAGGTGGCCAGGCCATCGGCCATCTCCCGCCTGCCCGCCCGGTCCAGCGCGGGGTCGACGATGCGGGCCAGCACCTGCTGCCCCTGCTCGGAGGCCGGGTCGACGCCGGCGGCCAGTGCCGGGCCGGCGTGCTCGGTCACGGCGGACGGATCGGGGGAGGGCGGAGCGCCGGTCGAGCGCGAGCCGGCCACCGCCATCTCCCGCACCCGGGCGCGGAACGCCGGGTCGCCGACCAGCTCGGCCAGCTCGATCCAGGCCGCGACCTGCTCGGTGGTCGGGTCGGTGGGCAGCTCCGCGGGCATGCTGCGCATGGCGCCGGCGATCCCGGCGCCGGCCGCCTGCGGGTCGGTGCCCGCGAAGGTGGCGTCGACGAACTCGTCGATCATCTGCTGCCGCTCGGCGGCGGAGAGCCGGGCGAGGTCGTTCATCAGGGATGCCTTCCGTTCGGACCACTCGCCTCCGGCGAGCAGCGTGCACAGGGCGCGCTGGACCCGCAGCGCGCGGATCCGGGTGTCGATGGCCTGCACGTGAGCGGCGGCCACCTCCTGGACGCTGCGGCGCCGCTCCAGCACCAGCCGGACGTCGTCCAGGCCGAGGCCGAGCTCGCGCAGGGTGCGGACCAGGTCGAGCCGGGCCACCGCACGGGCGTCGTAGCGGCGGTAGTTGCCCCGCGACCGGTCGGTCTCGGGCAGCACGCCCTCGTCGGACCAGAAGCGGATGGTGCGGGCCGGAACGCCCGACCGGCGGGCGAGCTGCCCGATGGTCAGCAACGTCGTCATGGCCCCATGGTGGAGCTTCCAGCCGGTGGAAGGTCAAGCCCGATCCGCGCCGACCCGCCCCGGTCGACCGGCGCCGCCCGGGCGCACGCCAGACTGGGGCCGTGGGAGCCGACCAGCTGGCCGAGATCGTCGACGCGGTGCGCACGACGGTCGCGCGGAGCCCGGGGGTGCTGCTGGCCGCGGTGCTCGCGCTGGTGGCGGTGATCTGGTCGGTGTCGTGGCGCTGGACCCGGACGGTGGTCACCATCGCCCACGAGGGCGGGCACGCGCTGACCGCCGTGCTGGCCGGGCGCGGCCTCACCGGCATCCGGCTGCACCCCGACACCTCCGGGCTGACGGTCTCGACCGGGGCGCGGCGCGGGCCCGGCCTGGTCCTCACGTTCCTCGGCGGCTACCCGGCGCCGTCGCTGCTCGGGGTGGGCGGCGCGGCGCTCGTCGCGGCCGACCGGGCCGAGCTGATGCTGTGGATCGCGCTGGCGCTGCTGGCCGCCACGCTCGTGCACGTCCGCAACCTCTACGGGGTGGTGGCCGTCGTGGCCACCGGGGCCGCGGTGGCCGCGGTGGCGATCTGGGGCGAGCCCCGGGTGCAGGACGGGTTCGCCGCGGCGCTGTGCTGGTTCCTGCTGTTCGGCGGGCTGCGCGCGGTGCGCGAGCTGCAGCGCGGCCGGCGGCGCACCCGCGGCCGGTCCGACGGGTCGGACGTGGACATGCTGGCCAGGCTCACGCGCGTACCCGGCGGAATGTGGGCGGGGATCTTCTGGTTGATCGCGGGGGCGGCCGTCCCGGCCGCCGGCTGGGTCCTTCTCGTCCAGCCCTGACCGCACGGAGGAGTCCTGTGAACGACTGGAACACGAAGATCATCGAGGAGTTCCGGGCCAACGAGGGTCGGGTGGGCGGCCCGTTCGAGGGCGCCCCGATGATCCTGATCCACCACATCGGGGCCAAGACGGGCACGGAGCGCGTCGCGCCGTTGGTCTACTTCCCCCAGGACGACGGCAGCATGGTGATCATCGCCTCGAAGGGCGGCGCGCCGACGAACCCCGACTGGTACCACAACGTCAAGGCGAACCCGAGCTTCGATGTCGAGGTCGGCACCGAGACCTTCCCGGTGAAGGCCGAGGAGGTCGTCGGCGACGAGCGCGACGCGATCTGGGCCGCCGTCGTGGCGACGATGCCGGGCTTCGGCGAGTACCAGGAGAAGACGACCCGCAAGATCCCCGTGCTGCGCCTCGTGCGCCAGGGCTGAGCCCCGCACCGGTCGAGCACCGCGCGCCGGGGCGCGCTGCGGCAGGATGGCGGCCATGACGATCACCCTCGACCAGGCCCGGACCATCGTGGACGCCGCCCTGGAGCACGGCACCGCGCAGGGGTTCAACCCGTTGACCGTCGCGGTGCTCGACCCCGGGGGCGCGCTCGTCGCGCTCGCCCGCCAGGACGGTTCGGGCAACCTGCGCCCCGACATCGCCGTGGCCAAGGCCTGGGGGGTGCTCGGGATGGGCATGACCAACCGGGCCATCGCCGCGCGGGCGGCCGACTCCCCGGAGTTCTTCACCTCGGTGGCCGCGCTGGCCGGCGGTCGCATCCTGTCCGTGCCCGGCGGGGTGTTCGTGCGGGCCACCGACGGCACGCTGCTGGGCGCCGTCGGCGTCACCGGCGACGCCTCGCTCAACGACGAGGCCGCGGCCGTGGCCGGCATCGCGGCCGCCGGGCTGGTCGCCCAGACCGGCGCGGAGGAGTAGGGGCGCGGATCGGACCGGGTGGCCGGGCTCAGCGGCGGTGCCACCAGCGGCGGCGTCGGAGCCGGGCCGCTTGCGCGGCCGGTCGCGCCGTGGCGGCGCCCTCCTCGGCCGCGGGGCGCTGGGCCCGCTCCTGCGCCCACCGCCGGACGGCCTCGTCGACGTCGACCCGCCCGACGTGCACGCGCGGCCCGGTCGGAGCCCGCAGGAAGTCGACGATGCGCAGGTTGAGCTCGCGCACCGCATCGCGCACGGCCTGCTCGGTCGGCAGCGCGCGCAGCTCGTCGGGAAGCCGGTCGATCTCCTTGCGCAGCTGCACCGACGGCGGCAGCAGCGACTCGCTGGAGAGGCCTTCGCGGCGCAGGTAGCCGCGCACCCACCACAGCTCGTCGTCGGGCCCGTCCAGCCCCGGCAGGGGCTTGCCCTTGCCGGGCAGGTCGTCGAAGGCGCCGCGCTCGGAGGCGAGCCGGATCTGCCGGTCGACGAGGGACTCGTACTGCTCGGACACCCGGCGCACCCTCCGTCCCGTCCGCGGCCATGCCCCGTCCCCCGACGGTACCGGGGCGCGACCGTCCGGACCTGGCGCCGGCTGGGCGGGCGGGGGAGACTGCCCGCGGGACCGGAGGAGCGGCCATGGGCACACGGGCGTCAGCGGGGACGCCGTCGACGACCTCACCGCGACCGAGCGGCAACGCGAACGCCGTCGCGGCCCTGCTGCTGGTCCTGGTGACCCTGGCCGCGTGCGTCGCCTGCACGACGGCGTCCGACGTCCCGCCGCTCCCGCGCCCCGCGCCGTCCCCGGTGGCCCCCGCCCCCACCGCGCCCGCCCGGCCCGCCGTCGGGCCCGAGGGGCTGTCGGCCCGGATCGAGGCGTTCCTGGGCGCCAGCAGGTGGGGCCGCTACGACCGGGTGTCCGCTGTCGTGGTCCGCGTGGACGGTCGCACGGTCGTCGACCGGCGTCGTCCGGGCCCGCCCGAGCAGCGCCGCGAGGTCACCGGGTTCACCTCCGCGGTCCTGGTCGCGCTGGTGGGCGTCCTGCTCGACCGCGGCGAGCTGGGCGCGGAGGGGCTGCGCGGCGTGCGGCGCCCGGTGGCGGAGCTGCTGCCGCCTTCGGTCCCGGCGCCGCTGCCCGAGCCGCTCGCCGCGGTCGCCGCCACGCCCCTGCACGAGGTGCTGGTCGGCACCTCGGGGGACGACACGGCGGCCATCGCCGCCCTGCTCACCGCGGCCACCGGGCGCCCGGTCCCCGACCTGGCCCGCGAGCTGCTGTTCGACCCGCTGGGGGTCGACCCGCCGTGGACGGGCTCCGGCCCGGCGGTCACCGCGCAGGAGATGGCCGCGGTCGCGGAGCTCTGGCTCGACCACGGGGCGGTCGACGGGCGCCAGGTCGTGCCGGCGCGGTGGATGGACGCCGCCACGCGCCCCTACGCCGAGACCGGGCGGCGGACGCTGCCCTACGCGGGCTACCGGCAGTGGCTCACCCGCGTCGACCGGCACGCCGCCGTCGTGCTGACCGGCGAGGAGTGCCAGATCGTCGAGGTGGTGCCGCGCCTGGAGCTGGTGGTCGTGGTCGGTTGCGACGAGGACCCGACCCCGGACGTGGCCATCCCGGCCAGCAGCGAGGCCTTCCTCGAGCTCGTGGCGAGCACGGTGGTGCCCGCGCTCGGCTGAGCCGGGGCGGGTCAGCCGGTGGCGGCGTCCGGGGCCAGCTGCCCCAGGTTCGGCGAGCGCTGCTGCTGCGGTCCATCGGCGAACCGCGCGGCGTCCTCGCGCAGGGCCAGCGCGTCGGGGTGCTGGGCGCCGAACGAGCGCTCGGCGCTCGCCGCGGCCAGGGCCGCGGTGTCGGCGGCGGCGTCGAGCTGGCCGAGGTCGGCGAGGCACCACGCCAGGTGCGCGCGGATCAGGATGGTCAGGTGGAACAGCGGCCCGTGCGCCTGCTCGCAGTCGACGAGGGCGCTGGTCAGGTGGTCGACCGCGACGGCGGGGTCGCCGCTGTCGGCGCGGGCCAGCGCGTGGCCCATCCGCGACACCAGCGTGTCGGGGTGGCCGGGGCCGAGCACCCGCACCCGCTGCGCCGCGACGCGCCCGGAGAGCACGATCGCCTCGGACAGCTGGCCCGACAGCCGCTGGGCGGTGGCCAGCGCGTCGCGGGCGACGAGGGTGGCGGGGTGGTCGGTGCCGAGGACGCGTTCGCGGGCGGCCAGGTTCGCGCTCAGCAGCGGCAGCCCGTCGGCCCAGCGATCGAGCGTGAGGTAGGCCGTCGCCAGGTTGCCCAGCGCGACCAGCGTGTCCGGGTCGTCGGGGCCCAGCGTGGGCGGGCAGTGCGAGGAGTTCTCCTCGAGCAGCTCGAGGGCGGCCGTGCGCCGGCCGTCGGTCCAGTGCGAGACGGCGAGCGCGTTGCGCGCGGACAGCGACCGGCGGTTCTCGCTGGGCACCGCGACCGCGTTCTGCCGGCCGGAGTGGGCAGCCGGTCCGTTGCGCAGCAACGCGCTCTCCAGCAGGAACGGAGAGCCGTCGAGAATCCCGCCGGAACCGTTCTGCGGCAGGCCGAACGGGGGTTCCGGCACGGAGCCTCCGGATTGCTCGATGAGTAAGGGCGGCCGAGGCTAACACTGACGGGCTAGCGTCGACCCCAAGGGTGACTACGCTCCGCATTGCGCTCTTCGGCGCAACTGGGCGCCCCGCCGGAAGGGCGCTCGGCTGTGCGGTGCGGCCAAGCGCGTTCGGCCGCTCAGTCGCCTTCCGCGGCGGCCCGGACGCCGGCGAGCACGGTGTGCAGGTCGGCCGGGAGGTGCTCGTTGACCTGGCGGACGAGCTCGCGCGCGGCGGAGCGGTCGATCTCCGGGTCGAGCACGCCCTCGAGACCGAGGGTCCACAACAGGCTGGCGGTGAACGCGCCGGGCAGGTCGAGCTCGCGCGGGCTGCCGATCATCCGCTCCAGTCGCATCCGCGGCCGGGCCGCGGCCAGCAGGTCGACGCCGGGGAACCGGTCGGGCTTGCGGCGCACCAGCCCGCCGCCGCTCTCCCGGCGCACGACGCCCAGCGACTCCAGGCGCCGCGAGATCAGGTCGTACAGCGGTTGGGCCAGCGAGTCGGCCCAGGCGCGCACGGAGCGGACCGAGACGTGGCGCTGGATGGTGTCCAGGACGTAGCCGTCGACCTCGTTGGGTTCGACGGTGTAGCTGTCGGTCAGGACGACGCGCCCGTCGGCGAGGGCGATCCGCCCGGCGACGAGCAGCTGGGCCAGCTCCGCCGCGACGAGGCCGTAGCCCAGCCGCTCGCGGTTGACCCGCAGCTTGCCGCTGAACTCGTCGTGGGCGATGAGGAAGAAGCCGGCGGCCAGCTCGTCTCGCTCCATCAGGTGCCGTGTCCTGTCCTCATGTCCGCGGTGCGTGCCCGGGAATCGTAGTGAGGTGCGCCGCGTCCGGGACAGTGCGGCCGATCGGCCTAGCGAATTTGCCGCTGGATCGGCTCCGTTGCGCCCATCAGTGGACGTCTCGACGGAGGCGGCTCCGCCAT
Source organism: Pseudonocardia humida (assembly GCF_023898865.1). GTDB lineage: Bacteria > Actinomycetota > Actinomycetes > Mycobacteriales > Pseudonocardiaceae > Pseudonocardia > Pseudonocardia humida. Next base: position 12,337 of record NZ_JAGSOV010000038.1, read on the forward strand.
TGGTCGAGCCGGAATGCGCGGGTTCGTCCGGCCAATGATTGCGTCGTCACAAACCTGGTCGGGAATCGCGTCCGAGCGGCGATCGTGACGGTTTCGTTGTGTGCGCGAGCGGATGCGTCGGGTGCCCGCTGGGTGCCCGCCGCCCGCGGTCACGGGTCGGGGAGCAGGGGCACGCTCAGGCCGGGCTCGCGGCCGAGCTGGGTGGCCCGGGTGACCGAGCGGGAGCCGAACCGCCCGCGCACCGAGTCGAGCGCGGCGTCCAGGGTGGGGCCGCTTCCGGCCTCGAAGGGCAGGGCCAGCTGGACGGAGCGGTCGTCCTGCAGGTTCGACAGCGACAGCCCGAGCAGCGTGATGCCCTTCTCGGTGATCATCGGCAGGGCCTCGGCCAGCAGGCCGCGGGCGGTGCGCAGGATGGTCGCGGTGTGCTCGGTCGGCTCGGCCATCGAGTGCGAGCGGGTGGCGCGGGTGAAGTCGGCGAAGCGCAGCCGCAGCACGACGGTGCGGCAGAGCCGGTGGCCCCTGCGCAGCCTGCCGGCCAGTCGGTCGACCGTGCCGGCGAGGATGGCGTCGAGCTCCTCCGGCGGGCGCGGGCGCCTGCCCAGCGCCTGCTGCGAGCCGATCGAGCGGCGCCTGCGGCCGGTGTCGACGACGCGCGGGTCGCGGTTGTGGGCCAGCGCGTGCAGGTGGCGCCCGGTGGCCCGGCCCAGGATCGAGACCAGCAGCGGCTCGCCCAGCGCCGCGACTTCGCCCACCGTGCGGATGCCCATGCCGTGCAGGGTGGCCGCGGTGACCTTCCCGACGCCCCACAGCCGTTCGACCGGCAGCGGGTGCAGGAACTCCAGCTCGCCGTCGGGCGGGACGAGCAGCAGCCCGTCGGGCTTGGCCACCGCGCTGGCCACCTTGGCCAGGAACTTGGTGCGCGCGATGCCGACCGTGATCGGCAGCCCGACCTGCTCGAGCACGTCGCGGCGCAGGCCCACCGCGATGTCCCGGGGTGGGCCCGCGATGCGCCACAGCCCGCCGACGTCGAGGAACGCCTCGTCGATGGAGATGCCCTCGACCAGCGGTGTGGTGTTGCGGAACACCTCGAACACCGCCTTGCTCGCGGTGGAGTAGGCGGTCATCCGCGGCGGCACGACGACCGCCTCCGGGCACAGCGCCCTGGCCTGGCGCCCGCTCATGGCGGTGCGCACGCCGCACGCCTTGGCCTCGTAGCTCGCGGCCAGCACGACGCCGCCGCCCACGATGACCGGCCGCCCCCGCAGGCGGCGGTCGTCGCGCTGCTCGACCGAGGCGTAGAACGCGTCCAGGTCGGCATGCAGGATCGTGGCGCCGCTCGACACGAACATATGTTCGCATCCGGGTGCGGCGGATCTACCGTCGTGCGCCCAACGGCGCGCCACGGTCCACGACACGCCGCCGACCAGGGTGTTGAACGAAAATTCGGTAACGGGGCAGGTTCTGCTCCCGAGGAAGTCCCCGTGCGGTTCGCCACGGACCGGGGCCGCACACGGGTGACCGCCCGTTTCATCCCCTCCACCGGGCGGTCACCCCCCGGGCTGCGTCACGCCGCCCGCCCCGGCTCGGCCAGCGCCGCGACCGCCGCGAGCGCGGCGTCCACCGCCGCCCGGCGGGCGGGCAGCAGCGGCAGCCGGACCGCGGGGGAGGGGATGCGGCCGGTGGCGTGCAGCGCCCCCTTCACCACCGTCGGGTTCGGCTCCGCGAACGCCGCCTCGGCCAGCCGGGCGAGCCGCGCGCCGAGGGTGCGGGCCCGGGCGAGGTCGCCGGCGCGCCAGGCCGCGACCAGTTCCACGAAGCGCTCGGTCGCCAGGTGCGCGGAGGCCAGCACGCCGCCTTCGGCGCCCAGCGCGAGCAGCGGGCCCAGCAGCACGTCGTCGCCGGCCAGGACGCTGAAGCCGGCGGGCCGGTCGCCGAGCAGGTCGACCGCGGTGGCGTCGAGCACGCTCGCCGAGTACTTGACGCCCACGACGCCGGGCAGCCGCGCCAGCTCGCGCAGCGTCGTCGCGTCCAGCGCCTGCCCCGTGCGGTAGGGGACGTGGTAGACGACCAGCGGCACCGGGCTCGCCGCGGCCAGGGCGGTGAAGTGGGCGAGCACGCCGGCGGTCCCGGGCCGCACGTAGTAGGGCACGGGGACGAGGGCGGCGGTCACCGAGGGGTGCTCCGCGAGCCCGCGCAGCGCCTCGGCGGAGCCGCGGGTGTCGGCGCCGCCCGCCCCGACCACCAGCCGCGCGCCGCGCTCGGCGCACACCCGCGCGCACGTGGCCAGCGCGGCGGCCCGCTCGGCGGCGTCGAGGGCGGCGGCCTCGGCCGTGGTGCCCAGCGCGACCACGCCCGCGGCGCCGGCGTCGAGGACGTCGCGGGCGAGGCCCTCGAGCGCGTCGAGGGCGAGCGAGCCGTCGGTGGTGAACGGGGTGACCAGGGGGACGAGGACGCCGTCGAGGCGGGGCGATGCGGGCACGCGTCGAGCCTGCGGTGGCCGACCGATCAAATCCAGTTCATATTGCTGCGGTGAGGATTAAGCTGCGCTGATGCTGGACGTGCGCCGCCTGCGCCTGCTGCGGGAGCTGTCCCACCGCGGCACCATCGCCGCGGTGGCCGAGGCGCTGGTGCTCACACCGTCGGCGGTGTCCCAGCAGCTCGCGGTGCTGGAGCGGGAGACGGGCGTGCCGCTGTTGGAGCGCTCCGGGCGCCGGGTGGTGCTCACCCCGGCCGCGCGCACCCTCGTCCGGCACACCGAGGTCGTGCTCGACCGGCTCGAGCGGGCCGGGGCCGAGCTGGTGCGGGCCCGCCAGGGGCTGGCCGGTCCGGTCCGGCTGGGCACGTTCCCCACCGCGGCCAGGGCGATCGTGCCCGCCGCGCTGGTCGCGCTGGCCGAGCGGCACCCCGGCCTCGAGCCGATGCTGAGCGAGATCGACCCGGCCCGGCTGCCCGACGCCCTGCGCGCCGGGGAGCTCGACCTCGCGCTGACCCACGACTACGACGTGGTGCCGGTCCCGCCCGAGCCGGGGGTGGCCGTCGAGCCGCTCTGCGTCGAGGCGGTGTTCGTGGCGGCCCGCCGCGACACCCCGGGCGATCCGGGCACGCCCGGCTTGTCCCGGTGGCGGGACGAGCCGTGGATCATCGCGCTGCCGGGGACGTCGTGCGAGGTGGCCACGTTGCGGGCGTGCGAGGCGGCCGGCTTCGCCCCGCGGGTGCGCCACCGGGTCGACGAGTTCGCCACCGTGCTCGCGCTGGTGGCGGCCGGGCAGGGGGTCGCGCTCGTGCCCCGGCTGGCCCTGGTGGCGGTGCCCGCCGAGGTGGCGCTGGAACCGCTGCCCGTGCACCGGCGTACCGGTGTCGCGCACCGGGCGGGCGCCGCCCGGCACCCGGCCGTCGCCGCGGTGACGGCCGCGCTGCGCGAGTCGGTGCCCCCGGACCTGACCGCCGCGCCCTGACCGCGCCGGCCTGCCGGGCCCGGTCGTGCCGCCGCAGCGGCCGCTCAGAGCTCGACGACGATCTCGCCGTCGGCCACCCGCGCGGGGAAGACCCGGACGCGCTCGCCCTCGGCGCAGCTGCCGTCGGCGAAGGAGAACGCCCGCAGGTGCAGCGGGCACACCACCGATCCGGGATCGAGCTGGCCGTCGGCCAGCGGACCCCCGGCGTGCGGGCAGCGGGCCCGGGTCGCGCGCAGCGTGCCGTCGCGCAGCCGGAACACCGCCACCTGCTCCCCGGCCACCGCGAACGCCCGGCCCTCGCCGACCGGCACCTGCTCCACCGGCCCGAGGCGGTGCCCGGTGGCCGTCGTCGGGGCGCTCACGCCATCGCTCCGCCGGGCAGCCGGCCGCCGCTGGGCGAGGCTGACCCGTCGCGCACCGGCACCTGGGGCAGCGGGATGAGCGGCAGCGCGCCGTGGAACTGGCCCTCGGTCGCCGGCTCCACACCCTCCTTCCACGGGTCGCGGTAGGCGTCCACGGCGGTCTGCATCCGTTCCTCCAGCCCGGCGACGATCCCGTCGCGGTCCTCGACCAGCACCGCGCGCAGCTCGTCGAGGCCCACGCGGGGCACGAAGTCGTAGGTGCGCTCCAGCCAGCGCCCGTTCTCCCGGTAGTGCTGCATGAACACGCCGGTCAGCCGCAGCGCCTCGGCCCGGCCGTGCACGGTGGCCAGCAGGTCGCCCTTGCGCACCGACGCCCCGGCCGCGCCGCCGACGTAGACCTCCCAGCGGTCGTCGCCCACCGCGACCACGCCGATGTCCTTGACCAGGGCCTCCGAGCAGTTGCGCGGGCAGCCGGCCACGGCGAGCTTGAGCTTGCCCGGGCTCTCCAGGCCCTTGTAGCGCTCCTCGATGTCGATCCCCAGCCGGGTGGAGTCGCCCAGCCCGAAGCGGCAGAAGTCGGTGCCGACGCAGGTCTTCACCGTGCGCATCGACTTGCCGTAGGCGTAGCCCGACGGCATGTCCAGGTCGGCCCAGACCTTCGGCAGGTCCTCCTTGCGCACGCCCAGCAGGTCGATCCGCTGCCCGCCGGTCACCTTGATCATCGGGATGGCGTAGCGGTCGGCCACGTCGGCGATGCGGCGCAGCTCGTCGGCCGTGGTGACCCCACCCGACATCCGCGGCACCACGGAGAAGGTGCCGTCGCGCTGGATGTTGGCGTGCACCCGGTCGTTGATGAACCGCGCGTCGCGCTCGTCGACGTACTCGTCCGCCCACACCACCTTCAGCAGCGACGCCAGCGCCATCTTCGACGGCGCGTGCTCGCCGTCGGGGGCCAGCGCGGCGAAGACCGCCGAGACCGAGCGCAGCCCGCGCTCGCGGATCGCGGCGATCAGCGCGGGCTTGTCCACCGGGATCGCCGGCACGTACCAGCCCGCGCTCTCGTCGACCTCGACGTCGCCACCGGTGGCCAGCTCGACGATCTCGCAGACCAGCGCCTTGCAGGAGCCGCAGCCCTTGCCGGCCCGGGTCTTCGCCATCACCCCGGTGACGCTGCGGGTGCCCGCGTGCACGCAGGCCACCAGGTCGCCCTTGGAGACGCCGTTGCAGTTGCACACCTGCACCGAGTCGTCCATCTCGGCGGCGCCCTGCGCGGCCGAGGGACCGGCCAGCTCGAACAGCAGCTCCATCCGCTCCTCGGGCAGCGGCAGCCCGCGGTCGAAGCTCTGGGTCAGGAAGGCGACCTTGTCCACGTCGCCGAGCAGGGTCGCGCCGACCAGCTTGCCGTCGCGCACCACCACCGACTTGTAGACGCCGCGGCGCGGCTCGGAGAAGCGGACGAACTCGTCGTCGTCGCGCTCGGGGCGCTTGAGGCCCATCGCCGCCACGTCCACGCCGGCGACCTTGAGCTTCGTCGCGTTGCGCGAGCCGTGGTAGGCGGCGTCGGGGTCGGCGCCGGTGAGGTGGTCGGCCAGCACGGCGGCCTGCTCCCACAGCGGGGCCACCAGCCCGTAGACCTCGCCGCGGTGCTGGGCGCACTCGCCGACGGCGTAGACGTCCTGGTCGTCCACGGTGCGCATCTGGTCGTCGACCACGATGGCCCGCTCCACGGTCAGCCCGGACACCACGCCCAGCCCGACGTTGGGCCGGATGCCCGCGGTGACCACCACCATGTCGGTCTCGATCGTCGAACCGTCGGACAGCACGACGCCCGACACCGAGCCGCCGCTGCTGCGCACCGCGGTCGGGCGCTGCCCGGTGCGCACCGCGACGCCGACCTTCTGCTCGAGCACCCGGCGCAGGATCGCCCCGGCCTCCTCGTCGAGCTGCTGGTTCATCAGCACCGGGCCGCCCTGCACGACGTGCACGTCCAGGCCGTGCCTGCGCAGCCCGTAGGCGGCCTCCAGGCCCAGCAGACCGCCGCCGATCACGACCGCGCCCCGGTGGCGGCGGGCGTACTCCAGCATCGCGGTGGTGTCGTCGAGCGTGCGGAAGCCGAACACGCCCGGGGTGAGGGTGCGGTCGTCGACCCACATGCCGTCCACCGGCGGGAAGAACGTGCGGCTGCCGGTGGCGATGACCAGCTTGTCGTAGCCCAGCACGGTGCCGTCGTCGGCCAGCACGACCTTGGCGAACCGGTCGACGCGCACGACCCGCACCCCGGCCAGCAGCGACACCTCGTTCTCGGCGTACCAGTCCAGCGGGTTGAGGTAGAGGTCGTCGTCGGCCTCGTCCTCGCCGGCCAGCACGTGGCTGAGCATGATCCGGTTGTAGTTGCCGTAGGGCTCCTCGCCGAAGACCGTCACGCGGAAGCGCTCGCCGCCGCCGCGGGCGAGGATCTCCTCCACGGCCCGTGCGCCCGCCATGCCGTTGCCCACCACCACGAGGTGCTGGCGGTGGTCGGGGGGTGCCTGCTGCAGCATCGTCAGACCTCCACCAGGCCGAGGTCGACCACGACCGTGCCGGACAGCCCCTCGCGGGCGGCCAGGTGCAGCTCCAGCGTGCTGCCCTCGTCGACGTCCTCGACGACGGCCAGCGCGACGTGCGTGCTCGCCCGGGCGCCGATCGGGAAGTAGCGCATCGGCGCGCCGTCGCGCAGCAGCACCACGGTGACCAGCTCGTCGGTGGAGTTGCCGCCGCGGAAGTACAGCGCCTGCGCGGTGGTGCCGGGTGGCGGGGTGTAGGCCAGGTCGGGGTGCAGCGGCCCGGGCTTGTCCAGCCCGGAGCCCTCGAAGGGGTAGACACCCTGCAGGAACGCGGGCTTGCTGATCATCAGCGCTGCTCCTCGTGCTCGGGGACGGTGACCGTGGCGGAGACGGAGACGGAGACGGTGCTGTTCGGGGTCGGGGCGCGCGGGGGCCGCACCGCCGCCACCGCGACCGCGCAGGCCTTGAACTCCGGCATCCGCGAGGTCGGGTCGAGCCGGGGGCTGGTCAGGTCGTTGGCCCCGGGCCAGTGGAAGGGCAGGAAGACGGTGTCGGGGCGGATGGCGTCGGTCAGGCGGGCGAGGGCGACGGTGCTGCCCCGGCGGGTGGTCAGCCGCACCGCGTCGCCCTCGGCGACGTCCAGCAGCCGGGCCAGCTCGGGGTGCAGCTCGGCGTACATCCGGTCCTCGGCGCGGGCCAGCGTCGGGCTGCGCCGGGTCTGGGTGCCCGACTGGTAGTGGGTGCGGGAGCGCCCGGTGGTCAGCAGGTAGGGGTAGCGGCGGTCGGTGCGCTCGGTGACCCGGCGGTCGGCCACGGCGATGAACCGCGCGCGCCCGTCGGGGGTGGGGAAGCGGTCGCCGAACAGCCGCGGCGTGCCGGGGTGGGTCGGGTCGGGGCACGGCCAGAACAGCTCCTCGCCGGCGTCGAGGCGGTCCCAGGTGATGCCCGCGTAGTCGGCCACCCCGCCCGCGCTCGCCCGGCACAGCTCGGCGTAGACCTGCGCCGGGTCGGTGGGGAAGTGCTGGCCGCAGCCGAGCCTGCGGGCCAGCTCGTGCCAGATCTCCAGCTCGCTGCGCACCCCGGGCGGCGGGTCGACGGCGCGCCTGCGGCGCAGCACCCGGCCCTCCAGGTTGGTCAGCGTGCCCTCCTCCTCGGCCCACTGGGTGGTCGGCAGCACCACGTCGGCCATCCGGGCCGACTCGGAGAGGAAGAAGTCGGTGACCACGAGCAGGTCGAGCGCGCCGAACCGCTCCGCGACCCGGCGCGCGTCCGGCGCCGAGACGACCGGGTTGGACGCGGCCAGCAGCAGCACCTTCGGCCCGGTCGGGGTGCCCAGCGAGTCGAGCAGCTCGTAGGCGGACGCGCCGGGCGCGGGCAGCGCGTCGGGGTGCACCCCCCACACGCCGGCGACGTGCGCGCGGGCCGCGGGGTCGGCCAGCTTGCGGTAGCCGGGCAGCTGGTCGGCCTTGAGGCCGTGCTCGCGCCCGCCCTGCCCGTTGCCCTGCCCGGTCACCGTCGCCCAGCCCGACCCGGTGCCGCGCCCGGGCAGGCCGAGGGCCAGCGCCAGGTTGATCCAGGCCTGCACGGTGTCGGTGCCGTCGGCGTGCTGCTCGGTGCCGCGGGCGGTGAGGACCATCGCGGTGCGCGCCCCGGCGAGGGCGTGCGCGGTGGCGACCAGGTCGGCCACCGCGACCCCGGTGACCCGCTCGACGCGGTCGGGCCAGTCGCGGCGGACCTGGCGGCGCACCGCGGCGAACCCCGTGGTCCGGGTGGCGACGTACTCCTCGTCGACCAGGCCGTCGCGGATCGCGACGTGCAGCAGCCCGTTGGCCAGCGTGAGGTCGGTGCCCGGCACCGGTTGCAGGTGCCGGTGCGCCGTCGCGGCGGTGGCGGTGCGCCGCGGGTCGACCACGATGTGGGTGGCCCCGCGGTCGCGACCGGCCTCGAACCAGCGCATCGCCGGGGGCATCGTGTCGGCCGGGTTGCTGCCCACCAGCAGCACGACCTCGGCCTCGGCCACGTCGGCGAGCGGGAACGGCAGGCCGCGGTCGATCCCGAAGGCCCGGGTGCCCGCGGCCGCCGCGGAGGACATGCAGAACCGGCCGTTGTAGTCGATCGCCGCGGACCCCAGCGCCACCCGCGCGAACTTGCCCAGCTGGTAGGCCTTCTCGTTGGTCAGCCCGCCGCCGCCGAAGCAGGCGACCGCGTCCGGGCCGTGGGCGCGCTGGGCGTCGGTGATCGCCTCGACGATCCGGTCGAGGGCCTCGGCCCACCCGACCGGGCGCAGCTCGGCGCCGCGGTGCGGGCGGGCGAGCGGGGTGGTCAGGCGCTCGGGGTGGCCGATCAGCTCCAGCGCCGACGCGCCCTTCATGCACAGCCCGCCCCGGTTGACCGGGAAGTCCTCGCGCCCGGTCAGCTCGGACCGGCCGTCCGCGGTGGTGGACAGCCGGATGCCGCACTGCAACGAGCAGTACGGGCAGTGGGTGTCGGTGTGGGCGCTGGTCATCGCAGCCAGCGTCGGTGGCCCGGATTACGCCGGCACCGCCGGCGGGTTGTCCGCCGGTTACGGCTCGCTCACCCCGCGCCCGTCCGGGTGTGAGCGCCGGCCGACGCACCCGGCCCGTCGGAGGTGAACGCCGGCGGCCCGCCGTACGTGAGTCCTGGCGTGACGTCGCGCAGAACCCGGGCCCTCGCCCTGCTGACCGTGGTGCTGGCGGTCGCGCTGGGCGTCGCGTTCCCCGGTTCGGCCGCCGCGCACGGCGCACCGACCGCACCGCTCAGCCGGGCCGCCGAGTGCGGCGGCGAGGGCACGATGACGGGCACCCCGGCCTGCCGGGCCGCGCTGGTGGCCAGCCCGGACCTGCCGACCGAGTGGGACAACCTGCGCGTGGCCGGGGTCGACGGCCGCGACCGAGAGGTCATCCCCGACGGCAGGCTGTGCAGCGGCGGCAAGCTCGCGTTCGCCGGCCTCGACCTGCCCCGCGACGACTGGCCGACCACCGAGCTGACCGCGGGCACCGACTACGGCTTCACCTACCGCGGCACGATCCCGCACGAGGGCACCTTCAAGCTCTACGTCACCAAGCCGGGCTTCGCCCCCGACCAGCCCCTCACCTGGGCCGCGTTGGAGACCGAGCCCTTCGCCGAGGTGACCGACCCGCCCATCGCCGACGGCTCCTACGCCTTCGACGCGACGCTGCCCGCCGGCCTGACCGGGCGGCACCTCATCTACACGATCTGGCAGAACAGCGGGAGCGAGGACACCTACTACTCCTGCTCGGACGTCGTCTTCACGGCGGGCCCGCAGGCCCCCGCCGCCGCCCCGGCGACGCCCGGGACCGCCGCCGCGCCGCCGGTCTCCGGCGCCGAGGCGTCGACGGCGGCGCGCGGGCCGGGTGGGGTGCCGATGCCCGCGGTGCTGGCCGGGTCGGGCGTCGCGGCCGGTGGAGTGGCGCTGGCGGCGGTGGTGCTGGTGCTGCGGCGCCGCCGCCTGCGGGCCGCGCGAGCGGCGGGGCGACACCGGCGGGGATGAGGGTCGACCGGCCGCGCCAGGGTCCAAAGACCCGGTGATCCGGGCCGTTCCTCGGGACCGCGAGCGGGCCGGCGGCGCAACCGGTTGATCTTCCGGTGGTCACGCTGCGGTCGTCGGGCGATCACCGGACGCGATTCTTCCGCCCGTTCTCGTCACCATCGGAAATTACGTGGACACGTCGGGTGCAATTCGTGGGATGAATCGGGCGAAACGTTCACGAAACCGTTCGGGTGTTAGCGTCCGGTGATCCTCTTCCCCCGCGAGCGAACGGAGCCCGTCGTGAACATCGAGACCGCCCTCAAGTCGGCCATGGACATCGACGGCGCGGTCGGTGCCGCGATCGTGGACGCCGAGAGCGGCATGATGCTGGGCAGCATCGGCGGGGGGCGCCACCTCGACCTGGACGTCGCCTCGGCGGGCAACACCGAGGTGGTGCGGGCCCAGCTGCGCGCGATGGCCATGCTGGAGATTCAGGACGGCATCGAGGACGTGCTGATCACCCTGGGCCGGCAGTACCACCTGATCCGGCTGCTGGACACGGGCGGTGCCGGCACGCTGTTCGCCTACCTCGCCCTCGACCGCGGCCGCGCCAACCTGGCGATGGCGCGCCACCAGCTGCGCCAGATCGAGCGCGTGCTGGCCTTCTGACCCGTCGGCCCGCCGCACGCGGCAGGGTGGCCGCATGGGCGGGTCGACGATCGTCATCGGGTGGGGGTTGGCCGCGGCGCTCCTGCTGCTGACGGTGGTGGCCGTGGTCGTCACCGGTCTGGGGGGCCTCGGGGTCGGGCGGGCCGTGGGGACGGCGGCGCTGCGGGCGCTGGCCCAGCTGGCCGCGGTCAGCGCGATCATCGTGGCCGTCGTCGGCTCGCTGTGGCTGTCGGCGGCCTTCGTGCTGGTCATGGTGGGTGTCGCGGCGTTCACGTCCGGTCGGCGGATGACACCCGACCGCGCCGGCCTGCTGGCCGTGCTGCCGATCCTGGCCGGGGCGGCGCCCGTGGTCGCGATCGTGCTGGCCACCGGGGCGGTGCCGCCCACCGGCATCGCGCTGGTCCCGGTGTGCGGGATCGTCATCGGCGGGGCGATGACGGCCACCTCGCTGGCCGGGCGGCGCGCGCTCGACGAGCTGGCCACCCGGCGCGGGGAGTTCGAGGCCGCGCTGTCGCTGGGCCTGCTCGACCGCGACGCCGCCATGCTGGTGACCCGCCCGTCGGGGGCCCAGGCGCTCGTGCCCGCGCTCGACCAGACCCGCACGGTGGGGCTGGTGACGCTGCCGGGCGCGTTCGTCGGGGTGCTGATCGGCAGCGGCGACGCGGTGCAGGCGGGCGCGGCCCAGCTGGTGGTGCTGATCGGGCTGCTGGCGGCCGAGTCGGTGGCGGTGCTGGTGACCGTCGAGCTGGTGGCGCGCGGGCGGATCACCCGTCCGAGCACGACCGGCTGAGCCGCGGTGCGCGGATCCACGCGGCCGGGCCCCACGTCCGGCCGGAGGAGGGGCGCGGGCGAGGCGGAAAGCGGTTGGGCGCGCGCGGGTGGCGGCGGTACCGTTCCTCCGTGCACTACTACTTCTTCCTCTGAGGGCGCGGACGCGCGGCCACGGCACCTCCCGCCGGGCCGCGACCAGTCACGTCCGCCGTCAGTGCACCCTGCGCCGATCAGCCGCCCCGTAGCGGGGCCGTGCGGCGCGCCCTCTGGAGGAAGCGTGTCCACCCCGACCACCCCTCGTTCCCGCGCGCACCTCAGCGCCTCCGACGTCCACCTGGCCCGGGGCGGCCGACCGGTGCTGACCGGGGTCGACCTGACCGTCGCCGTGGGCGACCGGCTCGGCGTCGTCGGCGAGAACGGCCGCGGCAAGACCACCCTGCTGCAGGTCCTGGCCGGACGGCTGGTCCCGGACGCCGGAACCGTGCGCCGGTCCGGCTCGATCGGCGTCGCCGACCAGGAGCTGCCCATCGGCGACGACCGGACCGTCGGCGACCTGGTCGACGTCGAGCTGGCCGACGTGCGCACGGCCATGGCCGCCTTCGACTCCGCCGCGGCCGCGCTGGCCGAGGGCCGTCCCGGCGCCGACGACGCCTACGCACGCGCGCTGGCCGCGGTCGAGGCCCTCGACGCGTGGGACGCCGACCGCCGCGTCGACCTCGCGCTCGCCGCCCTCGGCGCCCCCGACGACCGGGCCCGCCCGCTGGGCACGCTGTCGGTGGGGCAGCGCTACCGGGTGCGGCTGGCCTGCCTGCTCGGCGCCGGGCACGACCTGCTGCTGCTCGACGAGCCCACCAACCACCTCGACGCGGCCGGCCTGGAGCACCTGACCGCCCGGCTGCGCGCGCACCCCGGTGGCGTCGTGCTGGTCAGCCACGACCGCGCCCTGCTCGCCGACGTCGTCACGACGGTGCTCGACCTCGACCCGAGCGCCGACGGCCGCCCCCGCACCTACGGCGGCGGCTACGCCGGCTACCGGGAGGGGCGCCTGGCCGAGCGCGAGCGCTGGGAGGCGGCCTTCCGCGCCCAGGAGGCCGAGCGCGACCGGCTCGCCGACGGCCTCGCCGCGGCCCGGGACCGGCTGGTCACCGGGTGGCGCCCGGACAAGGGGACCGGCAAGCACACCCGGGCGACCCGGGCTCCGGCGCTGGTCCGGGCGGTGCACCGGCGCCAGGAGGAGCTGGACGCGCACGCCGTGGACGTGCCCGAGCCGCCGCTGCGGTTCGCGCTGCCGGACCTGGACGCCCGGCCCGGCATGCCGCTGGTGCGCGCGGAGGGGGTCGTCGTCGAGGGGCGGCTGGCCGACCCGTGCTCGCTGGAGCTGGCCACCGGCGACCGGCTCGTGGTGGCCGGCCCGAACGGTGCCGGCAAGTCCACCCTGCTGCGGGTGTTGGCCGGCGGGCTCGAGCCGACGTGGGGCCGGGTGCGCAGGCGGCGCGATGTGCGGATCGGCCTGCTCGCGCAGGAGTCGCCGCCCCCCGGTCGGCTGCGGGCCGCGGCCGCCTACGAGGCGGCCCAGGACCGGGCGGTCGTGGCCGGTCGGCTGACCGACGCCGACCGGGTGCCGTTGTCGCGGTTGGGCCTGCTCGACCGCCGCGACGCGGCCCGGCCGGTCCGCGAGCTGTCGCTGGGCCAGCAGCGCCGCCTCGACCTGGCCGTCCTGCTCGCCGAGCGCCCGCACGTGCTGCTGCTCGACGAGCCGACCAACCACCTCTCCATCGCCCTGGTCGACGAGCTCACCGCGGCACTGGGCGCCACCCCCGCCGCGGTCGTCCTGGCCACCCACGACCGCCAGCTCCTGCGCGACACCGCGTCCTGGCCGCGGCTCCCCCTGCACCCCCACCCCGGGGGGGGGGGGGGGGGGGGGGGGGGGGGGGGGGGGGGGGGGGGGCGGGCGCCGCACCGCGGGGGGGGGG
>NZ_JAGSOV010000039.1 GCF_023898865.1 Pseudonocardia humida
CCGCCCTGTGCTCCGCGCCCCGGGGGGGGCCCCCCCCCCCCCCCCCCCACCCCCCCCCCCCCCCCCCCCCCCGGGCCGGGTCAGGGGAGGAGGAGGGCGCGGATCAGCTCGACCGGGTGGTGGGCGCGGCGGGTGGTGCCGTGGGCGATCTGCTGGCGGCAGGAGACGCCGGTGGCGACGACGACCGTCGCCTCCGGTTCGGCGCGCACGGCGGGGAAGAGCCGGTCCTCGCCGACCCGCATCGACAGCTCGTAGTGCTCGGCCTCGAAGCCGAACGAGCCGGCCATGCCGCAGCACCCGGCGTCGAGCTCGACGACCTCGGCGCCGGGGACGCGCTCCAGCAGCGCGACGGTGGCGGCGGTGCCGACCTCGGCCTTCTGGTGGCAGTGGCCGTGGAACAGGATCCGCTTCCCGGCGGGCCAGGCGTCCTCGCGCAGCCGCAGCGAGCCGTCATCGATCGCCTCGACCAGCAGCTCGTCGACCAGCCTGGCGCGGGAGCCCACGTCGGCCACGCGCGGGTCGTCACCGAGCAGGGTGCGGTGCTCGGAGCCCAGCGTGAGCAGGCAGGACGGCTCGACGCCGACGATCGGGCCGGTCGTGCAGGCGAGCGCGTCGACCAGCCCGGAGGCCTGCTCGCGGGCCCGGTCCAGCAGGCCCTTGGAGAACGCCGCCCGCCCGCAGCACCCACCGCTCTCCAACCGCACGTCCCACCCGGCCCGCTCCAGCAGCTCGACCGCGGCGATGCCGATCGCCGGCTCGGTGAAGCTGGTGAACGAGTCGGCCAGCAGGGTCAGCGGACCGCGGGAGCCCGTGGCGGGGGAGGAGCGGCGGCGGAACCAGCGCGGCAGCGTGCGCCGGGCGAACACCGGCAGCGGGCGCTGCGGGGCGATGCCCAGTCGCCGTCCGATCAGCCCGCGCAGCGGGGGGAGCCTGCCGGGCAGGTTGGACAGCGGGGCGGTGGCCGCGCCGAGCCGGTTGAGCGCCCGGATGCCGGCGAACACCTTCGAGCGCGCGGGCACGCCGTGCGTGGCGTGCCGCTGGTGCAGGGCCTCGCTCTTGAGCGTGGCCATGTCCACGCCCAGCGGGCACTCGCTCGCGCACGCCTTGCACATCAGGCACAGGTCGAGCACCTCGTGCAGCCGCTCGTCGCCGAGCGCGGCCGCGGCGTCGGGTTCGGTGAGCGCCTTGACCAGGGCGTTGGCCCGGCCCCGGGTGGAGTCCTCCTCGCGGCGGGTGGCCATGTACGACGGGCACATCACCCCGGTGCCGCTCTTGCGGCACAGCCCGATGTTCATGCACCGGTCGGCGGCCCCGCGCATCCCGGACTCCCCGCCGCTGACCACGGTGAAGTCCAGCGCGGTGCGCAGCCGCCCCGGCGGGGGCAGCGCGGCGTCGCGCAGGTTGTCGGTCATCGAGGGCGCGTCGACGATCTTGCCGGGGTTGAGCCGGTCGTGCGGGTCGAAGATCCCCTTGACCCGGCGCATGGCCTCGTAGAGGTCGTCGCCGAACAGCCTGCGGTTGAACTCGCTGCGCGCCAGGCCGTCGCCGTGCTCGGAGGAGTTGGCCCCGCCGAACTCGGCGACCAGGTCGCGCACCTCCTCGGCGACCGCGCGCATCTTCGCCACCTCGTCGGGCCGGGTGAGGTCGACGAACGGGCGGATGTGCAGGCAGCCCACCGAGCAGTGGCCGTAGAAGCCGGCGCGCATGCCGTGGCGGTCGAGCACCGCGGCGAACCGGTCGGTGAACTCGACCAGCCGGGCCGGGTCGACCGCGGTGTCCTCGACGAAGGCCAGCGGCCGGTTCGCCCCGACGCTGGCCGCCATGAGCAGCCCGAGGCCGGCTTTGCGGACCTTGAGCAGCGCGCCCTGCTGGGCCGGGGTCTCGGCGAGCAGCGTGTGGTAGCCGTGGTCGTGCCGCTTCCACAGCGCGGTCAGCCGTTCCAGGGAGCCGGCCAGCTCGGCCGGGTCCTCCCCGCTGAACGAGACGAACAGCAGCGCGTCGGGGTCGTCGTGCAGGATCGCGCCGAGCGCGGCGTACTCGATCTTCTGCCGGGACAGGTCGAGGATCGTGCGGTCCATCAGCTCGACGGCGGCCGGGTCGCAGGCCAGCGCGTCGTCGGTGGCGGCGATGGCCGCGGCCGTGGAGCGGAAGTGCCCGACGGCGATGACGGTGTGCGCCGGCTTGGGCACCAGGCCGACCGTCGCCTCGGTGACGACGGCCAGCGTGCCCTCCGAGCCGACCACGAACGTCGCCAGGTCGAACGGGTCCCCGGAGTCCAGGGCGTCGGCGAGCCGGTCGAGCCGGTAGCCGCCGGCCCGGCGCCAGTACGACGGGAAGCCGGTCGCGATGGCCGCCCGGCTCGCCCCGACCAGCCGCGGCAGCTCCCGGTAGAGCGCCGCCTCCACCCCGGAGCCGCCCGCCCGCCGTTCCCGCTCCGCCGCGTCCACCGGCTCGAACCGCGCGGTGGAGGCGTCGGAGAGCACCACGTCGAGGGCGCGGACGTGGTCGATGGTCATGCCGTAGCGCACCGACCCGCTGCCCGCGGAGTTGTTGCCGATCATCCCGCCGAGCGTGGCCCGGTTCGCCGTGGAGGTGTCCGGACCGAACATCAGCCCGTGCGCGCTCGCGGCCCGGTTGAGCTGCTCCTGCACCACCCCGGGCTGCACCCGCGCGGTGCGCGCCCGCGGGTCGAGCTCGATGATCCGGTCCAGGTGCCGGGAGAAGTCGAGCACCACCGCGTCGGCGACGGTCTGCCCGGCCAGGCTGGTGGCCGCGCCGCGGGGCAGCACCGGGACGCCGTGCTCGGCGGCCAGCTCGAGCGCGGCGACCACGTCGCCGACGTGGCGGGGCGCGACCACCCCGCGCGGCACGATCGAGTACATGCTGGCGTCGCGGGAGTAGAGGTGGCGGGTGTAGTCGTCGAACAGGACCTCGCCCTCGATCCGCGCGTCCAGCGCCCGGGCGAGCTCGCTCACCCGGCGTCCCGCAGGTGCTCCAGCGCCACCTCGACCCCGCCGGGCTTGATCGGCACGCCGGCGAGCTGCAGGCCCATCTGCACCCCGGACAGCGTCCCGGCCAGGGACAGGTCGTTGAAGTGGCCCAGGTGCCCGATCCGGAAGACCGTGCCGGCCAGCTTGCCCAGCCCGCTGCCCAGCGACATGTCGAAGCGCTCCAGGACCACCCTGCGCACCTCGTCGGCGTTGTGGCCGGAGGGCAGCAGCACCGCGGTCAGCGAACCGCTGTACTCGCGCTCGTCGAGGCAGAGCACCTCCAGCCCCCACGCCCGCACGGCGGCCCTGGTCGCCGTCGCGTGGCGCTGGTGGCGGGCGAACACCGCGGGCAGGCCCTCCTCGGCGAGCATCGCGCAGGCCTCGCGCAGCCCGTAGAGCAGGTTCGTGGCCGGGGTGTAGGGGAAGAAGCCGCGCGCGTTGGACTCCAGGATGGGGTCCCAGTCGAAGTACGCGCTGGTCAAGCTGCCGCGATGGTCGAGGGCCTTGCGGCTGACCGCGTTGAAGCCCAGCCCGGGCGGGAGCATGAGCCCCTTCTGCGAGCCGGCCACGGTCACGTCGACGCCCCACTCGTCGTGGCGGTAGTCGATCGAGGCCAGCGAGGAGATCGTGTCGACCAGCAGCAGCGCCGGGTGCGCGGCCGCGTCGATGGCGGCGCGTACCTCGGGCACCCGGCTGGTGACGCCGGTCGAGGTCTCGTTGTGCACGACGCAGACCGCGGCGATCTCGTGGCCGGCATCGGCGTCGAGCCGCTCCCGCACGGCGGCCGGGTCGACGCCGCGGCGCCAGTCGCCGGGGATCACGTCGACCCGCAGCCCGTGCTTGGCGGCCAGCCCCGCCCACAGCGTGGAGAAGTGCCCGGTCTCGCCGATCAGGACCCGGTCGCCGGGGGAGAGCGTGTTGACCAGCGCCGCCTCCCAGGCCCCGGTCCCGGAGGCGGGGTAGATCACCACCGGGCCGGTCGTCCCGAAGACCGGTTTGACCGCGTCGAGCACCTCGGTGGTCAGCGCGGCGAACTCGGGGCCGCGGTGGTCGATGGTCGGCGCCGACATCGCCCGCAGGACCCGGTCCGGGACGTTGGTCGGGCCCGGGATCTGCAGGAAGTGCCGGCCTTCGTGGGTGACCACTGCCGCTCCGATCGTCGCGTGCGCGGATGTCGGGATGCGGAAGACATCTACCGCAGGGCGACCGACTCGTCCACTCGTGATCTGGCCGTGATGAAGGCCTGTGATCGAACGGCGGGGCCGATCGGAGCATTGACGGCCGATGTGACGCCAACCATACTCGGCGCCGAAATGGGTCTTCCGCATCCCGGAAGACGCGGAGCACCACGTCCCCTCCCGTCACCGCCTGCCGTGAGGAAGTGCGAATCCGAATGACCGTTCACGTGCTCGCGATCGTGGCCCTGGTCGCCGCGTTCGTCCTGGCCACGGTCCTGCCCATCAACCTCGGCGCGATCTCGCTGGTCGCCGCGTTCGTCGTCGGCATGTTCGTCCTGGAGGGCGATCCCGGCGACGTCGCCGACGGGATCTTCGACGGCTTCCCCGGCTCGCTGTTCGTGATCCTGGTCGGGGTCACGTTCCTGTTCGCGATCGCCCGCGCCAACGGCACCGTCGACTGGCTGGTGCACCAGGCCGTACGCGCGGTCGGCGGGCGGATCGCGCTCATCCCGTGGATCATGTTCGTGGTCACCGGGCTGCTCACGGCGTTCGGCGCGGTGGTGCCGGCCGCGGTGGCGATCATCGCCCCGATCGGGCTCGGCTTCGCCCTGCAGCACCGGATCAACCCGGTGCTCATGGGCCTGTCGATCATCAACGGGGCGAGCGCGGGCGGGTTCTCCCCGCTGGCCATCTTCGGCATCATCACCAACGGCGTCGTCGCCGAGAACGACCTGCCGGCCAACCCGCTGTTCCTGTTCCTGGGCAGCCTGGTCTTCAACGTCCTGCTCAACCTGGTGATGTTCTTCCTGTTCGGCGGCCGCGAGCTGCTGGGCAGGGTGGCCGACCCGGACGACCCGACCGACGAGCGCGAACCCGGAACGAAGGAGATCGCGGCCGGCGGCCCGGGAGCGGCCAAGGCCGCCGGGCAGCCCGGGAACGCGCGCACCACCGGGGCCACCGGCGCCGCGTTCACCGACCACGACGAAGGCAAGGTCACCACCCTCGACCTCAACCGCTCGCTCACCCTCGTCGCGCTGATCGGGCTGGCCGTGGGCGCGCTGGCCTTCCAGCTCGACGTCGGCCTGCTCGCCATCACCGCGGCCGTGCTGCTCTCGCTGCTGGCCCCGAACACCTACAAGGGTGCCGTCGCCCAGGTGGCCTGGCCGACCGTGCTGCTGATCTGCGGCATCGTCACCTACGTCAACCTGCTGCAGGAGATCGGCACCGTCGACTTCCTCGGCGAGCAGGTGGCGCGGATCGGCATCCCGCTGCTGGCCGCGCTGGTGATCTGCTACATCGGCGCGGCGGTCTCGGCGTTCGCCTCCACCACCGGCATCCTCGGCGCGCTCATCCCGCTGGCCGTGCCGTTCCTGCTGGCCGGCCAGGTCGGCGCGGTCGGGCTGATCACCGCGCTGGCGATCTCCTCGTCGGTGGTCGACTCGAGCCCCTTCTCCACCTCCGGTGCCCTCGTGACGGCCAACGCCCCGGAGGGACAGCGCGACTACGTCTACCGCAGGCTGATGCGATGGGGCTTCTCGATGGTGCTGATCGCGCCGCCGGTGACCTGGCTGCTGCTGGTGGTCCCGGGGTGGCTGTAGCGCCCCGGCCCGGGGCGCTGGCCGGGCTCACCGTCCTGGAGGTCGGGGTCTTCATGGCGGCCCCGTTCGCCACCATGCAGCTCGCCGACCTCGGCGCCCGGGTGATCAAGGTGGAGAACCCGGCCGGACCCGACCCCACCCGGACCACCGGCCCCTTCCTGCAGGACCCGGACGGCCACCGGCACAGCTCGCCGTTCGCCCGGCTCAACCGCAACAAGGAGTCGGTGGCGCTCGACCTGAAGTCCGACGCAGGCCGCTCGGCCTTCCTCCGGTTGGCCGCCCGGGCCGACGCGCTGGTGGAGAACCTGCGCCCGGGCGCCCTGCGCCGGCTGGGCCTGGGCCCCGACGAGCTGGCCGAGGTCAACCCCGGGCTGGTGTACGCCTCGGCGTCCGGGTTCGGCCAGGACGGCCCGCTGGCCGCGCTGCCCGGGCTGGACATCATGGCCCAGGCCCGGTCCGGGCTGATGAGCATCACCGGCACCCCCGACGGCGACCCGGTCAAGATCGGCGTGCCCATCTGCGACCTGGTCAGCGGCCTCTACACGGCGCTGGCGGTGGTCAGCGCGCTGCGCGCCCGCGACCGCGACGGCGCGGGCCAGAGCGTCGACGTCTCGCTGCTGGAGTCGGGGGTGTCGCTGGCGGTGTGGGAGGCCGGGAAGTACCTGGCGACCGGGGAGGTCGGGCGCCCGCTCGGCTCGGCGCACCAGACCCAGGCCCCCTACCAGGCGGTGCGCTGCGCCGACGGCTTCGTGACCCTCGGCGCGATCACCCCGAAGACCTGGGACGGCCTGTGCACCGCGCTCGACCTTCCCGCCCTGCGCGACGACCCCCGCTACCGCGACTCGTCCTCCCGCCACGCCCTGCGCGCGGAGCTGATCCCGGCGATCGAGGCGGCCACCGCTACCCGCGCCCGCGCCGAGGTCGTCGCCGCGCTGGAGGCCGCCGGCGTGCCGTGCGCGCCGATCGAGGACTACGGGCAGGTCTTCACCGACGGGCACCTGCGCGAGCGCGACTACTTCTGGGACGCCGAGCACCCCGACCTCGGCCCGGTGCGCCAGCTCGGCTCCCCGATGCGGCTGTCGGGCACACCCGCCCGGCGCGGCCCGGCCGGTCCGGTGCTCGGCGCCGACACCCGCGCCGTGCTCACCGAGGTGGGCGCGTCGCCGGAGGAGATCGACGCTGCCCTGGCGGCCCTGGCGGTGGCCCGGTGAGCGACCTGCTGGTGGAGAAGGTCGGACCGGCGTTGCGGGTCACGTTCAACCGGCCCGAAGCGCACAACGCGCTCACCTTCGAGATGTACGAGGGCCTGCACGCGGCCTGCGAGGCCGCCGACGACGACCCGGACGTGCGGGTGCTGGTGCTGACCGGGGCCGGCGGGAAGGCGTTCGTCTCGGGCACCGACATCGCCCAGTTCGCCGGGTTCGACGGCCCCGAGGGCGTGGCCTACGAGCAGCGCATCACGCGGGTGGTGCGCCGCGTGGAGGACGCCACCGTGCCCACGGTGGCCGCCATCGACGGCTACTGCATCGGCGGCGGGCTGGCCGTCGCGGCGGCCTGCGACCTGCGCATCGCCACCACCGCGTCGCGGTTCGGGGTGCCCATCGCCCGCACCCTGGGCAACTGCCTGTCGATGGACACCCAGGCGCTGCTGGTGGCCCACCTCGGCCCGGCGCGCACCCTGGACATGCTGCTGCGGGCCCGCCTGCTCGACGCCGCCGAGGTGCACGCGGCCGGCTTCCTCACCCAGCTCGCCGACGACGCCGCGGGACTGGACGAGGCGCTGGACACCACCGTCACCGCGCTGGCCGGGCACGCGCCGCTGACCATGTGGGCAGCCAAGCAGGCCGTCGTCCGGCTCCGCCGCGCCACCCTGCCCGACGGCGACGACCTGGTCGAACGGGTCTACGGCAGTGCCGACTTCGCCGCCGGGGTGGCCGCGTTCGGCACCCGGCGGCGTCCGACCTGGGAGGGCCGCTGAGCCGGCGCGGTTAGGCTCGGTGGTCCAGACGGCGGGAGAAGCATGGGTGAGGGCACGGGGTCCGAGCGCGGGGGCGGGGTGCAGTCGCTCAACCGCGCCTTCGTCCTGCTGGAGCACATGGCCGCGGCCGGCGGCGACGTGGCGCTGTCGGAGCTGGCCAACCGCTCCGGGCTCCCGCTGCCCACCATCCACCGGATCATCCGCACCCTGGTCGGCTCCGGCTACGTCCGCCAGCTGCCCTCCCGTCGCTACGCGCTGGGCCCGCGGCTGATCGGCCTGGGCGACGCCGCCTCCCGGATGCTCGGCGAATGGGCCCGCCCCCACCTGGCGCACCTCGTCGACGAGGTCGGCGAGACCGCCAACATGGCCGTCCTGGACGGCGAAGCGGTCGTCTACGTGGCCCAGGTGCCCTCCCGGCACTCGATGCGGATGTTCACCGAGGTGGGCAGGCGGGTGCCGGTGCACTGCACGGGCGTGGGCAAGGCGCTGCTGGCCCAGCTGCCCCCCGAGCGCGTGCGCGCGCTGCTGGCCGGCGCGGGGATGCCCGCCCAGACCCCGCACACCATCACCGACCCCGACCGCCTCGCCCGCGAGCTCGACCGCATCCGCCACCAGGGCTACGCCGTCGACGACGCCGAGCAGGAGCTGGGGGTGCGCTGCGTCGCCGTCGCGGTGCCCGGCGGACCGTCGATGACGGCGCTGTCGGTGTCCGGGCCGGAGAGCCGGGTCAGCTGGGCCGCGGTGGAGCGGATCGCCCCGCTGCTGCGGGAGGCGGCGCAAGCACTGGCCGGGCGCCTGGACGCGCACGGAGCGATGGCCTGACCTGGAGGAGCGGCAGTGAACGAAGAGCACCTGACGTTGTGCGCGAGCGAGGAGTGGCGCGCGCTCGTCGCCGACGAGCTGCTGCCCTGGGTGCTGGGCGACGACGACCGGGTCGAGCTGGGCGACGACGTCCTGGAGATCGGCGCCGGACCCGGCCTGGTCACCGACCTGCTGGTCGAGCGGGCGCCCCGGGTGACCGCCGTCGAGCTGGACGTCGAGCTCGCCGACGCCCTGCGCGCCCGGATGGCGGGCCGGCCGGTGGAGGTCGTCACGGCCGACGCCACCGCCCTCCCGCTGCCGTCGGACCGGTTCTCCGCGGCGGCCTGCTTCACGATGCTGCACCACATCCCCGACCCCGACCTGCAGGACCGGGCGCTGGCCGAGCTGGCCCGGGTGCTGCGCCCCGGCGGCCTGCTGCTGGGCACCGACGGCGAGGACACGCCGAAGCGGCGGGCGCTGCACGTGGACGACATCTTCACCCCCATCGACCCGGGCACGTTCACCGCCCGG
This sequence comes from Pseudonocardia humida, assembly GCF_023898865.1. Lineage (GTDB taxonomy): Bacteria > Actinomycetota > Actinomycetes > Mycobacteriales > Pseudonocardiaceae > Pseudonocardia > Pseudonocardia humida. The sequence goes on from NZ_JAGSOV010000039.1 coordinate 9,077, forward strand.
ATGCACGCCGCCGGCTTCACCGACGTCCTGGTCGACTCGAACGGCGACCGCTTCCGCTTCCGCGGCCGGGCCGGTAGCTGAGCGGCTCACCCCGGCGGACGGTGATCGTGGAGGGGTCGGGCCGTTTGTGCTGCTCGGACCACCCGTGAGGGGCGGTCGGACCCGTGCGGGAGTCCGACGCCGGCAGCACTCGTTAGAGTTCGACGGTGTTGTCACGAATGTCGGGGATCAACCTCGCCCGCGGCGCGGCGATCGGTGTCGTGGAGGCCGTTCCCGGGGTGAGCGGCGGGACCATGGCGCTCGTCGTCGGGATCTACGAGCGGCTGATCGCCCAGGGCGGCCACCTCGTCGGCGCCGCGCGAGCGGTGCTGCCGGGCGGCCGGGCGCGCCCCCGGGACGAGCTCCGCCGCCTGGACTGGGCCCTGCTCGTACCGGTCGCGGCCGGGATGGTCCTCGCCGTCGTCGTCGCCTCCCGGGTGCTGCCGGACCTCATCGAGGCGCACCCGGTGGGTTCGCGCGCCGTCTTCTTCGGCATGGTCGCGGCCTCGGTCGCCGTCCCGCTGCGGATCACCGGGATGCTGCGCGGAGTCCGCGAATGGGTGCTGGTCGTGGTGGCCTTCGCGGTGACGTTCGTGGTGAGCGGGTTGCCCCCGGCCGCGGGGGAGGGCCGGCCGCCGTACTGGCTGGTCGGCATCGCCGCCGCGATCGCGATCTGCGCGCTGGTCCTGCCCGGCTTCTCCGGGTCCTTCCTGCTGCTGGTCTTCGGCCTCTACGAGCCCACCCTGCGTGCGGTCGCCGAGTTCGACCTCGCCTACCTCGCGGTGTTCGGGCTGGGCGCGCTGATCGGCCTCGGCTCGTTCGTGGCGCTGCTGCAGTGGCTGCTGGAGCACCACCACCGCACCCTGATGGTGGTCGTGGCCGGCGTCCTGCTCGGCGCGCTGCGCGCGCTGTGGCCGTGGCAGGACGACGTGCGTGGGCTGCTCCTCCCGGACCCGAGCGGGATCGTGATGGTGGTGCCGGCCCTGCTGGGCGCGGCGCTCGTCGTCGGCATCATGCTGCTGGAGCGCCGCCTGGGGACCCCCGCCGCCGCCGACCCGCAGGACCTGCCCACCGTGCCCATCCCCCGGGTGCGTCACCAGCCCGACCCGTACCAGGGCAGGCGCCGGAAGTGACACCGGCATCCCGGCGGAGCGGTCGGATGGGGCCGGGCACCGACGAGCAGGTGGGCATTCTTTCGCATGCCCCCGACACGTCCGGCGCATGGTGCGCCGATCAGTCCGACCGCCTCACCGGCCGCGCTGAGCCGATCTCCGTGCCGATCTCCGTGCCGATCTCCGTGCCGATCTCCGCGCTGATGATCGCGATGTGGGCCAGCCGCTGCTCCAGCGCGGCGATCCGGCGCTGGTCGGCGACGACGGAGGCGAGCAGGTCGCGGAAGGCGTCGACCACCCGCAGCTCGCCGGGCAGCAGTTCGCGCCCGACCGGGCGGACCACGAACAGCGCGCCGTCGCCGTGGGGGAGGGCGACGGTGAGGCCGTGACCGGTCGAGCGGGGTTCGGGGAACGCGGTCGCGGCGGCGTCGAAGAACCGGGGGCGGCCGGTCTGCGCGGCGTCGACCACGGGTGGCGGCGCCGGGTCCGCGGCCAGGCGCTCGGCCAGCCAGCGGGGCACCCCGAACGCCGCGGTGAACCGCAGGCCGGTCCCGTCGCGTAGGTAGAGCCCGGCGCTGTCGGCGCCCATGGCCTGCGCGACCGGCCGGAGCGCGGCCCGCGCCGCCGCGACGAGCCCGGCGGTGGTCGGCGCGGGAGCCCGGGCCGGGTCGGGTGGGACCGGGCCGGACGCGATGAGCGGCTCGGCGCCGCTGCGGTGCACGTAGCGGTCGAGCTCGGCGGTGCTGTAGCGGCGGTGCCCGCCCGGCGTCCGCATCGGGACGAGCACGCCGGCCTCCTCGGCGGCGAGCAGCGTCGTACGGCTCATACCGAGCGTCCGCGCGGCCTCACCGACGGTCATCCAGCGGTCGGCGGACGGAGTGCGATCCACGCCCGGCACCCCCGATCCGCATGGAACCGTGCAACAACGATTCGACGACCCTCTCCACTGAGTGCTACACCTCACCTGACAGCGTGGTCAACCGCACGGAACCGCCGGACACCCGGCGGTTCCGTACGGTTCTGCACAGTTCGGGAGGTGGCGTGGCCGATCCGGCGCGCGGCCTCCCCGACCTCACCGGGCAGGTCGCGCTGGTCACCGGAGCGGCCCGCGGGCAGGGCCGGTCGCACTGCATCGCGCTGGCCGAGGCCGGGGCCGACATCGCCGCCCTCGACGTCTGCCGCGACCTCGACGTCCCCGCCTACCCGCTGGCCACCCGCGCCGACCTGGACGACGTCGTCGCAGAGGTCGAGGCGCGCGACCGGCGGGCACTGCCGCTGGTCGCCGACGTCCGCGACCCGGAAGGCGTGGAGGCGGCCGTCGCCGAGGTGGAGCGCGCGTTCGGCCGGCTCGACATCCTGGTCAACAACGCCGCCGTGGTCACCAGCGCGCCGTTCTGGGAGCTCACCGAGCCGCAGTGGGGCGCCGTCGTCGACACCAACCTGTCGGGCGTGTGGCGCACCAGCCGGGCCGCCACCGCGATGCTGCGCCGCTCCCCGCGCGGGCGCATCGTCAACATCTCCTCGACCGGCGGCGTGCGGGCGGTCGCCGAGTTCGCCCACTACGTGGCGGCCAAGCACGGCGTCGTCGGGCTGACCAAGGCAATGGCGATCGAGCTGGCGGGCGACCGGGTCACGGTCAACGCCATCCTGCCCGGCGCCGTCGACTCGCCGATGCTGGCCGGGCTGGCCGACGAGCTCGGCCTCACCCCCGACGACGTGCACAAGCGCTGGCTGCACGACCAGCTGCTGGTCGAGGTCATCGCGCCGGGCGAGGTCACCGGTGCCCTGCTCTGGCTGCTCAGCGACGCCGCCCGGCACGTCACCGGGCACTGCCTCGCCGTCGACGGAGGCGCACTGGCCCGCTGACCCCGCAGATTTTCCACCCACTGTCTCGAGGAGGAGCGATGGGCAAGTTCGACGGCAAGGTCGTGCTGATCACCGGGGGCGCGCGCGGGCAGGGCAGGTCGCACGCGCTGCGCTTCGCCCAGGAGGGCGCCGACGTCGCCTTCTGCGACATCGCCTCGCAGCTGGACACCGTCCCCTACCCGATGGCGCAGCCGAGCGACCTCGACGACACGGTCAAGATGGTCGAGGACCTGGACCGGCGCTGCGTCGCCGCGCGGGCCGACGTGCGCGACCTCGGGGAGGTCCAGGCGTTCGTCGAGCAGGCCAGCACCGAGCTGGGCCGGGTGGACTTCCTGCTGGCCAACGCGGGCATCCTGTCGATGTCGTCGATCGCGGAGATGGACTCCGCGACCTGGCAGGAGATGATCGACACCAACCTGACCGGCGTCTTCCACGCCATGCGCGCGGTCCTGCCGATCATGATCGAGCAGAACCACGGTCGGATCGTGGCCACCTCGTCGACCGCGGGCAAGATGGGCTTCCCGAACATCGGCCACTACGCCGCGGCCAAGTGGGGCGTGATCGGGCTGGTGAAGTCGCTGGCCCGGGAGGTGGCGGCGAACGGCATCACCGTCAACGCGGTCTGCCCGACCACCGTGGACACCCCGATGGTGCAGAACGAGCCGACCTACCGGCTGTTCCTGCCCGACAGCGCCGAGCCCTCCCGCGAGGAGGCGATGCCCGTCTTCCAGGCGATGAACGCGATCCCGGTCCCGTGGGTCGAGGCCGTCGACATCTCCAACGCGATGGCCTTCCTGTGCTCCGACGAGGCTCGCTACATCACCGGCGAGACGATCGCCGTCGCCGCCGGCATGACCGCCGCCAACGCCGGCTGAGCCGGCCCCACCCGGGAAGGAGACGACGTGGCAGGACGACTGGAGGGCAAGGTCGCGCTCATCAGCGGCGCGGCACGGGGGCAGGGCCGTTCGCACGCCGTGCGGCTGGCCCAGGAGGGCGCCGACATCATCGCCTTCGACGTGTGCCGCCAGCTCGGCACCGTCCCCTACCCGATGGCCACCTCCGAGGACCTCGAGGAGACCGTGCGCCAGGTCGAGGACCTCGACCGGCGGATCGTCGCCCGCGAGGCCGACGTGCGCGAGCTCGGCGCGGTCCAGGCCGTCGTCGACGAGGGCGTCGGCGAGTTCGGCCGCCTCGACGTGGTGTGCGCCAACGCCGGCATCGCCGGGTTCGCCGAGAACACCTGGTCGATGACCGAGGAGCAGTGGGACGAGATGATCGCGGTCAACCTGACCGGGGTCTTCAAGACGGTGCGCGCCGCCGCCCCGAAGATGATCGAGGCGGGCAACGGCGGGTCCATCGTCATCACCAGCTCCACCGCCGGGGTCAAGGGCATGCCCGGCACCGCCCACTACGTCGCGGCCAAGCACGGCGTGGTCGGGCTGATGCGCTCGCTGGCCAACGAGCTGGCGCCGTACTCGATCCGGGTCAACACCGTGCACCCCACCGGCGTCAACACGCCGATGATCCACAACGAGTTCATGGACCAGGTGCTGTCCAACCCCGACGGCGGGATCAACCTGACCAACGCGCTGCCGGTCAGCGAGGTCGAGGCGGTCGACATCTCCAACGCGATCCTCTGGCTGTCCTCCGACGAGGCCCGCTACGTCACCGGCGTCTCGCTGCCGGTGGACGCCGGGTTCCTGGGCAAGTAGCCGATGGCCGCATCACCGGAGGGGGCGCCCCGCGGCAGCGGGGCGCCCGCCCCCCGTTCGGGCGCCGCGGCCCGCCGCGACGACATCGCCCGCGACGTCGTCGGTCGCCGCCGCGAGCTCGACCTCGTGCTCGCCGCGGTGACCGCCGGGCGCGACATCCTGCTGGAGGGCCCGCCGGGCACGTCCAAGTCGACGATGCTGCGCGCGATCACCGCCAACTGGGGTGTGCCGTTCGTGCTGGTCGAGGGCAACGCCGAGCTCACACCGGCCCGGCTGGTCGGTCACCACAACCCGGCCCGGGTGCTCAAGGAGGACTACTCCGCGGCGAACTTCGTGCCCGGGCCGCTGGTGGAGGCCATGCGCGCGGGTGGGTTCCTCTACATCGAGGAGCTCAACCGGGCCCCGGAGGACACGCTCAACGTCCTGCTGGGGGCGATGGCCGAGCGGGCGGTCGAGGTGCCGCGGGTCGGCGGGATCCGGGCGCTGCCCACGTTCCGGGTGCTGGCCTCGATGAACCCGTTCGACGACATCGGCACCGCGCGGATCTCCGACTCGGTCTACGACCGCTGGTGCCGCCTCGCCGTCGGCTACCAGGACGAGGCCGAGGAACGGGCGATCGTCGCGGTGCGCACCGGATCCGCGGACGACCGGCTGATCGCCGACGGGGTGTCGCTCACCCGGGCCACCCGGGGCCACCCCGAGCTGCGCCGCGGCTCCAGCGTGCGCGGCGCGATCGACCTGGTGGCGATCGCCCGCGAGCTGGCCGAGCTCGACAGCTACGGCAGCGGTGCCGAGCTGGACCGACCCCGCATGGTCCTCGACGCCGCGATGCTGGCGCTCTCCGGCCGGATCGGCGTCGACGAGGCCAGCGAGCTGACCCCGGAGCAGGTGATCACCCAGATCTGGGAGGACCATTTTTTCTCGCGCCCCGGCGTGCGGCGCCGGGTCCCCATCGGCTAGCGGTCGAGAACGCCGTCCGGCTGCCCGGCTCCGGCGACGGGCCGCGCGGGCTGGCCCCGCTGCGGCGCAGGCCCAAGCAGCTCACCGAGGCGCCCGCGCTGTTCGAGACGGGGAACGGTCCGCCGCTCGTGCTCGACACCGCCGCGCTGCGGGACAAGGGCGCGCTGCCGGCCGGACCGACCGGCGGGCAGGGCGTGCTGGTCACCGGCGGGCCGGCGACCCGACGCGCCCTCGACGAGCTGCTGGAGGACGTCGTGCCCGACCGCGAGGTCGCCGCGATGGCCCAGCGGATCGGGCGCCGGCTCGCGATCAGCCGCCGTCCGCGCGCGGACCGCCCCGATAGAGGGGCCGGGAAGCTCGCCTCGGTGCCCTACCGCTACCGCTCCGACGACATCGACCTCGACCGCACCATCGAGGTGCTCACCGAGCGCCCGGTGCCCGAGGACACCGACGTCGTCGTCCGCGAGCGGATGCGCTCGCGGCGGGCGGTGGTGCTGGTCGTGGACGTGTCCGGCTCGATGCGCGGGGAGAAGGTGCGCATCGCCGCGGCCACGGTGGCCGCCCTCTCGGCCGACCTGTCCGGGCACGGCGACCAGCTCGCCCTGGTGGCGTTCTGGTCCGACGCCGCGCTGGTCAAGCCGCTGGGCGGGCACGTGCCGCCCGGACGGCTGCTCGACCGGCTGCTGCGCATCCCCGCCCGCGGGCTGACGAACGTGCGGTTCGCGCTGGAGGTCGCGCACGCCGAGCTGAGCCGCTCCTCGGCCCGGCGGCGCTCCGCGGTGCTGCTCAGCGACGCCGTGCACAACGCCGGGCCCGATCCGCGCCCGTTCGCGCGCCGGTTCCCCGAGCTGCACGTGATGCTGGAGACCGACGGCGAGCACGACCTGCCGCTCGGCGCCGACCTCGCGCGGCTCGGGCACGGCCGGTTCGCCCCGGTGGCGACGCACCGCGACGTCGCCCCGGCCCTGAACCGCCTGCTGCGCTGACCTGAGAGGGTGCACGCGGAGTCACTCAACGTGAAATTCGGTGTACCCGTTCGGGTGATCCGCCGGTAGGTTCCTGCGTGCAACCACCCGTGCACGCAGCGTCCCGGAGGACACATGACCGCGGTCCCGCAGTCCTGCCCGGTCACCACCGACTTCCGGTTCGCCGGGGTCGGCGACGTCCTCGGCGGGTTCGCCCGCTTCGACGCCCTGCAGGACGAGCACCGCGTCTGGCGGGTCGAGGAGCCGGGCGGGTCGTACTGGATGGTGCTCGACCGCGAACTCGCCCTGCGCGGGCTGCAGGACCACGAGACCTTCTCCAGCTCGGCCATCACCCCGCTGGACCCGGACCCGCAGCTGCGCATGATCCCGATCCAGCTCGACCCGCCGGAGCACGGCAAGTGGCGGCGGCTGATGTCGGGCTACTTCTCCCCGCGGCGCATCCGCGAGCTCTCCGAGCGCATCGAGGCCCGGGTCACCGAGCTGCTCGACGAGCTGGAGCCGCGCGGCGAGTGCGACTACGTGCACGACTTCGCCTTCCGGTTCCCGACGGTCATCTTCCTGGAGATCGTCGGGCTGCCCGTGTCGGAGCTGCCGACCTTCGTCGACTGGGTCACCGCGGCCCTGCACGCCGACGAGGACGGCGTGCTCGACCGGGCCAAGCAGGTCGCGGTGATGCGCCAGGTCATGGGCCGGCTCGCGGTGGAGCTGCAGCAGCGCCGGGCCGCACCCGACCCGGGAGCCGCCGACATCCTCAGCCACGCCCTGGACTGGGAGGTCGACGGGCGCCCGGCGACCGACCAGGAGGTGCTGTCCTGCTGCCTGCTGCTGTTCCTGGCCGGGCTGGACACGGTGGCCAACGAGCTGTCGATGGCCACCCACCACCTGGCCACCAGCCCCACCGACCGGGCCGCGCTCGCCGCGCACCCGGACCGCGCCGGCGCGGCCGTCGAGGAGCTGCTGCGCGCGTTCACCATCACCCAGCTGGCCCGCAAGGTCACCCGGGACACCGAGTTCGGGGGCCAGCAGCTCCGCGCGGGCGAGATGGTGGTGTTCAGCCTGGCCGCGGCCAACCGCGACACCGCGGCGCTCGACCGGGCCCGCGAGGTCGTGCTCGACCGCGAGCCCGTCCCGCACTACGCGTTCGGCGCCGGGCCGCACCGCTGCCTCGGCTCGCACCTGGCCCGCCAGGAGATGGAGATCGCGCTGCGGCTCTGGCACCAGCGCATCCCGGACTACGCACTGGCCACCGACGCTCCGGTGCGGGAGTACCGCAGCAGCGTCTACGGCGTCATCGACCTGCCGCTGCGCTGGGCGCCTACCTGAGCCCCGCCGGGGGTCAGTGCACGCAGAACTCGTTGCCCTCCGGGTCGGTCATCACCACCCAGAACTCGCTCCGCCGAGGTGCTGCGGGCGCCGGCCGCCCGGGTCAACGGCCGCAAGCGGTTCATCGTCACCGACACCGTCGACCGGACCGCCAGCGGCGACCTGATCAAGCGGTGGATCGACAAGCGGTCCAACTGGCGCTGCGGCGACGCGCCAGCGGTGCGCTGCCTGGAGTGCAACGGCTCCGGCATCCACGACCCCGCCTGCATCTGCTCGCGCGGCTCCAGCGGGAAGTGCCACTCCTGCGAAGGCCGGAAGAAGGTCCGCGTGCACAGGCCGGGGGCGTGACGGCCGACGCCTCCCTGCCGCGCTGCTCGAACTGCTGGGCGCCGCTGCGCCGCGACAAGCAGGGCCGCTGGGTCAACGACGAGGCCGTGTCCAAGCCGACCTGCATGCTGCCCGGCCGCCCCCACCGCGTCCGGACCGAGATCGAGCGGTGGGTGCGCTGATGAACTGCCGCTGAGGCGGGAGGTGCCGGCAGCCGGGGCTTGATCGCAGCTGAATGCGTGGGTCGCCCCGACCCGGCGGGTTCACCTGGTCGGGGCGGCGCGTGGTGGTCCTCAGATCAGGGTGGTCACCAGGCGGACGCAGGTGGCGAGGATGGCGACCAGGCCCACCGCGGTGATTGCGTTCTGCCACCAGGTGTTTCGCAGGTCGCCCATCAGGCGGCGGTTGTTTGCGAGGATTACCAGCAGTACTCCGAGCAGGGGTGCGACGACGACGGTGAGTGCCTGGGCGCCGATGATGAGCTGCACCGGAGATGCGCCGCCTGCGGCGACGGTGACGATGGCCCCGAAGGCGAGCACGCCCAGGATACCGAGCCGGACCCGGCGGGAGGAGAGCCGGTTGTCCCAGCCGAGGCCGTCGGCCAGCAGAGTGCCGCCAGCGGTGGCGTTCGCGATCATGGAGGAGAACGCGGCACCGAAGAAGCCGAGGGCGAAGATGATCCGCCCGGTGTCACCGGCGATGGGCTCGAGGACCCCGGCGAGTTGGGCGAGGCTGGCGCCTTCCTGGCCGGACCCGCCGAGCACGGCGGCGGCGGCGACGATGACCAGGGCGGTCATGACGCCGGGGGCGACGATGCCGGGGATAGTGTCGACGAGGGTGGTCTCGCGGTACTGGTCGCGGCGCAGGCCGCGTTCGCGGGAGGCGTAGCCGGTGTAGAAGGCGGCGTTGATGGAGAAGTTGGTGCCGACCAGGGCGACGAGGAGCAGGCCGGTGCCGGCCGGGAGGTTGGGTAGGAGCCCGGCGGCCGCCCCGGTCCAGTCGGGCCGGCTGAGGATCGCGGTGGCCACGAAGGAGATGCCCATGATGACGACGACCGCGAGCAGGATCTTCTCGATGACGCCGTAGAGCCTGCGGGCGAACAGGACCGACGCGACGACTGCGGTGCAGGCGAGTGTCCACCACATCGGGGAGCCGCCGAACACCAGTGACAGGCCGAGGCCGGAGCCGACGGCGTTGCCGACGGCGAACATCAGGGTGATCGCGAAGACGCCGAGTCCGGCGGCGCTGCCGGTGATGCGGCCGAGGGTCTGCTTGACGGTCTCGACCACCGAGTCGCGGGAGACGATCGCGATGCGGACGCTCATGTCGGTGAACGCGATCATGAGGACGGTGGAGATGGCGATGACCCAGATGAGTGAGTAGCCGAAGCGGCTGCCGGCCTGGACGGCGGAGGTGAGGTTACCCGGGCCGAACTGCCAGGCGCCGACGACGAACGCCGGGCCCATGAGGGCCAGCAGTCGCATGGCGGTCGCGCGGCGCCCGGGGTGCGCAGCGGCGTCGGGGTGGGGCGGTGCGGGGTGTTCGGACGAGTTTCCGGGGCGGGATTCGGCCGGCGTCCCAGTGGGGCTGGTGGGGGTCGTGTCGGGCATGTCCATCTGTTCCTCGCCCTCCGCGTGCGGTTCGCGGAGTTCGTCGGGGACTGCGTTGTCACCGGCCGGGCAGCGGGAAGGGGCGCGCCGGCAAGGGGCGAGCAGGTGGACGCGATGCACGTCGATCCTGCCCTGCTCCGCTCGGGGGTGACCCGACCGGAGGCCGTGTGGTGTTGTCGTCTTGTGGTCCGTCACACCAGCTCAGGCGAGCTGGGCGGCCTTGATGGCGTCGGCGATCTCCTGCTCGGCCTCGGGCGTGAGGTCGGCCAGCGGCGAGCGGACGACGGCGTTGGGCAGGATGCCGCGGGTGCGCAGGCCGATCTTGAGGGCGACGGTGCCCTCCATGTGCGAGCCGCGGTGGTAGACGGCCCTGGTGACCGGCAGCAGGCGGTCGTGCACCTTGCGGGCGGCGTTGTAGTCGTGGGCCTTGCCAGCGGCAATGAGCTCGAGCAGCGGCTCGGGCGCGAGACCGCCGTAGCCAACCAGCAGCCCGTCGACGTCGAACATGGTGTGCAGCAGGTACTCGTCGTGGCAGGACAGGATCTGCAGACCGGGCTGCTCACGGCGGAGCACCGGGATCTCGGTGTCCCAGCGGCGCATGTTGCGCACGCCGTTCTTGGTGGCGAACACGCCGGGCTGGGCGGCGATCTCGAGCTGGGTGTCGAGGTTGTAGTTGGCCTTGGTGTTGTCCGGGTACTGGAACAGGATCAGCGGCAGGCCGGTCTCCTCGAAGATGGCCTTGTAGCGGTCCTGCGGGGCGCCGGCCTGGTAGCCGAAGCGCAGCCAGCCGTGCGAGGGGTAGACCAAACCGGCCGAGGCACCGGCGTCGACGGCGCGCTTGGCCTCCTCGACGGCGACCTTGGTGCCCTCACCGGTGATCCCGGCGATGATCGGCACCGCGACCTCGGCGACCAGATTGCGGACCAGGGCGACCTGCTCGTCCTGGGTGAGGAAGGTGCCCTCACCGGCGTGGCCCAGTACGACCAGGCTCTTCACGCCGTCGTGTCCGGCCAGCCATTTTCCCAGGCCGGCCATGGCGGCGTGGTCGACGTCGCCGTCCGGGGTGAACGGGGTGACCGGCGCCGGGTTCAATCCGCGGAGATCGAGAGACATGTCGTTGGCCCTTCGAGTGTCTGAGCGTCGCGTTAGGAACGGTTGCGGGAACGTTCCCAAGTCTGCGATGCGCGACGCAAGCAGTCAAGGGGATGTGCCAAGATCGTTCCCGGGAACGTTCCCCTTCCGGTATGCTGTCGACCGTGGTGACGATCGTGGACGTGGCCAGGGCGGCCGGGGTGAGCAAGTCGACGGTGTCCCGGGTGCTCGACGAGCGCCTGCCCCGCTCGCACAGCGCGACCGCCGAGCGGGTCCGGCAGGCCGTGGCCGAGCTCGGCTACGTCCGCGACCCCCTGGCATCCGGGCTGCGGCGGGTGGGGACCAGCACCGTCGGCGTGGTCGTCCCGCGCCTGACCGACACGGTCATGGCCGTGTTCTACGAGGAGATCGCCGCAGCGGCCGCTAGCCGCGGGCTGTTCGCCGTGGTCGCTACCACCGACGATCAGCCCGAGACCGAACGGGTCGCCGTCGAGTCACTGGTCCGCCGCCGCGTGGACGGGCTGATCCTCACCACCGCCCGCATCGATGCTCCAACCCCGCTGGGGCAGGCGGGTGCCGCGATCCCGCACGTACTGGCCCTGCGCACCAACGGCACCAGTGCCGCATCGCTCGGCGACGACCGCCTCGGCGCCCACCTCGCCACCCGCCACCTGCTCGACCTCGGCCACAGCCGGATCGGCCTGGTCTGTGGCCCCTCGTACGCCTCCAGCGCCCGCGACCGCCACGCCGGCTACTGCAATGCCCTCGCCGAAGCCGGCGTGCCCATCGACGACACCCTGCTGGCGGGCGACTCCTTCTCCATGGAAGCCGGCGAAACCGCCGGCCGCACCCTGCTCGACCACCCCGACCCGCCCACCGCCATCTTCGCCGTCAACGACAACACCGCCATCGGCGTCATGGCCGCCGCCCACAACCTCGGCCTGCGCATCCCCGAGGACCTGTCCCTCGTCGGCTACAACGACATCCCCATCGTCAGCCGACTCCCCGTCCCCCTCACCACCGTCCGCGTCCCCTTCCAGCCGATCGCCCTCGGCGCGCTCGACCTCCTCCACGACGCCGGCAACGGCAACCCGCCCCGCACCCTCATCGCCGCACCCACCCTCATCCCGCGCAGGTCGACGAGCGCTCCCGGTCAGAGCGGGCGCCCGCTGCCCGTCACCGCGACGTCGAAGTCCGCGTAGAGCAGGCGGGACAGCTCGAGTCGAGACTCATAGGAGACGTGCGTCTGCATCGTTGCGGACAGTAGACGCCCGAGTAGTGCTGCTGCCCCTTACGCAGCGAGTCGATCGGCTTCCCGCCGGGGTCATCACCCGGAGCGGGCCGAGGGCCTTCGGGTAGCGCTTGGCCGAGACGTTGATCGGCGCGGTGAAGATGTGCAGGTGCTTGGAGTGGCCGAACACGAACCGGATCCCCTCGCGGATCTCCCGACGCAGGTCCATCCGCTCGACCGGGCGGTCGCGCCGTGGCGGCTTGCGGATGCGGAGCACGAAGTACGCCGAGGTCAGGTAGGTCACGGCGTCGGCGAGCAGGGCCAGCGGACCGGTCAGCAGCTGCACCAGGACACCACCGATGCCCGGGCCGCCGACCTGGGCCAGCGAGCGGGAGACCTCCAGCTTGCCGTTGGCGTCGACGAGCCGCCGCTCCTCCACCAGCTCGGGGAGGATGGACAGCTGGGCGACGTCGAAGAAGAGCGTGCCGAGGCCGATCCAGAAGGCCACCGCGTACATCAGGGGCATGGACAGCACGTCCAGCCACACGGCGAGCGGCACCACCAGCAGCGCCAGCGCGCGCCCGACGTCGGCGACGACCATGACCAGGCGCAGCGGGAGCCGCTCCACCCACGCCCCCGCGGGCAGCCCGACGAGCAGGATCGGCAGGTACTCCACCGCCCACAGGAGGCTGATCTCGAACGGCGAGGCGTCCAGCAGGAACAGCGACACCAGCGGCAGGGCCAGCAGCGTGATCCCGGTGCCGACCAGGCTGACGGTCTGGGACAGCCAGAGGTCGCGGAAGTCGGCGACGTTCCACAGGCTGGCTCGCAGGTTCGGCCTCCAGCGCAGCGTCATCGGGGGGCTCGGCAGGGCATGGGGTGTGTCCTCTCATCCGGTGGAGCGTGGGCCGGCGCGGGTCATCCGGACCGGGCCGGCGGTCCGTCGGCGGTCCGGTCCGCGGGGTCGGGCGTCAGCAGGTGGGTCGTGCGCTCGAACGGGTAGGTGGGCAGGCGCACCCGACGCCGGCGCTCGCCGGAGTGCATCGCCGCGAAGTCCACCGGCGCGCCCGCGGCCCACAGCCGGCCCGCGGCCGTCGCGAGGGCGCGGGCTCCTGCGGCGGCGGACCCGTCCGGTCCGGTCCGGCCGGGTCCGACGGTCACCGGCAGGTACCGGTGGCCGGGTGGGGCGGCCCACGGGTCGGCGGCGGGCCGGTCGGGTGCGGCCAGCAGGCGGACGGCGGCGGCCGGCGTGGACGCCCCGGCGAGGCAGGCCGCCGTGTGCGCGCCGACCCCCCGCCCGGCCACGGCCGCAGGCGCCGCGCCCCACGAGGTCAGCAGCGCGGCGGTCGCGTACTCCAGGGCGAAGACGGCGACCGGACCGATCGACGCCGTGAGCGCGGGGGCGGGGGAGAGCAGGGCGTCCCGAAGGTCGGCGCCCAGCACCGGGACGGCCGTCTGGGCCACCTCGTCGAGCGCGGCGCGGAACGCGGGCTCGGTGGCGTGCAGCTGCGCGCCCGCGCCGGGAGGGGGCCACGGGTCGTCGTCGAACTCGAACAGCAGCCCCGCGTCCGCCGCGGTGGACACCGGGAGGGCGGGGTGCTCGCCGCGCAGGGCGGTGACGGCCTCGGCGGCTTCGGCCGCCACGACGAACCGGCGCAGCGGGTGAGCGGTGCGCCCGGTCTGCAGCGTCCAGGCGACGTCGGCGAGCACGGCGTCGGGGTGCCGCTCCAGGTGCTCGGCCAGCCGCAGCGCGGTCCGGTCGAGCGCGCTCGGCGTCCGGGCGGACAGCGCCAGCAGCTGCACGGGCCGGGCCGGGCCGGGCTCGGGGGCGGGCGGGGCCTGCGCCACGACCGCGTGCGCGTTGGTGCCACCGACGCCGGTGGCGTGGGTGCCCGCGATCCGGGGCCGCCCGTCCGTGGTCCAGGGGCGGGTGCGGTCGTTGACCACGAAGGGCGACGACGCGAAGTCGATCTCCGGGTTCGGCTCGGTGAAGTGCAGGCTGGCCGGTAGCGCGCCGTGCTCGACGCACAGGACGGTCTTGATCAGGCCGACGATCCCGGCAGCGGCGTCGGCGTGGCCGATGTTGGACTTGACCGAGCCGATCCGGCACGGGCCCGCATCCGGGCCGAACGCCTCGGTGAGCGCCGCGACCTCGATCGGGTCGCCGAAGGGGGTCGCCGTGCCGTGCGCCTCGACGTAGCCGATCTCGTCGGGCCGCACGCCCGCGACGAGGTGGGCGGTGCGCACGACCTCGGCCTGCCCGCGGACGCCGGGCGCGCCGAAGCCGACCTTGGCGCGGCCGTCGTTGTTGACCGCCGTGCCGCGCAGCACGGCGTGCACGAACCAGGAGCACCTCTCAGGTGAGCAAGAGTAGTGGGTTCACCCGCGCCCGGTCGTCGACACCGCCGCAACCGGGGGCGTGTCCCACGCCAGTGGCGTGTTGTTGACCGAGGCCGCCCGCATCGTCGTGCTCGATCTCGCCGTGACTCTCGCCGTGGGTGGGGACTGCCTGGCCGACACCGGAGGCGGCGCCGGTGACCGTCAGCCGGAGACGGGTTCGGCGGGCTCGCCCGCGCGTTCGGCGCGGGCGCGGCGCAGGCGGTCGTGGGCGTACTCGGCGGCTGCGGTGGGATCCCCGAGCAGGCGGTCGGCGATGGCGGACAGCGGGTGGATCTGCCCACCGGCGCCCCACGTGCCCTCCGGGACCTCGGTGGGGAACACCCAGACCCGGCGGGGGTCGCGCGGACGCGATCCGCGTTCGGCGTCGAGGACGGCTTCGGTCACCGCAGCGACCACGCCGGCGCGTCGCTCGGGATCCCACTGGCCCTCGGGGACTGTCGCGATGACCTTGTAGCGCGGGTTGGCAGGTTCCCGGCCGCCCACGGTGACCAGGGCGGGGCGGTGCAGGAACAACCAGGCCGCGGCCTGCGCGGCCGGGTCGCCGGGATCGGCGCCCTCCCAGGTGAGCACGATGTCGGTGAGGGTGGCCAGCAGTTCCCGCTCGGCGTCGTCATCGAGCGCGCCGGCGGGGATGTGGACGTCGAGCATGGGCATGCGGGCTCCCCGAGCATCTGAGTTTACTTACGCAACGCAGGTGCACTGTGCTCGGCTGGGTTCGGACTGTCAACCCAGGTAGGCTCGGCGCATGGCGGATCGCGCTCGGGCCGGCCGTGCCGACGCGGCGCGGCCCGATCCTGAGATCGACCCCTGCTCCGTCGCCCGCACGCTGGCGGTGGTGGGGGAGAGGTGGACGCTGCTCGTGCTGCGCGAGGCCTTTTACGGCGTGCGGCGGTTCGCCGACATCCAGGCCCGCCTCGGCGTCGCGCGCAACCTGCTGGCCGCCCGGCTCGCCACCCTGGTCGAGCACGGCATCCTCGTGCGGTCCCCGTACCGGGACCCGGGTAGCCGGGTACGTGAGGAGTACCGGCTCACCGACCGGGGCCGCGAGCTGTTCCCGATCCTGGTCGCCCTGATGCAGTGGGGCGACGCCCACCTCGCCGATCCGACCGGGCCGAGCGTGCTCATCGAGCACCGGGATTGCGGCCGCCCCGTGCGCGCGGAGCTGCGCTGCACCGCCGGGCACAAGGGGTTGGGCGCTCGCGACACGCGCGCGGTACACCGGTCCGGGAGCGAATCCGGCCCCGGTAGGCCGGCACGGTGCTGACCTGGCCGGTGGCCAGGACGTGGTCGGCGGCCACGGCCGCGGTGTCCGGGCTGTGGCGCACCCCGTCGGGGCCGCCGTAGAACCCGGCTACCGAGTCGGTGTCATGGAACCAGCCGGCGACGCTCGCGAACCCGCTGACCGCCGGCCCGCCGGCGATCGCGGCCAGCACGTACTGAGCGCTCGCGCACACCCCGAGCAGCGCGGGCGGGCGCCGCGACAGCGCGGCCGAGGAACCCACCGCCGAGCTGGCGAGCAAGCCCTGCAGTCGATCCCCGCAGCCGATGTCGAGGTGTGGCTGCTCGCACTCCACGGCACCAGGGAATTCACTCGGCCGTTGATCGTCTTGGGTGCTGCGGGGAGGGATCGGCTTTACGCTCATCCGCCGCGACCGCGTCCAGGAACTCGGGCTTGTCCAACTCGGCCCACAACAACGTCACCACGTGCGTCTCTGCCGCCAGCAACAACGTTCCGGTGCATCCCCGCCCGCCCGCGGTCGGGTGGCGCTGAAGGTGCGGTGCGCTGTGGTTCTTGAACTTCTTGACCGCGCCGACCAGACGATGACCACACACTCCGCACCGCGCCAGACCACCAGTCAACAGGTACTTGCGGTCGGTAGGGGTCGTCGGCGTCGAAGGTGACCTGACGGACAGTGACATGGCCGGCGATGCTACGGCCTGCGACCGACAGCGGCCGCCCGTCGTGGACGCCCTACGGTGACCGGTGGTGGACAGCACGGGCACGGTGGCCGAACGCCTGGCCGCGCACCTGCGCGCCGGCACTCGGCTCGACCTGTTGGCGGGCACGGCCGAGGGCGAGCTGCTCGACGCCGACACCATGCACGGCTGGGGCGACGGGTGCGTCGGCGCGCTGTTCGTCACCGGGTTCACCGGCATCGTCCGGCGGACCTGAGCGGTGCCCACCGAGCCCGACCACTCCGGCGTCGACCTGGCCGCGATCACCCGGGCCGCGCGGGCGCAGGCGGCCCGGCCCACCGCCGGCATCGCCGACATGCCCGCCTACCTCGCCGCCCAGGTGGTCGACCGCAGCCACCGCGCGGTCGTCGGCCCCCTCCGCGCCGGTCGCGGGGCCAGCGGCGTGGTCGTCCACCGGGGCCGGGTGCTGGCCGAGTGGGGCGATCCCACCACCGTGGAGATGGCGTTCAGCGTGACCAAGACCTTCCTGTCGCTGGTCGCCGGCGTCGCCTTCGACGACGGGCTGCTCCGGCTCGACGACGCCGTGCGCGACGCCGTGGCGCTGCCCGAGTTCCGCGTGCCGCCGGCGCACGCGATCACCTGGCGGCACCTGCTCCAGCAGACCAGCGGCTGGCGCGGGACGGTGTGGGGCAAGCCCGACACCGCCGACGCCCAGTCGGTGGGGGAGCCGGGCCCGCCGGGCACCTCGTGGGCCTACAACGACGTCCGGGTCAACCTGCTCGCCCTGGCGCTGACCGCGCTGCTGGGCCGCGAGCTGCCCGACGTCCTGCGCGAGCGGGTCACCGATCCGATCGGTGCCACCCGCAGCTGGTCCTGGCACGGGTACGCCGGATCCCGCCTCGGCGACCTGCGGGTGGTCAGCGGCGGGGCGCACTGGGGCGGCGGGCTGTGGATCAGCGCCGCCGACCTGGCACTGGTCGGCGAGCTCGTCCGGCGGCGCGGGAGCTGGGACGGGCGCCGCGTGCTGTCCGCGCGCTGGCTCGACGAGAGCTGGGCGCCGTGCCCGGTCCGGCCCGACTACGGCCTGCTCTGGTGGCTCAACGACGGGGGCCGGGTGCTGCCGGCCGCGCCGAGCACCGGCCGCGCCGCCCGCGGCAACCGCGGCCGCCACCTGCTGTGGGTCGACCCGGCGCGCGAGCTCGTCGTGGCCTCGCACTGGGGCGACGACGTCGCCGACCTGCTCGCGGCGGTGTCGGCCGCGATCCCCCGCGGTGCGACGGAGATCGCGGGGTAGGGCCGCCGCGCCAGGGGTACTCGCATGATCGGCAGGAGGAGGATCATGTCGATACCCAGCGTGCAGTCCATGGCCGAGGTCCCGGTCACCGCGGCGCTGACCGCCGTCGCCGACGTGTGCGGGCGGCTGACCGCGCTGGCCGGCGCGGTCACCGGGCGTCCCGAGCGGCCCGCCACCGTGGACGAGCGCTGGCTCGGCAGCGGGCCCGTCGTGATCGTGGGTGGGTTCGGCACCACGCCGTTCGGCCTGCGGACCATGCGCGACTGGGTCGAGCGCCTCGGCTACCGGGCCACGGTGCACACGGCGGGCATCGGCACCGGGTGCGGCGGGCGCAGCGTGGAGCGCCTGCGCGCGGTGATCGAGCGGGCCGACGAGGGCGACGGCGTCCGGGTCGTGGCGCACAGCCGCGGCGCCCAGTTCTCCCGGGTCGCCACCGTCGGTGGTGCGCCCGTGCGCGCCCTGGTGGCGCTGGGGGCGCCGTTCGACATGGCCAGGATGAGCCCGTCGATGATCGCCGCGGCCACCGCGATCGGCGCGGTCGGCAGCCTCGGGCTGCCCGGCATCGCGACCCTCGACTGCATGCGGGGACCGTGCTGCGCCGAGTTCCGCGACGCCCTGCGCGCGCCGGTGCAGGTGCCGTTCACCTCCGTGTACACCCGCGGCGACCGGGTCGTGCCGTGGCGGGCGTCGCTGGACCACGGCGCGCGCAACGTCGAGGTCGGTGGCGGGCACCTGGGCCTGCTCGAGCGCGCCGACGCGCTGCGGGCCGTGGCCGCCGGGCTGGCGGCCCGGTCGGCGAGCCCGGCGGCGCGACTGGCGCCCACGGGATAGATCACCCGATCGGCCCCCCAAGATCACTTCTCCCGGCGGTCGTGACGGGTCCCGTCCCGACGTACGGTCTCCTGCCAGCGACGGCGTGAAGGGGGACGCATGGCGAAGCCCGGTGGTCCGGAGGTCTTCGGCGGCAGCAGCGGTGGGGACGAGGTCGTCGCGGCCTTCCCCGCGCGCCACCTGCCACCGCCCACGTTGCGCGATCTACCCGACGCGCCCCGGTCGTACTGGCGGCTGATCGGGCCCGGCATCGTGGCCGCCGGGGTCGGCCTCGCCTCCGGCGAGTTCCTCCTGTTCCCCTACATCGCCTCCCAGGTCGGGCTGGTGTTCGTGTGGGCGGCGATCGTCGGGCTGCTCACCCAGTACGTGCTCAACATGGAGATCGAGCGCTACGCCCTGGCCACCGGCGAGACCGCGCTCACCGGCTTCAGCCGGTACTGGCGGCACTGGGGCCTGGTCTTCGCGATCCTGACCTACTTCGCGAACCTCTGGCCCGGCTGGGCCACCAGCTCGGCCACCCTGGTCACCTACATGTTCGGCGGCGACGCCGTGTGGATCGCCATCGGCATGCTCCTGGCGATCGGGCTGATCCTCACCCTGGCCCCGGTGATCTACGTGGCGCTCGAGCGCGCGCAGATGGTCAAGGTGGCCGCGGTCGTGCTGCTGTTCGTGGTCGGCGCGATCTTCGCGATCGGCGCCCCGGCCTGGCGCGACCTGCCCCAGGTCGTGACCAACCCGCAGATCCCCGCCGAGCAGCTCGGCTTCGCCACGCTGCTCGGGGCGCTGGCCTTCGCCGGCGCCGGCGGCGGGCAGAACCTCGTGCAGGCCAACTGGATCCGCGACAAGGGCTTCGGGATGGGCAAGTACATCCCGCGGCTGGTCAGCCCGATCACCGGCGAGCCGGAGGCGATACCGAGCACCGGTTACGTTTTCCTGCCCGACGAGGGCAACATGAAGCGTTGGCACGGGTGGTGGCGCTTCGCCAACGTCGAGCAGCTCACGACGTTCGTGCTGATCACGTTCCTGACGATCCTGTTCACCTCGCTGCTGGCCTACGCCACGGTGTTCGGCCAGTCCGACCTGAGCAACAACATCAGCTTCATCCGGACAGAGGGCGAGGTGCTCGGCGAGCGGGTGGGCCCCTGGTTCCAGTACTTCTTCTGGTTCGTCGGGGCGCTGTCGCTGTTCGCCGCCGCGCTGGGCATCGTCGACTACACCAGCCGGCTCGCCGCCGACGTCATCACGACCTCCTACGCCCGCGACGCCAACGAGAGCAAGATCTACGCCGGGCTGGTCTGGGGTCTGGTGTTCATCGGCATCGCCGTGCTGCTGGCCGGGTTCACCCAGCCGCTCGCGCTGGTGATCGTGTCCGCGGTGGTCGGCGGGTTCATGATGTTCATCTACTCCGGGCTGCTGATCCTGATCAACCGCAAGGTGCTGCCCGCCCCGATCCGGGTGCGCGGGTGGCGGCTGGCCGGGTTGGTCTGGTCGATCCTGCTGTTCGGGGTGCTGTCGGCGCTGACCTTCCGCGACCAGCTGGCCAAGCTCTTCGGCGGGTAGGGGCTGCGCGGGCCGCGGGGGGGGGGCGGGGGCGCCGGGGGGCCCCCGGGGGCGCCCGGGGCGCCCCCGCCCCCCCACCAGCGGGGTGGCCGCGGGGTGGTCGTCCTGCCTGCGCTTCCGCGACGGGGGGCTGCGCGGGCCGCGGCGCGGCCCGGCGGCCGCCGGGGCTACCCGGCGGCGTCCGGGTCCGCGCCGCCCAGCTCGGCGATCCGCGCGTCGATGCCGAGCACCTGGGCGATCGAGGCGCCGCCGGCCATCTCGCGGCGCCACCCCTCCTCCTTCTCCGCGACCGCGCGCGTCCGCTCCAGCACCACGGCCGCGTGCCGGGCCGGGACGACCACGATGCCGCTGCTGTCGGCGCGGATGATGTCGCCCGGGGCCACCACGACCCCGCCGAGCTGGACCACCACGTTCAACGCGCCCGGGCCCTCGTTGGAGCGGGTGGCGGGATGGGTGCCGCGGGCGAAGGTGGGCAGCCCGACCTCCCGCAGCCCGTCCAGGTCGCGCACCGCGCCGTCCACCACCAGGCCGACGCCGCCGCGCGCGCGGATCGCCCCGCCGATGATGTCGCCGATCAGCGCGGCGTCGGTGTGGCCGCCGCCGTCGATCACCACGACGTCGCCCGCGCCGACCAGGTCGGGGGACTTGAGCACGAACAGGATGTCGCCGGGCTTGGTCCACAGGGTCACCGCCGGACCGCAGATCTCGGTCGCCGACGTCAGCGCGGTGATGCCGGGACCGACCACGCCGACCGGGGCGCCGCTGTCGGCGATCTGGGTCGTCGGGTAGCGGGCCAGTTCCCGCACCAGCTCGGCCGGCGGGCGGGGGACGTCGTGCTCGATGAGCCATTGGTCGGGGTGCCAACGACTCATCGCTCTCCCTCGCTGCGCTCGGTCGGCGCTTCGCGCGGACGCAGTGCCGATGATTCGCGCGCAAGCTCGCTCATGGCTCTCCCTCGCCGCGAGATCGGGTAGGCCCGAACGTACGCGGCTCAGCCGCCGTGCGCCGCGCGGTGCTCGGCGAGCACGTCGCGCACCACACCGGCGTGCGCGTCTGCGTCCGGGGCCACCGACCCCGGGCCGCCGGGGGCCATCGTGATCAGCGCCTTCCACAGCGCCCAGCCGCGCCCGCGCGCCCACATCGCGTCGTCGGCCGGCACCGCCTCGCGGAACTCCGCCCGCGCCGCCCCGCCCAGCAGGGTCCAGCAGACCACCAGGTCGCAGGCGGGGTCGCCGACCCCGCTGGTGCCGAAGTCGATCACGGCGGTGAGCCGGTCGGCCCCGTCGACCAGGAGGTTGCCCGCGGCGACGTCGCCGTGGAACCACACCGGCGGGCCCGTCCAGGGGGCGGCGAGGGCGCTCTCCCAGACCGCGAGCGCCAGATCGGTGTCGACCCGATCGCGCAGCGCCTGCAGGGCGGTCCGGGTCTGGGCGTCGTAGACGCGCAGATCGCCCCCCCGGTGGAAGCTGTGGGCGCCGGCGAGCGGGCCGCCGGTGGCCTCGACGCGGCGCAGCGCGCGCAGGAAGGCGGCGAGGTCGCGGGCGAAGACGACCGGATCGCCGATGCGGCCCGGGGCGGCCGGGCGCCCCTCGATCCACCGCCGCACCGACCACGGCCACGGGTACCCCTGGCCCGGCGCGCCCAGCGCGAGCGGCTCGGGCACCGCCACCGGCAGGTGGGGAGCCAGGCGCGGCAGCCAGTCGTGCTCCTTGGCCACGGCCGCGACGTAGCCCTCGGCGGTGGGCAGCCGCACCGACATGGTGGAGCCGAGGCGGAACGTGCGGTTGTCCCACCCGCCCACCTCGACGGGGCGCACCGGCAGGTCCGCCCAGCGCGGGAACTGCGCGGCGACCAGCCGGGCCGCCAGCGCGGCGTCGATCTCCTCGCGGTCCACCGTCGACGATCCTGCCCCGGCGACCGGGTCCGGGTCGCCCGAATTCGGCGCGTCAGCGGCCGTGCGGGGCGGGGCGCCCGCCGGCGTGCGAGACGGTGCCCGCGGTGGCCTCTGCCGCACGCCGCAGGGCCCGACCGGGGTCGTCGCCGTCGAGGAGGGCGACGGTGAGGACGGCCGTCAGCGTGTCGCCGCCACCGGTGGTGTCGACGACCGGCGTGTCGTCGAACGGGACGAACAGCTCGCCGTCGGCCCAGGCCACGACGTTGCCCGCGCCCTCGACCCCCAGCGCGACGACCGACGGTCCGGTGTCGAGCAGCCGGTGCGCGGCCGCGCGGACCCGCTCGACGTCGTCGGTCGCCAGGTCCTCGTCCAGCAGCAGGGCGGCCTCGGCGGGGTCGGCGCGCAGGACGTCCACCGCGGCCAGCAGCGCGGCCCGCGCGTCCGGCTCGGGGGCGCCGTCGAGCACGACGAGGGCGTCGGTCGCGGCGACCCGGGCGCACCGCAGCAGCGCCGCGCCGGGCTGCTGGGCCTGCAGCACGACCGCCCGCGCACCGGCCACGGCCGGTTCGGCCGGGCGCACGTCGTCGGGGGTCAGCAGGACGGCGTCGGGCAGGTGCTGCAGGTAGCGCCAGCGCCCGTCGTCCTCGAGGACCTCGACGATCAGGCCGGTCGCGGTGTCCGGGCGCCGGACGACGTGGCGGGTGTCGACCCCGTCGTCGGCGGCCTGCGCGAGCAGCCGGTCGGCCACCTCGTCGGAACCGGCCACGGCCAGCAGCCCGACGCGCACGCCCGCGCGGGCCACGGCGACCGCGCAGTTCGCGCCCTTCCCGCCCAGGACCTCGCGGCGCTCGCGCACGTCGGCCGCTGAGCCGGCGTCCGGGAGCCGGGGCACCCGCAGCACCAGGTCGCGGGCGAGCTGACCGACCACCACCACGTCCATGCCCATCGGTTACCCGCCCGCGCGCGGATCACCGTGCGATGCGGTCGGGATGGCGGCGCCGGCGCGGTTGATCTGATCAGGGGGGATGCCCGCGGCCCGGTTCCGCGGCCCGCGGTCGCCCGGCTGAGCGCCGGTCAGGCCGCGGTGTGCATGCGGACGTGCGTGCCGTGGCGGTCGCTCCACACGTGCAGCGCCGAGCAGGTCTGGCGGGCGATCCACACGCCCCAGCCCGAGCGCTGCGTGGAGACGGGCGGGCGCAGGCCCGGCAGCGGGTCGTCGAGGCGGCCGCGGTCGTGCACCTCGAAGACGCAGGCGCGCTCGACGACCCACATGTGCAGCTCGGCCGGGGGGGCACCGTGGTGCACCGCGTTCGTGGTGATCTCGTTGACCGCGAACACGACGTCCTCGGCCCGGGCCCGGGCGTAGCCCGCCCCGATCAGGGCCGCCTCGACCCGGCCGCGGATGTCGCTGAGCCGCGCGGACTCCACCACCAGCACCAGGTCGGGCGGGCCGAGCAGGGCGGGCGGGGGGACCGGGATCTCGGCGAGCACCTCGCGCGGTGGGCGGTGCAGCGGGTTGGGGCGCAGCTCGCCGTCCAGCACGAGGGCGGGGTGGTTGCGCAGCGTGCCGTCGGTGACCGCGCGGTGCAGCGGCTGCTCGGGGTAGAAGCAGCGCAGGTCGCTCGCCGTGCCGGCCAGCACGACGTTGAAGGCGGCCTCCAGCTCGACCCAGAACCGGCCGTCCGGGCCGTCGAACCGGCTGTCGTGCGCGGCGACCAGGCTCACCGGCCCGTCGCCCGCGAGCTCGCGCAGCCGCGCGGCCAGGCGCACGGCCATCGTCTGCCCGCAGCGCCCGGCCGGGTCGTCGGGGTGATCGAGCACGGTCACCCGGTCCAGACCGCCCAGCGCGGCGCCGACGGCGCGGGCGATCTCCGGGGGGAGGGCCAGCGCGACGGGGACGCCGCGGTCGAGCCCGGCGCGCACCACCGGCACGATCTGCGCCACCAGCGCCGCAGGCGACGCGAAGAAGGCGGCGGCGTGCCGCGGCGCCGCGCACGGGGTGCCTGCGGAGGGAGCGGACAGCGGCTCGGACACGTGGGTCACCCGCGGCCCCCGGGGGCGACCGGCTCGGTCCAGCGCGGCTCGATCGTCAGCTGCCGCGCCGCCGGGGCGCCGCAGCGCTCCAGCGCGCGGGCCACGCGCGGGCGCACGCCGGTCAGCACGAGGCGGTGGCTGTCGGGGAACTCCTCGGCCGTGTGCACCAGCCCGACCGCCCCGGAGACGTCGACGAACCGCAGCGACGAGAGGTCGAGCGTGATGTCGTTGTGCGCCGCTTCCGACCGCAGCGCCTGGTCGAGCGTCGCGTCCAGGAACCGGCGGATCACCGTGCGGTTGCTGTGGTCGGCCTCCCCGGCCAGCCGCAGCGCCACCGGGCCGGTTCGGGTGACCCGGAGCAGCCCGTCGTCGTAGAGCGACCGGGTGACCAGCTCGCTGGTGTGCACCTCGCGCACCGCGGCCATCGCGGCGGTGTCGAAGACGAGCGGGTCGAAGCGGCACAGCAGCCGGGCGATGGGGTGCTCCCGCAGCAGCCGGTCGACCACGGTCTCGTACGCGACGACCGCGTCCACGCCCATCCCGAGCTGGACGTTGACGTTCTCCCCGGCCAGCCGCAGGCCCGGCCACCCCGCCGCCTCGGTGTCCCGGATCATCTCGTCGATCATCCGCTCGAACAGGTCCAGCGGGGCGGACACCGTGGCGCGGGTCTGCTCGGTGGGCACCAGCACGAACTGGCCGTCGGCCAGCGCCCGGTCGACCGGGACGCGGTCGTCGGTCAGCCTGCCGAGCAGCGCGTCGGCGGTCTGGTCCTCGAAGTACATGACGCGCTCGCCCGCGCCCAGACCGCCGGCCAGCCAGGCCGCGGTGACCTCCCAGACGTGGTCGTCGCTGTCCGGGACGAGGCAGGTGTGGGTGACGTGATCGAGGTCCTCGACCGTGCGCGTCATCCCGTACCACCAGTGCCGGACGAGGGGGGAACGGCGAGCGGCCGTCATGACCATGGGTGATCAAGTGAATCCGGAGGGTACCGGATGTGATGCGCAGCTACTACCGCTGGGTTACCGGGATCGGCAGGTGGGTGCAGTGACCGGGCACACCGGGCTCGCGCTGGGGTGTGCAGCGCCGACTACGGGATCTCCCCGGTCGCGACGGCCGGGGTATAGCCCGCACGGCACCCGTCGGCTCCACTCGATCCGTGCCGCCGTCGGTGTCCGGCGCCGGATCGCCCTGGTGCGGCTGCGCCCCGCCGGGGCGCCCTGATCGCCCCCGGGCGGGTGTCGGCTCGACATCCGCCCGGGGATGCGGAACGGTCGAGCGGCCGCGGGCGCCGCGTCCGCGCACCGACCGCAGAGGAGGGCGGGTGCCGCGCACCAGCGCCAAGGCCGACGCGTTCACCGAGTCGGTCATCCGGGAGACCTTCCGCCTCGCCGCCCGGCACGGGGCGATCAACCTCGGTCAGGGCTTCCCGGACTTCCCGTGCCCGCCCGAGCTCAAGGAGGCGGCCTGCGCGGCCATCACGGCCGACGACAACCAGTACCCGATGACCTACGGCACGCCCGAGCTGCGCGCGGCGATCGCCGAGAAGACCGCGCGCACCTACCCGGGGTGGACCATCGACCCGGAGACCGAGCTGTGCGTGACCTGCGGGGCCACCGAGGCCCTCGTCGCGGTGACGTTCGCGCTGCTCGATCCGGGCGACGAGGTCGTCTTGTTCGAGCCCTGGTACGAGAACTACCGGCCCGACGCCATCCTGGCCGGCGCCGTGCCCCGACCGGTGCGGATGCGCGAGCCCGACTGGTCGTTCGACGAGGCCGAGCTGCGCGCCGCGTTCGGGCCGCGCACCAAGGCGGTGTTCCTCTGCCACCCGAACAACCCGACCGGCAAGGTCTACCGCGCCGAGGAGCTGGCGCTGCTGGCCGAGCTGTGCCGGCGCTGGGACGCCGTGCTGGTGGTCGACTCGATCTACGAGCACATCCACCAGCTCGGCCCGGGCGGCTACCTGCCCCCGGCGCTCGTTCCCGGCATGGAGGACCGCACGATCACGGTCAACGCGCTGTCCAAGACCTACGCGGTGACCGGGTGGCGGGTCGGCTGGACCGTGGCCCCGCCCGGGCTCACCGCGGCCATCCGCAAGGTGCACGACTTCCTCACCATCGCCGCCCCCGCCCCGCTGCAGACCGCGGGGGTGACGGCGATGGGGATGCCGCCCGAGTACTACACCGCCCTCGCCGCGGCCTACCGCGAGCGCCGCGACCTGCTCTGCGACGCGCTGGAGCGGATCGGCTTCGACCTGCGCCGCCCCGAGGGCTCCTACTACGTGCTGTGCGACACCGCAGGCCTCGACCCGGCAGCAGACGGCGTCGCGTTCGCCCGGAGGCTGATCACCGAGATCGGGGTGTCCTGCGTGCCCGCGGTCTCGTTCTGGCGCCCGGAGAACGCCGAGCACGGGCGGAGCAAGCTGCGCTTCGCGTTCCCGAAGCGGCGCGAGACACTGCTGGCCGCGATCGAACGGCTGGAGAATCTGACCGGGTGATCGCCGCCGGTGGTGCGGGAGCCGCTGTGGCGCGGCTCGTGCACCGCGCACGGTGATCAGCGGCGTGCGGCTAGTCCGCGCCGGCCGCCTTGCGGGCGAGTCGGTAGCGCAGCTCGGACTCGGTGGCGGTCTCGAACTCGGCCGGCGTCAGGTAGATCGTGCACCGGTCGTCGCTGACCGCCACCAGGTCGCCGCGGCTGCCCGGCGGGGCCGGGTGGCCGAGGGGGTTCTGCAGGAGCCGCCGGACGGCGAGCTCGGTCACCGGGGGCCCGCCGGGCGGGACCCGGGGACCCCGGACGTGAACGGCACATGACCATCGTGCCTCATCCAGGTGGCCGCGCAATGGCCACGCGGAGCTTCATGCGGACGGGTGCTCAGGCGGCGGCCGGTGCCGCGGCCCGCAGCGCCCGCAGTCCGGCCGCCGTCACGACCGCGGCGACGCGCTGGCCCACCGGGCGCACCGCGGTCGGGGCGATGAGACCGGCCCGCGCCAGCCGGTGCGCGGCCTCCTGGTCGCAGCAATACCGGCCGTCGAGCAGCAGATCGGGCTCGGCGCCCCCGGTCAGCTCGGCGGTGCCGGTCGCCACCGCGCGCAGGATCGCCCGGTCGCGGCCGGTGAGTGGATCGCAGGTCGTGCGCTCCATCGTCGTCCTCCCCCTCGTCGCGCCCCGGCGCCCTCCGCCGGTGACGTAGAACACACGTGCGCCGTGCCCGTCCGGTTCGAGGTCGTGACCGATCGGGCACCCTGCGTGATCACCAGGGGCCCTGAACGGCGGTCGTGCCGCCACGGCGGGACGTGCATGGTCGGCGCGTGGCCGGATCCCCGTCGCTGCGACGCCGGGCCGTGCTGGCGGTGGTCGGGCTGGCCGCGGTGCTCGTCGCGGCCGCCGCCGCGGCCCTGTTCGCGCAGGCGCGGGTCGACGACGCCACCACGCGGGTCACCGAGCGGGCGCTGCCCGCGCTGGTCGCGGTGGAGCGCCTGCAGCGCGCGTTCGTCGACCAGGAGACCGGCATCCGCGACTACCTGCTGACCGGCCGGGCCGCGCTGCTGCAGCCCTACCAGGACGCCGCGGCGTCGCTCGACGAGCAGGAGCGGGTGCTGCGCGGAGCGCTCGTCGACGACCCCGACGCGCTCGCCCGGCTCGACGCCGTGCTCGGCGGCCACCGGCGCTGGCTCGCCGTCGCCGAGCCGGCGATCGGGCTGCGCGCCCGGGACGACCAGGCCGGGCTCGACGACCTGGTCGTCAGGGCACCGGGTCCGCCGCTGTCCGCCGGGCTGCGCGACCACGTCGCCGGGTTGCGCGCCGCCATCGAGGCGCGCATCGCGGCCGACGCGGCGCGCGTCCGGACCGTCGGCACGACGCTGACCTGGGTCTTGAGCGGCGCGGTCGGGCTCGGCGTGCTGGGCGCGGGGCTGGCGGTGCTGGGCGTGCGGCGCGCGCTGAGCGACCCGCTCGGGAGGCTCATCGACGCCGTCGAGCGGGTGGCCGAGGGCGATCTCGACCGGCCCGTCCCCGCCGACGGCCCCGCGGAGCTGGCCGCGCTCGGCGCCGCCGTCGACCGGATGCGCACCATGCTCGACGAGCACCGCGGCGCCGCCGTGCGGGCGGCCGCGCAGCGCGAGTCGGACCGGGTGGCCGCCGACCTGCACGGCGGCGCGGTCCGCAGGCTGTTCGCCGTCACGACCACGCTGACCTCGCTCGGCGCCCGGCACCCGGAGCTCGCCGCCGACCTCGCCCGGTCGGTCGAGGAGCTCGACCGGGCGATCGCCGACGTCCGGGCGGCCGCGGTCGGCGGGCCGCGCAGTGGGGCCGGGGCGGGGCACGCGCTCGCCGCGCGCGTCGCCGAGGAGCTGGCCAGGGCGCCGGCGTTGGCGGGCGTGCACCCCGCGCTGCACGTGGGCCCCCGGGCGGCGCCCGACCTGCCTGCGCACGTCGAGGACCACCTGCTCACGGCGCTCGCGGCCACCGTCGAGGAGCTGACCGGCGCGGTCCGCGGCCCCGACGACGTCGAGGTCGAGCTGTCGATCACGGCCGACCGCGCGTGCCTGCGGCTGTTCGTGCGCGGTACCGCGGCCTGGCCGAAGGTAGCCCGGCTCCCCGAGCGCAGTCCGTCCGACGCGACCCGGTGCCGCATCCTGCCCGCCGTCGGCGGCCGGACCGTCGTGGAGTGGGCCGTGGCCTTCGCCGGGGCGGGGGTCCCGGCCGGAACATCCGCCGTGACGACCGCGTTGAACGAGCCGTAATCGACGCCGAGGAAGGCACACGATGACCGAGACTGCGATCCTGGCCGCGGGCTGCTTCTGGGGGGCCCAGGAGCTGCTCCGCGCGCGCCCCGGGGTGATCTCGACCCGGGTCGGCTACTCCGGAGGCGACACCCCGAACGCCACCTACCGCAACCACGGCGACCACGCGGAGGCCGTCGAGGTCGTGTTCGACCCCGACGTGATCTCGTTCCGCGAGGTGCTGGAGTTCTTCTTCCAGATCCACGACCCGTCCACCCGCGACCGCCAGGGCAACGACGTCGGTCGCAGCTACCGCTCGGCGATCTTCTACACCAGCGACGAGCAGCGCAGGGTCGCCCTGGACACGATCGCCGACGTCGACGCCTCCGGCCTGTGGCCGGGCCGGGTCGTCACCGACGTGGTCGCGGCCGGCCCGTTCTGGGAGGCCGAGGAGGAGCACCAGGACTACCTGCAGAAGTACCCCTACGGCTACACCTGCCACTTCGTGCGGCCCGGCTGGGTGCTGCCGCGCAGGCAGGCGGAGACCGCGAGCTGATCCCGGTCCCGAGCGACCCGCTCGCCGCACCGGCGGGCGGGTCCTTCACGCGCGCGGCCGCCCGGCTCGACGCCCTGCTGGCGCGCGCCGAGCGCTCGGGTGAGGCGGGCGACTGGCTCGCCTTCACCACGGCGCTGACCGAGTCCGGGCGTCCCCTGGACGCCGTGCGCCACCTGCGCGGGTTGTGGCGCGGCGTGCCCCGGCCCGTCGCCGTCGGGGAGGCCGGGGCGCGCGACCGGTCGGTGTTCCTGCTCGACTGCGGGGCGACGGCCGCCGACGCGGGCCTGCTCGCCCTGGGCGGCCACTGCTGCGCGCTGGCCCGGTCCTCGCCGCACCCGGACGTCCGGTACCTGGCCGAGGTGAACCTGGCCGAGATCACCGCGCTGCGCCCGCTGCCCGGCGCCCGCGACCGCGCGCTGCGGCAGTCGACGGTGCTGGACGCGACGTCCCTGCTGGTCGAGGTGGTGGCGACCGGCGACCCGGACGAGGCCGCCGCGGCCACGGCCGACCTGGAGGAGCTCGTGGCCGCGGCGCCCGACGCGCTGCCGCCGCGCATCGCGCTGGCCCGGGCGCTGGTCGAGGCCGGTCGCCCGGAGCGGGCCGCCGAGCAGGCCGAGCGGGTGGTGGCCGCGGCCGGCCCGACCCACGCCGACCAGTACAACGCCGCGGTGCTGCTGCTGGAGCGCGGCGAGCGGGGCCGGGCCGCCCGGCACGCGCGGCGGGCGCTGCGCCACGCCACCACCGACCGCGACGCGCGCGACGCGCGGGAGCTGCTGGCGCGCATCGCGCCCTGACCGCGTGCCCCCACCGACCCTCGACGGGGGCGTGCGGGTGGGGTGTCCGACGAGCTACGCTCGGTCACTGCCATGGCTGATCGACAGGACGCGCGAGCCGACCGGGTCGCAGCGCGCGGGGGAGGTGCCGGACCGGTGAGCCGCCGCCGGGTCGACGTCGACCCGCGCCGCATGGAGCGGGTGCGCCCCGCCGCGCGCCCCGAGCCGCCGCAGCCGCCGGCCGAGCCCGTCACGGCCTCGGCGCGCACCGTCGAGCACGGCCTGCTCGCCGGCGCCCCGCTCGGGGCGTTCGCCTGCGACGAGCGCGGAGTGGTGCGCACGGCCAACCCCGCCGCCCTGCGGATGCTGCCCGATCTCACCGTCGGCGAGGTGCTCGGCGGCGCGCTGGCCGTCCTCGCGCAGGCCGACCCCACCGCAGGCGAGGTCGACCTCGACGTCCCCGGCCGGGCGGTCACCGCGCGCCCGACCGCGCTGACCCGCGGCTGGACGGGCTGGTACCTCCAGGACGTCACCGAGTCCCGCACCCGGTTGGACAACCTGCTGGCCGAGCGCACCCGCTCGCGGTTCCTGGCCGCGGCGAGCACCCGGCTCGGGCAGTCGCTGCACCCCGGTCGCACCGCGCGGGCCCTCGTGGAGCTGGCCGCCGAGCTCGCCGACTCGGCGGTCGTCGTGCTGCCCGTGCAGCGGGGGACCGTCGAGTGGTTCCGCTGCGACGGCCGCGACACGACCGGCGGCCGGCTGCCGGTCACCGCGCTGCCCGAGCTGGTCGCCGCGGCGCTGCGCGGTACCGCGGCCGTCCCGGATCCGCTGCTGGGCACCGAGCTGGCCGGCGAGCCGTGGACGCCGCGGGACCCGCCGGCCGGCGCGGTGGTCTGCACGCTGCCCGGCGACGGGCACCCGGCCGGCGCCCTCGTGCTGGTCCGCGACGTCACCGCGGCGCCGTGGCAGGGTCCCGACGCCACGCTCGTGGAGGAGTTCACCGAGCGCGCGGGCGTCGCGCTCACCGCGGCGGCGCTCTACGCCCAGCGCTCCCTCGCCGCCGAGGTGCTGCGCCGGACCAACCACGAGCCGCGGCTGCCGCGCGTCGACGGGATCACGATCGCGGCCGCGTTCCGCCCCGCCGAGGAAGGGCTGCTGATCGGCTCGGACTTCTACGACGTGCACACCACCCCCGACGGCGCGGTCGCGCTGCTGATCGGCGAGGTGCGCGAGCGCGACGTCGACGCCGCGGTGACCGCCGGGCAGGTCCGTCAGTCGGTGCGGGTGCTGCGCAGGCTCGACACCGACCCGGTCCACACGCTGGAGCTGCTCAACACCATGCAGCTGGAGGCCGTCCCCGCCGACGGCGGCCCCCGGTTCGTCAGCCTGGTGCTCGGCGACGCCCGCGCGCTGCCCGACGGCGGCGTGCGCCTGCGCCTCGCCGGTGGCGGCCACCTGGCGCCGCTGGTGGTGCGCCGCGACGGCGTCGAGGTCGTGGACATCGGCGGCGGCGTGGTCGGCGCCCACCTGCCGCCCCGGTTCGTCGACCGGACCGTCGACCTCGCCCCCGGCGAGGCGTGCGTGCTGCACACCGACGGCGTCGTCGACGCGCAGGGCGGCGTGGACGGCGCCCAGTTGTTCGGCGAGCAGCGGCTGGCCGAGCTGCTGCGCGGCTGCCACATCCTGCCGGCGCCGGGCATCGTCGACCGCATCCTCGACCACACCACGCGCCGGCTCGACGAGCGCCCCCACGACGACATGGCACTGCTGGTGGTGCAGGCCCCGGCGGTGCCCACCCCGGGGCGGCGGCACCTCTACGTGGTCCGGCCGGAGGACGCCTCCCGGGAGGAGGCACCCGGCAGTGGACGGCACCGCCAGCGCTGAGTTCTTCGCGGCGCCGGCCGCCGCCGACGCGCCGCGCGCCGCCGAGATCGCCCTCGGGCTGGTGACGTCCGGCGACCCGGCCGACCCGCCGGCCGACGGTCTCGCGCACGTCGTCGACGTGCTCGCCGCCGCGGTCTACATCGGCGAGGCCGACCTCTTCGCCGAGGGCATGCGCTGGCTGGACGCCCTGCTGACCGGGCGGACGGGCTCCTGCGCTGGCGCGCACGCCGTGCTCGACGCCGGCCTGCGCGACCTCCCGACCGCCCGGGACGTCCCGGCCGCCGGCCGGGACCAGCTCACGCCGCTCTGACCAGGGCGGGGCCCTCGGTCGACGCGGTGTCCCAGCTCAGCTCCCCGCGCTCGGTGAGGTACTCGACGTGCGCCGCGGTCTCGCCCAGCGCGGCCAGGCGCATCGGCCCGATCTGCGCCCAGGTCCGCGACCAGGTGAGCCGCTCGGCCAGCTGCCACATCGTCGGTTCGCCGATCTCGGCGACCGCGGCGAGGATCTCCGCGCAGCGCTCCCGGTGGTGCTCGATCAGCTGGTCGGTGCGGGCGGCCAGGCCGCGGAAGCGGTACTGGTGGGCGGGCAGGGCGTCGTGGTCGTCGTAGGCCGCCATCCTGCGCAGCGAGTCCAGGTAGCGGGCCAGCATCGACGGGCCCTGCCCGGGGTGCGCGCTGATGTTCGGGGTGATCCCGGGCAGCACGTGGTCGCCGGTCAGCACGGCCTGGGCGGTCTCGTCGACCAGGCACAGGTGCCCGGGCGTGTGACCGGGCGTCCACACCGCGCGCAGCCGCCTGCCGGGCAGCGGCGCCAGGTCGCCGTCGGAGAGCAGGACGTCGGGCTCGGCCATCGCGCCGAACCCGGGGACGCCGTCGGCGGCGTCCCGGTCGAGGAACGCGGACATGATCTCGTCGACGGTCTCGGCGGGGGCACCGCAGACGTGCGTCAGCCAGCCGCCCGCCCCGGCCACGCCCTGGGGGCGCTCGCCGTCGCCCTGGCCGGCGCGGAAGGCGGCGGCCTGCCGCGCGGGCAGCGTCTCGGCCTCGGCCGGGTGCATCGCGACCCACGCCCCGGACGCCGCCCGCAACCGGGCGGTCAGCCCGTGGTGGTCGGGGTGGATGTGGGTGGCCACGACGCCGACGACGTCGCCAGCGCCCGCGCCCGCCGCGGCCAGGCCCGCGGTGAGCGCGGCCCAGCCCTCGTCGCTCTCCCACCCGGGGTCGACCACGACCAGCCCGGTGTCGCCGGGCACCAGGTAGCTGAGGGTGTAGCGCAGGGGGTTGTCCGGGATGGGCACGGGGACCGACCACGTGCCGTGGTCGAGCCGCTCGACCGGCGGCAGGACCCGCTCCCGCCAGGCGCGCTCCTGCAGCGGCGCGCGGACCTCCAGCGTGTCCGGGGTGAGCATGGACGCGCCCCTCCGCGGTCGACGTAGTTGAATCGATGTTCGGAAACCGACGCTACCTCGCGGTCGGCGTCCGCCGGTGCGGCGGGGCGTGGTGACGTCCATCTCCCGGCGTCGCGGTCCCCCTCGGCGGCCGCGGACCCCACCCTGAGCCGGCCGCCGCCGCGGTGGCGGCGAAAGGGCTGGTGGGAGGTGGACGGTTGCCTGCCGCGGTGCAGGCCGGGCGCAGCGACATGCTCAGGCACGTGGTGGTGCACACCATCGCCGAGCGCGAGCAGGCGCTGGCCGAGGGCGCGCCCACGGCGCCTGGCGGGTGGGACGAGGTCGCCACCCGGCTGGTCGACGCCACGGCCGGGCTGCCGCCGGCCCCGTCGTGCGGGGTCAGCGCTCCGCGGGCGGCGGGGCGTCGTCGTGCGGGGTACTCAGCTCATGCGGATCCGCGCCGGTCGAGCGGTGCGGTGTCGGGGTCAGGGGTGTCGGGCAGGTCATCCAGGTGCTTGCCGAGCGCGGCGAGCGGACCGTCCCAGTCGCGGGCCATCGCGGCCAGGAACTGCTGGGCGACCTGCATGGGCGTGGAGCGCAGCCGGTAGCGCACGCGGCGGCGCTCGCCGGGCTCGGCCGTCACCAGGCCCGCGTCGGCCAGCAGCGCGAGGTGCTTGGCGATGGCCTGGCGGGTGATGGGCAACCGGGTGGCCAGGTCGGTGGCCGTGGCCGGGCCGTGCGCGGCCAGCGCGGCCAGCAGCGCTCGCCGGCTCGGGTCGGCCAGCGCGATGAAGACCTGCTCGGCGACCGCCTCGACGTCAGGCGGCATCGAGGTGCGCGACCAGCTCGCCGAGCTCCCGGCGCCAGCCGTCGGTGTTGCCGCCGAACGCCGCGCTGTGCGCGTCGGCGGGCAGCTGGGCGAAGCCGGACTCGACGACCGTCAGGCGGGTGCCCGCGCCGGTGGGTTCGAGCGTGAACTCGACGTAGGTGCGGCGGAGGTCGTCCTCGGGCAGGCCGTTGATGCGCCAGGTGAACCCGAACACCGTCGGCTCCTCGACGCGCTCGACGCGCATCTCGGTGGCGGCGCCGTCGTCCCACTTCATCCAGGCGGCCCCGCCGGGGCGCAGGTCGATCCCGGCCTCGTGGCCGAACCACGCGGCCAGACCCTCGGCGGTGGTGATCGCGGTCCACACCCGCTGGGGCGGATGGGCGATCTCGACGGTGCGCTCGATGCGATCGGGGAAACCCACGGCAGACCTCCTGGCGGCGACCAACTGATCGTGACCGTATGGCAACCGATGAGTTGCGTCAAGCGGCGTCGCCGTCGGCCCGCCGTCGAAGCGCCGCATGTGCCGCTCGACGAGGGCGAGGGTCTCCTCGTGCCCGGTGGTCATCCCGATCGCCCGCTCCATGACCAGGCCCTGGGAGATGCTGGTCAGCAGGACGACGGCGACGAGCGGGGGCAGCTCGTCGGGGTCGAGGCCGTGGTCGGCGCAGTGGCGGGTCAGGGCGTCGAGCTGCAGCCTGCGCAGCTCCTCGGCGTAGCGGGCGATCTCCCGGCCGATGACCTCGCGGTGGTTGCCGAGCGCGATGAACTCCATGAGCAGGGTCGTGCCCGTCGAGCGGGCGCCGAAGTCCCACAGCGCGCGCAGGGGGTGGCGGTCGGCCAACCCCGAGCGCCTGCGCTGCAGCTCCTCGTCGGCGCGGCGGCGCAGCACCGCCAGCAGCAGGTCGTCCAGGGTCCGGAAGTAGTAGAGCACCAGCCCTGGGGCGACCCCGGCGGCGCGGGCCAGGCTGCGGATCCCGACCTCGGCGTAGCCCTTCTCCAGCATCAGCTGCTCGGTCGCGTCGAGCAGCCGCGACCGCGTCTTCGAGTTCTCGCTGCCCATGCGGCGCGGCGGGACCATGCGCCATTGTGCGCTCCGCCCCGGCCCCTCGGCGCGGCCGACCGCGGACCCGGTATCCGTGCCGAGGGCCCGCGCGCGGGTGCGATGATCCACCCGGGTCGGGGGGACGGGGAGCGGCGCGTGGACACCAGCACGATCATCTTCCTGAGCGCGTTCGGGTGCGGGCTGCTTTTCGCCGGGTGCGCGGTGCTCGGGCAGTGGGCGCAGAAGGGGGTGCCGCTCTGGAAGCGCTGGGTGACGCCGATCGCCGTCCTGGTCTTCTGCGCGGGATTCGGCGCGCTGGGTTACCTGATCGACGACGGCAACGCCGACACCACGCTCTTCGAGATCGAGGCCGAGGGGCCCGGGGCGCAGGTGCCGGCCGAGGTCGGGTTCGACATCGCCGTCGAGCACGCCGGCACCGAGCACGAGCTGCTGGTCGCCCCCGAGCCGACGACCGCCAGTCCCGATCCCGCGCAGCTGCGCGTGCAGGTCACCGACGCGGCCGGTCGGGTGCTGCTCGACGAGCCGGTCGCCCTCGACACGCGCTGCCCCGAGGTGGCGTTCTGCGAGTGGTACGCGTTCAGCGGTCGCTTCACCCCCGCGGAGTCGGGGGAGCACCGGCTCGTCGTGACGGTGCTGACGCCCGAGGTGTCGCTCCTGCACGTGCGGGTGGGCGACCCCCTCAAGACCGACGGCGAGCGCGCCCCCGGCTACTGAGCGCACCTCAGCCCGCGACGCCCCCCGGCTGGGCCCGGTACTCGACCTGCGGGCGCCCGGTGCTGCCGTAGCGGGCGTGCCGCACGGCGAGCCCGGTCTCGGCGATGTGCTCCAGGTAGCGGCGGGCGGTGATCCGCGACGTGCCGAGCAGCGCGCCCACCTCACTGGCCGTCAGCCCGGTCGGCCCCGCCCCGGCCAGCGCCCGCACGACGGCGTCGAGGGACTCGCGGCTGATCCCCTTGGGCAGCCCGCCCACCGGCACGGCGCCGCCGCGGACCGCGCCGAGCAGCTCGTCGACGTCGCCCTGGGCGACGACCGGCGCCCCGGCCCCGAGCCGGGCGCGGTACTCGCGGTGGGCCTCGAGCTTGGTCCGCACCACGGCCGCGGTGAACGGCTTGACCAGGTACTGGGTGGCGCCGAAGGCCACGGCGGCCTGCACGACGGCCAGGTCGCGGGCCCGGGTGACCATGATCGCGTCGACGGTGCGGCCGGTCGAGCGCAGCCTGCGCAGCACGTCCAGGCCGTTGCCGTCGGGCAGGTGCACGTCGAGCAGGAGGAGGTCGACGGGGGTGGCGGCGACGGCGCGCAGCGCATCGGCCGCGCTGCCGACCACCCCCACCACCTCGAAGCCGGCGACCCGGCGCACGTAGCCGGCGTTGGCCTCGGCGGCGATCGGGTCGTCCTCGACGACCAGCGTGCGGATCGCCGGTCCCGGACCGGTTCCGGTGGTCACGTCGTCGCCAGCGGCAGCCGCACCACGAACTCCGAACCCCGCTCCGCGGACACCCGCACGTCCCCGCCGTGGCGGCGGACCGCCCGGTCGACCAGCGCCAGCCCGATGCCCCGCGCGCGCCCGTCGACGGCGGGCTTGGTGGTCCAGCCCCGCCCGAACATCCGCTCCACGTCGTCGGCGGGCACGCCCGGCCCGCTGTCGGCGATCCGCAGGACCACCCCACCCGGCTCGACGACCTCCGCGCCGAGCCGGACCCAGCGCGGGGTCGGGGCGCCCGCGGCCGCGTCGATCGCGTTGTCGAGCAGGTTGCCGACGATGGTGACCAGGTCGTGCGGGTCGGCCAGGCCGGCGGGCAGCGCGGTGCCCTCCCGCACGACCAGCTCCACCCCGCGGGCCTCGGCCTCGCCCGCCTTGGCCAGCACCAGCGCGGCCAGCTCGGGCACCCCGATCCCGGCGACGACGCCGTCCACCAGGCGTTGGGCCGGGCTGCCGGTGGCGAACTCGAGCGCCTCCTCCGCCCGGCCCATCTCGATCAGCGCGAGCACCGTGTGCAGCTGGTTGGCCGCCTCGTGCGCCTGCGAGCTCAGCGAGTCGGCCACCCCGCGGACCGTGCGCAGCTCGGTGACGAGCTCGCGCAGCTCGGTGCGGTCGCGCAGGGTGACGACCGAGCCGAGGTGCCGCCCGCTCCAGCGGGCGGCGGCCTGGCTGACCACGACGATCCGGTCGGCGGTCAGGTAGATCTCGTCGCTGCCCCCGGTGCCCCCGGCCAGCGCCGCGCCCAGCGCGGGCGGCAGGCCCAGCCCGTCGACCGGGCGGCCGGTGACGTCCGGGGGCAGCGCGAGCAGCCGGCGGGCCTCGTCGTTGACCATCTGCACGCGGCCCTCGCGGTCGAGCAGCAGCAGCCCCTCGCGCACCGCGTGCAGGACGGCGTCGTAGTACTCGTACATGCGGGACAGCTCGGCCGGGCCCAGGTCGTGCGTCGCGCGCCGCAGCCACCGGCTCACCAGCCACGAGCCGGCCGCGGCCACCCCGAGCGCGGCCGCGCCCACGCCGACGACCACCGGGATCTGGCGCTGCAGCTCGCGGGAGACCGCGCTGAGCGTGCGCCCGGCCGAGACCAGCGCCACCACCCGCCCGCGGTCGAGCACCGGGACGACGGCGCGGACCGAGGGCCCGAGCGTGCCGGTGTAGGTCTCGGTGACGAACCCGCCGTCCGCGGCGGGCCCGATGGTGCCGATGAACCGCTCGCCGATCAGGTCCGGGTTCGGGTGCGACCAGCGCTGCCCGGTCGGGCTCATGACGACGACGAAGTCGGTGGCGGTGTCGACGCGCACCTGCTCGGCGAGCGGTTGCAGCAGGGCCGACGGGTCGGGGTCGTCGACCGCGTCGCGCACCTCGGGCGCATCGGCCAGCGTGCGGGCGATGCTCAGCATCTCCCTGGTGGCGGCGTCATCGGTGGCCTGCCCGAGCTGCAGCCAGGTGGCCGTGGTGAAGCCGGCCAGCACCACCACGACGACCGCGGCCTGCAGCGCGAACAGGCGCCCGGCCAGGCTCGGGCCGCGCCGCGGCCGGGTGCTCGCCACCGCCCGTCCAGCGGACGAAATGAACGAAACGGTGATGGCGACCACACCTCCCCGCATCCTGTGCGCCGATGGCCACCGCCCCACGGTGCCACGCAACGCCCGTCGTCAACCCGTCGTCGCCGCCGGACCTGGAGAGACTGTGACAGCCGCGAGCACACCGCCCACGAGCGCCCAGCGCCGAGACCGCACCCACTACCTCTACATCGCCGTCATCGTGGCGGTGCTGCTGGGCATCGCGGTGGGATTCCTCTTCCCCGACCTCGGCAAGGCGCTCAAACCCCTCGGTGACGGGTTCGTGAGCCTGATCAAGATGATGATCTCACCCATCATCTTCTGCACCATCGTGCTGGGCATCGGCGCGATCCGGCAGGCGGCCACGGTGGGCCGGGTCGGCCTGCTGGCGCTGGGCTACTTCCTGACGATGTCGACGTTCGCCCTGGCGATCGGCCTGGTCGTGGGCAACATCGTGCAGCCGGGTGCCGGCCTGGACATCGCCGGTGCGCCCGGCTACGAGGCGCCGGAGGCCGAGAGCACCGGCGACTTCCTGCTCAACATCATCCCGACCACCCTGTTCTCGCCGCTGGTCGGCGAGAGCGTGCTGTCCACGCTGTTCGTCGCCTTGCTGGTCGGGTTCGCCGTGCAGGCACTGGGCCGCTCGGGCGAGCCGATCCTGACCGGCATCCGCCACATCCAGCGGCTGGTCTTCCGGGTCCTCGCGATGATCATGTGGGTGGCGCCGATCGGTGCGTTCGGCGCGATCGCGGCGGTGGTCGGCTCCACCGGCGTCGACGCGCTCTACGCGCTGGCGCAGGTCATGCTGGCCTTCTACGTGACCTGCCTGCTGTTCGTGCTCGTCGTGCTCGGCGCGCTGCTGCGCTTCGCCGCGGGGATCAACATCTTCTCCCTGCTGCGGTACCTGGGCCGGGAGTTCCTGCTGATCGTGTCGACCTCCTCGTCGGAGTCGGCGCTGCCGCGGCTGATCGCGAAGATGGAGCACGTGGGCGTGTCGCGCCCGGTCGTGGGCATCACCGTGCCCACCGGCTACTCCTTCAACCTCGACGGCACCGCCATCTACCTGACGATGGCCTCGCTGTTCATCGCCGACGCGCTGGGCAGGCCGATGGCCATCGGCGAGCAGATCGGCCTGCTGGTGTTCATGGTCGTCGCCTCGAAGGGCGCGGCCGGGGTGTCCGGGGCCGGGCTGGCGACCCTCGGCGGCGGGCTGGCCGCGCACCGGCCCGACCTGGTCGAGGGCGTCGGGATCATCGTCGGCATCGACCGGTTCATGTCCGAGGCCCGCGCGCTGACCAACTTCGCCGGCAACGCGGTGGCCACCGTGCTCGTCGGCAAGTGGGTCGGGGAGTTCGACCGGGAGCGCGCCGACCGGGTGCTGGCCGGCGACGACCCCTTCGACGAGGCCACCATGCTCGACGACGAGGACGACCACGCACCCCGCGAGGACGCTCCCGACGACGACCGGTCCGCGCCGGTCGGGCAGCGCCCGTCGCTGGACAAGCAGTCGACGGGCACCAGCGTCTGAGAGGACGCCCGCCGCGCGGCGGGCGGAGCGCGGCCCGGTCCGGTCAGCTCCGGTCCGGCAGGGGGAGGGTCAGCCGGAAGCAGGCGCCCTCCCCCAGCGCGGTCTCCAGCTCGACGTCGCCGTCGTGGGCGCGGGCGAGCGACCGGGCGATGGCCAGCCCCAGTCCGGCGTTGGCGCCGCCGGAGCGGCTGCGGGAGCGGTCGGTGCGGTAGAAGCGGTCGAAGACGCGGCCGGCGTGCTCGGCCGTCATGCCCGGGCCCTCGTCCGCCACCTCCAGCACCGCACGGCCCTCCGCGGTCCCGACACCGATGCGCACCGGCGTGCCGGGCGGTGTGTGGGCGGCGGCGTTGCCCACCAGGTTGGCGACGATCTGACGCAGCCGGGCCTCGTCCGCGTGCACCGGGGCGGGGCCCGGCGGGCCGTCGCCGCCCGGACCGGTCAGGCCGACGGCCCGGGACGGGTCCAGCGCGCGCAGGTCGTGGCCGGCGTCGGTGGCGAGCGTGCGCAGGTCCATCGGGGTCCGGTCGAGGTGCCCTTCGGAGGCGTCGTCGAGCTGGGCGAGCAGCAGCAGGTCCTCGGTGAGGGCGGTGAGCCGGGTGGCCTCGCGGTCGATGCGGTGCATCGCCTCGTCGACGTCGGCGCGCTCGGCCAGCGCACCCATCCGGTTCAGCTGGGCCGAGCCCTTGATCACGAACAACGGGGTGCGCAGCTCGTGGCTGACGTCCGAGACGAAGGTCCGCATCCGCGCCTCGGAGGCCGCCCGCTCGGCGAAGGCCCGCTCCAGCTGGCCGAGCATCACGTTCAGCGACGTCGCGAGGTGCCCGATCTCGGTCCCGGGTGCCGCGACCACGGGGACGCGCCGGCTCAGGTCACCGGAGGCGATGGCAGCCGCCGTGTGTTCGATGCGGCGCAACGGCCGCAGGCCCCGGCCGAGGGCGTACCAGCCGGCCGCCGTCAGCAGCACGAGCAGCGCGGCGCCGCTGATCATGGTGGTGGCCCGCAGCCGGGCCGCCGTGGCGTCGATCTCGGCCAGCGGCGCGGCCGCGACCACCGTCCCGTCCCGGCCGGCCGTCGGCCCGGCGACGGCGCGCCAGCGCGACGAGCCGTCGGCGGCGTCGAGGTCGACGGCCGTGCCGCTGGTGGGGACCCCGCGCAGCGCGCTGCCGGCCGGTAGCGCGGCCTCGGCCAACCGGGACGAGTGGACACCGCGCACCACCGCGCCGGCGGCGTCGAGGTACGCCAGGTACGGGGTGCCGATCAGGCCGAGGGCCGGGTCGGTCACCGCGAGCGACGCGGTGCCCATCGGGTCGTCGAGCCCGATCGCCGGTGCCTGCGCCAGCAGGGTGGTGAACGACCGCAGCTGGGTGTCGAGCCGGTCCAGCTGGTAGCGCCGCAGCTGGTCGGTCGCGACGACGCTGACCAGGCTCAGCCCGGCCAGCAGCAGCGCCGCGGTGAGCAGCAGCAGCCGCAGTCGCAGCGACAGCAGCCGCGGCGACCTCATCGCCGGGGCTCGCGCATCACGTAGCCGACGCCGTGCACGGTGTGGATGAGCCGGGGCTCCTCGACGTCGACCTTGCGCCGCAGGTAGGAGATGTAGGTGTCGACGATGCCGGCGTCGCCGGCGAAGTCGTAGTGCCAGACGCGGTCCAGGATCTGCGCCTTGGACACCACCTGACCGGCGTTCTCCATCAGGTAGCGCAGCAGCCGGAACTCGGTGGCGGTCACCCGCAGCGGCCGGCCTCCCCGGGTCACCTGGTGCCCGTCGGGGTCGAGCGCCAGCGCGCCCACGGTCAGCACCCCGGTGTGGTGACCCGCGGTCCGCCGCAGGATCGCCCGGATCCGGGCGATCAGCTCCTCCAGGTCGAACGGCTTGGTGACGTAGTCGTCGGCGCCGAGGGACAGCCCGGTCACCTTGTCGGCCTGCCGGTCGCGGGCGGTGAGGAACAGGACCGGCACGGGCCCGCCGGGCCCGGACACCCGCAGGTCGCGCAGGCGCCGGACCACCTCGAAGCCGTCCATGTCCGGCAGCATCACGTCGAGCAGGACGAGGTCGGGCGGTTCCCGGGTGGCCGTGGCGACCGCCTCGCCCGCGGTCGCCACGGAGGTCACCTCGAAACCGGCGAACCGCAGCGTGGCCGCGAGCAGCTCCCGCACGGTCGCCTCGTCCTCGACCACGAGCAGCCGCCCGCCGCCGGTCCCGCGCGTCATCTCCGGCTCGCTCTCGGCATGCGGATCACAATAGGAACAGCGCCTCACACGTCGCGGCGCTCGAACAGCACGAAGGCGACGGCGAGCACGGCGAGGGCGCCGGCACCCATGCCGGCGAGGTTCAGCCAGGGATGGGGGTGGTCGGGGTTGACCACGGTCTCCATGACGGCGGCGCCGCCCAGCGTCGGCCAGAAGGCGAACAGCCCGTCGAGCCACGGGAAGAGGTCGGCCAGCGGGGGCACCAGCAGCACGATCCCCACCAGGGTGGCCAGGGCGCCCGCCGTGGCCCGCATGATCGTGCCGAGGCCCACCGTGAGCAGCCCGATCACCGCGAGGTAGAGGCCACCGCCGACCACCGCGGAGAGCGCACGCGGATCATCGAGGGTCGCGTACGGCAGGCCCGATGCGACGAAGCGGGCCTGCCCGATGAGGAAGGACGTGAGCATCAGCACCTGCCCGGACACCACCGCGACGGCCGTGACCACCGCCACCTTCGCCCCGAGCAGCCGGTGCCGGCGCGGTGTGGCGCTCAGCGACGTCTGCATCAGGCCGGTCGCGTACTCGGAGGTGACCACGAGGATCCCCAGCACCCCGATGACCAGCTGGGCGACCATGTACATCAGCAGGCTGCGGTTCGTCGGGTCCCAGTCCTGCCGTTCCTCGACCGTTGCCGTCGGGTACGACGCCACGGAGGCGTCCGCCGACAGCACCGTGATGCCGAGCCCGATCACGACGAGGCCGCCGAGGGTGAGCCAGGTCGAGCGCAGG
Organism: Pseudonocardia humida; assembly: GCF_023898865.1. Lineage (GTDB taxonomy): Bacteria > Actinomycetota > Actinomycetes > Mycobacteriales > Pseudonocardiaceae > Pseudonocardia > Pseudonocardia humida. The sequence continues at coordinate 52,022 of NZ_JAGSOV010000039.1, forward strand.
CTGCGGAACTTGATCCACTCGCCGCGCAGGGTGTCGGCGAAGGCGGGGTGTGTGCTCATGCCGCGGCTCCGTGGTACTCGACGGCCCCGTGGTACTCGACGCTGTCGCTGGTCAGCTCCATGAAGACGTCCTCGAGCGAGGCGCGCTGCGGCACGAGCTCGCTGAGCGCGACCCCGTGGAAGGCGGCGAGCTTGCCGATCTGCGCGCCGGTCATGTCCGAGACCACCAGGGACGATTCCGGCCCTTCCCGGACGGTCGCACCCGCGGCCGACAGGTGGAGGGCGAACGTGTCGGCGTCGTCGGCACGCACCAGCACCGTGCCGTCCCCGTTGGTCTGCATGAACTCGCTCATGCCCGTGTCGGCGATCAGCCGGCCGCGCCCGATGACCACCAGGTGGTCGGCGGTCTGCGCCATCTCGCTCATCAGGTGGCTGGAGACCAGCACCGCCCTGCCCTCGCCGGCGAGCGAGCGCATGAACGCCCGGATCCAGCGGATGCCCTCCGGGTCGAGCCCGTTCACCGGCTCGTCGAAGATCAGCACCCGCGGGTCCCCGAGCAGCGCCGCCGCGATCCCGAGCCGCTGCCGCATGCCGAGGGAGAAGCTCCCGGCGTGCTCGCCGGCCACGCTCTCCAGACCGACGCGGGCCAGTACCTCGTCGACCCGGCGGCGGGGGAGGCCGTTGCTCGCGGCCAGCGCGAGCAGGTGGTTGCGCGCCGTCCGGGCGGCGTGCACCGCCCCGGCGTCCAGCAGCGCGCCCACCTCGGTCAGCGGCACGGGCAGGTCGCGGTAGCGCCGGCCGCCGATGGTGGCCGAACCCCCGTCCGGGGCGGCCAACCCCAGGATCATCCGCATGGTGGTGGACTTGCCGGCGCCGTTGGGACCGAGGAACCCGGTCACCCGCCCGGCGGGGACGGTGAACGACAGGTCGTCCACCACGGTCCGCGGCCCGTACCGCTTGGTCAGCCCGCGCACGTCGATGTTCGTCATGGCCCGGATCGTGGCCGGCCGGACCGGGAGGCCCCTGGGAGCTCCTGAACGAACCCTGGGAATCCAGGGCCCGGCCCGCCCGGCGGGCCCCCGCGGCCGCGGGATTCACAGGAAGGTCTGCGGGCGTCCGGCGATCGTCCGGCGCGGCGGCCGGGTGACGAGCACGGCGGCGGTGTTCGCCGTGACGATCAGCCCGACGGCCAGCCAGTCGAGCGCGGCGAGCGCCTGGCCGAGCACCAGCGCGCCGATCGCGGCGGCCAGCACCGGGCTCGCGCTCATGAAGATCCCGAAGGAGTGCGCGGGCACCCGGCGCAGGGCCAGCAGGTCGGACAGGAAGGGCACCACCGAGGCCAGCAGCCCGGCGGACACCGCGCAGGCCAGCGCGGCCGGGGTCGGGGGGTGGGCGATCAGCACGGCGATCCCCACCGGTAGGTACACCAGCCCGGACGCCGCCCCGGCCGCGGCCGACCCCTGCACGCCGGGCAGCCGCCGTCCCAGGGTGCGGTTGAGCAGGATGTAGCTCGCCCAGCACAGCGCGGCGAGCAGGCCGAGCCCGACGCCGAGGTAGTCGGTGCTCGGTCGCGGGCGGGTCAGCAGGACGACGCCGGCGCCGGCCAGCACCGCGCAGCCCAGCGTGACGCGGCGCCGGGGGCCGGCCGGCGTGGCCGTGCGGGCGCCGAGCAGCGCGACGCCCAGCGGGCCGAGGAACTCCAGGGTCACCGCCAGGCCCAGCCCGATGCGGTCGATCGCGGTGTAGAGGGAGACGTTCATGGTCGCGAAGACCCCGGCGAGCCCCAGCACGGGCCACCACTCCCGGCGGGTGAAGGCGCGCAGCCGCGGCCGGCCGACGGCCAGCATGACCAGCCCGGCCACCCACTGGCGCACGGCGACCACCCCGACCGGCCCGATCACCGGGAAGGCGAGCGCACCGATCGCGGCCCCGGACTGGCTCGACAGCGCGCTGCCGAGCATCAGCGCCACCCCGGCGCCGCGCCCGGGCCGGTCGGCGCTCGCCGTGTCGGTGTCGGTCGAGCTCGGTTCCCGGGTCGGGGTCGCCATGTCCACGCCGATCAGCATGGGCGGGCGCCGACCATCCACAAAATGCATCGGGTGGCTCAGCGATACGTTGTTCGCATGGATATCGAGCTGCGGCACCTGCGCTGCCTGGTCGCGATCGTCGACGCGGGCGGCTTCACCGGCGCGGCCGCCGACCTCGGCGTCTCCCAGCCCTCGGTGTCCCGCGCGCTGGCCGCCCTGGAGGACGCGCTCGGCGTGCGCCTGCTGCGCCGCACCAGCCGCGAGGTCGCGCTGACCGCGGCGGGGGAGCGGGTGCTGGTCCGGGCGCGGCGGGTGCTCGCCGAGGTCGAGGACCTGGCCCGGGAGGCGCGCAGCGGGCGGGGCAGGCTGCGCGTCGGCCACGCCTGGGCGGCGATGGGCGCGCACACCGTCGAGTTCCAGCGCCGCTGGGCCGCCCGGCACGGGGACACCGCCCTGCACCTGGTGCGCACCAACTCGGCGACCGGCGGGCTCGCCGAGGGCGCCTGCGACGTCGCCGTGACCCGCGTGCCCCCGGAGACCGGCGGCGAGCGGCGCTTCGCCGGGACCGTGGTGGGTCTGGAGGCTCGCTGCTGCGCGCTGGCCGCCGACGACCCGCTGGCCCGGCGCCGCCAGCTGCGCCTGTCCGACCTCACCGGCCGGGTGCTCGCCGTCGACCCCCGCACCGGGACCACCACGCCCGAGCTCTGGCCGGCCGGCAGCCGCCCGGAGATCGAGGAGATCCACGACGTGGACGACTGGCTCGCGGTGATCGCCGCCGGGCGGTGCGTCGGGGTGACCGCGGAGGGCACGTCGACCCAGTACCAGCGCCAGGGGGTGGTCTTCCGCAGGCTGCGCGACGCGCCGCCGGTGCCGGTGCGGGTCATCTGGTGGCGCGTCGACCCGCACCCCGCCGCCCGCGACGTCGTGGGCCTGCTCGCCGAGCTCTACCGCCGCCCGGCGGCCCCGCCGTCGCGCTGAGGCGGTGGTCGGAGGGTGCGCGCAGTACCATGCGCGCACCGCCGACCGGGCTGGCCGTGGCGGGGTGGAAGGACGTGATGGTCGTCGGATGACGGTCGCCGGGATCGTGGTGGTGGGGGCGTCGGCGGGCGGCGTCGAGGCGCTGCGCGCGCTGGTCGGTGGTCTGCCGACCGACCTGCCGGCACCGGTGGTCGTGGTGCTGCACATCGCCCGGCACGCCCCGAGCGCGCTGCCTGCCATCCTGGACCGGGCCGGGCCGCTGCCGGCGGTGGCCGCGACGCACGGCGCCCGGCTGGAGGCCGGGGTGGTGTACGTCGCCCCCGCCGACGTGCACGTCCTGGTGGTCGACGAGCACCTGCACCTGTCGCGCGGGCCGTCGGAGAACGGGCACCGACCGGCGATCGACCCGCTGTTCCGGTCGGCGGCCGCGGGGTTCGGGCCGCGGGCGGTGGGCGTGGTGCTGTCGGGCACGCGCGACGACGGCGCCGCGGGGCTGGCGGCCGTCGCCGAGGCGGGGGGCGGCGCGCTGGTGCAGGAACCGGAGGAGGCGCTCTACCCCGGGATGCCCCGCAGCGCCCTCGAGCACGTGCGCAGCGCGAGCAGCCACCCGGCGGACAAGCTCGGGGCCGTGCTGGCCGAGCTGCTGCGGGTGGCCGCGGACCGGTCTGTCGCGCCGGTCCTGGACGAGCGGCTCCTGGCCGAGACCCGCATCTCGGCGATGACCGTCGCGCCCGACGAGACGGTCGCGCTGTCCGGCGCGACCTCGTCGGGCCTGTCGTGCCCCAGCTGCGAGGGTGTGCTGTTCGAGCTGCCCGGCGAGCCGGCGCCGCGGTTCCGCTGCCGGGTCGGCCACGCCTGGTCCCCGGAGAGCCTCACCGCGGAGCAGACCAGCGGGGCCGAGCACGCCCTGTGGGTGGCGCTGCGGGCGATCGAGGAGAAGCGGGCGCTGCTGCTGCGGCTGGCCGAGAGCGCCGAGCGGTCCGGTCGCCACGGCTCCGCCTCGCGCCACCGCGACCGGGCGGCGGAGGCCGAGCGCAACGCCGCGAGCGTGCGAGCGCTGATCGTCGACGGCGTCGTTTCGGGCCCGACGGCGGACCACGCCGACCCGGCGCAGTCCGGCTGAGCCGTCCACGACCGGCCGGCCGGATAGAGTGCCCCCGCCGCCGCGGCGGCGGTCGTACCGCTTCAGGGAGTCGCCTGGCATGTCCGAGCCCGACCCGCGCTTCGAGGCGCTGCTGGACCACGTCAAGGGCAGCCGCGGGTTCGACTTCACCGGGTACAAGCGCTCCAGCCTGGTGCGCCGGGTGGAGCACCGGATGAGCCAGATCGGGATCGACGACTACGCCGACTACCTCGACTACCTCGAGATGCACCACGGCGAGTTCACCGCGCTGTTCAACACCATCCTGATCAACGTGACCGCCTTCTTCCGGGATCCCGAGGCCTGGCAGATGCTGCGCGACGAGGTCCTGCCCACCGTGCTGGCCGCGAAGACGCCGACCGCGCCGCTGCGGATCTGGAGCGCGGGCTGCGCGTCCGGGGAGGAGGCCTACACGCTGGCGATGGTGCTCGCCGAGCTGATGGGCATCACCGAGTTCCGCGACCGGGTCAAGATCTACGCCACCGACGTCGACGAGGAGGCGCTGAGCCAGGCCCGCCACGGCAGCTACAGCCCGCGCGACGTGCGCGGCATCCCGAAGGAGATGCTGGAGCGGTACTTCGAGCCGGTCGGCGGGCGCCACGTCTTCCGCAAGGACCTGCGCCGTTCGGTGATCTTCGGGCGCAACGACCTGGTCCAGGACGCCCCCATCTCCCGGATCGACCTGCTGCTGTGTCGCAACACCCTGATGTACTTCAACGCCGAGACCCAGACCCGGATCCTGGCCCGGTTCCACTTCGCGCTGGCCGACACCGGTGTGCTGTTCCTGGGCAAGGCCGAGATGCTGCTCAGCCACGCCGCGCTGTTCGTGCCGATCGACCTGCGACGACGCATCTTCCGCAAGGTGCCCCGCGTGGCCGTGTCGAGCGGGCCGATGTTCGGGGAGGCGGCCGCCGTCGGCGGCTCGCGCTCCGCGCCCGCCGCCCTCGACGCCCTGCGCGCCGAGGCCCTGCTGGCCGATCCGCTGGCCCAGGTCGTCGTGGCCGAGGACGGCGTCGTGGCGGTGGTGAACCGGCAGGCGGAGTTCCTGTTCGGGATCTCCGTGCGCGACGTCGGCCGCCCCTTCCGCGACCTCGACCTGTCCTACCGGCCGCTGGAGCTGCGCCGCTACATCGAGCAGGCGCAGGCCGAGCGGCGCAGCATCCGGGTGCCGGACGTGGCCTACTCGCGGGGCTCCGAGCCGATGGTCCTGGAGGTGCAGGTCATCCCGTTGGTCGGGAGCGGCCTGTCGGTGCTCGGGGTCAGCCTCGCGTTCCACGACGTCACCGACGCGCGCCGGCTGCAGGAGGAGCTGGAGCAGGCCAACCGGCAGCTGGAGACGGCCTACGAGGAGCTCCAGTCGACCAACGAGGAGCTGGAGACCACCAACGAGGAGCTGCAGTCCACGGTCGAGGAGCTGGAGACCACCAACGAGGAGCTCCAGTCCACGAACGAGGAGCTGGAGACGATGAACGAGGAGCTCCGCTCGACCAACGACGAGCTGCATACGATCAACGACGAGCTGCACGACCGCACCGGCGAGCTGGACCAGCTCAACGAGTTCCTCGACTCGATCCTGACCGGTCTGCGGGCCGGCGTCGTCGTGCTGAACCCCGAGCTGCACGTGCAGGTGTGGAACGAGCAGGCCCAGGAGCTGTGGGGGTTGCGCCGCGAGGAGGCGCTGGGCCGCCACTTCCTGAACCTGGACATCGGACTGCCCACCGACCGGCTCCGCCCCCTCATCCGCTCGGCGCTGGCCGACGAGCCCGGTCAGCACGAGCTCGTGGTCAAGGCGGTCAACCGGCGGGGGCGGTCGATCGCGGTGCGGGTGCTGGGCAGCCCGCTCGGCGCCCGCGAGCCCGGGGTCGCCGGGGTGATCCTGACGATGGAGGACGTCGACGGCGTCCCAGGATCACTCGAATGACGGGTGCCGCGCCGCCTGGACTGGCCATCGGGCCGCCGGACCGGGAGACTGGCCGGGCGAACTGGACCTGGGCGGTGACCGCATGAGCACCGAGGAGCTGAGCTGTCGCGTTGCGGAGGCCGGCGGGATCGCGACGGTCGAGGTGCGCGGCGAGCTGACCGCGCGATCGTCGGCGGTCACCCTGGTCCCCGTGCTGCGCAAGCTCCTGCTCGACCGCGGCCGCCTGCTGGTCGATCTCCGTGGCGTGCGCGCCGGCTGGCCCGCGGCGCTGGCCGCCTTCCCGTCGGTGCTGGCCGGGGCCGGGGGGTGGCCGCTGGCCCGCATGGTGCTGTGGGGTGCGGCCGCCGACCTGGCGACGGCGCTGCGCGTCAACGCGGTCACCGCCACGGTGCCGCTCGGCCGTGACCGCGCCGAGGCGCTCGCGCTGCTCGACCGGCGCCCGCGCCGCGTCCGGCGCGCCACCCGGCTGCCCGCGGCGCCCACCGCCGCGGCCTTCGCGCGTTCGCTGATCCGGTCCGCCTGCGACGACTGGGCCGTCGACCCGTCCGGGCGCCAGGCCGCCGTGCTGGTGGGCAGCGAGCTGGTGAGCAACGCCGTCGTGCACGCGAGGGGCACGAGCCTGCTGACCCTCGGGCTCGACGAGCGGGGCCTGCGCGTCTCCGTGCGCGACAGCGGACCGCTGTTCGAGGCGGTGGTGCCGGCGGAGCCGCGCCTCGGCCTGCGCGTCGTCGCCGAGCTCAGCACGGCCTGGGGCGTGGCCCGCCACGACTTCGGCAAGTCGGTCTGGGCCATGCTCGCGGTGGACACGGGACCCGCGGGGCCCGCCGCCGGGGAGCCGTCGTGATCGACTGCGAGCGGGTGTCCGCGGAGGGCGACGAGCGCCGCGTGCGGGTCGTCGGCGAGGTCGACCTGGCCTCCGCACCGCGGCTGCGCAGCCTCCTGCTCGACGAGCTCGAGCGGGTCGGCGGCGGCCGGTTCGTGGTCGACCTCGGCGGGATCGGCTTCTTCTCGGCGGCCGGCCTGCACGTGCTGGAGGACGTGGCCGCGGCGGCGGACGGGTGCGGTGCCGAACTGGTCCTGCGGCCCCTCTCCTCCACCGTCGCGCTCGTGCTGTCCTCGTGCGACGGCGCGCTCGCCGCGCACGGACCCACCACGGAGTGAGCCGCTCGGGTTCCGGGAGGTCCGCGGAACCCGGTCCCGTCGACGGACCGGTGCGGATCCCGTCATCAGCGCCACCGCTGACGGTCCCCGACAGATTCTTCCCGGTGAGCGCCAATCGTTCAATAGGGGGATTCCCTCCCTACGCCCGGTCTGTAGATTGATGATCTCGATTACGCCGTTCGGGGCCCGTGTACTGCCCCGGTGCGGAATGCTGCACGCTTCGTCACGCACGCAGGCACGCACCGCGGAACGAACGAGGGGACGCTGAGCATGGACGTGGCGAGGGACCACGGATCCGTCTCGGGCGGCGGGCAGGGCGCGAGCCCGCTCGACGCCGGCCCCACCGTGCTGCGGATCGGACTGGGTGGCACCCTGCGGCGGCTCCGCGAGCAGGCGGGCATCAGCCGCGACCTCGCGGGCGACACCATCCGCGCGTCCGCGGCCAAGATCAGCCGCCTGGAGCTGGGCCGCGTCGGGTTCAAGATGCGCGACGTCGCCGACCTGCTCACCCTCTACCACGTCACCGACCCGGCCCAGCGCGATGAGTTCCTGGAGCTGGCCCGGCGGGCCAACGAGCCGGGCTGGTGGCACCGCTACGCCGACCTGCTGCCCAGCTGGTTCGAGACCTACATCGGCCTCGAGCAGGCCGCCTCGCTGATCCGGACCTTCGAGCTGCAGTTCATCCCCGGCCTGCTGCAGACCCCGGACTACGCGCGCGCGGTCACCCGGCTCGCGCACACCCGCCACGACGAGATCGAGCGCCGCGTCGAGCTGCGGATGAAGCGCCAGCAGCTGCTCGGCCGGGAGTCCGCGCCGAGGCTCTGGGCGGTCGTCGACGAGTCCGCGCTGCGCCGGTCGGTCTCCAGCGACGCCGGCGTCCTGCGCGAGCAGCTGGGCCACCTCCTGCGGATGAACGAGCAGCCCAACATCTCGCTGCAGATCGTGCCGCTGAGCCGGGGCGGGCACGCCGCCGCGGGCGGCTCGTTCACGATGCTGCGCTTCGCCCAGCCCGACCTGCCCGACGTGGTCTACCTCGAGCAGCTGACCAGCGCCCTCTACCTGGACAAGCGCACCGACGTCGACCACTACGCGATGGTGATGGACCGGCTGGTGGCGAAGCTGGCGCCGCCCAGCCGCGCGGCCGACATCCTCGAGCGCCTCCTGGACGAGGTCTAGGTGACGTCCGGTCCACCGGACCGCCCTACCGCCGTCTCGGTCACGCAGCGGCGGCCCGACGCCCGCCGCTGATGCCGGCGCGGTCCACGACGTCCCCGCGGGCGGCGCTGGGGGCCGCCGGCGGGCTGGCGTGGGTCGCGAGCATGGCGCTCATCGCCGCGGTGACCCCCCGCTGGAGCGGCGCGGCCAGGCGTTTCGGGCTGGCGATGTCGGCGGTGTCGGTCGGACTGCTGGTGGGTCCGCCGGTGGCGGGCCTGCCGGGCGTGGCGATCGCGATCGTGCTGGTCCCGGCGACCGTGCTGATCGGGGAGCAGGGCGCCCGGGCGCTGCCGCCCACCGTCGGCGGGGCGTACGCGCTGTTCAACCGGGCCTACGCGGGCGGGATCGCGCTGGGGCCGATCGTCTCCGGACCCGCCGTGGAGGGCGCGGGGTTCGGCCCGGCGATGCTGCTGGTGGCGGTGGCCGCGCTGGCCGGCGGGCTCGCCTCGCTCGTGCGGATGCCGTCGGTCCGGCCGCCCTCGTCCCCCGGATGAGCGCGATCAGGTCCGGTCGGCTCGCGGGGGCGTCTCCTCCTCGGACGGGACGAGCGGCTCCCCGCAGCGCCAGCACCGCTGCGGGGCGTCGTCGGAGGGCATCGCCCCGCACTCCGGGCAGGCGTACTGCAGCCAGCAGACGGGGTCGCCGCCGATGTCGCCGCCGATGTCGCCGCCGAGGTCGCTGTCCGGACCGGTGCTCACCGCCCCAGTGAACACCGTCGCCCGGCCACCCGCCGTCCTCACGCGGCCAGCACGGCGTAGCGGCCGTGCGCGCTCATCAGGTCGTCGTGGCTGCCGGACTCGACGATCCGGCCGTGGTCGAGCACGGCGATCCGGTCGGCGTCGCGCACCGTGGAGAGCCGGTGGGCGATCGTGATCGTGGTGCGGTCGCGGGCCAGCGCGTCGAAGGCGTCCTGCACGGCGCGCTCGGTCTCGGTGTCCAGCGCGCTGGTCGCCTCGTCGAGGATCAGCACGCGCGGGTCGCGCAGCAGCGTGCGGGCGATGGCCAGGCGCTGCTTCTCGCCGCCGGAGAACCGGTGCCCGCGCGAGCCGACCACGGTGTCGTAGCCCTCGGGGAGCCCGGCGATCAGGTCGTGGATGCGCGCGGCGCGGGCCGCGGCCTCGATCTCGGCGTCGGTGGCGTCGGGCTTGGCGTAGCGCAGGTTCTCCCGCACCGTGGTGTGCAGCAGGTAGGTCTCCTGGCTGACCACCCCGACCACGGCGGCCAGGTCGGCCAGCCGCATGTCGCGCAGGTCGACGCCGTCGAGGGTGATGCGCCCGGCGCCGGGGTCGTGCAGGCGGGCGACGAGCGCGGCCAGGGTGCTCTTGCCCGAGCCGGTCTCGCCGACCAGGGCCAGCGTGCTGCCCGCCGGGACCTCCAGGTCGACCCCGGCGACCGCGGGGGCGGGGCTGGCCGGGTAGCTGAAGGTGACGCCCTCGAAGCGGACGTCCCCGCGCACCCGCGCGGGGTCGACCGGCACCGGCCGCGCCGGGTCGTCGATCTCGACGGGCAGGTCGAGGTACTCGAAGACGCGGGCGAACAGCGCCAGCGAGCTGACCAGCGAGACGCCCACGTTGAGCAGGCCCATCAGCGGCCGGAACAGCCCGGACTGCAGGGTGGTGAAGGCGATCAGGGTGCCGATCGTCATCGCGCCGCCGGTGATCGGCAGGCCGGCGCCGAGGTAGATGACCGCGGGGATGGCGGCGAAGACGACGCTGGTCGAGGCCATCCGCCAGCGGCCGGCGAGCTGCGCGCGCAGCTCCAGGTCGATCAGCCGCTCCGACGAGCCGGTGAACCGCTCGACGAGCGCCGGTCCGGCGCCCATGGTGCGGGCCAGCTGGATGCCGTTGATCGACAGCGCCTCCTCGACGGTGACGTTGAGGTCGGCCAGCTCGCGCTGCTGGGCCGAGGTGATGGTGCGCCGCAGCGCGGCCACCCGGCGGGTCAGCCAGATCGCCGGCGGCAGCACGACCAGCGAGATGAGGGAGAGCTGCCAGGACAGCGCGACCATGGCGACGGCGGTGGCCACGGCCGTGGTCAGGTTCGACGCCACGGAGGTGGCCGTGGAGGTGACCACCGACTGCATGCCGCCGATGTCGTTGGTGATGCGGGACTGCACCTCGCCGGTGCGGGTGCGGGTGAAGAAGGCCAGCGACTGGCGCTGCAGGTGCGCGAACACGTCGGTGCGCAGCCGGTGCATGATCTGCTGGCCGACCTTCGTCGACAGCCAGGTCTGGACGACCCCGAGCGCCGCGGTCACGGCGGCGACGGCGACCATGGCGCCGGTCAGCCAGGCCAGCAGGGGCACGTCGCGCTCGGGGAGCGCGGTGTCGATCACCGCGCGGAGCAGGAACGGCGAGGCCATCGCCACGATCGACGAGGCCGCGATGGTCGCGATGACGACGGTCAGCGCGCGGCGGTGGGGCCGGAACAGCCGGCCGATGCGGCCCAGCGAGACCTCGCGGGCCTGGGCCTTCTCGGCGGCGGTGACGGTGGGGCGGCGCAGGTCGGAGCGGCGCGGTCCGGAGTCGGGAGCGGGGGGCAAAGGCGTCTCCTGGGTCGAAGTTGCTGAGGTAACCTCACTATGAGGCAACAACCCGACCGGTTGCTAGGGTATTCCGGTGGCCGAGGACGAGTCCCTCCCCGAGCTGTTCCGCCTGGTCAACCGGCGCCTGCGGCAGTTGGCCCGGGAGTCGCTCGACCCGTGGGACGTCACCCCCGGCCAGTCCCGGGCCTTGGGCGTGCTGCTGCGCGGCGGGCCGCTGCGGCTCAGCGAGCTCGCCGAGCGGCTGCGGATCGTCCCGCGCTCGACCACCGAGGTGGTCGACGCGCTGCAGGCCGCCGGTCTGGTCGAGCGCCGCCCCGACCCGCACGACCGCCGTGCGGTGCTGGTCGCGCTCACCGATCACGGCAGCCGGGTCGGCGAGGCCGTGCGGGCCGCGCGCGCGGCCGAGGCCGAGCGGTTCTTCGGCGCGCTCGACGAACCGGACCGGGTCGAACTGGCCCGGATCCTGCGGGCGCTGGTCGGCTAGGCGGTTCGGGGGCGCGGAATTGCCCGCGGCGGGCCGCCGGGCGGCCCGACGGTGAACATTGCTCCGGTGGACGGGAATTCGCCCGCCGCTCGTCGTCGGCGCATATCCGTGGGTTCCGGGCGCGGCGTTCCCGCCGTCGACCTGCCGTCGACCTGGTCGGGCGCGCCCGAACCGGTCGACCGAGTCTGGGAACTTCCTGTGGATTCTCCGGGACACGCAGAGCGCGCCGTGTGGCCGGTCGGGCGGATGTGGTATTCATTCGCCCTACCGGGCGGGGTCGGCCCGGAAACAAAACTTCGGAGAAGGAGTGTGACCTGTGGCGCAGAAGGTGGAAACCCGGCTGGTCGACGATCTGGACGGGTCCGAGGCCGTGGAAACGGTCCGGTTCGCGCTGGAGGGGCGCCAGTACGAGATCGATCTGTCCGAGGGCAACGCGGCGCGCCTGCGCGAGGGCCTGGCCGCCTTCGTGGCGTCGGCCCGTCGGGCCGGGGGAGCGCGCGGCGGTCGGACGGCCGTCCCGGCGTCCACGGGTGCCGCGGTCTCGAGCCGCAAGGCCACCGACCGCGAGCACGGTGCCGCGGTCCGCGAGTGGGCCCGCGCCAACGGCTTCGAGGTGTCGAGCCGCGGGCGGATCTCCACCGAGATCCTCACCGCCTACGAGCAGCGCTCGTAAGCGGCCGCGCGCGGCTCGCGGCTCCCGCCGCCTGCGGGACGACCGGAGCCGGGGCGAGCGGTGCTCACGCCTCGGGGCCGGTCGCGATCCCCACGTGGGTGCGGTGGTGGCGGGGTCGCTCGATCTCGTCGAGCACCGCGATCGCGAAGTCCGGGTAGCTCACCCGGGCGGCCGCGTCGGCCGCCGCGGTGGCGTAGCGCCCGGTGCGCGCACCGCCGTGGTCGAAGTCGCCGGACGGGCTCAGCACCAGCCAGTCCGGCGCCGGGTCCGCGGCGGCCAGCACGTCGGCGCCCGCCGCGTGCCCGAGGTAGAACGCGCGGTACTCCTGCGGGTAGCCGGGCGTGTCCATCAGCAGCGGTCCGTGCGGCGTCGGGAGCACCGGGGCCAGCCCGACGTGCACCAGCCGTCGCACCCCGCTCCGGGTCAGCCCGGCGACCAGCGCCCGCGCCGCGGCCGGGAAGAACACCGCGGGATCGGCCGTGAGGTCGGCCGCCGCGCAGACGGCCGCGTCGTGGCCGGCGGCCAGGCGGGCCACCGCGTCGGCGTCGGTGACGTCGGCCGCGGCGACCCGCCCGGGGAGGTCGGGGTGGCGCGCCGGGTCGCGCACCACGGCTGTCACCCCGTGCCCGCGCCTGCGGGCCTCGTCGAGCACGGCGCGGCCCGCGCGGCCGCCCGCTCCGAAGACGATGATCTCGTTCACCCCGCGGACGCTAGCCCGGGCCGCGGTTTCCCCCGGGATACCACGAGGTCCTCGGCTACTGTCGGCGCCGTGACCGCGCCGCTGGACCCGGACATGTTCGATCCGGTCTGCCCCTCGGACCTGTCCCCGATCCGGTTCGGCGACAAGTGGTCCGGGATGGTCATCCGCTGCCTGCGCGCGGGCCCGCGCCGGTTCTCCGAGCTGCGGGTGCCGCTGCGCGGGGTGACGGCGAAGGTGCTCACCCGGTCGTTGCGCATCCTCGAGCGCGACGGGCTCGTCCTGCGCCGCGCCGGCGCCGGGCGCGTCGAGTACGCGCTCACCGACCTCGGCCGCAGCCTGCTGGGGCCGATGGACACCGCCTGCGCGTGGACCGCGGCGCACTGGGACGAACTCCTCGACGCCCGTGAGGGCGCCGGGCCACCGGCGACGGGCTGAGCCCCGCGCCTCACCTGCTGAGCGCGTCCTGGATCGTCGTGGTGAACGCGCCGAACACCTCGGCGTCGGGCGGCAGCACCTGGGTCAGCAGGACGGCGGCGAGGTCGTGCCCGGGCCAGGAGTACCACAGGGTGCCCAGCCCGCCCGCCCAGCCGTAGCGGCGCCCGACCGGCGTCTCGACGACCCCGACGCCGTAGCCCCACCCGCCGGAGTCGAGGAAGGTCGCCGCGGACGGGCCGCCGCGCTGCTCGGGGGTGAGCCGATCGGTGGTCATCGCCGCCACCGAGGCCGGGGTGAGCAGGCCGGCGCCGTCGTCGAGCAGCATCCCGGCGAACCGGAGCAGGTCCGCCGCGGTCGAGACCAGCCCGCCGCGGGCGTCGGGGAAGGCGGGCGGGGCCAGCCAGCGGCTGTCGGACGCGCCGTCGAACACGGTGAGCGCGTCGCCGTCGCGGGCGTAGGAGGGCACCAGCCGGGCGGGATCGGCGACGAAGCCGGTGTCGACCATGCCCAGCGGCCCGCACAGCCGCTCGGCCAGCACGACGTCGAGCGGCTGCCCCGCCGCCCGCGCCAGCACCGCGCCGAGCACGGCGAAGGACATCTCGTAGCGCCACACCGCGCCCGGCTGTTCCAGCAGGGGGAGGGTCGCGAACCGGGCGACCCACTCGTCGGGCGCGGGCGGCCCGGTCGGGTCGGGCGGTCCGAAGCCGAGCCCGAGGCCGGTGGCGCGCTCGACGGTCGGGCAGTCGGACTCCCACACCCACCCGAAGCCCATGCGCATGCTCAGCAGGTCCTCGACGGTCACCGCGCGCTCCGCGGGCACGGTGTCCTCCGGTGGCCCGTCGATCGCCCGCAGCACCCTGCGGTCGGCGAGCGCGGGGAGGAACCGCTCGACCGGGTCGTGCAGCGCCAGCAGCCCGTCCTGGACCAGGCGCAGGGCCAGCGCCGCCACGACGGGCTTGGTGTTCGAGCTGATCCGCACCACGGCGTCGGCGCGCAGCGGGTCGCCGCCGGGGCCGGTGGCACCCGCGGCCTCCACGGTCGTGCGCCCACCGTGGCGCACCCCGACGATCGCGCCGGGCACCCGGCCGGCGTCCACCTGCGCGCGGATCCCGGACATCACCTCTGCGGCCCGCATGCCGGGGATTATCACGCGGACGCGGGGCGCACCGCCGATCCGGTGGTTAGGCTCCGCCGATGGTCGGTCCGCTGCGCCGCCTCCGCCTGCTCCTGCGCCGGATCGGGTCGGGTCGGTCGGCGCCGCGCAGGGCGCCCAAGCCGCGGGCGGTGGCCGTCGTCGTCGACGACGACCGGGTCCTGGTGATGAGGCGGCACAAGCGCGGGCGCGACTACGCCGTCCTGCCCGGCGGCGGCGTGGAGGAGGGCGAGACCGCGGCCGGTGCCGCGCTGCGCGAGCTGCACGAGGAGACCACCCTCGTCGCCGAGATCGATCGGCTGCTGTGGACCGGTCGGCACAACGACCGGCCGGCCTCGTACTTCCTGATGACCGCCGTGCGGGGGCGCGCCGCCCTGTCCGGGCCGGAGGCGCGGGCGAACCGGCCGGACAACCGCTACGAGCTGCGCTGGGCGACCGCCGACCAGTTCGCCGAGCTCGGCCTGCACCCGTCCGACATCCGCGGCCCGCTCGCCGAGCTGCTCAGCGGCCGTGCGCACCCGAGCTGAGGCGGACCGTTCCGACCCGCGGCTCAGTCGGCCTCGTCGCCCGGGCCGGCCGCTCGGGCGGCTCGCCGGGACAGCTCGGCGAAGGCGCGGCGGAGCTCGGGCGGGCCGATCACGTCGAGGTCGGCGTCGAACCGGGCGAGGGCGGCGGCGAGCGCGGGCCAGGACCAGGAGCCGAGGCGGACCCGGCAGCGCTCGGGCCCGTCCGGCTCGACGAGGCCGTCGCCGACGAACGGGACCACCTCGGCGACCGGGCGGTCGAGCACCACCTCGCCGGTGCAGGGCCACCGGTCGCTATCGGCCGAGCCCTTGAAGCGGGCGGCGAGGACCGTGGCGGCGTCCCCACCGGGGAGCTCGCGCGGGCTGAACCGGGGCCCGTTGGGGATCCTGAGGGTCATGCGGTCGGCGCGGAAGCTGCGCCAGTCCGCGCGCTCGGGGTCCCAGCCCAGGACGTACCACCGGCCGGACCGCGCCACCAGGTGATGGGGCTGCACCCGCCGCGCGGGCCGCGGGGCGTCAGCGCCCTCAGCGCCGTCGCCACCGGTCGTGGGCCCGCGGTAGTCGAACCGCAGCTCCTCCCGGGCGCGGATCGCGGTGCTCACCGCGACGAGCAGCCGCACGTCGGCCTGCGGGGCGCCGTGGGGTGCGCGTTCGGCCGTGGTGAACCGCAGGGCGTCGACCCGCCGGCGCAACCGGGCCGGCATGACCTGCCGCACGGTCGCCAGCGCCCGCGCCGCGCCCTCCTCGATGCCGGCGCCCGCGGTCACGGCGATCCGCAGGGCGACGGCCAGGGCGACGGCCTGGTCGTCGTCGAACAGCAGCGGGGGCAGGTCGTCGCCCGCGTCGAGCCGGTACCCGCCGTCGGGCCCCTTGGTCGCGTGGATCGGGTAGCCGATCTCGCGCAGCCGGTCGACGTCGCGCCGCACCGTCCGCGGGCTCACGTCGAGCCGGTGCGCGAGCAGCGCTCCGGGCCAGTCCCGGCGGGCCTGCAGCAGCGACAGCAGAGCGAGCAGGCGCCCGGAGGTCGCCGTCGCGGATGTGGTCGGCACGGCGCCCATCATGCCCGCAGAAGCGGACGAACCCTGTCCTGTACTACGACGAGGCTGGTCCTCGTCACCGGGTCTCCGGTGCACGCACCAGCACTCGACAGCGAGGACGCACGATGGGTCTCACCACCACCACGCACCTGAACTTCCGCGGCACCGCCCGGGAAGCCCTGGAGTACTACGGCGAGGTGTTCGACGGCGAGGTCGCCGTCACCACCTACGGCCAGGTCGGGATGCCCGCGGAGCTCCCCGACGCCGGCAAGGTCGTCTTCGGCGGCGTCCAGGCCGGCAACGGCTTCCGCGTCATGGCCTACGACGTCCCCGGGCAGCAGGCGGGCGCGGCCACCGACCCGACCGGCTCCACGCGCCGGGAGAACGGCGTGACGATCACCGACCGGCCGTTCTTCGTCTCGGTGCGCGGCGCCACCCTCGACGAGACCACGCGGTACTGGGACCGCCTCGCCGAGGGCGCCTCGATCATCGAGCCGCTGGGCGCGTCGGCGTGGTCCGCCGGGTTCGGGATGCTCACCGACCGCTTCGGGGTCACCTGGGTCCTCGACGTCGAGGCCCCCCGCGCCACCTGATCCGGCCCTTCCCGCGGCGCCGGCCCGGTGCTCCCGTCCGAGGACAGGAGCACCGGGCCGCCCCTTCAGCCGCGCACGGCGACGGTGAGCAGCACGGCGGAGTCCTCCAGCGCGTCGAGGGCGTGCCGGGCATCGGGCACGATGAGGAGGTCGCCGGGGGAACCCTCCCAGCCGACGTCACCGGCCCGCAGGCGGACGCGGCCGTGCAGCACGTGCACGGTGGCCTCGCCCGGACTCCCGTGCTCCTCCAACCCGCGCCCGGCGATCAACGCGATCAGAGTCTGCCGCAGCACGTGTTCGTGCCCGCCGAACACCGTCTGGGCACTGCGCCCGCTCGAAGCCCGGCGCGCCAGTTCCAACTGCTGGCGGGCCAGAGCGGTCAGCGACGACTTCTCTGCCATGGGGATCACCTTCCGGCCCGGTCCGGGGCACAGGGTTGGCGGGGAGACGCTGCCAGGGGCCAGGGCAGCGATGGACGTGCTGGTCTGCGATCCGAGGATGTCCCCGGTCTACTGCGTCACGGTAGGCGAGGGGTGCACCGCGGCGGGCGGGGTCCGGGTGCGTCCGCCCAGCGGTCCAGGCTTCGGTGTCGTGGCGGAGTCGACGGTGGGTGACGCTGGTTCTCAAACGGGACCCCCTTGCCGGCACGGTCCACGCCGCCGGCGCGTCCAGTGCTCAGACAGTGCGCCGGCGAGCCCGCTGTCCCCACGGCCGCAGGTCACGTCATGAGGGGGCCGTTGGTCCCGGGCCCTCGTGCAGTTCGGCCCGGCGTGCCGGATCCCGCCCAGCCCGGTGTCGAGGTCGAGCAGCAGGTCGTCGTCGGCTCACCCATCGCGGTGCCGGTCGGTCGTCCGGCCGGGCCGAGGGGTGCGACACTGAGGATCTCCCAGCGCGCCTGGACCTGCCCGGACCCCGCTGCCTCGCCGCTCACCTCGAGACCAAAGGCGGCGAAGCTGTGCCCGGCATCGATGAGACCTCGGTACGTCCGGCGACGATCAGCCTCGGCGAGCTGACCGCACTCACCCGACGCATCGCCACCGAGGTGCGAGCGGGGCTGCACCGGGTGCCCATCGACCCCGACCGCCGCTGGTACCGGCAGTTGCGCGACGACGGCGTGGTCGACGTCTGGCTGATCGGCTGGGCCACCGGGCAGTCCACGGAGCTGCACGACCACGGTGGCTCGCTGGGTGCCCTGACCGTCGTGTCGGGGATGCTCGCCGAGCACCGCTGGGCGCCGCACCGCGGTGGCATCCGGGCCCGGAGTCTGCGGACGGGGAGCAGCCAGGGCTTCCGGCTCGGGCACGTGCACGACGTCGTCAACCACGGGGTGGTGTCGGCGGTCAGCGTGCACGCCTACTCCCCGCCGCTGACTGTCATGTCGTACTACGCCCTCGACCCGGGCGCCGCCGCCCTGCGCAGGCTCCGGACGGTCCCGGACGGGTTGCCGGGATGACAGCGGGGTGCCCGCACCGATCGGCGCGCGCACCTTCCCGGTCCGCCGGTCAGCGGACCCAGTGGTTCCGCTGCGCGGGGTTGCATGTGTCGCGCGTCAGACTTCTTGGCAGGCCCGTTTCTTGCGGGTCTGACCACGGAGGAACCTGATCACCACGGCGAGACCGCCGGCGAGGCCGGCCGAGGAGAAGACCAGGATCGTGCTGTCGATCCTGGCTGACCGCTGGCCGGTCCGGCCCGTCGACGCGCGAGCAGCAACTCGAGGCCGAGGTGGCGGATCTGACCCAGGCCCTGGGTGAGGCCGCGGTGGAGCTGCGGGTGTGGAAGAAGTCCGCGTTCAGGCGGGCATGCCGACCACGAGGTTCTGCTCGCTGATCGGCGCGCCCGAACGCGCCTGGCGCCGTCATCAAGCTCGCGCTCGAGTCGGCGCCTCGGTGAAGGGACCGTGGCCCCGACCGGTTCGCGCCCGAGCGCGGGAGCCGGCGCGCCGGCACGCTTTGGCGCATCCGGCGTGGGGCCATCGCAAGGTCTGGGCGATGTGTCGCCACGACGGCCTGGTCGTGTCCCTGGCCAGCGTGCTGCGCCTGCTGCGTGACGAGGGCCTGCTGTTGGAGGCCGCCTATCAGCGTGAACGCCGACAACTCGCGGCCCGGCGCACGGCCGCGTTCGCGGTCGACCCGACCGGGGCGAACCAGGTGTGGCAGTTGGACTTCACCGAGTTCGAGACCACCGCCGGTGGGACCTGGCGGCTGGCCGGCTGCGGTGACTACTGGAGCAAGTACGAGCTGGGCTGGCACGTCTCACCGACGGCCAACCAGCACGACGCCATCGCTGCGATCCAGGTCGCCCTGGTCGAGGCGCAGCGGCCGGCCGGCGCACCGCTGGTCGACCTCGCTCAACGCGACGCCGACGGCGCGGTGCAGCCGGTGGTGACGATCGTGACCGACAACGGCGGGTTCGGCACACCACACCGGACTGGTCGACCCGCTGGTCCCCGACTTCCCGAGCCCGAAATCCCGCCAACTGCTCGACGCGGGACAGCGCCGCCCTGGTGCCCACGCATTGGACGAACCGCTGATCGCCCGCCGGTGTGCTTGATCGACCTGCCGATCTCGGCGACCGCTCGATCCAGGTCGAGTCGCACTCCCTGGGTGGCGACCTGCAGCAGGCCCGTGCCACGACCCGGGAGTCGGCTGCGGCGGTGGCCGGAGCGCTGGACGATCCGACGGCGTTCGTCCAGACCGCGCCGAGCGTGCTGAGCAGTCGCAGCGCGTGCGACCTGATCGAGCAGGTGTTGGGGGCCGTCGCCGGAGGAGTTCATCATCCACTGGCCCGACGCCGACACCTGTACCGGCGCGCCGTCGGGGGTGACGGTCAACGAAGGGCCGACCGTGGACATCGAGACCAGGACAGGACCTGATCACCCGGGTCGTCGCCAACGTCATCGCCCAGTCCCTGACCTGAGCTCCGCGTCGTCTGCCCCGGTATGCCGGAGGCCCTTCGAACATGAGTATCCCAGCGACAGTGAGCGCAGCAGGATCCACGAGTGCGACGGCGGCCGCGGCGCACAGCCCTCGAGGCACGCGACTGCACGGCCCGAGGGTCCACGGGCACCCTGCTCGGGCCGGATCCGCTTCGTAGGCGACGACCTACGTTCGGTCACCCAGCAGCTAATCAGTGGTATGAGTACTTGACACTCATCCTTCTCGGTTTCTACTCTCCCACCTCAATCAGTACCGATCAGATGCTGTCAGACCCACAACCTCCTGCATGTTCTCCGCCGCCCGAGACTCTGCCTGCAGTGGTCCGTGGCGGCGGTTGGTGCCACGCGCGCCAACATCCGAGCAGATCATACTACTCAATGAAGAGGATTTGATGGCTTTCGAGGAGCCCGTCGTCGCCCGCAACACGGCTCGGGAGTCTGCGAACGCGATCCACACCGAGCAGGCCCGCGAGTACGGGTTCCGCGGCGGGATCGTGCCCGGGGTGACCCTGTTCGGCTACGCCATGCGCGCTGTCACCGACGAGTGGGGCGAGGGTTGGCTCGGCGCCGGTGAGCTGGCCATGCGCTTCCGCCGCCCGGTGTACGACGGTGAGGTGCTGCGGGTCGGTCCTACGACTACGCCGAACGGCGGTCCGATCGAGCTGGCCGTGGTGAACGCGGCGGGCGAGCGCTGCGCCGTGGGCAGTGCGCGGCGCGACACCGCTGGCGCGCCGGACCTGGCCGACTATCCGGCCGGAGTCGTGCCCGACGAGTTGCTGCCCGCCGAGCCGGACGTGCTCGGCAGCCTGGGACCGCTGGCGGAGTACCGGATCGACACCTCCGAGCAGGCCGTTCGCGAGTACCAGGAGTCCGTCGGTCAACCCGGTGCGTACCCGGGCCGGGTGCCGCCGTCCCTGATCAGCACGGTGTCCGCGCGCATCCTCACGCTGCAGTACCGGTTCCCCGGCCCGCGCATCCACGTCCGACTGCACACCCGCTTGTTCGGCCTGCGCCCGATCGGCACCCCGCTGGTGGCCCGCGGGCGCCTGGTCGGGGTCCGTGAGCACAAGGGCAGCCACTACAGCCGGCTCGACCTGCTCGTGGTGGACGACGCCGAACGGCCGGTCATGCACATCGACACCGAGTCGATCTTCAGTCTCGGTCGTCCCGCGCGGACCTCGCCGTGACCGAGCCCGGGGCGCTCGCCGGTTTGACGGTGGTCGACCTGTCCGAGCGCATCGGCGGGCAGTTCGCCACCCGGCTGATGGCCGACTACGGAGCGGACGTCGTACTGGTGGAACCCCCGGCGGGCTCGGCGTTGCGGGCAGCGGGCGGGTCGCTGTTCCGGCACCTCAACGCGGGCAAGCGGTCCCGTGCGCTCGACCCCGACGAGGACGCGGGGTGGGCGGCACTGGTCCCGCTGTGCGCCGGGGCCGATGTCACCGTGCTGGGGGACCCCGCGCTCGCCGCGCGCCTCGCCGCCGCCTGCCCTGCCACACTCGTCGCTCTGGTGACCGACTTCGGGACCACCGGCCCCTACCGGGGCTGGCTCGGCGGCGAGCTCGTCCACCAGGCGCTGTCGGGCAGCATGTACATGAACGGGCTGGCCCACCGCGAGCCGCTGTACGGCGTCGGCGAGCGCGCCTCCTACTCGGCGGGGTTGTGGCTCTACGTCGGCGTCCTCGCCGCGCTGCACCGCCGCGAGGTGGACGGCACGCTGCCCGGCCCCGTCGAGGTCACGGTCCATGAGGCCGCGGCGGCGATGGAGCAGAACTTCTCCACCCAGTGGGCGTACAACGGCACCTTCCCCTGGCGCGGGGAGCGGGTGCGGACCAAGAGCCGGGCGCGCTGCCGGGGCGGCTGGATCAGCTACTTCGTCCAGCGCGGCCAGTGGCCGCTCTACTGCGCGCTGCTGGGCGCCCCCGATCTGGCCGACGACCCGCGTTTCCACGAATGGCCCGAGCTGGTGCGCAACTGGCGCGAGGCCGCCGAACTGCTGGCCGAACGGGCACCCTCGGTCGACCTGGAGCAGGTGCTGCGGGTGGCGGCAGAGCACCGGTTGGTCCTCGCGCCGATGCTCGGGCCCCGTGCCCTACGCCACGACGAGCACCTGGTGGCCCGGGAGTTCTGGCGCGGGGAGCCGACCCCGGACGGCCCGCGCCTCGCGCTCGGACCGGTGTTCCGGATGTCGGCCACGCCGGCCGACCGCGATCGTCCGGCGCCGGCGCTGGGCGAACTCGACGGCGACCCCGGGTGGCCGGAGCGCATGGAAGCGCCTGCCGTCGGGTCGACCGGACTGCCGCTGACCGGCATCGCGGTGCTGGACTTCACCAGTGCCTGGGCCGGGCCGATGGCCACCCGCATCCTCGCCTCGCTCGGCGCCGACATCATCAAGATCGAGGGACCGGCCCGGCCCGACGGCTGGCGGGGGGAGTGGCGGGAGCGCCCGAGCGCGACCGGCTACTACCCCGACCTCGACCCGGGCAAGCGGCCCTACGACCGCGACTGCTGGTTCAACTCGCAGAACCACGACAAGCGCTCGGTCGTGCTCGACCTGCGCCGCCCGGAGGCCGTCGAGCTCGTCCGCGCGCTGCTGCCGCGGATGGATGCGGTGATCGCGAACTTCAGCCCGGGCGTACTGGACCGCCTCGGACTCGGGTGGGAGCGGGCCTCGGGGCTGAACCCGCGGCTGGTGATGGTCGAGATGCCGGCGGCCGGCAACACCGGTCCGCGGTCCCGCCAGCGCGGGTTGGGGCCGACGATGGAGGCCATGGCCGGCATCGCCGGCCTCATCGGCTACCCGGACGAGGGCCCGGTCGGCAGCGGCACAGCCTACCTCGACCCGATCGGCGCGTTGCACGGCGCCGCCGCCCTGCTCACCGCGCTGCTGCACCGCACCCGGCACGGCCGTGCCGATCAGGGTGGCCAGTACGTGGAGGTGGCCCAGCAGGAGGCCGCGATGCACTGGATCGGCGAGATCGTGCTGGAGGCCATCGAGACCGGCGCCGACCCCGTCCTGCAGGGCAACGCCCGCCCCGACGCCTGCCCGCACGGGGCGTTCCGCACCGCGGGCGACGACGAGTGGATCGCGGTCGCGGCCGCCTCCGACGACCAATGGCGGGCGCTGTGCGCGGAGCTCGGCCTCGACGACCTCGGCGCGGATCCGGAGCTCGACGCGGTCGCCGGCCGGGTCGCCGCGCGGGACCGGATCGAGGCGGAGCTGGCCGAGGCCGTGCGCGACGCGGACAAGCACGCACTGGCCGAGCGGCTGCAGCGCGCCGGGGTACCGGCCGCGCCCGTGCAGAACGGCCGCGACCTGCACGCCGATCCGCACCTGCGGGAGCGGGACTGGTTCGCCCGGCTGCACCACCCCGAGGCCGGCACGCACGACTACCCGGGCCTGCCCATCCGCTTCGCCGGGCGGCGGCCGCGGCCGGCGCACCCGTCGCCGACCTTCGGCCAGCACACGGCCGAGGTGCTCTCCGAGTACCTGGGTCTGGACGACGACGACCTGGCCCGGCTGGCCGCCGACCGGGTGACCGCGACCGAACCGGGGCGCCGATGACCGAGACCCTGCTGGACGTCCGCAACCTGAGCCTGTACCTGGACACCCCCGACGGCGACGTGCAGATCCTCGACGACGTCAGCTTCACCGTCGAGCGCTCCACGACCGTCGGGATGATCGGGGAGAGCGGCAGCGGCAAGTCGATGACCGCGCTGGCCGTGCTGGGCCTGCTGCCGCCGCGGGCCCGGGTCACCGGCGAGATCCGGTTCCGCGGCACCGACCTGCTGGCGATGTCGCGAGCCGAGCTGGCCCGGCTGCGCGGCACCGGGATCAGCATGATCTTCCAGGAGCCGATGACCGCGCTGGACCCGGTGTTCACCATCGGCCAGCAGATCAGCCAGGTGCTGCGCAGCCACCGCAGGGTCACCCGGCGCGAGGCGCGCGAGAAGACGATCGAGATGCTGGACGCGGTCGGCATCCCGGACCCGGCCCGGCGCTCCGGCGAGTACCCCCACCAGCTCTCCGGCGGCATGCGGCAGCGGGCGATGATCGCCATGGCGCTGATCGGCGAGCCCGAGCTGCTGATCGCCGACGAGCCGACCACGGCCGTCGACATCACCATCCAGGCCCAGCTGCTCGACCTGCTGGAGACGCTCGGTCGCGAGCGCGGCACATCGATCATGCTCATCTCGCACGACATCGGGGTGGTCGCCGAGCTGTGCCGGCGCGTCGTCGTGCTCTACGCCGGGCAGGTCGTGGAGGCGACGACCACCGACGCGCTGCTGGAGCGGCCGGGGCACCCCTACACGTCCGGGCTGATGTGGGCGGTACCCCGGCTGGGCACCCGCCGCCAGCGGCTGCACGCCATCCGCGGCCGGGTGCCCCAACCCGACCAGCTGCCGACGGGGTGCCGGTTCCGGCCGCGCTGCGACTTCGCGGTGCCCGAGTGCGCCGAGCCGATCGCGCTCGCACCGGTCGGGGACGGGGGGCCGGAGCACGACGTCCGGTGCCGGCGGGCCGACGAGCTCGACCTGCCCGGCCTGGTCCACGACGGAGCGGAGGCGACCGTGGAGAACGCGCCCGTGGTGCAGGGGAGCGGCTCGTGACCACCGTGAGCACCGCGCAGGCCGGCACCGCGCCGAAGCCGGCGCCGCCCTTGCTCGAGGTCGACGACCTCGTCGTGCACTTCGAGGGCAGGCGCCGCCAACAGCCCATCCGGGCGGTCGACGGGGTGTCGCTCGGCATCGGCCGCGGCGAGACCCTCGGCTTGATCGGCGAGTCCGGCTCGGGCAAGTCGACCATCGGCCGGGCAGTGCTCGGCCTGCTGCGTCCGAAGGCGGGCGCGGTCCGCTTCGAGGGCGAGGACCCGTGGACCCAGCCCGGCCGGCGCCGCCGCGAGCTCCGCCGCCGGATGCAGGTCGTCTTCCAGGACCCGCACGAGGCGCTCGATCCGCGGATGACCGTCGAGCAGAGCGTGGCCGAGCCGCTGCTGATGACCGGCGTGCGGCGACCGGAGCGGCTGCGTCGGGCGGCCGACCTGCTGGAGCGGGTCGGGCTCGGCGACGCGCACCGGTACCGCCGCCCGCACGAGCTGTCCGGCGGTCAGAAGCAGCGGGTCAACATCGCACGCGCGCTGGCCAGCGACCCCGACCTGATCGTCTGCGACGAGAGCGTCTCCGCGCTCGACGTGTCCATCCAGGCCGAGATCCTCAACCTGCTGGTCGACCTGCAGGACGAGCGCGGGCTGTCCTACCTGTTCATCTCCCACGACATCAGCGTCGTCGCGCACCTGTCGCACCGGGTGACCGTGCTCTACCTGGGCATGGTCATGGAGTCCGGGGCGGTCGGCGCGGTCGTGGACCGGCCGGCGCACCCCTACACCCGGGCCCTGCTGGCCGCCCAGCCCCGGGCGCTGCCCAGCTACCTGCGCACCGAGCGACGCGAGGTGCTGCGCGGCGACATCCCCAGCCCGGCCGCACCGCCCTCCGGGTGCCGCTTCCGCACCCGCTGCCCCTTCGCCCGCGACCGCTGCGCGCAGGAGATCCCCGCCGTCCGGGAGCTGGAACCCGGGCGGACCGTCGCCTGCCACTTCGCCGAGCAGCTGTGAGCCACTCCCACCCCCGCACCCCTTCGAACGGCAGGACACCGATGTCCCACCCCCCACTCCGCAGGCTCGTCATGGCGCTGGCCTGCCTGCTCCTCCTCGCCGGCCTCGCCGCCTGCGGCACCCGCGACGGCGCCAGTGCTGATCCCGCCGCCGCGGCCGGACCGCCGGTCGCCGGCGGGATCCTGCGCGCGGTCACCGAGGGCGACCCACGGCTCGACCCGCACCTGGGCACCCTGGGCACCGACCACTACGTGCTCTACCCGCTCTACGACCGGCTGGTCGAGTTCAACCCCGAGGACCTCACGGCGGTGCCCGGACTGGCCTCGAAGTGGGAGTACACGACCCCGAGCACCCTGGTGCTCACCCTCAACCAGGGCGTGACCTTCCACGACGGGACCCCGTTCGACGCCGAGGCGGTCAAGTTCAACATCGAGCGGGCCAAGAACGAGGAGAAGTCCTCGGTCAAGGCCGACCTCAAGAGCATCGACTCGGTGGAGGTCGTGGACGCCTCGACGGTGCAGCTCAACCTGAACCGGCCCGACACCGCGCTGCCGCTGGTGTTCAGCGACCGCGCCGGGATGATGGTCTCGCCGACCGCGGTGCAGAACGGGACCAACCTCGACGACAACCCGGTGGGCACCGGGCCGTTCCAGTTCGTCAGCCGGGTGCCCGGCGAGTCGCTGGAGTACGAGCGCTACCCGGCCTACTGGCGGCCGGGCCCGCACCTCGACGGCATCAAGATCACTCTGCTGGACGACAGCCGCACCGCCACCAACGCGCTGGTGTCCGGCCAGCAGGACTTCATCATGCAGCTCGACGTGGCCGACAAGGCCCGCGTCGACAGCTCGGACGCCGCACGCGTCGTCGTCGGGCCGTCGCTCGCGGTGGCCCGCTGCACGTTCCGGTTCGAGAAGGGCCCGTTCTCCGACGTCCGCATCCGGGAGGCGGTCAACTACGGCATCGACCGCGACGCCATCAACAAGGTCAACACCCAGGGCCTGGGGGAGCCGGCCAACGCCGCCGTGCCGTCCTCGCACTGGGCCTACCCGGGTGCCGCGGCTCAGGTCTACACCCACGACGTGGCCAAGGCCAAGCAGTTGGTCACCGAAGCCGGCTACCCGAACGGGCTGACCATCCAGACGGTCGTGGTCACCTCGCAGGACGACCGCAGCATGGTCGAGGCGATGCAGGCCCAGCTGGCCGAGGCCGGCATCACCCTGAACGTGACGGTGCTCGACGCGGCCGAGGCGCAGCCGGCGTTCCGCGAGCGCGGGGAGTTCGACATGTTCTGCATCGGCTGGAGCGGGCGCCCCGACCCGTACCAGACCTACGCAGCGCTCTACCCGTCCGCCTCGCCCTACGTCGTCGACTTCGCCGAGCCCGCCGAGCTGCAGGCCGATCTGGCCGAGACGGTCGCCGTGTCCGACCTCGACCAGCGCAAGGCGGCCTTCGCGAAGCTGCAGGACCTGGTGACCAGGCAGAACGCCCTGGACTTCCACGTGATCTTCCGGCCGACCGTGCAGGCGATGTCGAACAAGGTGGGCGGATACGAGCAGAACATCTACGGCAAGCCGATCATCAACAACGTCTGGCTCGCGAAGTAGCCGGGGGCGCTCATGGTCACCGCACTGCGCCGCAAGGTCGTCTCGGTCCTGCTGACCCTGCTGTTCGCCTCGGCCATGGTCTTCCTGATCACCTACCTCGTGCCGGGAGACCCGGCCGTGGTGGTGGCCGGTGAGCAGGCCACGCCCGAGCAGATCGCCCTGGTGCGCAGCGAGCTCGGGCTCGACGACCCGATCGTCGAGCAGTACGGCCGGTTCATGTGGGGCGTGCTGCACGGCGACCTGGGCACGTCGTTGTTCACCCGGGAACCGGTGGTCGACATCGTGGCCCGCACGCTGCCGCGGACGATGGAACTGGTGGTGGCGGGGCTGGTGGTGGCGATCGCGGCCGGCATCCCGCTGGGGATCGCCGCGGCGATGCGCGCCCGCACCGCCACCGACGGGGTGATCCGGGCCGTCTCCACCGCCGGGCTGGCCATCCCGAACTTCTGGTTCGGGCTGATCCTGGTGTCGATCTTCGCGCTGGAGTGGGCGGTGCTGCCGGCCACCGGCTTCGTCAGTGTGTTCGACGACCCGGTGGAAGGGCTGGCCCACCAGGTGCTGCCGGCACTGGCCATCGGGCTGACCGCGATGGCCGCCATCGCCCGGCAGACCCGCAGCGCGATGATCGAGGTGCTGTCCGCCGACTTCGTGCGCACGCAGCGGGCGATGGGCGTGCCCGGGCGGGCGATCGTCTGGCAGCACGCGCTGAAGAACGCCTCCATCCCGGTCGTGACGATCATCGGGCTGGACATCAGCCGGCTGATCGGCGGCGCGGTGGTCGTGGAGACCGTGTTCGGCATCTCCGGGCTGGGCGGGGCACTGGTCAGCGCGACGACGCAGCGCGACTTCCCCGTCGTGCAGGGCGTGATCCTGGTGGTGGTGTTCCTGGTGGTGATCGTCAACCTGCTGATCGACGTCCTCTACACCTGGCTCGACCCCCGCATCCAGGGGGTCTGATGGGAGCGAGCGCGATGCTCAAGGGACCGGTGCGGCGCCGCCGCAGGGCGGGTCGGGCGGGTGGTCGAGTGGCGCTGGGTTTCCTCGTGGTGCTGGGGGTGGCGACGCTGCTGGCTGGGCCGCTGGCCCCCTACGGCTACAACGACCAGGACTACGACGCCATCCTGCAGGGCATGTCCGGGGCGCACTGGTTCGGCACCGACGACCTGGGCCGCGACGTGTTCAGCCGACTGCTCTACGGAGCCCAGGTGTCGCTGGGCTCGGCCGTCGTGGCGGTGGTGGTCGCGGTCGGGATCGGGGTGCCGGTCGGGTTGGTGTCCGGCTTCGTCGGGCGCCGGGTGGACGCCGTGGTCATGCGGGTGCTGGACACCCTGCTGGCCTTCCCGACCATCCTGCTCGCGATCACGATCACCGCGGTGCTCGGCACCGGCCTGCTCACCGCCATGGTCGCCGTCGGGATCGCGTTGATGCCCTCGTTCGCCCGGATGATGCGGGCCCAGGTGCTGGTCGTGCGCGACCGGCTCTACGTCGACGCCGCCCGCACGTTCGGGCTGCCCGGGTGGTGGCTGGTGGCCCGCCACGTGGTGCCGAACTCCATCCAGCCGGTCATCGTGCTGACCGCGCACATGCTCGGGGCGGCGCTGCTGGTCGAGGCGTCGCTGAGCTTCCTGGGCCTGGGCACCCCGCCGCCGCAACCCAGCTGGGGCGGGATGCTGCGGGAGGCCTCGCGCTTCCTGGACGGGCTGGCGCCGCAGATCATCGTGCCCGGCCTGGCCATCGCGCTCACCCTGCTGGCCATCAACGTCGTCGGCGACTGGTTGCGCGACCTGCTCGACCCGCGCGTGACCTCCCGTTCGCGCCGTCGAGCCGTGCCCGAGGCGACGACCGAGGCCGCCGCCGTGTGACCGTCAGGGACGGCGGGTCCAGCCGCGGTCCAGGAAGAACCGCATGACGTCGAGGTGGCGGGCCATCTCGTGGCGGGCGCGCATCGGGTCGCGCGCGGCGACCGCGGCGACCAGCCGCTCGTGCGTCGCCCGGGCGTCCTCGCCTTCGGCGTGCGTGGGGTGGGAGTCCAACCGCGTGGTCTGGAGCCTGGTGAGGACCGCGACGAACAGCTGCAGCGGGAGGTTTCCCGACAGCTCGCCGAGGAGCCGGTGCAGTTCGGGTTGGACGGTGTAGACCCGGTCGCCCGGGACGCCGTACTCGGCACGCATCCCCGCGGCGAGCCTGGCTGAGTTGCGCTCGTCGAGGCGCGCGGCCGCGAGCTCGACGGTGGCGAGCTCGACCGCGGCCCTGGCCTGCAACAACTGCTCGGGCTCGATGCGCAGGAAGTCGAGGTAGGCCACGACCGTACCGACGACCCGGCTCGGGTCGGGTTCGCGCACGACCAGGCCCCCGCCGACTCCGCGGCGCATCGCCGCGATCCCGTAGTACTCCAGCACCCGCACCGCTTCGCGGAAGGTGCCACGGCTGATCTCCAGCGACGCGATCAGCGACGCCTCCGACCCGACCACGGTCCCCGGCGGACTGGCCGCCGCGCGGATTCGCTCATTGATCATCCGGGCGGCGCGCTCCGGGACCTTGAGCTCGTCGTCGGTGGTGACCGTGACCGGGCCGCCGTCGGTGCCCTCGGCGCTCTCGTCGACGGCATCGAGCACTCGCAGCTCCACCTCGTCGAGGTCGCCGTCCAGCACCGCCGCCACCAGCGCGTCGGTGTGCGGCAGCCGACGCCCGCCCACCGGGTGCGGTGTGACCTGCAGCAGCGCCGAGATGAAGATCGCCAGCGCTGGGTTGCCGCTGAGCCGGGCGATCGCGTGGTGCGGCCCGTCGGCCCCCTGGGCCCGGACCAGCTCCGCTCGTGCGCCGTCCGGGTCGACGCGGGCGCGTTCGACGGCGAGCCGGGCCGCCAGCACCTGCAGCGGACGCCGCGCCGTGAGCACCGCTTCGTGCGGGACCGCGCTGAACTCGAAGAACGTCGCCATGGACTCCACGACCGCGGCCGCGGCCGGGGCGTGCACCAGCAGACCGCCGTTCGGGCCGCGTCGCATCCGGGCGATCTGCTTGTGCTCGAGCAGGCGCGCCGCCTCGCGGAACGTGGCGCGGCTGACCCCGAAGCGGTTGGTCAGCTCGGACTCCGAGCCGAGGGTGTGCCCGGCCGGCCAGCCCAGGCCGATGATCTCCTTCTCCAACCGGTCGGCGATCACCGTGGCCAGTCGATCCACGTCAGCCTCTCGTCCGATGGGCGCTCCCACCGTACCGTCCCCGACCCGGAGGCTGATGCGTTCCGCGGGGGAACCGAGGCCTGGTTCGCTCGTGAAGCAGGCCGTCGAGTCGATCGCGGCGCCGGACGCAGCTCGTGCGCTGTCCTACGTTCCAGATCCACTGCGTGCAGCCGATGGGTGACGAGGTCGCCGGAGCCGATATCCAGATCTGGCGAACGTCGCCGACCTTGATCCGCCGCAGATCACTCCCTACCGGGCGGCGTGGGTCACGCGCTGCTACGCCGACCTCGACCTGGAACGCGGCTACTGGTGGGGCCGCATGCAGATCCCGGTGCGGCACCTGCCCCTGGACGGTCGGTCACCGGCCCAGCCAGACCGCCCTTGCCGTCGTCCACCGGATCGCAGCCGCCCTCGTCGCGCTAGGTGGCCCCGTCGGCCGTTCCGTCCACGCCGTCCGTGACCAGCGTCCGCCCGTCCTGGCTGAAGGCCACCGCGTTCGGGTGGCCGGTGAGGACGCGGCCGGAGCCGCGCGGCGGGCTCAGGCCGGCAACCACTCGTGGGCGGCGGCGGTGAGTGCCCGCACCCCGGTCGTGAGCGTGGGTTCGATGACCGGGGCGTAGAGCGGGGAGTGGTTGGACGGCTGCTGGGCGACCCGGGCGACGATCTCGGCCTGCGAGGCCGCTCCGGCGAACGCGGCGGGGTCGGCGCCGCCGAGCAGCCAGTACACGCACGGTGCCCCGGCGGCCGTGGCCAGCAGGCCGACGTCCTCGCTGCCGGTGACCAGGCCCGGGTCGAAGACCCGCTCGGTGCCGACGACGCTCGCCAGCGCCGGGCGGGTGCGGTCGACCGCGCGCGGATCGTTGACCACGGCGGGGAAGCCGTAGGGCGTGGTGATGTCGGGAGGCTGCTGCGCGCCCGAGGCGGCGGCCTCGGCGTTGGCGATCCGGGTGATCGCGTCGAGGGTGCGGCGGCGGACCTCGGGCTCGAAGCTGCGCACGCTGACCAGCAGCTCGGCGTCGTCGGGGATGATGTTCTCCTTGGTCCCGGCCCGCAGGGCACCCACGGTGACGATGGCGGTGTCGGTGCCGGCGATCTCCCGCGATGTGATCGTCTGCAGGCGCATGACCGTTGCGGCGGCCATCACGACGGGGTCGACCGTCGTCTCGGGTCGGGACCCGTGGCCTCCGCGGCCGTGCAGCACGACGCGCACGGCGTCCGCTGCGGCGAAGGCCGGGCCGGAGCGGATCGCCAGGCACCCCGCGGGCAGGGGTGCGACGTGCTGGCCGAGCACCACCGCCGGTGCCGGGAACCGGTCGAACAGGCCGTCGTCGATCATCGCCTGGGCGCCCTGCCCGATCTCCTCGGCCGGCTGGAACACCGCCAGCACGGTCCCCCTCCAGGCCGCCCGGTCCGTGGCGAGGTCCTGGAGGGCGCCGAGCAGGCAGGTCACATGCATGTCGTGCCCGCAGGAGTGGGCCACCGGGACGTCGTTGCCGTCCGGGTCGGTGCCGCGGGCGGTACTGGCGTAGGGCAGGCCGGTGCCCTCGAGCATCGGCAAGCCGTCCATGTCCGCGCGCAGCAGGGCGGTCGGACCGTCGCCGTTGCGCAGGACACCGACCACCCCTGTTCCGCCCACCCCTTCGGTGACCTCGGCGCCGAGGGCGCGCAACCGGTCGGCCACGACGGCGGCGGTGCGGGCCTCGGCGAACGAGAGTTCGGGATGGGCGTGCAGCTCGCGGTAGAGCTCGGCGAGCGCTTCCGGTGCCTTCGCGATCACGGGACGAGAGTAGAGGGGCTGCGACCGGTCACGGTTCGACCGAACGGGCTGCTGCGGTGGCTCGCGGGCTCGAAGATCCAAGATCGAAGCCACGCTTGTCCCACCTGAAGCAGCCGCTCCTGCTCGCCAAGAACCGCAACTGTCTGCAGATCCGTTTCGGCATCGCTGCTGCTGGACATGCCGAGGACCTGCGGCAGGGCGATGCTGGCCGCCGAGCCGGCGGCCCAACGCGTCCTCAACTCCGTATCCACCAACCGGCCAACGGCCGCCGACGACCTCACTGTGCTCGGCGCGGCCCGGGCAGCGTTCGTCGATGCGGTCGCGCGGCTGCACGCGGCCGGTAGCGAAGTCAAGATCAACACCGGAGCGGCGGTGCGTGCCGCGCTGAGCGACCTCGCTGCGGCCGCCGATGATGCGCCAGTGCGCGCCGGGCTCAGGCAGCTGCAGTCCCTGATTGCACCCGCCGAGAACGCGATGCCCGTCGCCGCGCTGACCGCCGCTCGACACCGCGCTGCCGACCTGGCTGCTTCCCCGATGTGGACCGCCGGCGAGCGGGCCGCCGCGGTCACACTCGGAACGCTCAACAAAGGTCCCCTGCAGGCTTGAAGCCCTGGATGCCGATGACGCGCAGGAGGTCGAGCTTCTCGTGCGCATCGGTGCCGGGGGTCGGGAAGAAGGTGACCACCATGAGGTCCTCGGCGGGGGTCAGCAGCACCTCGCAGGTCAGGTGCAGCTCGCCGACGTCCGGGTGCAGCAGCCTCTTGCGGTCGAACCGGCGCACGGAGACGTGGTGCTGTTCCCACAGGTCGCGGAACTCGGCACTGTGCTCATGCAGGCCCCGCACGAACGTCGCTACGTCCTTGTCGCGCCCACGGCGTGCGTGCGTCGCGCGCAGGTGGCCCACGTGATCCGTCGAGTGCCGCGGCCAGTCCTCCTTCGGCACCCGGGCGCGCGTGGCCGGGTTGGTGAACCACTGCCACACGAGGTTGCGGGAGCGGGGGTCGACCTGGGGGTCCTGGGTGCCCAGGACGGCGTCGGCGAGCGCGTTCTGCCACAGCACGTCGTACAGGTCGGTGCAGATCGAGGCGGGGACGTCGGTGAGCCGGTCGAGCAGGCTGATCAGCCCTGGGCGGATGTGCCGAGACGCGAGCCTCGCCGGTGGCTCCAGCCCCGCCAGGTGGTAGAGGTGGTCTCGCTCGTCGAGGTCGCAGCGCAACACGCGGGCCAGGGAGGCCACGATCGGCTCGGAGGGGTTGGCGCCGCGGCTCTGCTCGAGCCGGGCGTAATAGTCGGTCGACATGCCGGCCAGGTGCGCCACCTCGTCCCGCCGAAGGCCAGGGGTGCGACGGCGGACGCCGTCGGGCAGCCCGACGTCGGCCGGACGCAGCATCTCCCGGCGGCGGCGGAGGAAGTCGGCGAGCCCAGGACGGTCGAGCATGTCCCCAGTGTCGGCCGCGCCGAGCCGCGTATCCAGGACCAGGTCGGTCCTGGAACGTGGCCGGCGGCGTCAGCCCGAGTACTCCCGGCTGGGCCGTGCCGTACCGGACGCCCGGAGGATCTGTGCCGTGTACGGGTTGAGCTCGATGGGCTCGTCCTCGCCGACGATCACGGTCCCCCCGACGTGGACCAGGTGGCGCCCGAAGGCGTACTGCGGCTCGAGGACGAAGGACATCCCGGGCTGGAGCACCAGGTCGGTCATGATGGCCGGGTGCGCGTTCACGGCCGGGTAGGCCTGCGCACCGACAAGCTTGCCGATGTCCCCACGGCCGCGGCCGACCACGAGGCCCGGGTTCAGCGAGTGCAGCGCGATCAGGAACATCGAACCGTCGGCCGCGTCGAGCGGCGCGTGGACCGCCTCCACGACCTCACCCCACGTGCGGCCCGGACGCAACGCTTCCAGGCCGGCGTCGTAGGCCGCGCGGGCGACGTCGCCGGCCCGGTGGAAGTCGTCGTGCACGTCGCCGACGGCGATCGTGACCTGGTTCTGTGCCTCGCGTCCGCCGAACTGTGAGAAGACCTCGGCATAGACGACCTCGCCGTCGCGCAGGACCCGGGGTGCCTGCGGGCGGTAGCCCCAGGCCGGCCAGCCGACGGCGACGGGGTCCGGGCCCGACCAGAAGTGCATCGCCGGCGGCACCGTGCCTCGCCGGTAGCCCTCGGCCATGCCCGCCGCGAACACTTCGCTCTCCGCAACGCCGGGTGCGGCGGTCTCGACCATGGCCCGCACCATGGCGTCGCCGACGCTCGCCGCGTGGCGCACGACGTCGATCTCCTCCGGACTCAGCCGGCTGACAAGCAGAGCCAACGCCATGTCGACCGACGTGAACTTCACCTCGGGGGCCTGCGCCAGGACGCTGTTCCAGAGCCGGAACCCGATGATGCCCTCCGGGTGCCACGGCATGTGCGGCCCCAGGCCGACGACACCGATGGTGGCATCGGTGAGCTCCAGCTCGTCGAGCGTCCGGACGATCGCGCCCGAGTCACGAGAGGCGCGAAGGTTCTCCGGTGGGATCCACACCGACTCGCCTCGGCGCGAGGACTCCAGGTGGTCCAAGACGTACTGCCCGGAGGGCAGGAGCGCGACCGGGTCGCCGGTCCTGGGGAACACGACCGTCATGCCGGGCCTGCCGTTGGTGAACCACCTGTCGTAGGCACCCGACGCCGGGCCGGCGTCCTCGTGCTCACCGAAGACGAGCAGCGCGTCCAGGCCCTCACGGTCCATGAGCTCGCGCGCCTGGCCCCATCGGCGATCGCGCTCGGTTGTCGAGTACGTCGGTACCGCCGGATCGGTCACGAGATTCCGCACGTCGTTCTCCTCGGGCTTCGCTGCCGCGTCAGCGGGTGGCGGACACACCGGTCAGGGCCAGGCTGTCGGTCCAGAGCTGCTCCGCGCGGGCGGCGTCGTACGACTCCTCGGACGAGGGCTTCTCCCGGCGCAGGTCGAAGTACTTGCCGGTGGTGGCGGCCAGCTCCGGCGCGGTGACGACCCAGGCGAGCGCCCGGCCGGACTCCTGGGCAGTGTTGATGTTGTCCGTGACGGTCCGGCGCAGCAGCCAGGTGATCCGCGGGAGGATGTGCTGCGCCACGAACCGCACCGGGGCGGGGAGCGAGCGCCCGAGGGCGGTCCCCAGCATCATCCCGGGGTCGAACGCGTTGGCGGTGACGCCCGCGGGCAGGCGGCGGGCCAGCGCATGGGTGAAGTAGACGTTCGCGAGCTTGGACGTGCTGTAGCGGGCCTGGCCCCGCATCAGGGCGTTGGCCCTCGCAGCCGCAGGCCCGAGCTCGCCCCGGGCGAGGGCCCGCGGGTCGTTCCAGGCCGGGGGCGGCCCCATCCTGAGCGCGGGGTCGTGGGTGCCGCTGGACACCACGACCACCCGCGACGGCGCCTCCAGCACCGGCAGCAGCCCGTTGACGAGGGCGAAGTGGCCCAGGTGGTTGACACCGAACGTGGCCTCGAACCCGTCGGCGGTCGTGGCGAGGGCCGTCCCCATCTGCACGCCCGCGTTGCACACCACGGCGTGCAGCGGGGGCAGCGCACCCGTGGCCAGCCGCTCGGTCACCTCGGCGGCGAAGGACCGGACCGAGGCGAGGGACGCCAGGTCCAGCATCATCGCCTCCACCGTGTGGCCGACGACGGCTCCGGCGGCCAGCGCGTCGACGGCGGTCTGCGCGCGGCCCGCGTGGCGGGACGCGATCACGACGTGCCACGGCCCCTCGTTCGAGCCGAGGAGGGCCTGCGCGGACCCGTAGCCGAGGCCGCTGTTGCCCCCGGTGATGACGACGGTCCGGCTGTTGCCCCTGGTGTCTTTCGACATTTCAGCTCCTGCTGCCTCATCTGTACTTCTCGCATCGGCGAGCTCACCGGACCAGCGTCGACCGCCCGGTCACGGGTAACCAGGACCACCTCAACCAGGACCGACCTGTACGCGTCTAGGCGGGCTCTGAATCGCCCCGCATGCCTGGAGACTCGATCTTGTGAGGAGATGGAGCTGCGTGAGCGCGCGGTGCGGATGGTCGTCGAGGTCACCGGGAACTACGACTCGCAGTGGGCCGCGATCGGCGCGGTCGCCCAGAAGCTGGGGGTCGGGTCGGCGGAGACGGTGCGCAAGTGGGTCCGCCAGGCCGAGACCGATGCCGGCCAGCGACCCGGTGTGACCAGCGAGGACTCGGCCGAGATCAAGCGGCTCAAGCGGGAGAACGCCGAGCTGCGCCGCGCGAACGAGATCCTCAAGGCGGCGTCGGCTTCTTCGCGTCAGTGCCACGATGATCGTGTCCGGCGGGGTTCGCTCCCCTTCTTCGCTGCCCCGGCCGTGGCTGGTGGCCTCTCGGCGATGTGCGGCCCCGCCGGGCACCTGCGTCGTCTGGCGGCGTGGCTTGATGGGAGCGTGCGCTCGGCCCTACTGAGGCGTGCTCGCAGCCAGACGATCCAGGCCCGTGACCGTCTCGCAGCGTGGAGCTCCCCTTGATCATGATCGGCGCTGACTCACACAAGCGCACTCACACCGTCGCCGCCCCCGCCGCCGGACACCTCGCGCTGCTCGCGTGGGCAGCCCGATGGGAGCAGGTCAACTTCGCCCTCGAGGACTGCCGCTGAGCAGCCGACAGGCGCCGATGCTGCCAGTCTCGGGATCGGCACGGCGGCGTTGTTGCGGCAGGTCGAAGGTCGGGCCGGCGCCGGGCGCCGTCCGACGAGCGGCGTCATAGCCCTTCCGTACATGGGCGCGCCGCCGCCGCCGTACGGAGCGCGATCGGGCGGACGGGGCGGATCGGGCGCGGGTGCGGTTCCCGCTGGCCACGTGCCCGGCGTCGGTCGCGTCCCGGGCGGGCGACGATCCGGCTGCTGCGCCGTTCGTGGGTTAGGGCCTCCGAACAATTCCCGGGCGGCACCGCTGCGCTCTCGCGGTTCACCGGATCGGCCTATTTAGGGTAGGCTAAGTGAAGCTTACGGTGGGGGAGTCCAGAGGCCGTGGAATCGGGGGAGCTCTCAGTCGTGAATCCGTTCGACGATGACTCGGGTGAGTTCCTGGGATTGCGCAACTCCGAGGGGCAGTATTCGCTGTGGCCGGCTTTCGCAGCTGTTCCCGACGGGTGGACGGTGGTAGTCGGGCCGGCGTCTCGAGCTGCGGTGCTAGCGTTCATCGAGGAGTCCTGGGTGGACATGCGGCCGCGGAGTCTGGCAGCGGTGCTCGACGCCGGAAATGGCGTCGACGCCTGACCGACGGTTCGTGCGTTCGGCCTCGAAGGGTCGACGGAAACAATTCTCTCGGGAGCGGAGTGCGTCTTGCGCGTCGTGGCGTTCGGTTACATGACCTGGGGGCGTCGGACGATCGAGGCGGTGCTCGACGCCGGGCACAAG
Organism: Pseudonocardia humida; assembly: GCF_023898865.1. Lineage (GTDB taxonomy): Bacteria > Actinomycetota > Actinomycetes > Mycobacteriales > Pseudonocardiaceae > Pseudonocardia > Pseudonocardia humida. The sequence goes on from NZ_JAGSOV010000039.1 coordinate 89,071, forward strand.
GTCGCGCTGATCGTGACCCACCCGCAGAGCGACAACGCCTACGAGAAGATCTTCAACGAGTCCGTGGCGGAACTGGCCGACGAGCGCGGGATCCCGCTGCTGGTCCGCAACCGGGCGGGCGACGCCGAGGTCCGGGAGGCCGTGCGGGCCGCCGAGGCGGACGTGGCGGTGGTGTCGAACTGGCGGACCTGGCTGCCCCCGGAGGTGTACTCCATCCCCCGGCTCGGCACCCTGAACGTGCACGACGCACTGCTGCCGGCCTACGCCGGGTTCGCCCCGCTGAACTGGGCGCTGATCAACGACGAGCCCGAGGTCGGGGTCACCGCGCACATGATGGACGCCGAGTTCGACGCCGGCGACATCGTCCTGCAGCGGGCCACCCCGGTGTCGGACTCCGACGTCATCACCGACCTGTTCGACCGCACCCTGGCGATGTTCGGACCGATCACCGTCGACGCGCTGGCCCTGCTCGCCTCCGGGCGCACCGACTGGACCCCGCAGGACCGGCGGGCGGCCTCCTACTTCCACCGGCGCACCGACGAGGACAACCGGATGGACTGGACCTGGTCGGCGCGTGAGCTGTTCAACCTGGTCCGCGCGCAGGCCGACCCGTACCCGAACGCCTACTGCTACCAGGGCACCCGGCGTCTGCGGGTGCTCAAGGCGAGGGTGACCGACCAGCCCTACGGCGGCACCCCCGGGCGGATCTTCATCCGGCGCGGCACGGGGGTGGTGGTCGTCGCCGGGGCGCAGGCCCGCCGCGGCCGCAGCCCGGGGCTGCTCGTCGAGCGGGTCCGCCTCGACGACGGCCGCGACGTCGACGCCCTCGACCACTTCACCCGCATGGGCGGCTACCTGACCTCCCACCCGGTGGCGGACTGACCCCTTCCGCCGGACAGCGCCCGCCGCAACCGGTGCCCCCCGGCACCGGGCGTCCCGGCGCGCCCCGCCCCCACCCGCCATCGCCGCGCCCGTCGGGCGCCCGAGGGAGATCCCTGCTGCCATGACCGCGAGCCCGAGCCTCGACGACGTCCTGCCGCTGACCCCGCTGCAGGAGGGCCTGCTCTTCCACCACCGGCTCGACGACGCCGCCGACACCGACGTCTACACCGTCCTCACCGTCGTCGAGCTGACCGGGCCGGCGGACCCCGGATCGCTGCGCGCGGCGGTGTCCCGGCTGGCCGGGCGGCACGCCGTGCTGCGCTCGTGCTTCCTCGCCGAGGACGGCGACGACCCGGTGCAGGTGGTGTTGCGCGCCGTCGAACCGGTGTGGCGGGAGGTCGACCTGTCCGCCGCGCCCGCCGCCGAGCGGGACGCGGCGCTGGAGCGGCTGCTCGACCGGGAGCGGGCCACCCGGTTCGACCTGGCGCAGGCCCCGCTGTGGCGGTGCGTGCTGGTCCGGCTCGGGCCGGACGTGTACCGGCTCGTGCTGGCCAGCCACCACATCCTGGTCGACGGCTGGTCCACCCAGCTGCTCGTGGCCGACCTCGTCGCGCTGTGCCGGGGCGAGGCCGCGGCGATCGGGCACCGCCCGTACCGGGACTACGCCCGGTGGGCCGCGGAGCAGGACCGGGCCGCAGCGCTGGCCGCCTGGAGCGGCGCGCTCGACGGCCTGCCCGGGCCGTTCCTGCTGGCCGGGCCGGGCGCCGGTGGGGCCCCCGAGCTGCCGGCGGACATCGACATCACGCTGCCCGACGCCGTGCAGGACGGGATCGAGGCCCTGCGCCGCACCGTCGGCGTCACCCCCAACACCGTCGTGCAGGCCGCCTGGGGGCTGCTGCTGGGCGGCGAGCTGGGCGGCGACGACGTCGTGTTCGGCACGACCGTCGCGGGCCGCCCGCCCGAGGTGCCCGGCAGCGGGTCGCTGGTCGGCATGTTCGTCAACACGCTGCCCGTGCGGGTGCGGCTGCACCCCGCCGAGGCGGTGGGGGAGCTGCTCGCGCGGCTGCAGCACGAGCAGGCCCGGCTGCTGGAGCACCAGCACGTCGGGCTGGCCGCCGTCCAGCGCGCGGTCGGGGTGCGGGAGCTGTTCGACACGCTGGTGGTCTTCGAGAGCTACCCGCCCGCGGTGGACCGGCCGGGCGCGGGCCGGATCCGGCTGGCCGGCGTGCGGATCGAGGACGCCACGCACTACCCGGTGGCGCTGGTGGCCGCGCCGGCCGGGCGCGGCATCGCGCTGCGGCTGCGCCACCAGCCCGGCCGGGTCGACCCGGCGCGCGCCGGGCTGCTCGCCCGGCGGCTGGTGCGGATCCTCACCCAGGTCGTGACCGACCCGGCCGTCCCGGTCGGCCGGCTGGACCGCCTCACCGCCGACGAACGCCGGCGGGTCGTGCACGACTGGAACGTCACCGCCGCCCCCGCCCCGGCGCGCACGGTGCCGGAGCTGTTCGCCGCACAGGCCCGCCGGGCGCCGCGGGCCCGGGCCGTGGTCGACGGCGGGCGGCAGCTGACCTACCGCGAGCTCGACCTGCGCTCCGGGCAGCTCGCCGCCCGGCTGCGCCGGCAGGGCGCGGGACCGGAGGCGGTCGTGGCGCTGCTGCTCCCGCGCGGCGCGGAGCTGGTGGTCGCGGCGCTGGCCGCGCTGCGCGCCGGCGCGGTGTTCGTGCCCGTCGACCCGGACTGGCCGCCTGCCCGCCGCGACCAGGTGCTGGCCGCGGCCGGCGCCGTCGCGGTGCTGACCGGGCCGGCGCGCCCGGCGGTGCCCGACCGGCCGGTGCTCGTCGTCGACCTGGGCGACTGGGCCTTCGACGACGAGCGCGTGGCCGGCGACCCGCCGCTGGAGGGAGCCCGGCTCGCCTACGTGATGTTCACCTCCGGGTCGACCGGGACGCCCAAGGGCGCGATGCTGCGCCACGACGCCATCGCCGAACGGCTCGTGTGGCAGACCGGCCTGCTGGGCTTCGGCCCCGACGACGCGGCCCTGTTCAAGGCGCCCACCACGTTCGACATCTCGGTCAACGAGTACCTGCTGCCGCTGGTGGCCGGGGGCGCGGTGGTGGTGGCCGCGCCGGGCACCGAGCGTGACCCGTCGGCGCTGCTGGAGCTGGTGCGCGCAGGCGGGGTCACCTTCACCTACCTGGTCCCGTCGATGCTCGACGCGATGCTGGCCCTGCCCGGTGCGGGCGAGGTCCTGCCCGCGGTGCGGCACGTCTGGTGCGGTGGCGAGGTGCTCACCCCGGAGCTGTTCGAGCGCTTCCGGGCGCTGAGCCGGGCCACGATGTACCACGGCTACGGGCCGGCGGAGACCACGATCGGCGTGTCGCACGTGGTGTACCGCGAGGGCGGGCGCCGGATGCGCACCTCGATCGGGCGGCCCAACCCGAACACCCGGCTGCACGTGCTCGACGGCTGGCTGCGCCCCGTCCCGCCGGGCGTCGACGGCGAGCTGTACGTGGCCGGGTCGCTGCTGGGCCGCGGCTACGTCGGCGACCCCGCCGGCACGGCGGCCCGGTTCGTCGCCGACCCGTTCGGCCCACCCGGCACCCGGCTCTACCGCACCGGCGACATCGTGCGCTGGGCCGGGGACGGAACCCTGGAGTTCGTCGGCCGCGCCGACAACCAGGTCAAGGTCGGCGGGATGCGACTGGAGCTGGAGGAGGTCGAGGTCGCGCTGGCCGCGAGCCCGGCGGTGGCCGCCGCCGTGGCCAGCGCCCCGGTCGGCCCGACCGGGCAGCGCCGGCTCGTCGCGCACGTGGTGCTGCAGGCCGGGGCCACGGTCGCCGAGGTCGAGGACTGGGCGCGCTCGGCGCTGCCGGCCTACATGGTGCCGTCGGCGACCGTCGTGCTCGACGCGCTGCCGATGACCCCGAGCGGCAAGCTCGACCGGCGCGCGCTGCCCGAGCCGCGGCACACCGCGTCCGGGCGCGCGCCGGGCGCGCCGGTCGAGGAGATCCTGGCCGGGCTGGTCGCCGACCTGCTCGGCGTGCCCGCGGTGGGCGCCGACGACGACTTCTTCGCCGCCGGCGGCGACTCGCTGCTGGTCACCCGGCTGGTCGGGCGGGTGCGCGCCGTGCTGGAGGCCGACCTGTCGATCCGGCAGGTCTTCGCCGCGCCGACGGTCGCCGGGATGGCCGCGGCGCTGGCCGGCGAGCGCCCGAAGCGGACCCGGCTGCAGCGGGGTGCGCCGGCCCCGGCCGGCGCGGCCGTCGAGGCGCCGATGTCGCACGCCCAGCAGCGGCTGTGGTTCCTCGACCGGCTCGACGGCCCGGGCACGGCCTACACCATCCCGATCGCCTTCGACGTCGACGGCCCGCTGGACCTGGCCGCGCTGCGGCTGGCCTTCGGCGACCTGGTCGCCCGGCACGAACCGCTGCGCACCCTGCTCGACGACCGCGACGGGACCGGTGTGCAGGTGGTCGCCCCGCCCACCGGCGTCCCGATCGAGGTCGTCGACGTCGACCCGGCGCCGGAGGCCGTGCAGCGGGCGGTCGCCCGGGCCGCGGGGCGGGCGTTCGACCTGGCGGCCGAGCCGCCCCTGCGGATCACCGTGCTGCGGCTGTCCCCGGACCGCGCCGTACTGGTCGTGCTGCTGCACCACGTGGCCGCCGACGAGGGCTCGGTCGGCCCGCTGTTCACCGACCTCGCCGCGGCCTACCGGGCCCGCGCCGCGGGGCGCGACCCCGCCCTGCCCCCGCCGCCGGTGCACTACCGCGACTACGCGGTGTGGCAGCGCGCGCTGGTGGACGAGGCGGGCGAGGAGTTCCGCGCCGGGCTGGACTTCTGGCGGGCGGCGCTGCGCGACCTCCCGGCCGAGATGGCGCTGCCCACCCCGGTCCCGGTCCCGGCCGAGCGCAGCGGGGCAGGCGGCCACGTGCTCCAGCGGCTCCCCGAGGAGGTCGCCACGGGCCTGCGCCGGCTGGCCCGGGCGAGCGCGGCGACCGGGTTCATGGTCGTGCACGCGGCGCTCGCGGCGCTGCTGGCCCGGTCGGGCGCCGGCCCGGACGTCGTCGTGGGCAGCCCGGTGTCGGGCCGCGACGACCCCGCCCTCGACGAGCTGGTCGGCTTCTTCGTCAACACCCTCGTGCTGCGGGCCGACGTCTCGGGCGACCCGACGTTCCGCGAGCTGCTCGCCCGCGTCCGGGCCGCCGACCTGGCCGCCTACGCCCACCAGGACGTGCCCTTCGACCGGGTCGTCGACGCCGTGGCCGCGGACCGCGGCACCGGGCGCTCCCCGCTGTTCCGGGTCCTGCTGGCCTACGAGCGCCCGCCCGCGCTCGCCCCGCAGCTGGGCGGGCTGGCCGTGGCGCCCCGCCCGGTGCCGATCACCGCGGCGAAGTTCGACCTGACGGTCACGGTCACCGAGCAGCCGACGGGGGAGCTGGACCTGCGCGTCGAGTACGCCCGGGACCTGTTCGACGCCGACGCCGCGGCCGCGTTCGCCGGGCGGCTGGCCCGGCTGCTCGGCGCCGCGGTCGCCGACCCCGACCGGCCCGTGCGCGCGCTGCCCGTGCTGCTGCCCGGCGAGGAGCCCGCCGTCGCCGCGGCGCCCGTGCCGCAGCCGGCGACCGTGCCGGACCGGATCCGGGCGGTCGCCCGGCTGGTCCCGGACGCCGTCGCGGTCGAGGGCGCCGACGGGGCGCTGACCTACGCGCGACTGCTGGCCCGGGCCGATGAGCTGGCCGGGCGGCTGCGCTCCGCCGGGGTCGGCCGCGGCGACGTCGTGGGGCTCGCGCTGCCGCGCGACACCGGCCTGGTGGTCGCCGTGCTGGGCGTCTGGGCGGCGGGGGCGGCCTACCTGCCGCTGGACCCCGGCCACCCGCTGGAGCGCACCGCGTTCGTGCTCGCCGACGCCGCCCCGGCCGTCGTGCTCACCACCCGGGCCCTGCAGGACCGGCTGCCCGCGACGCCGGAGCGGATCCTGCTGGACGACGCCGACGGGGCGACCGGCTGTGTCGACGGCTGTGTCGACGCCGGTGCCGACGGTCGCGACGTCGCCTACGTCATCCACACCTCCGGGTCGACCGGCCGACCCAAGGGCGTCGTGGTCAGCCACGCCAACCTGGCCGCGTTCGCCGACTGGCTGGACCCGGTGCTCGGACCCGGCCAGCCCGACCGGGTCGTGCTCAGCACCTCGCTGAGCTTCGACGTCTCGCTGCTGGAACTGGTCGGCGCGCTGACCCGGGGCGCCCGGTTGAGCGTGGTCGAGGACGCCGGCGCGCTGGGTGGGCCCGGCGTCGCCGAGGGCGCGTTCGTCAGCACCGTGCCCAGCCTGATGACCGCGCTGCTCGACGGCGGCCACGACGTGCGCCCGGGCGTGCTCGCCCTCGGCGGGGAGGCGTTCCCCGCGGCGCTGCTGGACGAGGTCGGCGCCCTCGTCGGGAACCGGCCGGTCTGGAACTTCTACGGACCGACCGAAGCGACCGTGTACGCGACGGTGCACCGCGCCCGACCGGGCACGGGCTCGGGTCCGCTGGTGCCGATCGGGCTGCCGCGCGGCGCCACGACGGCGCACGTCCTGGACCGGTGGCTGGCCCCGGTGCCGCCGGACGTGCCCGGCGAGCTGTACCTGGGCGGGCCGCAGGTCGCCCAGGGCTACCTGGGGCGGCCGGGGCTGACCGCGACCCGCTTCGTCGCCGACCCGTTCGGGGCGCCCGGCGCGCGGCTCTACCGCACCGGCGACGTGGCGCTGCGCCGCCGCGACGGCACCCTGGAGTTCCTCGGCCGGGTCGACGACCAGGTCAAGGTGCGCGGGCACCGGATCGAGCCGGCCGAGGTCGAGCGCGTCCTGGAGGGCCACCCGGCCGTCGCGCGGGCGATCGTCGTGGCCCGCGCGGACGGCCCCGGCGGGCTGCGGCTGGTCGGTTACGTCGCCGGCCCGGCGGGCCGCGCCCCCGACGCCGACGCGCTCGCCGCGGTCCGGGACGCGGCCGCGGCGCTGCTGCCGGACTACATGGTGCCGGCGGTCCTGGTCGGGCTCGACCGGATCCCGCTGTCGGCCAACGGCAAGGTCGACCGCGCGGCGCTGCCCGCCCCCGACGGACCGGGCGCGCCCACCCCGCGGGCGGACCGGCAGCCCCGCACGGCCGCCGAGCGCGTCCTGGCCGGGATCGTCGCCGAGGTCGTCGGCGTGCCCGCGGTCGGCGTCGACGACGACTTCTTCGCCCTCGGCGGGGACAGCATCCTGTCGATCCAGCTGGTCGGGCGGGCGCGGTCGGCGGGGCTGCAGCTGAGCCCGCGCGACGTGTTCACCCGGCGCACGGTGGCCGCGCTCGCCGCGGCGGCCGGTCCGCCGTCGGCGCACTCCGGGGAACCGGCGGCGTCCGCGGTCGGCACCGTGCCGCTGACGCCGATCATGCGCGAGCTGGTCGCGGCCGGCCCGGTCCCGGCCGGGTACACGCAGCAGCTCGTCGTCGCCACGCCGGCGGGACTGACCCGGGAGGCGCTGGATGCGGCACTGGCCGCACTCCTGGTCGCCCACGACGTGCTGCGCGCACGGCTCGTCGCCGACCGCGGCGTGCTCGACGTCCCGCCGCCCGCCGCCGGGGAGGCGGTCCTGGAACGGATCGGTGCGGAGCCCGGTGACCTCGCCGCGGCGGTCGTCGAGGCGGCGGCCCGGGCCCGCGACCGGATCGACCCGGCGGCCGGCCGGATGCTCGCCGGCGTCTGGCTGGACCGCGCCGGCGCCCCGGGACGCCTCGTGCTCGTGGCCCACCACCTGGTCGTCGACGCGGCCTCGTGGCGGATCCTGGTCGACGACCTGGCCGCCGCGGTCGAGCGGGGCGCCCGCGTCGAGCGGGCGGGCACCTCCTTCCGCGGCTGGGCCCGCGCCCTGCACGCCGCGGCCGCCGGACCGCGGGTGGTGGCCGGCCTCGACCACTGGCGCCGCGTCCTGGGCTCCGCCGAGCGGTTCCTGTCGCCCGGCCCGGTGGACCGGCGCGCGGTCGCCGGCCGGCTCACCCGGACGCTGCCCGTCGACGCCACGGCCGCGGTGCTCACGACGCTGCCCGAGCGGGTGCACGCCGGCCCCGACGACGTCCTGCTCGCCGGGCTCGCGCTGGCCGCCGCGGCCGGCGGGCGGCGCGCGCTCGTCGTCGCCCGGGAGGGCCACGGCCGCGACGAGGAGCTGGTGGCGGGCGCGGCGCTGTCGCGCGCCGTCGGGTGGTTCACCGCCGTGCACCCGGTCCGGCTCGACGTGTCCGATGTGGACGTCACCGACGCGCTGGCCGGCGGATCGGCGGCGCGCCGGGCGGTGACCGGGGTGAAGGAGGCGCTGCGCGCCGCGCCCGCCGGCACCGGCTACGGGCTGCTGCGCCACCTGGTCGGCGCGCTCGACGGGCTCGACGAACCGGAGATCCTGGTCAACTACCTGGGGCGGACCACCGCCTCGACGCGGGCCTGGGCGCCCGCCCCGGAGAACGCGGCGCTCGCGGCCGCCGCACCCGCCGTGCTCACCCACCCGGTGGAGGTCGGCGCCGTCGCCGTGGACGCCGGGCGCGGCGCCGAACTGGAGATCACCTGGACCTGGGCCGAGGGCGTCGACGCGGCCGGCGTCGAACGCCTGGCCGACGGCTGGCTGCGGGCGCTGGGCGCGCTGGCCCGCCACGCCGCCGCCGCACCGACCGGGCACACCCCGTCGGACCTGCTGGTCCGCGGGCTCACACAGGACGAGGTCGACGAGCTCGACCGGCGCCACCCCGGGCTGCGCGATGTCTGGCCGCTCACCCCGCTGCAGGAGGGCCTGCTCTTCCACGCCGAGCTCGCCGCCGCCCGCGGCCCCGACGAGCCCGACGTCTACCACCTCCAGGTGACCGCCGAGCTGCACGGCGTGGACCCCGCGCGGCTGCGCGCCGCGGCCGGGACCGTGCTCGCCCGCCACCCGCAGCTCACCGCGGTCTTCCCCCGCCGCCCCGGCGGCGACGCCGTGCAGGTCGTGCCCCGGCCGGGGCCCGTCCCCTGGCGAGAGGTCGACGTCCGCGGGGCCGACGACCCCGACGGCGAGTGCGCCCGGCTGCTCGACGAGCAGCGGCTGCGCCGCTTCGCCCTCGCCGGCCCGGACCCGCTGCTGCGGCTGCTGCTGGCCCGCCTCGACGACGGGCGGCACGTCCTGGCCCTCACCGCCCACCACCTCGTGCTGGACGGGTGGTCGGTGGCGCTGCTGCTCGGCGACCTGCTCGACGCCTACGCCGCCGGCCCGGACGCGCCGCCGCCCACCTCCGCGGCGCCCTACCGGGAGCACCTGGCCCGGCTGGCCGGGGCGGACCGGGGTGCCGCGGTCGCCGCGTGGCGCGCCGCCCTGCACGGCGTGGAGGAGAACAGCCTGCTCAGCCCGGGCGCGCCGGCCGGGGTCGCCCTGCCGGTCCGGTCCACCCGGGCGCTGCCCGACGGGGTGCGAGCGGCTGCGCGCCGGGCCGGGGTGACGGTCGCGGTCCTGCTGCACACGGCGTGGGGGTTGACGCTGGCCCGCTCGCTCGGGCGCGACGACGTGGTGTTCGGGTCGACGGTCTCCGGCCGGGCGCCGGGGGCCGGGGCGACGATCGGGCTGCTGGCCACCACCGTGCCCGTGCGGGTGCGGCTGCGCGCCGCGGAACCGGTGGACGCGCTGCTGCGCCGCGTGCAGGACGAGCAGGCCGCCCTGCTCGACCACCAGCAGGTCGGCCCGGCCGACGTCGGGGCGGGGCAGGGTCGCGCCTCGGACCTGTTCGACACCCTCGTGGTGGTCGAGAACTACCCCGTCGACCAGGACCGGATCGCGGCCGTGGCGGCCCGGTCGGGGCTGCGGATCGGCGCGGTCCGCACGGCCGACGCCACGCACTACCCGCTGGCCGTGGTCTTCGAGGGCACCGACGGCGCCGACCCCCGGGTGACGCTGGCCCGCCGGCCGGGGGCCGTCGACGCCGACCTGGCGGCTGTGCTGGCCGACCGGCTCGACACCGTGCTGCGCGCCCTGATCGGGGAGCCGCGCACGCCCGTCGGCGCCATTGGGGCGCTCGGCCCGGCCGAGCGCGAACGGGTGCTGCGGACCTGGAACGACACCGCTCGACCCGAGGTGTCCACGTCGGTGCCCACGCTGCTGGCCGCCCAGCGGGCGCGCAACCCCGACGCGGTCGCGCTCGTCGACGGCGACCGCCGGCTGACCCACGCCCAGCTGGGGAGGCGGGTGGCGACCCTGGCCGCCGAACTGCGCGCACGCGGGATCGGCATCGAGGACGTCGTCGCGATCGGGCTGCCGCGTTCGGCGGAGATGGTGGTCGGGCTGCTCGCGGTGATGGCGGCCGGCGCCGCCTTCGTGCCGCTCGAACCGGAGTGGCCGGCGAAGCGGCGCGCGGACCTGCTGGCCGAGTGCGCGGCCGCGCTGGTGCTGACCGGGCCCGGCGGCGTGGCCGACGCGCCGGTGCCGACGCTGGCGGTCGACCTCGACCGGCTCGCCCGCGCCCCTCGGGACCTGCCGCACATCCCGATCGACGGGCGCCAGATCGCCTACGTCATGTTCACCTCCGGGTCGACCGGCCGGCCGAAGGGCGTGATGATCCGGCACGAGGCGATCTGCGCCCGGCTGGGCTGGCAGCGCGAGCTGCTCGGCTTCGGCTCCCCCGACGCCACCCTGTTCAAGGCACCGCTGTCGTTCGACATCTCGGTCAACGAGATCCTGCTGCCGCTGGTCTGCGGCGGCCGGGTGGTGATCGCCGAACCGGGCGCCGAGCGCGACCCCGAGCGCCTGCTGGAGCTGATCACCACCGAGGGCGTCACCTTCGTCTACCTGGTCTCGTCGATGCTCGCGGCGCTGCTGGACGTCCTCGACGAGGACACCGGCCGGGCGGGAACCGGGTTCGGCGGCCTGCGCCACGTCTGGTGCGGCGGCGAGGTGCTCACCCCCGAGCTGTTCGCGCGCTTCCGGGCCCGCACCGCGGTGACGCTCTACCACGGCTACGGCCCGGCGGAGACCACGATCGGGGTGTCGCACGTGGTCTACCGCGACGGCGCCGACCGCATCGCCACCTCGATCGGGCGGGCCAACCCCAGCACCCGGCTCTACGTGCTGGACCCGCACCTGCAGCCGGTCGGGGTCGGCGTGGCCGGGGAGCTCTACGTCGGCGGCTTCCTGGTCGGGCGCGGCTACGCCCGCCGGCCCGGGCTGACCGCGACGCGCTTCGTCGCCGACCCGTTCGGCCCGCCCGGCGGGGTGCTCTACCGGACCGGGGACGTCGTGCGCCGCGCGCCCGACGGGACCCTCGACTTCCTGGGCCGCGCCGACCACCAGGTCAAGATCCGCGGGATGCGGGTGGAGCCCGAGGAGGTCGAGGCCGTGCTGGCCACCCACCCGCGCGTCCGCGCCGCCGCCGTCGTCGCCCGGCCCGACGCCGCGGGCCGGCCGGCTCTGCACGGCTACGTCGCCGCGCCCGGTCTGGACGCCGGGGAGCTGCGTGCCTGGGCGGGCGGCGAGCTGCCTGCGCACCTCGTCCCGTCCGCCCTCGCGGTGCTGGACGCGCTGCCGCTGACCCCGAACGGCAAGCTCGACCGGCGGGCACTGGCTGCGATCGACCCGTCCGGCGGGGGGAGCGGCGGTCCGGGCACCCCGGTCGAGGCGGTGCTCTGCGCCGTCATGGCCGAGGTGCTCGGCCGGCCCGAGGTCGGCCCGGACGACGACTTCTTCGCCCTCGGCGGCCACTCCCTGCTGCTGCTGCGGGTGCGCGCCCGCATCCGCGAGCGGCTGGGCCGCGACATCGGCATCGCGACCCTGTTCGCCGTCCCCACCGTGCGCGGCCTCGCCGCCCACGTCGAGGCGGAGCAGCCCCCCGACGGCGCGGCCGCGCTGTCGCCGGTGGTCCCGCTGCACCGCGGCGCCGACACCGAGCCGCCGCTGGTCTGCGTGCACCCGGCCGGCGGGATGAGCTGGCAGTACGCCGGGCTCAAGCGCGTGCTGCCGTCGCGGCTGCCGATCCTGGGCGTGCAGTCCCCGGAACTGCTCGGCGGCACCGCTCCCACCGGGTCGCTGACCGCGCTGGCCGCGAGCTACGTCGACGAGCTGCTGCGGGTGCGCCCGCACGGGCCCTTCCGGTTGCTGGGCTGGTCGTTCGGCGGCTGCATCGCACACGCCATGGCCGTCGAGCTCCAGGCGCGGGAGCACGAGATCGAGTTCCTGGGGCTGCTCGACGCCCTGCAATTCGACCCGGCCCACGACACCGTGCCGGCCGACGGGAGCGCCGCGCTGGTCCGGCTGCTGCGCGACACCGGCTACCCGCTCGCCGGGCCCGACCGGGAGGGCCTGACGGTCGCGCGGGCCACCCGGATCGTCCGCGCCGCGGGCGGCGTGCTGGGCGGGCTCGACGAGCGCGCGGTCGCCGCCGTGGTGCGCAGCTTCGTGGCCGGGGCCCGCATGCGCGCCGGGGCCGAGTACGGCGTGGTGCGCGGCGACGTCCTGTGCGTCGACGCGCTACGGGCCGACGACGGCACCCCGGCGACCCGGCGCGCGTCGGCGGCCTGGGCCCCGCACGTCGCCGGCCGCCTCGACGTCGTCGGCGTCGACTTCCGGCACATCGACCTGCTCACCCCCGCGGCGCTCGACGAGATCGCGCCGCTGATCACCCCACGCCTGACCCTGCGGGAGGACCTGCGATGACCGACGGCCGACCGGCGCCGGACCCGGGTGCGCGATGAGCGCGCCGACCCACGACGCCCGCACCCGCGTCGGGGAACCCCTGCCGACCGCGGCCGCGCTGCGGCTCGTGCGCGACCGACCCGGCCCCTTCGTCCTCTACGAGCGCGGCGGGAGCTGGTCGCTCGGGCTGGGCGCGCGGCACGAGGTGGTGGTCCGGGCCGGCGGGGTCGAGCTGCGCTCCGGCGGGGAGGTCCGGCGGCGGCTGCCGGCCGACCGGCACGTGCTGCGCCGGGTCGGGGAGCTGGCCGCCGAGGTCGGCGCGCCGGGCTCGCGGGCCTACGGCTGGGCGGCGTTCGAGCTGGCCCACCTGCTGCGCGGCGGCCCGGTGCCCGGCGGGCAGCCGCTGCTGCACCTGGTCCTGCCCGAGCACGAGGTCCGGTCCGGGCCCGCCGGGACCGACGTCCGCACCGGCGACGGGGCCGACCCGGGCGCGCTGCTGGCCGCGCTGACCGCCGCCCCCGGGACCGCGCCGCCCGCCCCGCTGGTGGTGGACGAGCGCCGCGGCGGCGCCGCCTACCGCGCGGCCGTCGCCGCCGCCATCGACGACATCCGGGCCGGGCGGCTGCTGAAGGTCATCCTGTCCCGGGTCGTCGAGGTCGACGAGCCGGTCGACCTCGTCGCCACCTACGCGGTGGGTCGCCGGGACAACACCCCGGCCCGGTCCTACCTGCTCGACGTCGGCGGGCTGCGGGCCGCCGGGTTCAGCCCGGAGACCGTCGTCGAGGTCGGTGCCGGCGGCGAGGTCAGCACCCAGCCGCTGGCCGGCACCCGCGCGCTGTCGGGCGACCGCGAGATCGACGGGCGGCTGCGCGCCGAGCTGGTCGACGACCCCAAGGAGGTCTTCGAGCACGCGATCTCCGTGCGCGACGCGCAGGCCGAGCTGGCCGGGCTGTGCGCCCCGGGCAGCGTGCGGGTCGCGGAGTTCATGGCGGTCAAGGCCCGGGGCAGCGTGCAGCACCTCGCCTCCCGGGTCAGCGGGCGGCTGGGCGCGGGGGTGAGCGGCTGGGACGCGCTGGGCCGGCTCTTCCCGGCGATCACCGTCACCGGGGTGCCCAAGCCGGCCGCGCTGGAGGCCATCCGGCGCTACGAGACCGAGCCGCGCGGGATGTACGGCGGGGTGGTCCTGACCGCCGACGCCGACGGCGCCCTCGACGCCGCGCTCGTGCTGCGCACGGTCTTCCAGCGCGGGGGCCGGACCTGGCTGCGCGCCGGCGCCGGGATCGTCGGGCCGTCCGATCCGGCCCGGGAGCTGGAGGAGAGCTGCGAGAAGCTGCGCAGCGTCAGCCGCTTCCTCGTGCCCGCCCGGGTCCCCGCCGAGCACACCGCACCCGTGGGAGGGAGCCGACGATGACCGGCACCGACATCGGCTGGAGCGCCGCGGACCTGCGCGCGGCGGTCGCCGCGGCGGTCGAGGAGGACGCCGCCGACCTCGCCGCCGAGGACAACCTCTTCGAGCTCGGGCTGGACTCGATGGCGCTGATCCGGCTGGTCGCGGCCTGGCGGGCCACCGGGACCGAGGTGGCCTTCGAAGAGCTGGCCGAGGACCCCACCCTGGCCGCCTGGGACCGGCTGCGGGTCGAACGTGCCGGCGCCGGGACCGCCGCGACGGCGCCGGGCCCGACCGGCGACCACCGGTCCGACGGCCCGTTCCCGCTGGCCCGGCTCCAGCACGCGTACTGGATCGGGCGCTCGCCCAGCCAGCCGCTCGGCGGCGTCGCCGCGCACCTCTACACCGAGTTCGACCGCCCGCCCGGCGCCCGGCCCCTGCAGCCCGCGCGGCTGCGGGCGGCCCTGGACGCCCTGGTGGCCCGGCACGAGATGCTGCGCGCCCGGTTCACCGACAACGGCGAGCAGGAGGTCCTGGCCGCGGCCGGCTGGCGCGGGCTGCGGGTGCACGACCTGACCGGCCTCGACGCCGCCGGGGTCGAGGCCCGGCTGGCCGAGGTCCGCGACGCGCTGTCGCACCAGCTGCTCGACGTCGAGCGCGGCGAGGTGTTCTCGGTCGCGCTGAGCCTGCTGCCCGGCGGCGCGACGCGGCTGCACGTCGACGTCGACATGCTCGCCGGCGACGCGGTCAGCTACCGCATCCTGCTGGCCGACCTCGCCCGGCTCTGCGCGGACCCCGACCGCCCCCCGGAACCCGTCGGGTACCGGTTCCGCGACTACCTCGCCGAGCTCGGGCACCGCCGCGCCGACCGGGTCGCGGCCGACGCGCGCTGGTGGGCCGAGCGGCTGGCCGACCTGCCCGGCGCCCCGGACCTGCCGCTGGCCCCGGAACGCCCGGGCGCGCCGGCGAGGTCGGTGCGCCGGCACGTGGTGCTGTCCGCGGCCGACAAGGCCGCGCTGTCCGCGGCCGCCCGCCGCCACGGCCTCACCCCGGCCATGGCCCTGGCCACGGCGTTCGCCGAGGTGGTGGGCGCCTGGAGCAGCGAGCCCCGGTTCCTGCTCAACGTGCCCACCTTCGACCGCGAGCCCCTGCACCCCGCGGTGGCCGACCTCGTCGGCGACTTCACCAGCTCGGTGCTGCTCGAGGTCGACCTGACCGAGCCGCTCGGGTTCGCCGAGCGCGCCCGGGCGCTCCAGGCCCGGATGCACTCCGCCGCCGGGCACGTGCACTACTCCGGTGTCGAGGTGCTGCGCGACCTGGCCCGCGCCCGCGGCCAGCAGATGATCGCCCCGGTCGTGTTCACCAGCGCGCTGAGCCTGGGCGAGCTCTACGACGACACCGTCCGCGAGACCCTCGGCGAGCCGGTCTGGACGCTCTCCCAGGGCCCGCAGGTGCTGCTCGACGCGCAGGTCACCGAGTTCGGCGGCGGGCTGCTGGTCAACTGGGACCTGCGCGCCGACCGGTTCGCCGACGGGGTCGTCGACGCGATGTTCGGCGCCTACCGGCGCCTGGTCGAGGCGCTGGTCGCGGGCCCGGAGGCGGCGTGGACCGGGCCGGTGCCCGACCTGCGCCCGCCCGCCCAGGCCGCGGTCCGCGCCCGGGTCAACGCCACCGCGGCCCCGCGCAGCGGCCGGTTGCTGCACCAGGGATTCTTCGCCCGCGCCGCCGACACCCCCGGGGCGCCGGCCCTGCTGTGGGGGCGCGCCGGGGTGCTGTCCTACGGCGAGCTGGCCGAGCGCGCGCTGCGCGTGGCCGGTGCGCTGCACGCCGCCGGGACCGCGCCCGGCGACGCGGTCGGCGTCCGGCTGCCCAAGGGCCCCGACCAGGTCGTCGCGGTCCTCGGGGTGCTCGCCGCGGGGGGCTGCTACGTCCCCATCGGCGTCGAGCAGCCCCCGGCGCGGGCCGGGCGCATCGTCGACACCGCAGGCGTCGGGCTGGTGCTCGGCCACGCCGACGGCGCGCCTGCGGGCGTGCGGGTCGTCGGGCTGGCCGCGGCGCTGGCCGCCGCGCCGCTGGCCGCGCCCGTGCCGGGCGACGAGGAGGACCGGGCCTACCTGCTGTTCACCTCCGGCTCGACCGGCGAGCCGAAGGGCGTGGAGGTCCCGCACCGGGCGGCGATGGCCACCCTCGACGACCTCGTCGAGCGCTTCGGGATCGGCGCCGCCGACCGCACCCTCGCCGTCTCCGCCCTCGACTTCGACCTGTCGGTGTTCGACATCTTCGCCCCGCTGGGCGAGGGTGGGGCGGTCGTGGTGGTGGGTGCGGACGAGCGGACCGACGCCACCCGGTGGGCGGCGCTGGTCCGCGAGCGCGGCGTGACCGTGCTCAACTGCGTACCCGCGCTGCTGGACATGCTGCTCAGCTGCGGCGAACCCCTCGGCGACGGGCTGCGCGCCGTGCTGCTGGGCGGCGACCGGGTCGGGGTCGACCTGCCCGGCCGGCTGCGCGCGGTGCGACCCGGGTGCCGGTTCGCCGGTCTCGGCGGCACCACCGAGACCGCGATCCACTCCACGGTCTGCGAGGTGCCCGACGGCGGGCCGGTCCCCGCGGACTGGCGCAGCGTGCCCTACGGGACGCCGCTGCACAACGTCGCGCTGCGGGTCGTCGACCGGCACGGCCGCGACGCCCCGGACTTGGTGCCCGGCGAGCTGTGGATCGGCGGCGACGGCGTCGCGCTGGGCTACCGCGGCGACCCGGAGCGCACCGCCGACCGGTTCCCCGTGCACGACGGGCGCCGCTGGTACCGCACCGGCGACCTCGCCCGCTACCGCCCCGACGGCTGCGTGGAGTTCCTCGGCCGCCGCGACAACCAGGTGAAGGTCCGCGGGTTCCGCATCGAGCTCGGTGAGATCGAGGCCGCCCTCACCGCGGACGACCGGGTCGGCGACGCGGTCGCGGCCGTCGTCGGCGGCCGGCTGGTGGCCGCGGCCACCCCGGCCGGCCCGGCACCGGATCCCGACGGGCTGCGCGCGGCGCTGCGCGACCGGGTGCCCCCGCACATGGTCCCCGACCGGGTCGTGCTGCTGGAGGCGATGCCGCTCAGCGGCAACGGCAAGGTCGACCGGGCCGCGGTGACCGCCCGGCTCACCTCGGCCGCGCCGGCGGCGGGCACCTCGGCCCCGCTCACCGATCCCGTGCAGCGGGTCGTGGCCCTGGTCTGGTCCGAGGTGCTGGCCGAGGCCGGCGCGCCCGTCGACGGGATCGGCGCCGACGACGAGTTCGTGGCGCTGGGCGGCGACTCCGTGCTGGCCACCGCCGTCGTCGCCCGGCTGCGCGAGGCGCTCGACAGCGCTGCGCCGTCGGTGCGGCTGCTGTTCGCCGCGCCCGGCGTCGCCGGGTTGGCCGCGGCGCTGCGGGCCCGCGACGCCGCCGACGGCGAGCCCGGGCGGACCGCGCGGGCCGCCGAGATCTACCTGGAGGTGGCCGGGATGAGCGACGACGAGGTCGGCGCCGCGCTCGGCGCCGCCGACGGCACCGGGGCGGGCGGGTGAGGGCCGGCACCGACCGGGCCGCGGCCCGGCGCCGGTTGCTGGAGCAGCGCCGGCGGGCCGCGGGACTGACCGCCGCGGACCCCGCCGGCCCGGTGCCCCGCGACCGCGCGCACCCGGCGCCGCTCTCGCTCGCCCAGCAGCGGATGTGGGTCCAGCAGCGGCTGCACCCCGACAGCGCCGCCTACAACGTCGCGCTGCGCGTCGACCTGCACGGGCCACTCGACGCGGCGGCGCTGCGGGCGGCGTTCACCGGGCTCGTCGCCCGGCACGAGGTGCTGCGCAGCACCGTCGAGGAGGGCCGCGACGGCGTGGCGCACCAGCGCGTGCACCCGCCCGGGCCGGTGGCGCTGCCGCTGGTGGACCTCACCGGGCACGCCCGGGCCGACGCGGAGCTGGACGCGCTGGCCGCCCGGGCGGCGGCGGGACTCTACGACCTGACCCGGGACCCGCCGATGCGGCTGACCCTGGTGCGGCGCTCGGCCGCGCACCACGTGCTCGTGCTGGTCGTGCACCACATCGCCTGGGACGGCCTGACCTGGAACGCCATCTGCGCGGACGTCGGGGCGCTGTACCGGGCCGCGGTCGCCGGGGCCCGCGCCGAGCTGCCCCCGCTGCCCCTGCAGTACGCCGACTTCGCCGCGTGGCAGCGCGGCGAGCACGGGACCGCCCGGCAGGACGCCCAGCTCGCGCACTGGCGCCGGGTGCTCACCCCGTTGCCCGAGCAGCTCGACCTGCCCACCGACCGGCCGCACCCGGCGGCGCCCACCGACCGCGGCGGGCGGCTGTCGCGGGTGCTCGACCCGCGGCTGGTCGACGGGATCGCGCGGCTGGGCCGGGAGAGCGGCCACACCCCGTTCATGGTCGTGCTGGGCGCGGTCGCGGCGCTGCTGCACCGGCACACGGGGGCCGTCGACATCCCGCTGGGCACCGCCACGATGAACCGCGACCACGCCGACCTGGAGCGGCTGGTCGGCAACTTCGGCAACAACCTGGTCCTGCGCCTCGACCTGGCCGGCCGGCCCGGGTTCCGCGACCTGCTCGGGCGCGTCGCCGGCACCGCCGTGGACGCGTTCGCCCACCAGGACCTGGCCTACGACCGGCTGGTCGCGGAGCTGCGCCCGCCGCGGGTGCCCGGGCGCAACCCGCTCTACTCGGTGATGCTGCTGTTCCTCACCCAGGGCCTGCGCGGGCTCGACCTGCCCGGGATCACCAGCGCGTTCCGCGGCATCCCGAACGGCACCACCCAGTTCGACCTCTCGCTGGAGGTGTTCCTGGTGGGGCCGCGGCTGGAGGTCGAGGCCACCTACAGCGCCGAGCTGTTCGACGAGGCGACCGTCGGCGCGCTGCTGGAGCGGCTGGAGCGGCTGCTCGCGGCCGCGCTGGCCGAGCCCGACCGGCCGGTGGCCGACCTCGACCTGCTCACCGCCGCCGACCGGGCCGCGCTGGCCGCGCTGCGGCCCGAAGCGCCCCGGGCACCGGTCGCCACCACCCTGCCCGCGCTGTTCGCCGCCCAGGTGCGCCGCACCCCGCGGGCCGCTGCGGTCGGCGCCGGAGCGGACCGGCTGAGCTACGCCGAGCTGGACGCCCGGGCCAACCGGCTGGCCCGGATGCTGATCGGGCGCGACGTCGGGCCGGGCGACCTGGTCGCCCTGGTGCTCCCGCGGGCCCCCGAGCTGCTGGTCGGGACCCTGGGCGTGCTGGCCGCCGGCGCGGCCTACCTGCCGCTCGACCCGGACCTGCCGCCCGAGCGGATGCGGGCCCTGCTCGCCGACGCCGGGCCGGCCGCGGTGGTCGCCACGGGGGAGACCACGGCGGCCGTCCCCGCGGACGCCGGCCCGATCGTCCTCGACGATCCGGGGACCGCGGCCGCCCTGGCCGCCCTCGACCCGGGCGCCGTCACCGACGCCGAGCGGACCCGTCCGCTGCGCCCCGCCGACGCCGCCTACGTGATCTACACGTCCGGCTCGACCGGCGCCCCGAAGGGCGTCGTCGTCGAGCACCGCAACGTCCTGGCGCTGCTGGAGGCCGCGCGCGACGTCGTCGAGCCCCGACCCGACGACGTGTGGACCCTGTTCCACTCGGCGGCCTTCGACTTCTCGGTCTGGGAGATCTGGGGCGCGCTGGCTCACGGCGCCCGGGTGCAGGTCGTGCCGCGGCCGGTCACCCGCTCCCCGGAGGACTTCGTGGACCTGCTGGTGGCCGCCGGGGCGACCGTGCTCAACCAGACGCCCTCGGCGTTCGCCGAGGTGGGTCCGGCGATCCTGGGCCGCCGGGTGGCCGGACGGCCGGTTCCGCCGCTGCGCGCGGTCGTGTTCGGCGGCGAGGCGCTGGACCCCTCGACCCTGCGCGAGTGGCTCGCCGCGCACGGGCCCGACGGCCCGCGCATGGTCAACATGTACGGGATCACCGAGACCACGGTCCACGTCACCCGCACCACCCTCGACCCGGCCGCGGCCCGCAGCCCGCGCAGCGTCATCGGCCGCGGGCTGCCCGGCTTCGAGGTCCACCTGCTCGACGCGGCACTGCGGCCGGTGCCCCCCGGCGTCGTCGGGGAGCTGTACCTCGGCGGCCCGCAGGTCACCTGCGGCTACCTGCACCGGCCCGGGCTCACCGCGGCCCGGTTCGTCGCCGACCCGGTCCGCCCGGGCGCGCGGCTCTACCGCTCCGGGGACACCGCCCGGCTGCGCGACGGGCAGCTGGAGTACGTCGGGCGCGGCGACGACCAGCTCAAGGTGCGCGGCTTCCGGATCGAGCCCGCGGAGATCGTCGCGGCGCTGCTGGGGCACCCCGGCGTGGAACGGGCGGTCGTGGTCCGCCGCGACGGGGGCGGCTCGCTGGTGGCCTACGTCGTCCCGTCCGGCGCGGTCGGCGAGCTGGACGTCCCCGGCGTGCGGGCCCACCTGCGGGCGCGGCTGCCCGAGCACATGGTGCCCGCGCAGGTCGTGCCCGTCGCGCGGATCCCGCTGACCGCCAACGGCAAGCTCGACCGGGCGGCGCTGCCCGGCCCCGAGCCGGCGGCCGCGACGGGTCGGGCCCCGGCCACCGGGGCCGAGGCGGTGCTCGCCGAGCTGTTCGCCACCGTCCTGGGCCGTCCCGGCGTCGACCCCGACGGGTCGTTCTTCGAGCTCGGCGGGGACAGCATCTCCGCGCTGCGGGTCGTGGCGCTGGCCCGCGAGCGCGGGCTGCGCATCCGCCCGGCCGACGTGTTCGACCAGCGCACGGCGGCCGGGGTCGCCGCGGCCGCACACCCCCTGGACGACCCGGGCGCGGCGGCACCGCTCGACGACACCGGGGTCGGGGAGGTGCCGCTCACCCCGATCACCGCCTGGCTGCTGGAGCGCGGCGGCCCGCTGCGCGGCTTCGCGCAGTCGGTGGTGGTCCCGGCCCCGGCCGGGCTCGACGCGGCGCTGCTGCGCACCGCGGTGCAGGCCCTGCTCGACCGGCACGACCTGCTGCGGGCGCGGCTGCACGGCACCGCGGAGCCGCGGCTCGTGGTGGCCCCACCCGACGCGGTGGACGCGTCCGCGGTGCTCGACCGGGTGGACTGGGACGGCGGGCCGGACGGGATCGCGGCGGCCCGGTCGGTCGCGGCCGGCATCGACCCGTCGACCGGCCCCCTGCTCCGGGTGGTCTGGCTCGACGGCCACCCGACCGGGCGGCTCGTGCTCGCCGCGCACCACCTGTGCGTCGACGGGGTGTCCTGGCCGATCCTCACCGAGGACCTGCACGCCGCCCTGGCCGGCGCGGACCTGCCCGCCGTCGGGACGTCGTTCCGGGCGTGGGCCGCCGGCCTCGCGGCCGCGGCGGCCCGCCCGGCCCGCCGCGCCGAGCTGGGCACCTGGCTCGACGTGCTTGCCCCGGGCGGGGCCCGCATCGGTGAGCGGGCCCTCGACCCCGCCCGCGACGTCGCCGGCACCGTGGTCGACACGACCGTGCGGGTGCCGGTCGCGACCGGCGAGGCCGTCCTCGGCCCGGTCGCGGCGGCCTTCCACGCCGGCCCCGACGACGTGCTGCTGGCCGCGTTCGCGCTGGCGCTGCTGCGCGGGCGCCCGGCGCGGCCGCTGGTCGTCGAGGTCGAGGGGCACGGCCGGGAGGAGGCGCTGGTCCCGGGCGCCGACCTGACCCGCACGGTCGGCTGGTTCACCGCGATCCACCCGGTCCGCCTCGACCTGGCCGGCCTCGACCTCGACGCGGCCGCCGCGGGGGCGGCGGCACTGGGCGCGGTCGTGAAGCGGGTCAAGGAGCAGCGCCGGGCCGTGCCCGACCGCGGCCGCGGCTTCGGGCTGCTGCGCCACCTGGACCCGGACGCGCGGAACCGGCTGCGCGCGCAGCCGGCACCGGCGGTCCGGTTCAACTACCTGGGCCGGTTCGCCCTGCCCGGCAGTGACACCGGCAGCGATACCGGCAGCGACCCGGCCGGGGGGTTCGGCGGGCTCGCGGTCACCGTCGACCCGGCCGTCCCGGCGACCCACGTCCTGGACGTCAACGTGCTCGCCGAGCCCACCCCGACCGGGCCGCGGCTGGCCGCGGTGTGGTCCGCGCCGGCCGGCGTGCTCGCCCCGGACGCCGTCGCGCGCCTCGCCCAGCGGTGGGTCGAGGCCCTCGACGCCCTCGCCGGGCACGTCCGCGACCCCGACAGCGGGGGCCACACGCCCTCGGACCTGACCATCAGCGGCCTCGACCAGGCCCGCGTCGACCGGCTCGAACGCCTCCTGCGGGCGCGCCGGTGAGGCGGGCGCGGGCCACGGGAGGAAGGAACACGGTGGCCACCACCACGACCGCAACGCAGATCGTCGACGTGCTCGGGATCGGCTTCGGGCCGTCCAACCTGGCCCTGGCGATCGCCCTGGCCGAGGACGCCGGCAACCCGGACGGCCCGCGGGCGGTCTTCCTGGAGCGGCAGCCGGCCTTCGGCTGGCACCGCGGCATGCTGATCGAGGACGCCCGCATGCAGGTCTCCTTCCTCAAGGACCTGGCCACCCTGCGCAACCCCTGGAGCCGCTACAGCTTCCTGTCCTACCTGCACGACCGCGGCCGGATGAGCGAGTTCATCAACACCCAGAACTTCTTCCCCACCCGCTTGGAGTTCCACGACTACCTGGAGTGGGCCGCGGCCGGTGTCGCCGAGCGGGTCCGCTACGGCACGGAGGTGCGCGGAGTCCGCCCGGTCGGCACCGGGGCCGCCGCGCGGTGGGAGGTGCACGCGGCCACCCCCGACGGCGAGGCCCGCTACCTCGCGCGGGACGTGGTCGTGGGGACCGGGCTCGCGCCGCACCTGCCGCCCGGGGTCGACCTCGACGACCGGGTCTGGCACAACTGCGACCTCGTGCACCGGGTCCGCGCGCTGGCCGGCACCCGGCCGCGGCGGTTCGTGGTCGTCGGCGCCGGGCAGAGCGCCGCGGAGTCGGTGGACTACCTGCACCGCAGCTTCCCGTCGGCGGAGGTCTGCTCGGTGTTCGCCCGCTACGGCTTCAGCCCGGCCGACGACAGCCCGTTCGCCAACCGGATCTTCGACCCGCGCGGGGTCGACGACTACTTCGACGCCCCGCAGCCGACGAAGGACCGGCTGATGGCCGACCACCGCAACACCAACTACTCGGTGGTCGACCCCGAGCTGATCCGGTCGCTGCACGACCGGCACTACGCCGAGCGGGTCGAGGGCCGCGAGCGGCTGCGGTTCCGCAACGTCTCGGCGGTCACCGCCCTGCACCGCGGCGACGACGGGGTCCGGGTCGTGGTCCGGTCGGACCTGGACGGGCAGGAGACGGCACTGGCCGCCGACGCGGTCGTGTTCGCCACCGGCTACCGCTCCGGCGACCCCGCCCGCTTCTTCGGGTCCGGCCCGCGGTGGCGCCGCGACGCGCTCGGCCGGCTCGCGATCTCCCGTGACTACCGGCTGCTCGACGAGGACGCGCTCCCCGACGCGCCCCGGCGCGTGTTCGTGCACGGCGCCACCGAGCACACCCACGGCATCGGCTCGTCGCTGCTGTCCAACGTGGCGGTGCGGGCCGGGGAGATCGCCCGGGCGCTCGTCGAGGGCCACCGCGCGCAGGCCGCGCGCGACCTGGACGAGCTGGTGACCGTCCCCGAGGGGCCGGCGCGCAACGGGCGGGCCCGGTGAGCGCCCCCGTGTCGCGGCTGCCGGCCGGTGCCTTCACCCCCTGGCCCGACGAGGCCGTGCGGCGCTACGTCGCCGAGGGGTACTGGGGTGAACGGTCCCTGGGCGAGCTGCTGCGGGAGTGGGCGGCCCGGTCGCCCGGAGCGACCGCCGTGGTCGCCGACGACCGCCGGCTCAGCTACGCCGAGCTGGACCGCGAGGCCGACGCGGTGGCCCGGGGGTTCGCCGCAGGCGGCGTCGCGCCCGGCGACCGGGTGCTCGTGCAGCTGCCCAACTGCGCCGAGTTCGTCACCGTCCTGTTCGGGCTGCTGCGCTGCGCCGCGGTACCGGTGCTGGTCCTCCCGGCGCACCGGCGCTCGGAGGTCGAGCACCTCGCCCGGCTGTCCGAGGCCGTGGGCTGCGTGGTGCCCGACCGGTTCCAGGGCTTCGACCACCGGGCGCTGGCCGAGCAGGTGCGCGCCGCCGTGCCCGGGTTCGACCTGGTCGTGGTCGTGGGCGACCCCGGCGGGGCGACCCCGTACACCGACCTCGTCGGCGCAACCGCGGCCACCGACCCGCTGCCCGTGCCCGACGCGGCCGAGGTCGCGCTGCTGCTCGTGTCCGGCGGCACCACCGGGGCGCCCAAGCTGATCCCGCGCACCCACCGCGACTACGCCTACAACGCGCTGGCCGCGGCGCGGGTCTGCGGCTTCACCGCCGCCGACGCCTTCCTGGTCTGCCTGCCGGCCGGGCACAACTTCCCGCTGTGCTGCCCGGGGATCCTGGGCACCCTCGCCGTCGGCGGCACGGTCGTGCTGACCCGCACACCGACGCCCGACGCGGTCTTCCCGCTGCTGGAGCGGGAGCCGGTCACGGTGACCGCGCTGGTCCCGCCGCTGGTCCGGCTGTGGGCCGACGCCGCCGGGGACTGGTCCGGGCGCGCCCGCAGCGCGCTGCGGCTGCTGCTGGTCGGCGGGGCCCGGCTCGACCCGTCCCTGGCCGACCGGGTCGGCGCCGACCTCGGGTGCGCGCTGATCCAGGGCATCGGCATGGCCGAGGGCCTGCTCGCCTACACCCGCCCCGACGACCCGCCCGAGCTGGTCCGGGCGACCCAGGGGCGGCCGATCTCGCCGGCCGACGAGGTCCGGGTCGTCGGCCCGGACGGCACCGACGTCGCCCCGGGCGCGACCGGCGAGCTGTGGACCCGCGGCCCCTACACGCTGCGCGGCTACTACCGCGCCCCCGAGCACAACGCCCGGGCGTTCACCCCCGACGGCTTCTACCGCACCGGCGACCTGGTGCGGGTGCTGCCGTCGGGGCACCTGGTCGTCGAGGGCCGGATCAAGGACGTGATCAACCGGGGTGGGGAGAACGTGTCGGCCGCCGAGCTGGAGGAGCACCTGCTCGACCACCCCGACGTCGTCGACGTCGCCGTGGTCGGCCTGCCCGACGACGTGCTGGGCGAGGTCGTGTGCGCGGTGCTGGTGCTCGCCGAGGGCGCGCCCGAGCCCCGCTCCAAGGACGTCACCCGGTTCCTCGGCCGGCGCGGGCTGGCCCGGTTCAAGCTGCCGGACCGGGTGGTGTGCCAGCGCGCGCTGCCGCTGACCGCGGTGGGCAAGCCCGACAAGCGGGCCCTGGTCGACCGCTACGCCCGCGCGGCGGTGCGCCGGTGAGCGCCGGATCCGCGGCGGCCCGGGCGCTGCCCCGGGAGCCGACGGCGCACCCGGACGCCGACCCCGGTCCGGCCGCGCTGATGGACTGCCTGATGGGGTTCGTGCGCACCCACGCGCTGCGCGCCGCGCTGGCCGCCGGGCTGCCCGAGGCGCTGGGCGAGCGCGCGCTGAGCGCCGGGGAACTGGCCGCGGCGTGCGGCGCCGAGCCGCGGGCGATGCTGCGCCTGGCGCGCTGCCTCGCCGAGGCCGGGGCCCTGGTGCAGACCGCCGACGGCCGGTTCGCGCTCAGCGCGTGGGGCCACGGGCTGCGCGCCGGCGTGCCCGGCTCGGCCCGGGCCTACGTCGAGTACGTCGTCGACCACGTGGTGCCCTCCGCCCGCCACCTCCCCGAACTGCTGCGCTCGGGGCGCGCAGGGGCGCCGTTCGAGCGGGAGAACGGCCGGGACTTCTTCGCCCACTTCGCCGGCGACCCGGCCGCCGGCGCCGCCTTCGACGCCGCCATGGCCGCCACCCTCGCCGCGGTCCGGGCCGCCGTCGTCGAGCAGGACTGGGCCGGGGTGGGCAGCGTGGTCGACGTGGGCGGGGGCAACGGCAGCCTGCTCGCAGCCCTGCTCGACCGGCACCGTCACCTGCGCGCGGTGCTCGCCGAGCAGCCGCACGTCCTGCCCGGCGCCGCGCGGGTCCTCGACGCCGCCGGCGTGATCGGGCGCGTCCGGCTGCAGGAGTGCGACTTCTTCACCGCGGTCCCGGCCGGGGCCGACCGCTACCTGCTGGCCCGGGTCCTGCACGACTGGGACGACGGGTCGGCGCTGCGCATCCTCACCGCGGTCCGCGCCGCGCTGCCCCCGCACGGCCGGCTGCAGGTCGTCGAGCTGGTGCTGGGCCGCGACAGCGGCTGGACGATGGCCTACGACCTGATGATGGGGATGCTGCTGCCCGGGCACGAGCGCACCGCCGCGGAGTGGCGGGTCCTGCTGGGCGCGGCCGGGCTGGTGCTGGAGCGGATCGACCCGGCGGGGTGGCGCGGGAGCATCCTGACCTGCCGCGCCGCCCCCACCGGGCCGGGGCTCAGAGCTTGAGGGCCTGCTTCAGCGGCGGGACGATCCCCTCCACGGCGTAGGGGGTCGCCAGCGGCGACGGGAACGCCAGGGCGACACCCACGTTGAAGTCCAGCGGGAAGTAGGCGCCCGAGGAGACCGCGCTCAGCCGCTGGAACAGCGGGTTCGCCTCCAGCGCCGCCTGGTCGGCTGGGGTGGCGTAGCTGACCATGACCACGTCGGCGTCCAGGGTCGAGATCTGCTCCTCGCTCACCTGGGCGCGGCCCTTGGTGGTCGACTCGGGCAGCGCGGCGACGGCGGGGGCCAGCTCCATCCCCAGCTGGGTCAGCACGGTCGCGGCCGCGTCGGAGCCCAGGACAGTGTAGACGGTGCCCGAGTAGACGACGCTGAAGCTGAACGTCCTGCCGGCCAGGCCGGGGTTGGCCGCGGCGGCGTCGCGGACCGCGGCCTCGGCATCGGCGATCACCCCGGCGGCCTTGTCCTCGACGCCGAGCGCCGTGGCGATCCGCTGGGTGCTCTCCTGCCAGGTGTCGGTGTTCTGCGCCTCGGCGTAGGAGACCGTGGGGGCGATCTGGGAGAGCTGCTCGAAGTGCTCGGCGAGGGCGTAGTCGTCCACGGCCAGGATCACGTCGGGGTCCAGCGCGGCGATCGACTCCAGCGGCGGCTGGCCGCTGGTCATGTCGACGAGCTCGGGCTGCTCGCCGGCCAGCACCGGCTCCACCCAGGGCGCGACGCCGCTGGGGAACGAGGCGGCCTTGGCCATCCCGACCGGGGTCACGCCGAGGGCGAGGGCGATGTCGGTGTCGCGTTGCAGCCCGACGGTGACGACCCGCTCGGGCTGGGCCGGGATGGTCGCGGTGCCCTCCTTGCCCGCCACGGTGACCGGGAAGGCGCTGGCCGCGGAGGGGGCGG
Source organism: Pseudonocardia humida (assembly GCF_023898865.1). Lineage (GTDB taxonomy): Bacteria > Actinomycetota > Actinomycetes > Mycobacteriales > Pseudonocardiaceae > Pseudonocardia > Pseudonocardia humida. The sequence goes on from NZ_JAGSOV010000039.1 coordinate 116,284, forward strand.
CCGCGGTCTCCGCGGGGGCGGGCGCGCCCTGCCCGCTGTCCTGGCCGCCGCCCTGCCCGCAGCCGGCGAGCAGGGCGGCGGCGGCCGTCACCGCCACCGCCACCGCGACGAGTCCTCGCCGCCGGGGATGCGCGGTCGGAACTGTCGCCGTCGGAACTGCCATGGTCGTCTCCGATGTGAGGTGTCGCGGGAGCGGGTGCCGGTCCGCGGTGGGAGGTACGGGGGTCGGAGGGGGTGCGGCTACCGGGCCGGGGCGGCGGTCGCCGACCACGCGCCCCAGAGCTCGGCGTAGGGGCCGCCCCGGGTGAGCAGGTCGAGGTGCGCGCCGGCCTCGAGCACGCGCCCGCCGTCGAGGACGACGACGTGGTCGGCCGCAGCGGCCTGGTCCAGCCGGTGGGCGATCACCAGTGCGGTGCGGCCGGCGAGCGCGGCGGCCGTCGCCGCGCGCAGGACGCCGGCGGCCGCGCTGCCGGCCTCGGCGGTCGCCTCGTCGAGCACGGCCGCCGGCGGGGCGGCCAGCAGCAGCCGGGCCAGGGCCAGCTGCTGGGCCTGGGCCGCGGTGAGCGCGTGCCCGCCCTCGCCGACGACGGTGGCCGCGGCGTCGGGCAGGGCCGCCACCCACCCGGCGGCGCCCACGGCCTCGATCGCGGCCTCGATCTCGGCGTCGGTGGCCGCCGGCCGGGCCAGCCGCAGGTCGTCGGCCAGCGGGCCGGCGAAGACGTGCACCTCCTGGGTGAGCAGCGCGACGGACTCCCCGGTCCGGGGCGCGTCCGTGCCGACCAGGACGCGCCCGGCGGTGGGGGGCTGCACCCCGGCCACGAGCCGGCCGAGGGTCGTCTTGCCTGCCCCGCTGGCGCCGACGACCGCGACCCTGCCGCCCGGTGGGACGTCCAGGTCGACGTCGACGAGCACGGGGTGGCCGGGCCGGTAGGCGTGGCCGAGCCCGGTCGCGGTGATGCGCGGCGGCCCGTCCGGGCGGTCCCCGCGCGGGTCGGCGGGCCTCGCGGTGGTGTCGTCCCCCGCGTCGGCCTCGGCGTCCCCGCTGCCGACGACGCCGGCGAGCCGGGCGAGGCCGGCCGCCGCGGTCTGGGCCTCGTCGAGCAGCCCCAGCGCCACGTTGACCGGCGCGAACAGCGCGTGGAAGTACAGTGCCGCCGCCGTCGCCGAGCCGATGGTCGCTGTTCCGTCGCGGACGAGCAGGTAGCCCGTCGCCAGCACCGCGGCCAGGCCGACGAACTCCGCGGTGTTCAGCCGCCCGAACAGCCCGTTGACCAGCACGATCCCGCGCACGGTCAGCTCGACCGCGCGCCCGGACCGCCGGTCGACCAGGTCGGTGTGGTGGTCCTGCAGGCCGTGCGCCACGACGGTGCGCGCCCCGCCCACGGTGTCCAGGAGCTGCTGCTGCAGCTCGCCGGTCGCGACCCGTTGGCGCGCGTAGAGCGGCACCGCGCGCCGGACGAACGACCGCGCGGCCAGCAGCTGGATCGGCACCGCCAGCAGCGCGGCCAGGGCGAAGCGCCAGTCCAGCACCAGCAGACCGACGAGGGTCAGCACGATCGTGAGCACCGCGCGCAGGAACGCCGGCAGCGAGCGCCGCACCACCTCCTGGACCATGGCGATGTCGTGCGCGGCGCGCGCCGTGAGGTCGCCGCTGCCGGCGGTCTCCACGCGGGCCAGGGGCAGCCGCAGCGCGGTGGCCACGAACGCCTCCCGCAGCCGGGCCAGCGCGGCCTCGCCGGCCGCGACCAGCTGGGCCTGCCCGAGCGCCGTCGCGGCCCCGTGCAGCAGCGCGACCCCGCCGATCGCCAGCGCGAGCAGGACGACGCCCTCCCGCGGGCCGCCCGCGACGACCGCGTCGACGATCGCGCCCAGCAGGGGGGCGGTCAGCAGGCCCACCGCGGTCGCCGCGACCAGCACCGCGGCTGCCGCGCCGGCGCGCAACCGGTCGCCGCGCAGCACGCGGCGCACCGTCCGCCGCGTCGCGGGCCCGTCGGCGGTGGGCAGCACGCCGGTCACCGGGACACCACCGCGCGGTAGGCGGCGTGCCGCTCCAGCAGCTCGGCGTGCCGTCCGTGCGCGGTCGTGCCGTCGGCCAGGACCAGCACGACGCGGTCGGTGGCCGCGAGCAGCGTCGGGCTCGACGTGACCAGCAGGGTGGTGCGGTCGGCCCGCAGGCCCCGCACGCCTCCCGCGATCCGGGCCTCGGTGACCGAGTCGACGGCCGTGGTCGGCTCGTGCAGCACGAGGACGGGGGCGTCGGCGGCCAGCGCCCGGGCCAGCGCGACGCGCTGGCGCTGCCCGCCGGACAGGGCCTGCCCGCGCTCGCCGACGTCGGAGTCGGCCCCGTCGGGCAGCGCGTCGACCACCTCGTCGGCCGCGGCGGCGGCCATGGCCGGGGCCGTGGGGCGGGCCCGACCGGCGGCGACGTTCTCGCGCACCGGACCCCGGAACAGCACGCCGTCGTGCCGCTCGACGAGGACCTCCCGGCGGAAGTCCGTCACCGGCAGCCGGCCCGCCGGCACGCCGTCGAGCCGCAGTTCGCCGTGCCGGGGGTCCAGCTCGCGGCCCAGGACCGCGACCAGGTCCTGCGCGGCCGACGGCTCGGCGACCAGCCCGACGATCTCGCCCGGCCCGACCGCGAGGTCCAGGGCGGGCAGGTGAGCGGTGGCGACGGCCCGCAGCTCCAGCCGGCGGCCCCGGTGCGCGTCGGGCAGCGGCCCGTCCCCCTCGGGCGTGTCGACCTCGGCGGGCCGGGCGAGCACCGCGGCGATCCGCTCGGCGGAGGCGCGGGCCTGGGCGATGCCGGCGTTGACGAAGGCGACCATCGTCAGCGGGCCGAGCAGGAACTGCGCCAGCCCGACCGCGGCGATCAACCCGCCGATCGACACCGACCCGGACAGCGCCAGCCAGCCGCCGACCCCGGCGACCAGCGCGATGAACAGCCCGGTCGCGGCCTGCACCCCGCCGTCGAGCAGGGCCCCGGCGCGTCCGGCCCGCACCGCCGCGCCGAGCGAGCGGCGGCTGGCCACCGCGTAGCGGGCCACGGCGGCGTCCTCGGCCCCGATCCCGCGCAGCACCCGCAGACCGCGGACCAGGTCGGTGGCCACCGCGGAGGCCAGGGCCGCGTCCTGCTGCTCGGCGGCGCTGCCCGCCTCCAGCGGCCGGGCCATCCGCCGGGTCGCCCACAGCAGCGGGGGAGTGCCCAGCAGCACGAGCGCGCCCAGCACGACCGACGACCACAGCAGCGCGACGGCGCTGACCGCGATCGCGGCGACCGCGGCGACCGCGAGCGGCAGCATCATGTGCAGGGCGCCGACCCGCCTGGCGTCCTGCACGGCGATCGACGACACCTCGCCGGACAGCAGCCCGTTCCGCGCCCCACCACCCGGGTCGAGCACCTTCCGCACGAGCGCACCGCGCAGGTCGTGCGCGACGAGCTCGGCCGTGCGCTGGCCCAGCCGCGAGCCCCACCGGAAGCTGCCCGAGAGCAGGACGAAGTCCGCGGCCAGGACCGCGAGCCAACCGGCCAGCTCGGCAGGGGAGCCGCCGTCGACCGCGCGGTCGACCACGACCCCGATGAGCACCGGCACGAGCGCCTCACCGGTCTGGTGCAGGCAGGCCAGGACCGAGCTGCCGGCGAGCGCCGCGCGGCGTGACCGCAGCGCCGCGCGCAGCACGCCGCGGCCGTCGGCGGTGGGCCGGACGGGGGTGGCGATCTCGCCCACCGCCACCTCCTGTCCGTCGGGGTCGGGCATCGGGGGTCGGGATTAGGTAAGGCTAAGGAGGCTAAGGGATATCACACGGGCGAGTCGGCGAGCGAGCCTCGGGACGGGTGGTTCGCGCCCCGGCCGGATCCCCGCTCGGGACACCGGGCGGCACCCGCACGACCAGGATCGACCGAGCCGCCCCGGCGCCCAGCGCCAGCACCCCGGCCGCCGACGTCGTGCGCACCTCGTGCTCGTCCGCCGCGAGCGCGGCGACCTCGACCGCGCCCCCGGGCACGACCCCGGCGCCCCGCAACCGGACCAGCTGGCGGGGGTCGTCCTGCAGCCGGGTGAACAGCCGGCAGACGACCACCCGCCCGCCCCCGCCGCGGGCGACGTCCTCCAGGCGGGCGAACGGCGCCTCGACCACCGGCCCGCCGGGTCCGGGAGCGCCCAGCGCCGGGTCGAGCTCGTCCAGGCCCGGGACGGGATCGCCGAACGGCGAGATCCGCGGATCGGCCAGCAGCCCCAGCAGCTTGCGCTCCACCCGGTCGCCGAGCACGTGCTGCCACCGGGAGGCCTCCCGGTGGGCCAGCTCCCACTCCAGGCCGACGACGTCGACCAGCAGCCGCTCGGCCAGCCTGTGCTTGCGCACGACGACGGTCGCCGCCGCACGGCCGGCGGGCGTGAGGCGCACGTGGCCGCGCGGGGTCGTGGACACCAGCCCGTCGTGCGCCATCCGGGCGAGGTGCTGGCTCACCGAGCTGCGGCTGAGCCCGAGCCGTCGGGTCAGCGCGCTCTGCCGGGGGGCGAGCCCGGCCTCCTCCTCCAGCTCGTAGATCTCGCGCAGGTACATCTGGGTGGCGTCGAGGAACCCGCCGGAGCGGGCGCGGTGCAGGGGGTCGTGCGCTGTCATCGCTGGTGCGGCCACAAAGGCGTTCCGTTCGCGGGCGAGGCGGCGGTCGGACGATCTTCTAAGGGCAGGCTAACCTTCCATAGCCACTGCCTGGATCCCTAGGATTGGGGGGTGGACACCGCGCGGGCCCCGGACGCCACCGGCCCGCCCGGCCCACCGCTGCCGGTCCTGCTGGTCGACGACCACCGCGTCTTCACCGACGCCCTGCGCATCAGCCTCGATCTGCAGCCGGGCCTGCGCTGCGCGGCCGTGGCCCACTCCGCCCGCGACGGGCTGGCCCGGGCCGGCGCCGTCGACGTCGCCGCCGCCGTGGTCGACCTGGTCCTGCCCGACGCCGACGGCCTCGACGTCGTCGCGGCACTGCGGGCCCGGCGCCCCGCGGTGCGGGTCATCGTGCTGACCGCGCACCCGCGCCCCGAGCTGGCCCAGCGCGCGCTGGCCGCGGGGGCGGTCGGGTTCCTGGGCAAGGACGCCCCGCTCGAGCGCATCCTCGCCGCCCTGCGCGCCGCCGACGCCGAGCACCCCGTGGTGGACGTTCCACCCGCGGCGGAGGCGGCCGTGCGGCTGACCCACCGCGAGCACGAGGTGCTGCGCGGGCTGGGCGCGGGACTGGACGCGACCCGGATCGCCGGGGAGCTCGGTCTGTCCGTGCACACGACGCGCGGCCACATCAAGGCCGTACTGGCGAAGTTGGGCGCGCAGAACCAGCTGGGCGCGGTGGTGACCGCCCAGCGCCTCGGCCTGGTCACCGTCGGCCCGCGCCGCTGAGCGGTGGCGCCGCGACCGGACGGGGGCGGGACGCGCGCGGCGCTGGCCCGGCACCTGGCCCTCACCGTGTTGGTGGTCGCGGTGGTCTGCGGGCTGGTCGCGCTCGGCGTGGTCCGCGCCGCCCGGCAGGAGGCGTACCGGTCGGCCGAACGGGTCGCCCGCCAGGTCGCCGCCGCCGTCGTCGTGCCCCTGTCGCGCTTCGACTTCGGCCGGCCGGTCGACCCGGTGCGCCCGGAGCTGACCCGGGAGCTGGCGCCGTTGCTCGGCAGCGGGATGGTCCGGCGGGTCGAGGTCTGGACGGAGCGCGCCGGCCAGGCGGTGGTGCTGGCGGCGCCCGCCGACGCCGAGCACCGGTTCGAGGCCCCGCCGGCCGCGGCGCTGCTGGAGGTCTGCCTCGGCTTCCGCGACGCCGGCGGGAACCCGGCCCGCCTCGAGGTCCACGTCCCCGTCGACGAGGCCGGGACGGTCTGGCGGACGGCGGCCGAGGTCCTGGTGCCGCTGCTGGGCGGGCTCGTGCTGCTGGCGGTGGGGACGCTGCCGCTGACGGTGCGGCTGGCGCGCCGGGCGCAGCGCGAGCGGGCCGAGCAGCAGGCGGTGCGGCGCTACGGCCTGGCCGCGGCCGAGCACAGCCGCCACGAGCTGGCCCGCCACCTGCACGACGGGGTCATCCCGCAGCTCGCCGGCGCGAGCCTGCTGATCGAGGCCGCGCGGGGGTCCGGGCTCCCGGCCGGGGCACCGTCGTCGGTGGCGCTGCTCGACCACGTCCGCGACGTCCTGGCCGGCGAGCTGCGCCGGCTACGGGCCCTGCTCGACGGTCTGCTCCCGCCGACCCCGCTGGACGGCGACCTGGCGACCGCGCTGACCGGGCTGGCCGCGGAACTGCGGGCGCAGGTGGCGGGGGAGGCCCCGGGGATCACCGTTGACGTATGCCTCGACCACGAGCTGGGCGACGACCTCGCGGTCCTGCTGCACCGGGTCGCGGGCGAGCTGGTGCGCAACGCGCTGCGGCACGCCGCCGCCGAGCAGGTGCGCGTCCGCGTCACCTCGTCCGCCGACGGGACGGCCGAGCTCGTGGTCGCCGACGACGGTCGGGGCATCCCCGCGGACCGGCCCGCCGGCGACGGCCACATCGGCCTGGTGCTCGTCCGCCGGGTCGTCCGGGACCATGGCGGGCGTCTGCACATCCGCAGCGCCCCCGGCGTGGGGACGACGGTCTCGGTGTCGGTCCCCGGCGACGACCGCCCGTGGCAGCGATCCGGGGAACGGACCTGACCCGCTCACCCTGGCCGTGCTTCTGCTCACTCGTCGCTTCCGGGCCCGCGGGTCGGCCGTGCGCCCGCCGCCCGCCCGGCTCGCCGCGTCCGCGCGTCGGCGGTCCCCGCGACAGCGCGCGGAGGCATGATCGGTGGTCTCCGCTGTGGGCGTGCACGACCTCGGTCCGCTGGAGTTGTCGGTCGACGGGTCCCGCTCGCGGATCCGCGGCCGTCAGATGGCGGTGGTCCTGGCGTCGCTGGCCATGAACGCGAACCGCGTGGGGCCGGTCGATGCGCTCATCGACGCGCTGTGGGGCGAGGAGGCCTCGACCGGGGCGTGGAGCACGCTCGACTCGCACGTCTTCCGCCTCCGCGAGCAGCTCGAGCCGGACCGGCCCGCAGGCACGGCCCCGTCGGTGCTGCTCAAGCAGAGCAACGGCCACCAGCTCGTGGACGGCACGCAGCAACGCTGACAAGGACCGTCCTCGGGGCGGAAGCGCACGTCGCCGGCCGTGGGCGCGACGGCTGCGAGGTGTCGGGCGACGCCTCCGGCCTGTAGGACCGCGATGGTGGGCGGTCGCGGTGGACCAGGGGGGTCCAGCGCGATGTTGATGATCAGCTACGACGATGCCCGGCTCGGGGCCCGGTCCGCTGTCCCGTTGATCGCTCTGGTGGCGGGTCAAGGGTTCGCTGAGTCTTCGGCAAGCCGATCGGCATGATCATTCCCGTGTCCACATTGGATGATCTGTGGCACACCTGTGGCACATGAGGACGAAGACGGCGGTTGACCGTGGACGACGCTGGAAGACGTCTCCGCAGTTCAACCGCCGTTTCCGGCGCTGACGGGCAGGTCAGCGAACGCCCAGAATCAGACGTCGAGGACGGCTGCGGCGACCCGCTCGTCGCCGAAGTGCTGCGCGTGGGCGCGGATGATCCCGCCCCCGAGACTGCTGCCGAGGACGGCCGCCTTCGCGCCGTCCGGCACGACGGCGCGCAGCACGGCTTCCAGGTCTTCTGCCTGTGCGGTCATCGAGTGGTCGCCGGACCTCGGGACACGATCAGCGGCCCGCCGGCGCCTCGTCTTCCCCTGCTGCGCCGGCTGGGGGACCATCGGTTCGTGCTGGCGGTCGAGTCCCGGTTCACCGGTGCGTCCGGGCTGGACGCGATGGGCGCCGCGGTCGCCGACGCGCTGGTGCCCCAGCGCCTGCAGACCCCCGATCCGCACCGCTTCACCGCCTCGGTCACCTCGGTCGACCTCGGGTCCGTCCAGCTGGTCCGGGCCTCCGCGCCGCCCATGCGCTCGGTGCGGCCGGTGGGATCGCCCGCCCGTCCGGACGGCGCGGCCTTCCTGCTGCTCGGCCGCGGCGCGCGGGGCGAGATCGCCGGGGGCGGGGTGAGCGCGCCGGTCGACCCCGACCACCTCGTGCTCATCCCCGGTGACGCCGCCTTCGAGGTCACCTACCCCGAGCGGGTGGAGGTCGTGTTCGTGGCGCTGGACGCGCCGGGTGCGCTGCGGCTCGGGCTGGCCGTCTCCGGCCCGCTGCGCGGCCTGGCCCTGCCCGCGGCGGGCCGGGCGCTGCTCGCACCCGCCCTGGACGCGGTGCAGGCCGCCGCGGCGGCGGCCACCCCGGCCGACGTCGCCGACCTCGCCGAGGTCGTGGAGGGGGCGCTGGGGGTGGCCGTCCGGGCGGCGGCCGAGCCCGTGGCGGATCCGCGGGCCGCGGTGCGGGCGGCCGCCCTGCGCCTGGTCGACCGGCACCTGCGCGACCCCGACCTCGGCCCGGGATGGCTGGCCGCGTGCCTGCACCTCTCGCCCAGCACCCTGCACCGGGCGTTCCGCGCCGGCGAGGAGACGGTCGCCGCGATGGTGCGCAGGCGCCGGGTCGAGGCCGTCGCCCGCGACCTGACCGGTCCCGCTCCGGGGCCCGGGGTCTCCGAGCTGGCCGCGCGGTACGGGTTCGCCGGCGGCTCGCACCTGGCCACGGCGTTCCGCGCGCGGTACGCCTTGTCGCCCGCGGAGTACCGGGCCCGCCACGGATCTGCTCACCACCTGCGTCGGAGCTGATCGTCGCTGGCCTGCCGCGGCCCTAGCGTCACCCCGTCGAACGCGGAGGAGACGGTCATGAGGTTCGTCCTGGTGCACGGTTCGTGGCACGACGGCAGCTGCTGGGACGGCGTCGCGGCCCATCTGCGCGATGCCGGGCACGAGGTGCACGCCCCGACGCTGCCGGGCAATGGAGCGGACGCGAAGCGCGACGTGACGCTGGACGAGACGTGCGCCGCGGTCACGGACCTGCTGGTGGCGGCCGACCTGCGCGACGTCGTGCTGGTCGGCCACAGCTTCGGGGGCCTGGTCGTGCAGAAGGTCGCGCTCGCCGTGCCCGACCGGTTGCGCCGGCTCGTCTTCCACAACGCCTACGTCGTCGAGCACGGGCGCTCGCTGTTCGACCACGTGCCGCCGAGCGCCGCCGCCGCCTTCGGCGAGCTCGCCGCGCCCGACGGCACCCTGTCGCTGCCGTTCGCGTTCTTCCGCGACGCGCTGACCAACGACGCCGACCTGGCCACGGCGCTGGCGGCGTTCGCCCGGATGACGCCCGAGCCGCTGGCGCGCGCGGCCGAACCCGTCGACCTCATTGGGTTCGCCGAGCTCGCGGTGCCGCGGTCCTACCTGCACGCCGTCGACGACAACGTGTTCCCCGCGACCGAGTTCAGCTGGCACCCCGGGCAGTCGCAGCGGCTGGGCGCCTTCCGCCTGGTGCAGATGCCCGGGGGGCACGAGGTGCTGTTCACCGACCCGGCGGGGTTGGCGACCAAGCTGGTCGAGGCCGGTCGTGACTGACCCCGCGTCCGGCTCCGCGACCGGCTCGGTCGCCGACGCGCTGCTCGACGGCCCGGTCCCCGCGATCGCGGCGGCGGTCCGGGCGGGTGCGGTCGCGGCGGAGGCGCTGGTGGACGCGGCCCTGCGGCGCATCGCGGAGCGCGATCCGCAGCTCAACGCGGTGGTCCTGCTCGACGCCGACGGCGCGCGGGCCGCGGTCGGGGCGGGGCTGCCCGACGGCCCGCTGCGCGGAGTGCCGTTCCTGGTCAAGGACCTGCACACGGAGGTCGCGGGGTTGGCGCTGGCGCGCGGGAGCCGGCTGTTCGCCGGCTGCCCCTCGCCGGGCACGTCGACGGTGGTGGCGCGCCTGCTGGCGGCCGGGGCGGTGCTGCTGGGCCGCACCAACAGCCCCGAGCTCGGCCTCAACGCCACCACCGAACCGCGGCTGTGGGGCCCGACGCGCAACCCGCACGACCCGACGCGCTCGGCCGGCGGGTCCAGCGGGGGATCGGCGGCCGCGGTCGCCGCGGGGCTCGTGCCGTTCGCGCACGCCACCGACAGCGGGGGCTCGATCCGCATCCCGGCGGCCTGGTGCGGGGTCGTGGGGTTCAAGCCGACGCGCCAGCTGAACCCGACCGGCCCGTTCCGCCACGACGGCTGGGACGGGCTGGGTCACGAGCACGTGATCACCCGGTCGGTGGGGGACTCGGCGGTGCTGCTCGGGGTGACCTCCGGTGCCGCGACCGGCGACGCCCACCCGCGGCCGCCGGTGCGGCTGGACTCGCTGCCGCCGCCCCCGCCGATGCGGATCGGGCTGGTCGACGCGCCGGCCGACGGATCCGCGGTGCACCCGGCCTGCCGGGACGCCGCCCTCGCCGCCGCCGACACCCTGCGCGGGTTGGGGCACCGGGTCGAACCGACCCGGCTGCCCGCCGTCGCGGCCACCCTCGGCCCGGTGATCGGCGCCGTGGTGGCCGGGCACGTGGCCGCGCTGGTCGAGGACCGCGAGCGCGCCCGGGGGCGGCGCGCCGAACCCGGCGAGCTGGAGCCGGCCGTCGCCGACCTGGTCGACCGGGGCCGCGGCACGTCGGCGGCCGACCACGTGCGGGCGGTGGCGGCGCTGCACCGGCTGGGCCGGGACCTCTCGACGGCGCTGGCCGGCTTCGACGTGCTGCTCACCCCGACCACCGCGCACCCCGCGCCGCCGCTGGGGGCGCTGCACACGGACCGTCCCGCGGCCGAGCTGTTCGCCGAGATCTTCCGGTTCGCGCCGTTCACCGGCCTGTTCAACGTCACCGGTGGGCCGGCGATAAGCCTGCCGTGGGGGACCCACGACGGGGTCCCGGTCGGGGTGCAGCTGGCCGCGGCCCAGGGCGCCGACGCGACAGTGCTGCGCCTCGCCCACGCGCTGGAACGGCCCCGACCCGACGCGTCGGACCGCTAGATGTACTGACCGGAGACGTTGGTCGAGGTCGTGTGACGACACGAACTGATTGATCTTGATAGGCGAGGACCTCCCGATGTGGTGTGGAGCTGTCTGACGTCGAGGTAGTGGTCGGCGAAGCGGCGGTGCGCCGCGAGCGTGGCGCGCGCCAGCTCTCCGGCGCGCCACCCGGCCACGGACGAGGCCTCCTGGCCCGCGCCGCTCAGGAATTCGCGCAGGCTGATGTGGTAGATGCCGAACCGATTGGTTCCGTCCGAGCCGGTCGTCTCGGCCAGGACCACGGCCCCCTCCCGGAGACCGTCGACGAGACCATGGCACTCGTCCGTCGCTGCGACCCGTTGCCCTTCTCGTCCCGCTCCCGCGCGCCGGCCCTCACCGCCCGCGCGATGGCGCCCGGTGTGTTCGACGGGCTGCATGCCCGGCTCGACGCCGGCGGGCCTGACGACGACCGCCACATCGGCCTGTTCCTGGCTGTGGCCGCCGCGACCTCGACCGGGCCGCTGTGGCGTTGGTCGATCCGCTGTTGCAGCCCCGGGCGCTGGCGGCGGCGGTCCGGCTGCCGGCGACCGGTGCCGCGCCTGCTACCCGGCACGCTGCGGGCGCTTGCCGCCGTGGACTGGCCCGGCAACGTCCGCGAACTCGAGCGGCTCGGCATCGTGCGCTCCACCCTCTACCGGAAGATGCGTGCCCTCGGACTCGACGAGAACTACCTGCCGACGGCGGCCGCGCCGAGATGGCGGCGGTGTCCGAATGTGGGACACCCCGGGGCGTCGGCCCCGGCCGCATGATGGGTGACGGGACACGAAGAGGTGGACCGTGGGCGACGTCGCCGATCAGCGCTTCCGGCTCGGAGCGGCGCAGCGCCTCCAACGGGGTCCATCCGGACATGTCGCCACGTCGTGGCTGTGTCGACGGGGCGACCGGACGAGGAGAGCCCATGACCGGCGGAAGACAGGAACAGCGGAGCGCACCTGCGAGGTCGGGCGGCGAGTTCGACGCGGTCGTCGTCGGCGCCGGCTTCTCCGGGCTGTACATGCTGCACCGGCTGCGCGACACGCTGGGCCTCTCGGCGCGGGTGTTCGAGGCGGCCGACGACGTCGGCGGCACGTGGTTCTGGAACCGGTACCCGGGGGCCCGGTGCGACTCGGAGAGCTACTTCTACAGCTTCTCCGACCGGCTGTCGGAGGACCTGCTCCAGGAGTGGACGTGGAGCGAGCGCTTCGCCGCCCAGCCGGAGATCCTCAACTACCTGCGCCACGTCGCCGACCGGTACGACCTGCGCAAGGACATCCAGTTCAGCACCAAGGTCGTCGCAGCGGAGTACGACGACGCGACCGGCCGGTGGACGGTCCGCACCGATGACGGCGGGCAGGTCACCGCGACGTACCTGATCACCGCGGTCGGGTGCCTGTCGACGACCAACCTGCCCGACTTCCCGGGCCGGGACAGCTTCCGCGGCGAGTCGTACCACACCGGCGTCTGGCCGCACGAGGGTGTGGACTTCACCGGCAAGCGGGTCATCGTCATCGGCACCGGGGCGACGGCCGTGCAGGCCATCCCCGAGATCGCCGAGCAGGCAGCGCACGTCTACGTGCTGCAGCGCACCGCGAACTACGACATCGCCGGCGGGAACCGGCCGATGGACGCCGAGGACGGTCGCAAGATCAAGGACAACTACCGGGAGATCTGGAAGACCACGCGGGAGACGGGCTTCGGGTTCCCGTACCACACCGCGAACCGCACCGCGTTGTCGGTCTCGGACCAGGAGCGGCAGCGGATCTTCGAAGAGGCCTGGGAGCGCGGCGGGTTCCGGCTCGGGACGACGTTCAACGACCTGCTCCTCGACGAGGAGGCGAACGAGACGGCCGCGGAGTTCCTCCGGGCCCGCATCCGGGAGCGGGTGACCGACCCGGAGATCGCCGAGCTGCTCTCGCCGCGCGACCACCCGTTCTTCACCAAGCGCCCGCCGCTGGAGAACGGTTACTACGAGACGTTCAACCGGTCCAACGTGACCCTGGTGGACCTGAAGAAGGCGCCGATCCAGGAGATCACCCCCGCCGGGGTCCGCACGGCGGACGCGGAGTACGAGGCGGACATCATCGTCTACGCCACCGGCTTCGACGCGATGACCGGAACGCTGTTCAAGCTCGGCATCCGCGGTCGCAACGGGCTCGGCCTGCAGGAGAAGTGGGAGCACGGGCCGCACAGCTACCTGGGCATCGCCACCCACGGGTTCCCGAACCTGTTCATGATCACCGGCCCGCAGAGCCCCTCGGTGCTGAGCAACATGCCGGTGTCCATCGAGCAGCACGTGGACTGGATCACCGACTGCCTGCGCCACCTGCGGGAGAGGGGCTTCGACACGATCGAGCCGATGCCCGAGGCGGAGGACGACTGGGTGGCCCACCACAACGAGGTCACCCAGATGACGCTGCTGCCGAGGGCCGACTCCTGGTGGGTCGGCGCGAACATCCCGGGCAAGCCGCGCAACCTCTACCCGTACGTCGGCGGCGTCGGCACCTACCGGCAGATCTGCGACGAGGTCGCCGCGCGCGACTACGACGGGTTCGCGATGGGCTCGGGCGGCGAGGCCACCGCCGGCGGGTTCACCGGGGTCGCGCGAGCGAAGTTCCTCGACGTCGTCTCGGCGGCGGCGTCCTGACCGGTTGACCGCTGCGCCCCGGCACGGCCGATGCCCGGCTCCTCTCACGATCGGAGAAGACGATGCCCCTCCACCCCGAAGCACAGCAGTTGCTCGCCGCGCTCGATGCGGCCGGGCTGCCGCCGTTCGAGCACATGACCGTCCCGCAGGCGCGGGAAGCCGCCAAGGGTTTCATCGACCTGCAGGGCGAGCCCGAGGAGATCGCCACCGAGGACCGGACGATCCCCGGTCCCGCCGGGGACCTCCCGGTCCGCGTCTACACGCCCGCGGGCGACGGGCCGAAGCCGGTCATCGTGTACTTCCACGGCGGCGGCTGGGTGATCGGCGACCTCGACGTCTGCGACAACCCGGTCCGCCGGATCGCCAACCGGACCGGTGCGGTCGTCGTCTCGGTCGACTACCGGCTCGCGCCCGAGCACGTCTACCCCGCCGCCTTCGACGACAGCTTCGCCGCGACTGCCTGGGTCGCCGAGCACGCCGCCGAGCTGGGCGGCGACCCCGAGCGCGTCGCGACCTGCGGTGACAGCGCCGGTGCGAACCTGGCCGCGGCCGTGGCGATCGCCGCCCGCGACCGCCAGGGTCCCCGCCTCGCCGCGCAGCTGCTGATGTACCCGGTCACCGACTTCAACTTCACGACCGGGTCCTACGAGCAGAACGGCGAGGGGTACCTGCTCACCAAGGGGTCCATGCAGTGGTTCTGGGCGCACTACCTGGGCGCCCAGGAACTCGGCAAGGACGCGTTCGCCTGCCCGGCCCGCGCCGACAACCTCGTCGGCCTGCCCCCGGCCTTCGTGGCCACCGCCGAGTTCGACCCGCTGCGCGACGAGGGCGAGGCCTACGCCGCGAACCTGCGCACCGCGAGCGTCGACGTCACCGCGAAGCGCTACGACGGCATGCTGCACGGATTCGCGTGGACCCTCGGCGCCACGCCCAGCGGCGCCGTCATGATCGACGACCTCGCCGCCGCCTTCCGCCGCGCGCTGGACGGTGGGTGACGGTCCGGGGGCGCGGACCGCCCGAACCCGGCCGTCACCAGTTCTGGCACGTGACCTTCTCGGCGGCGACCGTCCCGGCGTAGCGGTCCTCGTCGGCGAGGCACACCTCTGTGCAGAGCCGGGTTGGCAGATCACGGTCCACGCCGGTGTCGAACAGCTCCTGCGACTGCCTGGTGCGGTGCCGCTTGCCGAACACGATGACGAACATGTAGTCCTTGCCCGCCGCGTGCGGGGAGAAGAACCCGACCACCTCGTCGTCGAACGCCGCCGAGCCCGCCGCTCCCAGCCCCAGAGCGTGCGTGCCGAGATGCAGCTTGCTGGCGGGCAGGGCCGTCGAGCTGCGCGAGGCGGTAGCCGCGGTTGTCGTACCGTTCCAGGATCGACGGCAGGTGCGCGAGGTGGTAGAGGTTCACGTGCGCATCGCCCGCGTACTGCTGGGCCGTTGCGATGCGGGTGGCCTCCGCGCGGAACGTGCCCGCGCGGATGAGCTCGACCGCACCCCGCTCCGGATGATGCAGCATCGGCCAGTCCTCGCTCTGCGGGTCGGGCTCGCCCGACTCCGGTGGCTCGTTGCCCGGGCGGTAGCGAAGGTCCAGCGGCCGCCGGTAGGAACTCGGAGAGCGCGTGGGCGTCTGTGGCGTCGAACCTCTCCGAACCGGAGGGGCAACCCCGACTGTGGGCACCTCAGCCTTCGCTGACCTCGCGATCAGGTGGATCCGGCCGAAGTGCGGTGCCGCGTCACCGCCAGAGCGACCAGCAGCCACACCACCGCTACCAGGTAGCCCAGGGCAGCGGCGTGGCCGACCGCCAACAGGGCCTTCTCCGTCTCGGCGGCGAACTCGGTCCCGGGCGAGAACAGCTCGACCACCGGCACGTACAGGCCGTTGGGAGCCTCGTCGATGACCGGGCGCAGTTGCTTGCGGTAGACGGTCTCGGTGACCGCGGAGCCGCCGGCGTGGCCGATGAGGCGGGCGATCTGCTCGACCGCAGCCGCGCCGGCGGAGGGAGCGGCGCGTCGGTGTGCGGGCTGCCGGTGAGGGTCGATGTGGCTCCAGGTCAGGGCGCGGAGTGCTTCGGTGCGGGCGCCGGTGAGCAGCGACAGCAGGACGTAAGCGCCCATGGACGATGACGTGATTCGTCGCCGGGGCTCCGGCGGGACTCGGCGCATCGACCACGACATGGTCACGCGCGGAGCCACGTGACGGCCACGTGGCTTCACCGTGGGTAGGACGTTGTCCGCAGCCCGGCGGGCCAGGGACGCCGCGGGTGACAAGGACGTCATGGTGCTGGGTGCGCACGTCGCCGGGGAGCTGATCCCGGTCGGGACACCCGTCGCCGGGACGGTGACCCACCTCCGTTACCGCGTCCCGAAGCCCTGAGGTCGCAGCCGTCGCTTGCCGGCCGCACGGAGCGTGAACAGGCCACCGAGAGGTTCGCGTGCTCGCATCGGTCCGACGCGGAGAACGGGAGCCGGCGTTCCCACAGGGCGGAAACCGCCGACTCCCGGTGGTCGCCCGGAGAGGGCACCCACAACATGGACGAACTCGACAGTGCCACCGGCCCGACGCCGAGGAGCAGCTGTTCGATCCGGCGAGGTCGGCGGATCTCGGCGAGGAGGGCTCATGGCGACCGGGAGCTTCGAGGGTGACACCGCACGTGACGGACAGCTGATCGACGCAGGGCGGCAGGGCGCTCCGGTGGCGCCGTACCGCGCGCTGTGGGCGGTGCTGCTGCTGGGGTGGGTGGTCAGCTACGCCGACCGCACCCTGACCGGCCCGGTGATCGCCTGGATGATCCAGAACAAGGCCGGCTTCATCGGCGACGCGGCCAACCCGGCGGCGCTGGGCGGGCTGGTCGGGTCGATGTTCTTCCTGGGCTACATGCTCACCCAGTACCCGGGCGGCCGGCTGGGCGACCGGTTCGGGCACCGGGAGATGATCATCGTCTCGCTGCTGTGGGCCGCGGTGATGACCGCGGTGTCGGGCATCGTGGCCGGGCTGGTGGTGTTCGTCGCCGCCCGCGTGCTGACCGGCCTGGGCGAGGGCGTCTTCTACTCCAACGACCGCACACTGATCATGAACCACACCCCGGTGGCCAAGCGCACCCTCGGACTCGGGGTCGTCATCGCCGGGCTCTCGATCGGTCTGACCGTCGGCATCATCCTGACCCCGATCCTGATCAACTGGGGCACCTCGCTCGGGATGGGCGGCGAGGCGTGGCGGCTGCCGTTCTTCGCCTTCGCCGCGTTCACCCTCGTCGTGGTCGCGCTCGCCTTCACGTTCTTCCGGGCCAAGCTCGGCGGGGCGATGCGGCTGGTGCCGCCGTTCCTGCGGCTGGTCGCGTTCTCCGCGCCCACGTTCGTGGTGATCGTGGCGCTGTTCCTGCTCGCCGAGACGCTGCGCTGGCCGGAGTGGCAGACCGCGATCGTGGCCGGGGTGATCGCGCTGGTCTACATCGCGATCATCGTGCGTAGCGTGCAGCGGACCGGCCGCGGCGGAGTGCTGCTCAACCGCAACATCTGGCTGGTCTACATCGCCTACATCGCGATCCTGTGGAACCTGTGGTTCTTCAGCTTCTGGTCGGTGCAGATCGTCAGGGAGGCGGCGGACAGCAGCCTGGTCGCCGCCGCGCTGACCGCGGCGTTCAATGCCGGAGCCGGCATCCTCGGCTTTCCGGCCGGTGGTTGGCTCGCCGACTGGGCGGTCCGCACCGGACGCAGCCGCAAGGCACTGGCGCTGATCTGCACGGCCGTCTACTCGGTGCTGGTGCTGATCTTCGGCTGGAGCATCTCCGGTGGCGAGACGCCGTCGCTGGGCCTGCTCGGGCTGCTGCTGTTCAGCTCGGGGCTGTTCTTCAACGCCCTGCAGCCGATCGTGCAGGGCATGACCGGCGACATGGTCCCGGCGAGCGAGCGGGGGTCGGCCTTCGGGATGCTCAACCTGGTCTCCGAGATCGGCGCGGTGGCCAGCCCGGTGGTCAGCGGCGTGCTGCGCGACGCCACCGGCAGCTGGGCACCCGGGGTCTACGTCGCCGCCGGAATCATGATCCTTTCCTTCTTCCTCTACCTCATGGTCCGGGAGGCCCCGGCCCAGCACGAGGACCCGGTACCGGGCTGACCCCGCGACGCTCGACCGCAGGACGCACGACGAGGAGACCCGCATGACGCGACCCGAGCAGTCCACCGCGCACGCCTCGTTCCGGCACTTCCCGCTGAACGCCTGGTATGCCGCGGCGTGGGACCACGAGGTGGGCCGCAACCTGGTGTCCAAGACCGTCGCCAACCGGCCGATCGTCTTCTACCGCACCACCGCCGGGCGCGCGGTCGCACTGGCCGATGCCTGCTGGCACCGGCTGGCGCCGCTGTCGATGGGCAAGCTGCGCGGCGACGACGAGATCATGTGCGGCTACCACGGCATCTGCTACGACGCCGACGGCCGGGCCACCTTCATGCCGGCCCAGGACACCATCAACCCCAGCGCGACCGTGCACTCCTACCCGGTGGTCGAGCGCCATCGCTACGTGTGGGTGTGGCCGGGCGACCCCGCGCTCGCCGATCCGGGCCTGGTGCCCGACCTGTACTGGAACGATCACCCGGACTGGGCGGGGGACGGCAGGACCATCCACGTCAACTGCGGCTACCAGCTGATCGTGGACAACCTGATGGACCTGACCCACGAGCAGTTCGTGCACGGGTCGAGCATCGGGCACGATTCGCTGTCGGAGTCCGACTTCGAGGTCACCCACTCCGACCGGACGGTGACCGTCACCAAGTGGATGATCGGCATCGACCCGCCGCCGTTCTGGAAGCGCAACCTGCAGGACCGCTTCCCCGACTACGAGGGCCCGGTCGACCGCTGGCAGATCATCCGCTACACGGCCCCGGCCACGATCGCCATCGACGTGGGCGTGGCCAAGGCCGGCACCGGCGCCCCGGACGGTGACCGCAGGCAGGGCGTCACCGGCACCGTGATCAACACGATGACCCCGGAGACCGACCGCACCTGCTTCTACCTGTGGGCGTTCGCCCGGGACTGGTGCCTGGACAAGCAGGTGATCACCACCCGGCTGCGCGAGGGCGTGTCGGGGGTGTTCTTCGAGGACGAGGTGATGCTGGAGGCCCAGCAGCGCGGCATCGAGGCCAACCCCGGCTACGACTTCTACAACCTCAACATCGACGCCGGCAGCATGTGGACCCGGCGCATCGTGCAACGGATGATCTCCGCTGAGACCGGGGCGGACGCGTCGGCCCCCACCCACGCGGCCGCCGACGCCGCGGTCGCCATGGGCGCGGTGACCAACGCGGCCAACGAGCCCCGCTCGGACAACGGCGGCGGTCAGGGGGCCGAGGTGGCCGGCGGGGTCGCCCGGCACCGCGCGGAACCGGCCGCCGGCCTCATGGGCCGCGGGCTCTGAACAGCGGGGACCGGGGATGGGAGCGACGAGCCACAAGCGCTGGGGCAAGGCCCGGGTGCTGGACGTCTGCGAGGTCGCCCGGCACGTCCGGCAGGTCGTGCTCGAGCCCGAGCAGCTGGAGGCGCCCGCGCCGCCGGGCAGCCACATCGACATCGGTGTCTACGTCAACGGCCGGGCCGACGTGCGGTCCTACTCCGTCGTCGGCATGGGGGCCTACGGCAGCGAGCTGATCCTGGGCGTGCAGCTGGCCAGGCAGAGCCGCGGCGGCTCGGCGTACATGCACGCGCTGCGCCGGGGCCAGGAGGTGTCGATCACCCAGCCGCTGCAGAACTTCCCGCTCACCTACGGCCGGCCCGGCTACGTGCTGGCCGCCGGCGGCATCGGGATCACCGCGCTGGTCGCGATGGGCAAGGCGCTCAAGGCCAGGAAGGCGGACTACCGGTTCGTCTACGGCGCCCGCTCGCGGGACCTGATGGCGTTCGTCGACGAGCTGGCCGTCGAGCACGGCGACCGGATGGAGCTGCGCATCGACGACGAGGGCAGCTCGCTGGACGTCGCCGAGCTGGTGGAGGCGGTGCCCGCCGGTGGCGAGCTCTACGTCTGCGGCCCCACCCCGATGCTCGACGCGGTCAAGGCGGGCTGGGCCAAGGCCGGTCGGCGCCCCGCCGAGCTGCGGTTCGAGACCTTCGGCAGCAGCGGCCGGTTCGCCCCGGAGGCGTTCCGGGTGCGGATCCCCCGGCTGGGCCTGGAGACCACGGTGCCGCACGACGTGTCCATGCTGGAGGCCCTACAAGCGTGCGGCGCGGACATGATGTACGACTGCCGTCGCGGCGAGTGCGGGCTGTGCCAGGTGAAGGTCGTCGAGGTGCAGGGCGTGATCGACCACCGCGACGTGTTCCTCAGCGACGCCCAGCACGAGGCCGGCGACCGGCTGCAGAGCTGCGTGTCGAGGGTGGTGAGCCCGCGCACCGGCGGGCTGCCGGGCGCGGACGGTCAGCAGGCCGCGGTGAGCATCGACGTGCCCTGACCGGGACGGGCCGCCCTGCAGGCGTTCTGGAAGCGACACCCGACTGTCCCCCCAACAATCGACAGGAGCCGTCGCTGACCTGCGGCCATGGACGGGGAACCGGCGACATGACCAGGCCCGTTCCCACCCACCGGGCAGGCCTGCTGGAGCTGTTGCTCGAGATGGTCCGGATGGAGTTCCGGGTCGAGGTGTTCCGCCCGGATCCCGACGACCCGGTGTTCACCGCGGGTCGGTGTCGGGTGTCGGTTCGCCGCCGCCGACTGGACTATGGCCGCGTCGGGCTCTGTCCGATCCATCAGATGGCATGGAAGGGGGCGGGCAAGCCCGATCTGGAGCAGTGGATGCCCTCGCAGGGACACGGGACAACGCAACACCGTTGGCTTCCCGCCCTGCCTGGTCGAGGGTTGCAACCGGGCTTGTGGTCTCGTCGGGCTCTGCGCCCGCCACCGCGGCTTCTGGGCCAAGGCGGGCCGACCGGACGCTGCCGGGTGGGCGGCCGGGGTGACCTACGTTCCGTCCCAGCGCGGGGAGGCTCCCTGCGGTTTTTCGTCGGCTGCGAACGCAACGCCGACGTCAAGGCAGGCTTCTGCTCGGGTCACCACGCCCGCTGGAAGCAGGCGGGCATGCCCGAGGACTGGTTCTCCGGCACGGTCGTCGGGCTGTCGACACCGGGTGCGCAGCGCACGTTGGACCCGGCCGATGCCTTCATCGCGGCGATCGAGCGGCTCGCGCCCGCTGGCTGAGCGAACCTCCCGGAACGGGGACGGCCCGCTGACGCGCACGGTGCCGGTTCACCGCGGGGCCAGCACCCGCTTCGGGTTCTCGATCAGCATCCGGTCGATCTGCTGCTGGGTGACCCCGCGCTCGCGTAGCGCCGGCAGCACGTCGTCGTGCAGGTGGGTGTAGACCCATCGGGGCAGCAGCTCGCGCTTCTTGGCGACGTCGAAGTTGTGGGTGAAGCAGGACGCGTCGTGGGAGAGCACCATCCGCTCGGCGTAGCCCTCGGCGCACAGCGCGGCCACCGTGGCCACCCGGTCCTCGAACGGCAGCATCAGGTCCAGCCCGAACCGGTCCATCCCGATGTAGGACCCGGCCTCCATCAGCTCGCGCAGGTAGGCCAGGTCGGTGCTGTCGCCGCAGTGCCCGATCACCACCCGCTCCAGGTCGACGCCCTCCTCCCGGAACACGGCCCGCTGCTCGAGCCCGCGCCGGGTGCCCGCGTCGGTGTGGGTGCTGATCGGGGCCCCGGTCTCGCGGTGGGCGTGCGCGACCGCGCGCAGCACCCGCTCCACGCCGGGGGTCATCCCGGACCGGTCGGTGGCGCACTTGAGGATCGCCGCGCGCACCCCGGTGTCGGCGATGCCCTCGGTGAGGTCGCGGACAAAGAACTCGGTCAGCAGCTCGGGCCCGTCGATGAGCTTGCCGGGACCTCGGAACCTGAAGAACATCGGCACGTCGTCGTAGGTGTAGAGGCCGGTGGCCACCAGGATCTGTACGTCCACCCGCTTGGCCACCTCCAGCACCCGCGGCACGTAGCGGCCCAGCCCGAGCACGGTCAGATCGACGATCGTGCGCACCCCGCGGGCGGCCACGTCCTCGAGTTTGGTCACCGCGTCCTCGATGCGTTCCTGCTCGTCCCAGCGGCCGGGGTAGTTCGTCTCGACCTCGTGGTCGAGTACGAAGACGTGCTCGTGCATGAGGGTGACGCCGAGCTCGTCGGCCCGCACCGGTCCGCGGATGGTCTGCACCTGCGCCGCGCTCACGCGAACTGCCCGATCATGCGATCGCCGAAGTCCGCGAGGTCGGCGGCGAGCCGGTCGTCGTCCTGTCGATCGTCGCCGGGTCGATCGTCGGACCGGTCGAACGCGGCGGCCGGGACCATGACCCGATCGACGCCGATCTCGGCCAGCTCGTGCAGGGCGGCGGTGTCGGTCAGCCCGGCGGGGTCCTTGGTCCAGCGGGCGGTGATCTCCAGCGCGTCCGGGTCGCGTCCGGCGCCGGCCGCCTCCTGCCGAGCCCTGGTGATCAGTGCGTGCAGCCGCGCGCGGTCGCCGTAGCCGCCGGGGAAGAACCCGTCGCCGTGCCGGCCGGCCCGCACGGCCGCCGGCACGCTGTAGCCGCCGACGTGGATCGGGACCGTGCCGCGGATCGGCGCCGGGCTGCACACGACGTCGGCGAACGCGGTGGTCGTGCCCTGGTAGCCGGCGGCCCGGCCGGTCCACAGCGCGCGCATGGCCTGGATGGACTCGGTGAGCCGGGTGCCGCGGCCGGCGTAGTCGGCGCCGAGGGCGGCGAACTCCTCGCGCAGCCACCCGGCGCCGACGCCGAGCAGCACCCGGCCACCGGTCAGCACGTCCAACGTGGCCACCTCCTTGGCGGTGACCAGCGGATTGCGCTGGGGGAGCACGAGCACGGCGGTGCCCAGCAGGATGCGTTCGGTGACCGCGCCGGCGTGGGTCATCCAGATCAGCGGGTCCGCGATCTCCCGGGTGACCTCGAACGGGAACCGGCCGTCCGGGGTCTCCGGGTAGTTCGGCTCGTAGACGGTCGGCAGGACGACGTGCTCGACAGTCCAGAGCGACTCGAAGCCGGCCGCCTCGGCAGCGCGGGCCAGCCCGGCTGCGGCGGCCGGCCGGACGAACCGTCCGGTGTTGGCGTGGGTGAGGCCGAACTTCACGGTGCTGACTCCTCGGCGAGACATCCGGGAAACTATTGACACTGGCGCCAGGTTCAGGCTGTCATGTGCGGCGTGCCACAGCAAGGGCCCGCGACAACGGCCGGCGGGGCACTGCACATCCGAACCGAGCCAGGGGAGACCGGCGTGACCGAATCGGCGACGCGGACGGCGGGCACCGCTCTGGAGGCGCTGTTCCGCCCGCGCGCCGTGGCGATCCTGGGCGCGTCGGGCCGACCCGGTAATCCGTTCGCCCGGCCCCTGCAGTACTTGCAGGAGCTGGGTTTCACCGGCGGCATCCATCCGGTCAACCCGAACTACGTAACCCTGCGCGGCATCCCGTGCCACCCCGGCCTCGACGTCCTTCCCGAGCCGGTCGACCTGGTCCTGATGCTGGTCGCCGCGGGCGAGGTGGCCCGTCAGCTGCCGGCGGTCGCCGCGGCCGGGGCGAAGGCGGCGGTGGTGTTCGCCTCCGGGTTCGCCGAGGTCGGCCCGGACGGGCTGGCCCTGCAGCGGCAGATGGTGGCCACGGCCCGCGATCACGGCGTGCGCCTGCTCGGCCCGAACTGCCAGGGCGTCCTGTCGGTGCACGACCGGATGGCGGCCACCTTCACCGCCGCGCTGGAGACCGGCCTGCCGCGCCCGGGCGATGTCGCCTACATCGGGCAGAGCGGCGCGGTCGGCGGGTCGGTGCTGAGCCTGGCCCGGGAGCGCGGGCTGGGCATCGGGGCCTGGACCAGCACCGGCAACCAGGCCGACCTGTCGGCCCTGGAGATCGGCACCTACCTGGTGGAGGACCCGCGCATCGAGGTGCTCACGCTCTACCTGGAGAGCCCGGTGGACGGCGTCGAGTACGCCCGACTGGTCGGGCGGGCCCGCGAGCTCGGCAAGGCGGTGCTGGTGCTGCGCTCGGCCCGGTCCGGGGCGGGGGCCAGGGCTGCCGCCTCGCACACCGGGGCGATCATCGGGCCGGACGCGGCGTTCCGGGCGATGTCCGCCGAGTACGGCGTGATCGAGGCCGACGACGTCGAGGACTTCGTGGCCACCGCCCAGGCCCTGAGCTCGCTGCCCCGCGCGGCCGGTCGCAGGCTGGCCGTGGTCACCACCTCCGGCGGCGCCGGCAGCCTGGCCGCCGACCAGGCCGAGGACGTCGGGCTGGTGGTCGAGCCGCTGACGGCCGACACCCAGCAGCGGCTGGTCGAGGTGGTGCCGGCGTTCGGTGCGGTGACCAATCCGGTCGACGTCACCGCGCAGATGTTCCGCAACGACGAGGTCACCGAGTTCGTCCAGGTCTGCCGGACCGTGCTGGCCGACCCCGGGGTGGACGCCGTGCTGGTCGCGCTGACCATGGTCACCGGCCAGCTCGCCACCCGGATGGCGGCCGGGCTGGCCGAGGTCTGGGACGGCGCGGACAAGCCGATGGAAGTGGTCTGGCTGGCCGGCCGTGAGCAGACCGCCGAGGCCAGGGCGATGCTGCGCGACCAGGGCCGGCCGGTGCTGGACTCGCCGCGGCTGGCCACCAGGGTGCTGCGCGCGCTGGTGCGCGCCGACCCGCCCCGGTCCGCCCACCCGCTCCCGGTACCGGCGGCGGCGCCCGCTGCGCTGCCGGCCGCCGGCGGGGTGCTGACCGAGGCCACCGGCGCGGTGCTGCTGGACGCGCTCGGCGTCGCACGCCCCGCCGGACGGCTGGTGCGCACCGGCGCGCAGGCCGCCGAGGTCGCCGCCGAGCTGGGTGGGCCGCTGGTGCTGAAGATCCAGTCGCCCGGGATCCTGCACAAGACCGAACGCGGCGGCGTGCGGGTCGGGGTCGCGGTGGACGCCGCGGCCACCGCCGTCGACGAGCTCCTCGCCGCGTTCGCCGGCGAGGACGTGGACGGCGTGCTGGTGCAGGCCATGGCCGGCTCCGGCCCGGAGCTGGTGGTCGGTCTGACCAACGACGAGCCGGGGTTCCCGCCGCTGCTCACCGTGGGCATCGGGGGCACCGCCACCGAGCTCTACCGCGACACCGTCAGCCGGCTCGCCCCGGTCGACCCGGCGCAGGCCGAGGCGATGGTCCGGGCGCTGCGGGCGGCCCCGTTGCTCACCGGCCACCGCGGCGCGCCCGGCCACGACCTGGCCGCGGCCGCCCGGGCGATCGCCCTGCTCAGCTCGCTGGCCGTGGAGCTGGGTGACCGGCTGGCCGAGTTGGAGATCAACCCGCTGCGGCTGGGCGACGGCGGCGCCACCGCGGTCGCCCTGGACTTCCTGATGCGGCTGCACCCGACCCCCGAACCCGGAGGACCCCGCCTGTGACTGCCCCCTCGAGCGCCTCGGTCTCGCTGGACCGCGATGGTGCCGTCGCCGTGCTGACGATCAGCAACCCCGGGGTGCACAACGCGCTCACCATGACCATGGCCGAGCAGCTGGGTGACGCCTGCGCGGAGATCGAGCGCGACGACACGGTCGGCGGGGTGGTCGTGCGCGGTGCGGACGGCACGTTCTGCTCCGGCGCGGACACCCGGGCCTGGGCCGAGCTGTACGCCGACCCGCTGGCCGACGAGGCCTACCGCGACACCGACGCGATGTACGCCACGTTCATGCGGGTCGGCGCCCTGCCGGTACCGACGGTGGCCGCGGTCCGCGGTGTCGCAGTCGGCGCCGGGCTCAACCTGGCGCTGGCCACCGACCTGCGGATCGTGGCCCGCGACGCCCGGATCAAGGCCGGGTTCCTGCAGGCCGGCATCCACCCCGGGGGCGGGTTCTTCACCATCGCCGCGCGGGTCGCCGGCCGGGAGGCCGCCGCGGCCACCGGGCTGTTCAGCCGGGAGCTGTCCGGGGTGCGGGCGGTCGAGGTCGGGCTGGCCTGGGAGGCGGTGCCCGACGAGCAGGTGGAGGCGGTCGCGATCGAGACCGTCGGCACCGTGGCCGCCGACCCGTTGCTGGCCCGCCGGGTGGTGCACTCGTTCCGGCTGGAGACCGCCGCGTCCTCGATGTCCTGGGCGGCGGCGCTGGAGGTCGAGCGCGGCGTGCAGATCTGGACCCAGGCCCGCAGGCTGCGCAAGCTGACCGACGAGCGCAACGGGTCGCAGACGTGAGCACCCGGTTCCGGCCCACCACGCTCACCGGGCACGAGCTGGAGCTGCGCGAGCAGGTCCGCCGGTTCGTCGCCGAGGAGTTCCCGGCCGGGGAGTACCTGCCGGGGCTGGGCATCAACGCCGAGGCGTCCCCGGAGTTCAGCCGCAAGCTGGCCCGGCAGGGCTGGCTCGGGATGGTGGTGCCGGCGGAGTACGGAGGGCCCGGCCGCACGGCGGTCGAGCGGTTCGTCGTCGTGGAGGAACTGCTGGTGGCCGGAGCGCCGATCAGCGCGCACTGGGTCGGTGACCGGCAGACGGCCCCGGCGCTGCTGAAGTTCGGCAGCGAGGAGCAGAAGCGCCGGTTCCTGCCGGCGATCATCGGCGGCGAGGCGTGGTTCTGCCTGGGGATGAGCGAGCCGGGCAGCGGCTCGGACCTGGCCTCGGTGCGGACCTCGGCGGTGCGCACCGACGGCGGGTGGGTGCTCAACGGGCAGAAGATCTGGACCTCCGGCGCGCACTACGCCGACTTCGTTGTCACCCTGTGCCGCACCGCCCCGCTGGACGGGGTGAAGCACGCCGGGCTGAGCCAGCTGATCGTCGACCTGCGCTCGCCGGGCATCGAGGTCCGGCCGATCATGATGTTGAACGGCTTCCACCACTTCAACGAGGTGTTCTTCACCGACGTCTTCGTGCCCGACGAGATGGTGCTCGGCGCGGTCGGCGACGGCTGGCACCAGGTGACCTCCGAGCTGGCCTACGAGCGCTCCGGCCCGGACCGGTTCCTCACCAGCTTCCCGCTGCTGCGGATCTTCCTGGCGCTGCGCGCCCGGCGCGCGGTCGGCGCCGAGGCCGAGCACCGGATCGGCCGGCTGGTCGCCCGGTACTGGGTGCTGCGCCAGATGTCGCTGTCGGTGGCCCGCTCGCTGGACGCCGGCGAGGTGCCGGCCGTGGAGGCGGCGCTGGTCAAGGACATGGGTACGACGTTCGAGCAGCAGGTCGTGGACGTCGTGCGGGAGCTGGCCGACGCCGAGCAGCGCCCCGGTGGCGACCTGTTCGACCGGCTGCTCGCCGAGGCCACCATCACCACGCCCACCTTCACCCTGCGCGGCGGCACCAACGAGGTGCTCCGCCAGGTGGCGGCGAAGAGCCTGCTGCGCGGCGCCGGGAGGGCGGCATGAGCGAGGAGATCGAGCTGCTCGAACAGACCCTGGACGCGCTGTTCGCCCGGCACTGCGGGCCGGCCGAGCGCACGGCCGCGGCGCAGGGCCTGCTGCCCGAGCGGTTGTGGGCGCGACTGGTCGAGACCGGGCTGACCGACCTCGGCGCCCCGGACAGCGGTGCCGGCCTGCCCGAGCTGGTCGCGGTGGCCATGGCGGTCGGCCGGGCCGCCGCCCCGGTCCCGCTGGCCGAGGCGTCCGGGCTGGCCAGCTGGCTGCTCGGCGCGACCGGGCTGGACCCGGCCGACGGCCTGCTCGGCTGCGCGACCACGCACCCCGACGACGACCTGCGGCTGGTCGGCGGGGAGCCGGCGGCACCGGTGGTGCGCGGCGTGCTGACCCGGGTGCCATGGGGCGCCGCTGCCGGACACGTGGTGGCGCTCGCCCGTTCCGACCGCGGGCCGGTGGTCGTGCTGCTGCCCGCGGCCACTCAGGTCGAACGCGGCGCGAACCTCGCCGACGAGCCGCGCGACACCCTGCGCTACGCCGACGTCACGGCGGTCGCCGCCGCCCCGGCTCCGGTGGACGCGGCCGCGGTGCTGCGCCGCGGCGCGCTGCTGCGGGCCGCGGCCACGGCCGGCGCGGCGGGCCGGGTGCTCGAGCTGGCGCTGGCCTACGCCGGCGCCCGCGAGCAGTTCGGCCGGCCCATCGCGACGTTCCAGGCCGTGCAGCACCACCTGGTGGTGATGGCCGAGGAGGTGGCCGCGGTCGACCTCGCGGTGCGGGTGGCCGCGCTGGCCGGGCCGGACACCGAGGCGCTGGCGGTGGCCGCGGCCAAGGTCGCGGCCGGCACCGCGGCCGCCGAGGTGACCCGGCGCGGGCACCAGGTCTTCGGGGCCATCGGGGCCACCATCGAGCACCCGCTGCACCACTACTCCAAGCGGCTGTGGTCCTGGCAGGACGAGTTCGGCACCGACCGGCAGTGGTCGGGCGTGATCGGCCGGGCGGCGGTCGGCGCCGGCGCGGACGCGCTGTGGCCGACGGTCAGCGCGCCCCTGGACCCGGCACCCGAGGCGGCGCTGCGATGACCCGGCCGACCGAGCACCCCACCGACCAGTTGCGCTGCGAGCTCGACGGCGGCATCGCCACGGTCACCCTGGACCGGCCCGACCGGCTCAACGCGCTGAGCGCCGAGCTGATGCGCGGGCTGGTCGAGACCTTCGCCGCGCTGGACCGCGACCCGCAGGTGCGGGTGGTGCTGCTGGCCGCAGCCGGCGCCCGGGCGTTCAGCGCCGGCGTCGACCTCACCGAGCAGGCCACCGACCCGGTGGTGCCGATGACCGGCCCGCTGCGCAACGTCTACGAGACGGTGCTGGAGTGCCGCAAGCCGACGATCGCGCTGCTGCACGGCTGGGTGGTGGGCGGCGGCATGGAGCTGGCGATGGCCTGCGACCTGCGGATCGCCGCGCACGGCACCCGACTGATGCTGCCCGAGTCCAAGGTCGGCATGGGCGCCAACTTCGGCAGCCAGATGCTGCCCCGGCTGGTCCCGGCCGGGGTCGCCTACCAGGTGCTCTACCTCGGCGAGCCGATGGACGCCGTCGACGCGCACCGGTTCGGCCTGGTGAACTGGCTGGTCCCGGCGGACGAGCTGGTCGCGACGGCGACCGAGGTGGCCACCACCATCGCCAGCCGGGCCCCGCTCACGCTGAGCCGCTACAAGCCGATGGTTCAGCTCGGCGCCAGCCTGCCGATCGCGGCCGCGCTGCGGATGGACCCGTGGCCGAGCCCGTACCACAGCGAGGACCGCCACGAAGGCGCGGCAGCCTTCCGCGAACGCAGACCCCCGCGCTGGCAGGGCCGCTGACCGACGGCCGGACCAGCGCGGCGCAGACCCCGATCGATCCCCCGACACCCCACATCCCGGCACTCACCGGCGAGAAGCGAGGCACTGATGGCGGCACGAGGACTCGGCGCAGGCGTGAGCCTGAACCGGCGACGGTTCCTGATGGGGGCGGGCGCGGTGGCGGCCGGCGGCCTGCTCAGCGCGTGCGGTTCCGGCGACTCCGGCGGCTCCGGCTCGGGGGGTGGCGGCGGCGGTGAGCCGATCAAGATCGGCTACGTGGCCGCGCTGACCGGCCCGGTCGCCGCGTACGGCACCCAGACCCTCAACGCGCTGCAGCTCGCCGCCCGCGACCTGAACGGGCTGGGCGGGATCATGGGCCGGCCGGTCGAGATCGAGGCGGTGGACAACGGGTCCAAGCCCGACGCCGTCCCGGCCCTGATGCGCCAGCTCGCCACCGACGGCTGCGCGGTGCTGTTCGGCGCCTCGGCCAGCCCGCCCACGATCGTCGCGGCGCAGACCGCCGACCAGCTGCGGGTGCCGCTGGTCGTCCCGATGGAGGCGGCCGACGCGATCATCGGTGAGGGCCGCCAGTACGTGTTCAAGGTGGCCCCGTCGGTGCTGGCGGAGAACGGCTGGGCCGCGCAGTCGGTCCGGGCCGCGATGGGAGCCGCGCAGGCCGCCGGCCAGCAGCCGGCCACCGCGATGATCCTGCACGCCAGCACCGGGGCCTACCCGGAGGCCCGCGACGCCTGGGTGCGCACCTTCGCCGAGGAGTTCCCCGGGGTCCAGGTCCTCCAGGTGCTCTCCTTCGACGAGGCCGCGACCAGCGACTACGCCCCGCTGGTGAGCCAGGCGCAGGCGGCGAACCCGGACCTGCTGGTGTTCGGCGGCAACCCGCAGAGCGCGTTCCAGTTCTACCCGGCGCTGGCCCGCTCGGGCTGGAACCCGAAGGCCACCATCAGCTGCCTGGGCGGCAACACCAACACGCAGTTCATCGAGAGCGTCGGCGCCGCCGCGGCGGAGAACGACATCGCCGGCAACTACTGGACCCCCAAGCTGGCTGCCAAGCCGGGCGCGCAGTTCTCCCCGCAGAAGTTCTACGACGACTACGTGGCCGCCTACGGCGGGCAGAAGCCCGACGGCGTGGGCGCCTACTACTACGCCTCGCTCGGCCTGGTCGCCGACGCGCTGACCCAGGCCGGCAGCACCGACAACCCGCAGACGATCATGGAGGCGCTGCGGGCCACCGAGTTCGACGGCCTGTCCGGGGACAGCAACGGCATGTTCATCGTCGGGCACGGGGTCAAGTTCGACGCCCGCGGCCAGAACACCGCCGCCGACGGCGTGGTCACCCAGATCCAGAACGGCGACTACGTGCCGGTCTACCCGGAGGCCGTGGCCACCGCGCAGGTCGTCTACCCGCGCGTCGCCGTGGCCGGGTGACCTCGATGGGACCGGCGCTCGAGGTGGCGGGGCTGACCGTCCGACGCGGCCGGTCGGAGGTCGTGCGGGAGGTGGACCTCGTGGTCGGCGAGGGCGAGTGCGTCTGTCTCGTCGGATCGAACGGGGCCGGCAAGACCTCGCTGATCGACGGCCTGCTCGGGGTGCTGCCGACCCGCGCCGAGCGGCTGGAGTTCCACGGCGAGGACATCGCCGGGACCCCGCCGTGGGAACGCGTGCGACGCGGACTGGTCGTCGTGCCGCAGGAGCGAGAGCTGTTCCCCGGGCTCAGCGTGCTGGACAACCTCGAGCTCGGCGGGGTTGCGCTGAGCAGGGGCAAGGCCAGGGCGGGCACGCTCGACGACGTCCTGGCGCTGTTCCCGCGGCTGGCCGAGCGCCGCGCCCAGCCGGCCGGGACGCTCAGCGGCGGCGAGCGCAGCATGCTCGCGGTGGGCCGCGGGCTGATGGCCCAGCCCCGGATGCTGGTGCTCGACGAGCCCTCGCTCGGGCTCGCCCCGATGGTCGTCACCACGATCATGGCGGCGATCGCCGAGGTGAACGCGGCCGGCACGACCGTGCTGCTGGTCGAGCAGAACGTGCACCAGGCCTTCGCCCTGGCTGACCGGGCCTACGTGCTCGAACACGGCGCCGTCGTCGGCTCCGGGCCGACCGCCGAGCTGGCCGGCTCCGACCTGATGCAGCACGGGTTCCTGGGCAGCGCGGCACACGGGACGGTGGTGGACACATGAGTTCGACGTTGGTCCAACTGGTGCTGACCGGGCTCCTGCAGGGGCTGCTCTACTCGCTGATCGGCCTCGGGCTGTACCTGGTGTTCAGCGTCATGCGGGTGGTCAACTTCGCGCACGGCTACCTGGTGCTGATCGGCATGTACGGGGTGCTGGTGCTGGACCCGCAGAACCTGCTCGACTACGCCGTCGCGCTGGTGATCGTGGCGGTGCTGGCCGCCGGGGTCGGGTACGCCGTCGAGCGGTTCCTGATCGAGCCCGGCCTGGACAAGGGCGGGCACAGCCAGCTGGTGATCACACTGAGCCTGGGGATCGTGTTCCAGTACACGTTCCAGGTGCTGTTCCCCGACCCGTTCCAGACCATCGCCAACCCGTGGCCGTGGGACGCGGTGACCAGTGGCGGGGTCACGATCAGCGTGCCCAGGATCGCCGCCGGGGTGATCAGTCTGGTGCTCGGCCTTGCGGTGTCCTGGCTGGTCTACCGGACCAGGGCCGGCAAGATCATGCGAGCTTGCTCGGAGAGCCTGTCCGGGGCGCTGCACGTCGGGGTGCACGTCCCGCGCACCTACCGCACGACGTTCGTGCTGGGTGCCGCGCTGGCCGCGGTGGCAGGCGGGCTGCTGCTGCCGATCCAACCGGTGTCTCCGCTGCTCGGCCTGGAGCTGACCGTCAAGGCGTTCATCGTGGTGGTGATCGGCGGCAGCGGCGCGCTGTGGGGGACCGTGGTCGCCGGGGTGCTGCTCGGCCTGGCCGAGGCCGTCGGCAGCCTCTACGCCCCCGGTTCGCTGGCCACCTCGCTGGTCTACGCGCTGTTCTTCCTGGTCATCCTGCTCCGCCCGCAGGGCATCGTCTCGAGTGTGAGGACGGCATGACGACCCGTGGCTGGTTCGACACCCCACTGCGCCGGGCCAACACGATCGTGGTCGTGCTGGCCCTGGCGGTGGCGGTGGTCTTCCCGCTGTTCGCCGACGCGGCGCTGACCGGGGTCGGCTTCGTGGCGCTGATCTACGCCATCCGCAACTTCACCTGGAACATCGCCGGGGGCTTCGTCGGGCTGCTGTCGCTGGCGCACGCCTCGGCGTTCGGCGTCGGGGCGTTCGCGGTGGCCGTGCTGGCCTGGGGGCACGGCTGGAACCCGTGGCTGGCGATGTTGGTCGGGGCGCTGGCCGCGGCGGTGCTCGGGCTGGTCACCAGCCTGGTGATGAGCCGGTTCGGGGTGAACGCGTTCTTCTACGCGCTCGGCACGATGGCCATCACGCTGGCGCTGCAGGGCGTCGCGGCGTCCTGGGACCTGCTGGGCGCGGCCACCGGGCTGCAGAACCTGGGCGCCGAGCAGGGTTTCGCGGCGCTGCAGTGGTTCCTGGACCCGACCCCGTTCTACTTCATCGCGCTCACGTTCCTGGTGCTGGTCACCGTGGGCACCGCGCTGATGATGCGGCGCACCCGGTTCGGCCGGTCGCTGCCGTTCATCCGGGAGGACCCGGTGATGGCGGCCAGCATGGGTGTGCCGGTGGTGCGCAACCAGGCGCTGGCCATGGCGATCAGCATGGGCCTGACCGCGGTGCCGGGCACGCTGATGGCGCAGTACGTGCAGTTCGTCAGCTACGACTCGGTGCTCACCCTGGAGATCGGGGTGGCCATGCTGGTCGGCACGATCATCGGCGGGGCCGGCACGCTGGCCGGTCCGATCGTGGCCGGCATCGGCATCGCCGCGGTGGAGGAGCTGCTGCGCGGGCTGGAGGTGTCCAGCGCCAACGTCAGCAGCTACACCCAGATCGTCTACGCGGTGCTGGTGATCGCGGTGCTGCGGTTCGGGGCGCACGGCATCGTGCCGATGTGGGAGTCGGCGATCCAGCGGCTGTCCGCCCCGCGGCGCCGCCCGCCGTCGGGCGACGACCCGCCGCTGGTGAGCAACCCGCCACCGGTGTCGCTGTCCACGGGAGGGGGCTGAGATGCTGCGGGTGGAGCACCTGGCCAAGAGCTTCGGCGGGCTGCACGTGCTGCAGGACGTCGACTTCGACGCCGCCGCCGGCGCGGTGACCGCGCTGATCGGCCCGAACGGGGCCGGCAAGTCGACCCTGGTGAACCTGATCGGCGGGGTGCTGCGCCCGGACGCCGGTCGGGTCCTGCTGGACGGGACCGACGTCACCGGGCTGCCGTCGGCGCGGATGTTCGACCTGGGCGTGGCGCGCACCTTCCAGGTGTCGGGCAACGTCGCGCAGCTCAACGTGTTCGAGTCGGTGGCGGTCGCGGCCTACCGGCAGGCCCGCGGGTACCGGGCGGCGAATGCGATGGCCCGCCGCGAGCTGGAGCGCTTCGACCTGTGGCGCTACCGCGACGAGCGGCTGGGCAGCGTGCCCAGCGCGACGCTGCGGCTGGTCGACTTCGCCAGGGGCATGGTGTCGCGGCCAAAGGTGCTGCTGCTCGACGAGCTGATGGCCGGGCTGACCCCGCACGAGGTGGACGTGGTCGTCGAGCAGGTCAGGGCGTGCCGCGACGAGGGGGTGGCCATCGTCATGATCGAGCACGTGATGCAGGCGGTGCAGGCACTCGCTGACCACGTCGTGGTGCTCAACCAGGGCAGGATGATCGCATCCGGGCCACTGTCCGAGGTCAGTCGTGACCCTGAGGTCATCTCCGCCTACCTTGGTGCACCGTTGGGTGACGGGACACCGGACGCGGGTCCGGCGCCGCACCCGGTGGCGAAGGGAACCTGATCGCATGAGCTCGACCCCGGATGCCGCGGTGCTCGCCGACGCGCTGAGCACGCCACGCCCGGCCCGGTCGGCGGAGGTCGGCCAGGCGCCGCGCACCGACCGCGGTCGCCGCACCCGGCGGCGGTTGCTCGACGCGGCGGCCGTGGTGTTCGCCAGGGACGGGTTCCTGGACACCAAGATCACCGACATCGCGGCCGAGGCCAAGGTGTCCAGCGGCACGTTCTACAACTACTTCGAGACCAAGGAAGCCATCTTTACCGCGGTCATCCAGCAGACCATCGAGCGGCTGTTCCTGGCCGCGTCGGTGCCGCCGGAGACCGACCGGTCCCCGCTGGTCCGGATCGAGACCGCGACCCGCAACTACCTGCTGGCCTACCGCGAGCACGCCGGGCTACTGGCGATCCTGGAACAGGTCGCCACCTTCAACGCCGACTTCCGGGAGATGCGCCGGGAGATCCGGCAGACCTTCCGCAACCGCACCAGCCGGGGCATCGCCCGCATGCAGCAGCAGGGCATCGTCGACGCCTCGCTGCCGGCCCAGTGCACGGCGGAGGCGCTGACCTCCATGGTCAGCAACTTCTGCTACGTGTCGCTGGTCCTGGGCGAGGACTACGACCACGAGGAAGCGGTCCGCACCCTGACCACGCTGTGGGCCCGGGGCATCGGCCTGGACCTCGCCGGCGGGCGCTGACCCCTCCCACCACCACGGGGGGCCGGCCCGCGCACGGCCATTCAACTGACAGTGACGCCACCTTCACCATCGGCAGGAGAACGGGATGACGGTCCTCGACGAGCAGCGCACCAGCACCGACCGGAACGTGGCGAAGGAGTGGCTGGCCGCGTTCGAGCGGGCGACCACCGCCCGCGACCCGCAGGCCGCGGCGGCGCTGTTCCTCCCCGACGGGCACTGGCGCGACATCCTCGCGTTCACCTGGCACCTGCGCACCTTCTCCGGCACCGACCAGCTGGTCGCCGCGTTCGCCGAGACCGTCGAGGACGTCGCGCCCAGCGGCTTCACGCTGCGCGAGTTCCCGGCACCGCGGCCGGTGCGCCGCTCGGGCATCGACTCGATCGAGGCCCTGTTCGACTTCCGCACCGCCGTCGGCTCGGGCAGCGGAGTGCTGCGGGTGGCGCCCGATGAGCACGGCGACCCGAAGGCGGTCACCCTGCTCACCGCGCTGCAGGAGCTGACCGGGCACGAGGAGATCTCCGGCGAGCGCCGCCCGCGCGGCGAGGCCTACTCGCGCAACTTCGGCGGCCGCAACTGGCTCGACCAGCGCCTCGCCGCCCGGGAGTACACCGACCGTGAACCCGCCGTGCTCGTCGTCGGCGGCGGCCAGGCCGGGCTGGGCATCGCCGCTCGGCTGCGCCACCTCGGCGTCGACGCGCTGGTCGTGGACCGGATGGAGCGGATCGGCGACAACTGGCGCAAGCGCTACCACTCGCTCGCCCTGCACAACGAGATCTGGGTCAACCACCTGCCCTACCTGCCGTTCCCGGACTCCTGGCCGGTCTTCGTGCCCAAGGA
The DNA here is from genome assembly GCF_023898865.1 of Pseudonocardia humida. Classification (GTDB taxonomy): domain Bacteria; phylum Actinomycetota; class Actinomycetes; order Mycobacteriales; family Pseudonocardiaceae; genus Pseudonocardia; species Pseudonocardia humida. Next base: position 151,445 of record NZ_JAGSOV010000039.1, read on the forward strand.
CAAGCTGGCCAACTGGTTCGAGGCCTACGTGGAGGCCATGGAGATCGATTTCTGGACCTCCACCGAGTTCGTCGGCGCCGACTACGACGCCGAGCAGGGCACCTGGACCGCGACCGTGCGCCGCGAGGGCGTCGAGCGGGTGCTGCGGCCGCGGCACATCGTGATGGCCACCGGGGTCAGCGGCATCCCGAGCATCCCGCAGATCCCCGGCATCGAGGACTTCGCCGGCGACGTGCTGCACTCCAGCGGCTACCGCGAGGGCTCCGATTACGCCGGGCGCACCGCGCTGGTCATCGGCACCGGCAACAGCGGCCATGACGTCGCCCAGGACCTGCACAGCTACGGCGCCTCGGTGACCATGGTGCAGCGCAGCTCGACCACCGTGTGCGCGGTGGAGCCCACCGCGCAGCGGGTCTACTCCCTGTACTCGGAGGGCCTGCCCACCGCCGAGTGCGACCTCATCCTGGCCTCCACGCCCTACCCGCTGATGGTGCGCACCTACCAGCTGCTCGCCGCGGAGGCCCGGCGCGACGACGCCGAGCTGATCGCCGGGCTCAACGCCGTCGGGTTCCGCACCGACTACGGCCACGACGACACCGGGTTCCAAATGAAGTACCAGCGCCGCGGCGGCGGCTACTACCTCAACGTCGGCTGCTCCGAGCTGATCATCGAGAGCCGGATCGGGCTGATCCAGTACGCCGACATCGACCGGCTGGTGCCCGAGGGCGCCCGGATGCGCGACGGCTCGGTGGTGCCCGCCGACCTGATCGTGCTGGCCACCGGCTACCGCAGCCAGCAGGAGCTGGTCCGAGCGCGGTTCGGCGACGCGGTGGCCGACACCATCGGCCCGATCTGGGACTACGATCGCTACGGCGAGCTGCAGAACGTCTGGAAGCGCACCGCCCAGCCGGGCCTGTGGTTCCACGCCGGCAGCCTTGCGCAGAACCGGATCTTCTCGAAGTTCCTGGCCCTGCAGATCAAGGCCTGCGAAGTGGGCCTGATCGAGCCGGTCGCCCCGCCGGTGCCGCAGGCGCTGGTCGACGCCCCGTCGGTGGTGTGACGTCGGGGGTGGAAAGGGCAACGGCCTGACCCGGACGGGATGAAGCGCATCGCCCCAGTCCAGGACCCGACGCTGCAGGTCGGTCGCGCGAGCGATGCGGGCGGCTGCGGGGAGCTCGTGGCGGCGCGGTCTCGCCTTGAAGGTGGTGGACGCGTTGGCGTCGCGGTGGGGCATCGATCTCCACGAGGACGGCAAGCCCGTATGGGCCCGGCTACCGCGCTGAGTCACACATCGCGTGATCGACATGGTGCGGCTGTCCGACGCGCGGATGAGCGGGACCGCGTTCGGCATCGTCGTGCTGCACGTGGCACCGGAGGCCAGCGACGGTCCGCTGCGGCTCGTCTGTGGTGGCGACGGGCAGATAGCAGTGAGCGTGCGCGACCCGACGCTCAACCTCGACGTCCCCGATGCGGACTCGACCCGCCGCGCGGACGCTCCGTTCTCGCCGATCCGGACACCCGCGCCGGCAGCCGCGTTATGAGCAGACCACGCTCGCGGGTCAGATCTCCATCAGCGGTCGTTGGCGCCCTTGACCACGGTGACAACACCCCAGGTCATCACCGACAGAGGCGACAAGTCATGCCGTGGCCCCGCAACCCCTCGCCGGGCTTGATCAAGAAAGGTGACGGGGTGGCCATTCGCCCGGCCCGCCCGCAGTGCGCCTCGATGGGGCGCGGGCTGGTGCCGAACCAGCTCCGGGCCGCGCCGACGCACTGCTCGCGCCGGGTCAGCCGCGAGTGAAGACGCGCCGTCCGGCGAACCAGGTCTGCAGGGTAGTGGTGGCCCCGAGTTCCTCGGTCGGCACCGCGAAGGGGTCCCGGTCCAGGACGACGAAGTCGGCGGACAGTCCGGGAGTCAGGCTGCCGGTAACGCCGGACAGGCCCATCGCCCGGGCCGCGCCGGTCGTGTAGGCCGCGATCGCCTCGGTGACCCCGATCGCCTGTTCGGGCCACAGCTCGCCCGCGAACTGCCCGGTAGGGTCCCGCCGGGTGACCAGCCCGGCGATGCCGGTCCACGGATCGGGCGAGGGGGCCACCGGCCAATCCGACCCCCCGGCGACCAGCGCCCCGCTGTCGAGCAGGCTGCGAACCGGCTGCATCCGGCTGGCCCGCGGCTCGGGCAGCACCGCGCGAAGGGCATCGACGATGACCCCGGGGAACCACAGGGCCGGGGACATGTCGTTGACGACGCCCAGCTCGCCGAACCGGGGCACGTCGTCCGGGTGCAGGAACTGCCCGTGCGCGATCTGCACCGTCGGCACCTGGAGGCCCTCGGCCCTGGCCTCGGCCACCACGTCGAGCACCATCCGCGCGGAGGCGTCCCCGGTGCAGTGCACCTTGAGCCCGACGCCCAGCTCGCCGGCCCGGCGCAGCCATCCCGCCAGCTCCCCGACCGACATGGTCGTCTGCCCTCGGTGGCACGCGCCGTGAGTCTCGTCGGGCAGGTACGGATCGAGGAACGCACCGGTCAGCGTGGTCGGGACGCCGTCAAGGAAGATCTTGGCGAAGTCCGGGCGGTGGTGGCGGGTCCGGAACCGCTCGCCCTGGGCCAGCAACTCCTCGCCCACGACGTCCATCCCCAGGATGATGTCGTTGATCAGCATGGACGAGACGACCCAGGCGTTCAGCCGGCCCTGCTCGTCGAGCCGCTGCAGGGCTGCCAGCAGCTCCAGGGACACCCCGGCGTCTTGGAACGCGGTGACGCCGAACGAATGCAGTATCTCCACCGCGCGCTCGCTGTTGCGAGCGTGCCACTCGACGTCAGGATCGAGGCTGTCCACCCGCGCCTTCTCCACCATCGCCCCGGCCGCCTCGAACAGCAGGCCGGTGGGCGCTCCGTCCTGTCCGCGGACGATGTGCCCGCCCGCCGGGTCACCGGCGAGGCCGAGGACACCGGCGAGGCGCATCGCCGCGGTATTGGCCCACCTGTTGTGGTGGCTGTCGTCGGTGAGCAGAACCGGACGGCCGAAGGACGCCTTGTCCAGGGCATCGAGGGAGGCGGGGTCGGCGAGCCGGTCGAGCAGGGTCGACCCCCAGGTCCCCCCGACAACCCATGCCTCGTCGGGCCGGGCGCGCACGCGATCCCGCACGGAAGCCAGGATCTCCTCCACTGACGCGGTCGGCGGGAACTGCAGCCGGTGCAGGTCCGCCTCGCCCGCAGCGGCATGGTGGTTATGGACATCCATGAGGCCGGGAAGGACGACGGCACCGTCGAGGTCGACGACCGCGGTCCCGGGGCCGCTGAGGTTGGCCAGCTCAGCGGCCGACCCGACCGCGATGATCTCCCCTCCGCGGACGCCGAAGGCCTCGGCACGGGGCCGGGCGGGGTTGAGGGTGTGCACCACGGCTCCGCTTACCAGTAGATCCGCTGGTTTCCCTGTCGGCATGGTCGTTCCCTTCAGACGGAACAGATCGTCGTCGGATGGGCTCGTCCCCGGGAAACGTGATCAGTAGGCCGAGGGTGTCGGTGACGATGAACCGCTTCCGGCCGTTGATCTTCTTCCCGGCGTCGTGCCGCGGCTGTCGGCGCCGACGGTGTCGGCGCCCTTGACCGTCTGGGAGTCCACCAACCCGGCGCTGGGCTCGGGGTCGCGGCCTCGGCGACCCGGAGCTGTTCGCGGACCGCGGCCAGGATCTCCTCGGTGACCTTGACGTCCTCCCACCGGGAGAAGTACCAGTACACCGTCTCCCAGGGCGGAAAGTCCTTCGGCAGTTGGCGCCAGGAGCAGCCGGTGCGCACCACGTAGAGGATCGCGTCCCCACTCGCCGTGCTGGCTCATGGTTTATCAGCCAACCGGTCGTCTCGCGACCGACGGCCGGGTTGAGCCTCGAGTCGGTGCCCGCTCGCGCATCACCGCTTCAGGACGAGGTCGAAGGTCTGACGGTGCAGTTGTCTTCAGCGAAGGCCGGTCGCGGTGCCATGATCGATCAGAAGTCTACTTCGGACGTTCTGGTACACCCCTGGTACACGAGAGCACGGAAAACGGCGGTTGACGCTGGAAGACGTTGGAAGACGTCTCCGCAGGTCAACCGCCGTTTCGGGTGGCCCTCAGCAGGTCACGAAACGCCCAGGATCAGACGTCGTAGTACAGCGCGAACTCGTACGGGTGCGGGCGCAGGCGCAGCGGGTCGATCTCGTTGGTGCGCTTGAGCTCGATCCAGGTCTCGATCAGGTCTGGCGTGAACACCCCGCCCTCGAGCAGGTAGTCGTGGTCGGACTCGAGCCGGTCGATGACCGCGGGCAGGCTGCTGGGCACCTGGGCGATGTCCTTGGCCTCCTCGGGCGGGAGCTCGTAGAGGTCCTTGTCGACCGGGGCCGGCGGCTCGATCTTGTTCTTGATGCCGTCCATGCCGGCCATCATCATCGCCGCGAACGCCAGGTACGGGTTGCCCGAGGAGTCGGGGCAGCGGAACTCCAGGCGCTTGGCCTTGGGGTTGTTGCCCGACAGCGGGATCCGGATGCAGGCCGAGCGGTTGCGCGCGGAGTAGACCAGGTTCACCGGGGCCTCGAAGCCCGGCACCAGGCGGTGGTAGGAGTTCACCGTCGGGTTGGTGAAGGCCAGCAGGCTCGGCGCGTGGTGCAGCAGGCCGCCGATGTAGTAGCGCGCCAGGTCCGACAGGCCGCCGTAGCCGGCCTCGTCGTGGAACAGCGGCGCGCCGTCCTTCCACAGCGACTGGTGGGCGTGCATGCCCGAGCCGTTGTCGCCGAAGAGGGGCTTCGGCATGAAGGTGACGGTCTTGCCGGCGTGCCAGGCGGTGTTCTTGACGATGTACTTGAACAGCTGGATGTCGTCGGCCGCGTGCAGCAGCGTGTTGAACTTGTAGTTGATCTCGGCCTGGCCCGCGGTGCCCACCTCGTGGTGGCCGCGCTCGATCTGGAAGCCGGCGTTGGTCAGGTTGGAGACCATGTCGTCGCGCAGGTCGGCGTAGTGGTCGACCGGCGGCACCGGGAAGTAGCCGCCCTTGTAGGCGACCTTGTAGCCGAGGTTGCCGCCCGGCTCGTCGCGGCCGGTGTTCCACCAGCCCTCGACGGAGTCGATGTGGCTGAACTGCTCGTGCGGCTCCGAGCCGAAGCGCACCGAGTCGAAGATGTAGAACTCGGCCTCGGCACCGAAGTAGCAGGTGTCGGCGACGCCGGAGGCGGCGAGGTACTCCTCGGCCTTGCGCGCGACGTTGCGCGGGTCGCGGCTGTAGGGCTCGCCGGTGATCGGGTCGTGCACGAAGAAGTTGATGTTGAGCGTCTTGTGCTTGCGGAACGGGTCCAGGCGAGCCGTGGCGGCATCCGGGAACAGCGCCATGTCCGACTCGTTGATGGCCTGGAAGCCGCGGACGGACGACCCGTCGAAGGCGACGCCGTCCTCGAGGATGTCGGCCGCGGTGGTGGCGGGGACGGTGAGGTGCTGCATCGTGCCCGGAAGGTCGCAGAACCGGACATCGACGTACTCGACCTTCTCGTCCGAGATGTACTTCAGGATCTCTTCGGAGTTGCTGAACACCCTCACTGGCTCCTTCGATCGACGCGTAGCTTGGCGCGACGCTAGGACCGGCGTGTTGCCCGTCGGTCTCCCACCGGTTTCACAGACGTTAACTGCCTCGTCAGCGGGGAGTGACGGCCCACACGGCCTACCCTGGGGAGCATGAGCCGTCCGGAGGAGCGCTGAATGCCCGGGTCTGCCCGCGATGCCGCGAACGACTACCCCGGACGCCGGTTCGGGTTGCCCGAGAACGGGGTCAGCTCGGTGGCCGGGTTCGGCAGGCGCCTGGCCGCGCTCGCCATCGACTGGGCGCTCGCGATGCTGGTCGCGGCGCTGTTCGTGGGCTCCGACGCGCTGACCGCCCCGGGGTTCAACTGGTGGGTGCTCGGGGTGTGGTTCGTGCTCACCGCGGTGCCCGTGGCGGTGTTCGGGTCGAGCGCGGGCATGACGGCGGTCGGCATCCGGGTCGCCTCGATCGACTCGGCGGTGGTCATCGGGGTGCCGCGCGCGGCGCTGCGCACCGCGCTGATCGCGGTCGTGGTGCCGCCGCTGCTGCGCGACGAGGACGGCCGCGGCTGGCAGGACAAGGCGGCCCGGACGATCGTCGTGCGCACCCGCGACTGACCGGGCCGGCCGACCCGTCCGGGCGCCGGGGTCAGCGGCGGCGGACGGTCCGCTGCACGCTGCGCATCTTCGCCCCGGCGGGCATCGGGCCCTTGGGCAACGCCGCGGCCCGCGAGCCGAGCGCGCTCAGCCGGGCCTCGATGGTGTCCATCTCCTTGGGGGAGATGTTGCGCGGCAGCTTCATCAGGTGGCGCTGCAGCTTGCGCAGCGGGACCTGGCCCTCGTCGTTGCCGACGATCACGTCGTAGATCGGCATGCTGCCCGCGACGCGCGCGGTGCGCTTCTTCTCCTGGGCCAGCAGGCTCTTCACCCGGTGCGGGGCGCCCTCGGCGACCAGGATGATGCCCGGGCGGCCGATCACGCGGTGCACGGCGTCGAGGTGGGTGGTGCCGGCGACGCCCGCGGTCACCCGCCAGCGCCCGCGCATGTTGTCCAGGGCCCAGCCCGCGGCCCCCGGCTGGCCGTCGGCCTTGCTGTAGACCGAGGTCTGCACCCGCCTGCCGAACACGCTGATCGCGGCCAGGACGCCGACGGCGATGCCGATGGGCAGCAGGAACCACTCGATGCCCAGCAGCCAGCCGATGCCGAAGACGACCAGCACCGAGGCCAGGAAGACGCCGACCATCCAGGGGATGAGCGCCTTGTCCTCGCGGCGCTGCATCTTGAAGGCTTCCCAGATCTGGCGTCGCCGGGCCTTCGACTCGGCGCGCTTGGCCTTGCGGGCCTCCTTCTGCACAGCCTTGCTCTCGGCGACCTTGGCCGCCGTCTTGTCCTTCGCCGCTTTGTCCGGCTTCCCACCCGCCACGCGGCCAGGATACTTCTCCGGCCTGGTGGAGCGCGTCCCGCGGTCAGCGGGTGAGCAGGGCGCTCGCCTCCTGGGCCGCGGTGCCCTCGGCGGCGAGGTGCTCCAGGCCCTCGGGCAGCTCCTCGCCGCGGCGCAGGACGGTCTGGGCGTAGAGGCGCCCGGCCCGGTAGGAGGACCGCACGAGCGGGCCGGCCATCACGCCGGCGAAGCCCATCGCGGTCGCGGCGTCGGCGTGCTCGACGAACTCCTCGGGCTTGACCCAGCGCTCCACGGGGTGGTGGCGCTTGGACGGGCGCAGGTACTGGGTGATCGTGATGATCTCGCAGCCGGCCCCGTGCAGGTCGCGCAGCGCGGCGGTGACCTCGTCGGGGGTCTCGCCCATGCCCAGGATCAGGTTGGACTTGGTCACCAGCCCGGCCGCACGGGCCTTGGTGATGACCTCCAGCGAGCGCTCGTAGCGGAACGCGGGGCGGATGCGGCGGAAGATCCGCGGCACGGTCTCCAGGTTGTGCGCGAGCACCTCTGGCCGGGAGCCGAAGACCTCGGCGAGCTGGTCGTCGCGGGAGTTGAAGTCCGGGATCAGCAGCTCGACGCCGGTGCCGGGGTTGAGCGCGTGGATCTGGCGGACGGTCTCGGCGTAGAGCCAGGCGCCGCCGTCGGGCAGGTCGTCGCGGGCGACGCCGGTGACGGTGGAGTAGCGCAGGCCCATCTGCTGCACCGACTCGGCGACCCGGCGGGGCTCGTCGCGGTCGAGATCGGCGGGCTTGCCGGTGTCGATCTGGCAGAAGTCGCAGCGGCGGGTGCACTGCTCGCCGCCGATGAGGAAGGTGGCCTCGCGGTCCTCCCAGCACTCGTAGATGTTGGGGCAGCCGGCCTCTTCGCAGACGGTGTGCAGGCCGCCGGAGCGCACCAGCGACTTCAGCTCGGTGTACTGCGGGCCGGTGCGGGCCGTGGTGCGGATCCACGGGGGCTTGCGCTCGATCGGGGTCTCGCTGTTGCGGACCTCGAGGCGCAGCAGCTTGCGACCTTCGGGTGCGATCGTCACGACGGCAAGGCTACGCCGCGGGCCCGTCCGGGGCCTCAGGCCGGATCCGGCGCGACGCCGGTGGCCGCCGCCGTCGCGTCCCGCAGCCGGACGGCCAGCGCGACGTCCAGGGGCTGCGGCGATCGGCGCGCCGGGCCCGGGTGGCCGCGGGTCTCGCCGAACGCGCCCGGCCCGACGTGGTCACCGCCCCTGACCTGCGGTGCGGTCGCCGCGTACAGCTGGGGCAGCACCCCGACCCGCAGCGGCTGGGAGATCAGCAGGCTGACCGCGCCGGCCAGCGGCGCGAGCCGGGTGCTGCGCCGGCGCACGGAGTTGCCGAGCAGTTCGGTGTCGGTCAGGCCGGGGTGCGCCGCGACGGAGATCACGTCCGCGCCCGCGGCGCGCAGCCTGCGGTCGAGCTCGGTGGCGAACAGCGGGTCGGCCGGCTTCGACCACGTGGGCGCCGCCCGCGGCGGTGGCCACACGGCGTGATGGCCTACGGTCGAGCGGTGGACCTGCGGATCTTCACCGAGCCCCAGCAGGGGGCCAGCTACGACGACCTGCTCAAGGTCGCCCGGACGGCCGAGGCGGCCGGCTACGACGCCTTCTTCCGGTCCGACCACTACCTGGTGATGGGCAGCGCCTCCGGCGAGCCCGGCCCCACCGACGCCTGGATCACGCTGGCCGGGCTCGCCCGCGACACCGAGCGCATCCGGCTGGGCACCCTGGTCAACTCGGCCACCTTCCGGCTGCCCGGGCCGCTGGCGATCGCGGTGGCGCAGGTCGACCAGATGTCGCGGGGTCGGGTCGAGCTCGGCCTGGGCGCCGGGTGGTACGAGCGCGAGCACGCCGCCTACGGCATCCCGTTCCCGGAGCTCAGGGAGCGCTTCGACCGGCTGGCCGAGCAGCTCGAGGTCGTCACCGGGCTGTGGGGCACGCTGCCCGGCGAGCGGTACGGGTTCTCCGGCGCGCACTACACCGTCGAGGATTCGCCCGCCCTGCCCAAGCCCGTGCAGCGGCCGCGGCCGCCGGTGATCGTCGGCGGGCACGGCAAGCGCCGCACCCCGGAGCTGGCCGCCCGGTTCGCCGACGAGTTCAACTGCGCCTTCTCCCCGCCCGACGCGGTCGCCGAGCAGTTCGACCGGGTCGACGCGGCCTGCAAGGCCATCGGCCGCGACCCCGGCGAGCTGGTCCACTCGTTCGCCCAGGTGATCTGCGTCGGCCGCGACGACGCCGAGGTCGCCCGGCGCGCGGTGACCATCGGGCGCGAGGCTTCCGAGGTGCGGGAGCAGGGCCTGGCCGGAACCCCCGCCGAGGTCGTCGACCGGCTCGGGCAGTGGCGGGAGCGCACCGGCGCCACCCGCGTCTACCTCCAGCTGCTCGACCTCGCCGACCTCGACCAGGTCGAGCTGATCGCCGCCGAGGTGGCGCCCCAGCTGGGCTGAGGGGCCGCCGCTCAGCGCAGCTGGCCCGCGACGTCGGCGGCCGCGACGAGCAGCACCAGCGTCGGCACCACGGCCCGTCCGGCGATCCGGTAGGAACCCCGGGCGTCCTGCTCGACCAGGCCGCTGTGGGTGAGCGAGCGCAGGTGGTGGTAGAGCTGGCCGGTCGAGGCCAGCCCCGCGGCCTCCTGCAGCGGCCCGGTGCCACTGGGCCCGCCGGACAGCAGCGCGCGCACGATCCGGACCCGGGCGGGGTGGCCGAGCGCGGCCAGCACCGCCAGCCGCGGCTCGTCGTCGAGGTCCAGCGCGCCGGCGGCGCCGTAGTCGATGGACCAGGTGACATCGCCGTGCAGGTGCACCTCGCCGGAGTAGTGCACGACGCCGGCCGCGGTCGCCGGCTCGGCGGCCTCGACCGGCGCCGACCGGGCGCCTTCCAGCGCGTCGACGCGGCGCTCCAGCGCGGTCAGCCGATCGAGCACAGCGGGGTCGTCGGTCACCGGTGCAGCATGCCCGGCGCGTCAGGACCCGCCCACGGCGGCGCGGAGCCGGTCGCGCAGGCCCGCGTCCAGCAGCACCTGCTGGCTGAGCACCAGCGGGGCGACCGACGCCGCGGCCTCCTGGTAGGGCTGCCAGTCCATCCCGGACAGGCTGAGCACCGACACCCCCAGCGTGCCGTCGGCGCGTCGGAAGGTGACCGCGTTGGTGCTGAGGCCGGCGTAGTCGCCGCCCTTCTGCCCGGCGCCGACCACCCCGTCGGGCAGGAGGCCGGCCAGTCCTCGCTCCAGGTGCCGCCGCACGGTGCTCGACACCTCCGGGCCCAGAGCGTCGGTGGCGGCGGCCCGGTGCACCCCGGCCAACTGCCGCACGGTGGCCACGGGGGAGCCGTCCCACCAGCGCAGGACGTTGCGCTGGGTGGCCTCGTCGAGACCGGCGGTCGGGTCGGCGGACGGGACCGCGGCCGCGGCCTCCCGCAGGGTCGCGGCGAAGGCGGCGCGCCGGGCGGGGTCGGCGGCGTAGGCGCGGCCGGCCTCCAGCGCCGCGACCCGCCGGTCGGCGCCCGGTGGCACGGCGTCGAACACCAGCTGCTCGCCGGCGAAGCAGGGCAGCTCGACCGGGCTCCACCCGGTCGCGGCGGCCGCGGCGACAAGGGCGTCGTCGCCGAGCTCGGCGCGCAGCAGGTCGGCGGCGGCGTTGTCGCTCAGGTCGATCATCACCGCGGCGATCCCGTCCCAGGTCACCGTGCCCTGCGGGGTGGCGCCGAGGGCCTGCAGGGCGGCGGGGTGGGTGTCGGTCCCCAGCGCCGGCACGTACCAGGAGTCCCATGCCGCGACCGGCACCGGCCCGTCCGGGTCCAGCCGGCCGGAGGCGACCGCCTGCGCGTAGGCGACCAGGTGCACGACCTTGTTCGCGGAGGCGACCGGGCGCGGACGGTCCGCGAGGTGCTCGATGACCGTGCCGCGGCCGTCGTCGACCAGGAGGGAGGCCCGGTCCGGCTGCGCGGCGATCCAGTCGACCAGCGCGTCCGGTCCGTCCAGCGGAGGCGGTGGGCCGGCGCTCGGGGGCGTGGCCGCCGGTGCGGCGGGGGCGCAGGCCGCGGTGAGCCCGAGGGCGGCGGACAGACCGAGCAGCCGGCGGCGGGAGAGCGGCATGTCGAACCTCCGTAATATCGGAATTACGGAAAACTATAGCCGATGGCGCGCGTCGGGGCGGGGCGTAGCGTGAGCACCATGAGCACGGGTGAGCACCGGTCCTGCCGCCGCGGTCCCGACCCCGTCCGGGTCGACCGGCTCGGCACCGTCGACTACCTCGCCGCCTGGGACGCCCAACGCGCCCACGCCGCCGCCCGCCGCGACGGCACCGGCCCGGACGTGCTGATGCTGCTGGAGCACCCGTCGGTCTACACCGCGGGCAAGCGCACCCAGCCCGAGGACCGCCCCACCGACGGCACCCCCGTCGTCGACGTCGACCGCGGCGGCCGGATCACCTGGCACGGCCCCGGTCAGCTGGTCGGCTACCCGATCGTGGCCCTGGCCGCGCCGCTCGACGTGGTCGACTTCGTGCGCCGGCTGGAGGAGGCCCTGATCGCGGTCGTGGCCGGGCTCGGCGTCACCGCGGCCGGCCGGGTCGAGGGGCGCAGCGGGGTGTGGCTGCCCGCCGACGCCACCCGCCCCGAGCGCAAGGTCGCCGCGATCGGGGTGCGTGTGCAGGGCGGGGTGACGCTGCACGGCTTCGCCCTCAACTGCGAGCCCGACCTGGCCGCCTTCGACCGGATCGTGCCGTGCGGGATCACCGACGCCGGGGTCACCTCGCTGTCGGCCGAGCTGGGCCGCCCGGTGCCGGTGGCCGAGGTCCTCGACGCCACGTCCACCGCGGTCCTCGACGCCCTCGACGGCCGCCTCGCCGTGAGCGAGCACCCGGTGGCCACGCCGGCCACGCCGGCCGGCCTCGACCTGCGCCTGCACCCCGCCCTGAGCTGACCGTCCCCCTCTCGACGGGATCCCGGGGGAGCTAGCGGGCGGCGAGCACGGCTTCGGCGGCCCGCCGGCCGCTGACCAGCGCGCCCTGCGTGGACGGGGTGTCGCGGTGGTCGCCCGCGACGAACAGGCCGTCGCCGAGGGCGACCGGGCCGCGCACCGGCCGCCCGGCCGGGAACGCGGGCAGGGCGGGGGGGGACGGCCGCGGTGTGCAGGTGCCGCCAGCCGTCGGTGGGGACGCCGTAGAGGCGGGCCAGCTCCCGGCGCACGACGGGCTCGGGCACCGCGTCGGCGTCGCCGAGCACCGTCGAGGACACCAGCGCCCGGCCGTCGGGGGAGTAGCCGGGCGCGGCCGCGGTCAGCACCACCGTGTTGGCCACCGGGCGCCGGTGGCGTCCAGCACCACGTCCAGCCCGCGCCGGCACAGCAGCGCCGCCGCCCGCAGGCCGGCCAGCCCCGCCCCGACGACGATCGCGTCGTGGGCGCTCACGCTGCCACCTCGCTGACGCACGGCGGCCGCGCGAGCAGGGCTGCTGTGTCGAACGGTTCGCTCGCGAGCTCGCTCACGAGCCGACGGCGGCCGAGAGCGCCTCGTCGATGCCGTTGTGGCGGAACTGGAAGCCGCCGTCGAGCAGCACGCCCGGCCGGGCCCGGGGCCCGGTGAGGATCATCTCCTCGGCCATCTGCCCGAGCACGGCGCGCAGCGCGAAGGCGGGCACCACGAACGGCGCGGGCCGGCCGACGGCGGCGGACAGCGCCCGGGTGAACCGGGCGTTGGTGGCCTGCTCGGGGCCCACCAGGTTGACCGGCCCGGCGAACCGGTCCTCCTCCAGCAGGAAGCCGATGGCGCCGATCTCGTCGTCCAGGGAGATCCACGGGAAGTACTGCTCGCCGCTGCCGATCCGTCCGCCCAGCATCACCGTGAACAGCGGCCGCAGCCGACTCAGGATGCCGCCCGACGGGGAGAGCACCGGCCCGCTGCGCAGCAGCACGACCCGGGCGCCCCCGGCGACGGCGGGCTTGGTCGCGGCCTCCCAGTCCTGGCAGACCTCGGCCAGGAAACCGGTCCCCGCCGGGGCCGACTCGTCGACCTCCCGGTCGCCGGTGTCGCCGTAGTAGTTGATGCCCGAGGCCGACAGCAGGGCGGGCACCCCGTGCTCGGCCACCGCGGTGGCCAGCACCTCGGTGGGGACGTTGCGGCTGTCGCGGATCTGCTGCTTGCGCGCGCCGCTCCACGGGCGGTCGCCGATGCCGACGCCGTTGAGGTTGACCACCGCGTCGACGCCGTCGAACGTGCCGGCGTCGAACCGCCCGGCCGGCGGGTCCCAGCCGCGCTCGTCCGGCGCGGCGGGCGCCCGCCGCACCAGCCGCAGCACCTCGTGCCCCGCCTGCCGCAGGTGGGCGACGAGGGCTGTTCCGATCAGACCGGACGACCCGGCCACGACTACGCGCACAGCGTGATCCTCCCCAACCGCGCGGGTGGTCGCGACTCGGGCCGACGATGCTCACACGGACGCGCCCGCCGCACGGGCGGGCGCGTCCGCACGAGGCTACAGCCCGAGCTCGCCCTCGAAGGCGCCTTCCTCGAGCCGCGCCTTGATCGCCGAGACGAAGCGGCCCGCGTCGGCGCCGTCGACGATGCGGTGGTCGTAGGTCAGCGGCAGGAAGCACAGGGACCGGATCGCGATGACGTCCTCGCCGTCCGGCCCGGAGATCACCGCGGGCTGCTTGGTGATCGACCCGGTGCCCAGGATGGCGACCTGGGGCTGGTTGATGATCGGGGTGTCGAACAGGGCGCCGGCACTGCCGATGTTGGTGATCGTGAACGTGCCGCCGGACAGCTCGTCGGGCCCGATCTTGTTGGCCCGGGTGCGGGCCGCGACGTCGGCGATCCGCTTGGCCAGGCCCACGATGCTCAGGTCCTCGGCGTTCTTGATCACCGGGACGAGCAGGCCGCGGGGGGTGTCCACGGCGATCGCCAGGTGCACGTTGCCGTGGTAGGTGACCTGCTTGCCGTCCTCGTGGATGGACGAGTTGACCTGCGGGAAGGCCTTGAGCGCCTCCACCGTGGCCTTGGCGAAGAACGGCAGGTAGGTGAGCTTGACGCCCTCGCGGCGCTCGAACTCGGCCTTCGCCCTGGCCCGCAGCTTGGCGACGCGGGTGAGGTCGACCTCCTGGACGGTGGTCAGCTGGGCGGAGACGCGCAGCGACTCGGTCATCCGCTGGGCGATCACCTGGCGCAACCGCGGCATCTTGACCGTGGTGCCCGGCTGCGGGCCGTCCGGGTTGGGCTTGGCCACCGCGGCGGGGGCCTTGGGCGCCGAGGACGGCGCCGACGGCGCGGAGGCCGCGGCCGGGGCGCTGGGCTCCGGCTCGGGCTCCGGCTCGCGGGCGGACTCGGCCGCGGCGAGCACGTCCTGCTTGCGGATGCGCCCGCCGACCCCGGTCCCGGTGATCGCGGACAGGTCGACGCCGTGCTCGGAGGCGAGCTTGCGCACCAGCGGCGTCACGTAGGGGGCTCCGCCGGAGCGCTCCTCGCCCTCGCCCGCCGACTCGCCCCCCGCCGACGTGCCCGCCGACTGGCCCGCGGCCTCGGCGGTGGCCTCGTCGGCCTGGCCGTTCGTGCTCTGCGCCGGCGCCTTCTCGGCGGGCTTCTCGGGGGCCTTCTGCGGCGCCTTGTCCTCGGCGGGGGCCGACTTCGCCTCCGGCTCGGGCTCCGGCTCGGGCTCCGACTCGGGCTGGGCGTCGGCGTCGGCGTCGCCGATGACCGCCAGCCGACCGCCGACGTCGACGGTGTCGTCCTCGTCGGCCACGATCTCGAGCAGAGTGCCCGCGACCGGCGAGGGGATCTCGGTGTCGACCTTGTCGGTGGAGACCTCCAGCAGCGGCTCGTCGACCTCGACGCTGTCGCCGACCTGCTTGAGCCAGCGGGTGACGGTGCCCTCGGTGACGCTCTCGCCCAGCTCGGGCATCGTCACCGCGGTGCCCGAACCGGTCGGCTTGGTGGCCGCCCGGGGAGCCTCGTCGGGCTCGTCGGACGCGGGCTCGTCGGCCCGGTTGGGGTGCTCGGGCGCGTCCTCGCCCGGGTCCTCCTCCTCGGCGGGCGCGTCGGCCTCCTCGGTGGCGGACTCGGTGGTCGACTCGTCGGACCCCCCGTCGTCGGAGGCGCTCGCGTCGCCGTCGCCGATGACGGCGAGGTCGCCGCCGACCTCGACCGTCTCGTCCTCGGCCGCGACGATCCGCTGCAGCACGCCCGCCGCGGGGGAGGGGATCTCGGTGTCGACCTTGTCGGTCGAGACCTCCAGCAGGGGCTCGTCGACCTCGACCTGGTCGCCCTCCTGCTTGAGCCAGCGGGTGACGGTGCCCTCGGTGACGCTCTCACCGAGCGCCGGCATCTGGACGGTGAAGGCCATGGCTGGTCGGAGCTCCTCTGTCGTGCGGTCGCGGGGTCTGCTGGGTTCCGTGCTTGGATTTCCGTGCTGCCAGCGGACCTGTCAGCTGTGGCTGTGCAGCGGCTTGCCGGCCAGGGCCAGGTGGGCCTCGCCGAACGCCTCGTTCTGGGTGGGGTGGGCGTGCACCAGCGCGGCCACGTCCTCGGCCTGGGCGTCCCAGTTGTAGACCAGCTGGGCCTCCCCGATCAGCTCGCCGACGCGCGCGCCGACCATGTGGATTCCCACGACCGGCCCCGGGGTGCCCTCGGCGCCGGACTTGACCAGCTTGATCGCGCCCTGGGTCTGCAGGATCTGGGACTTGCCGTTGCCGGCCAGGTCGTAGGTCAGGGTCTGGACCTCGCCGTAGCGCTCCTTGGCCTGCGCCTCGGTGAGCCCGACCGAGGCCACCTCGGGCTCGCAGTAGGTGACCCGGGGGATGCCCGCCTCGTCGATCACCGGCGGGTTCAGCCCGGCGATCTCCTCGGCGACGAAGATGCCCTGCGCGAAGCCGCGGTGGGCCAGCTGCAGACCGGGCACGATGTCGCCGACGGCGTAGACATCGGGCAGGTTGGTGCGCAGCCGCTCGTCGGTGCGCACGAAGCCGCGCTCGATCTCGACACCGGCCTCCTCGTAGCCCAGGCCCGCGGTGTTCGGCCCGCGGCCGACGGCCACCAGCAGGAGGTCGGCCTCCAGCTCCTCGCCGGACTCCAGCGACACCGTCACCGCGTCGTCGCTCTGGCGTGCCCCGGTGAACTTCACCCCGGTCTTGAAGGCGATCCGGCGCCGGCGGAAGGCGCGCTCGAGCAGCTTGGAGGCGAACTCGTCCTCGGCGGGCACCAGCCGCGGCAGCGCCTCGACGATGGTGACCTGCGAGCCGAAGCTGGCGAACACGCTGGCGAACTCCACGCCGATCACCCCGCCGCCCAGGACGACGATCCGGTCGGGGACGTGGTCGAGGCGGATGGCCTCGTTGCTGGTGATGATCCGCCCGCCGATGTCCAGGCCGGGCAGGGTGCGCGAGTAGCTGCCGGTGGCCAGCACGACCTTGCCGCCGACGTAGCGGTCGGTGCCGTCCTCGCCGTCGACGACCACGGTCGTCGGGCCCTCGAACCGCCCGGAGCCCTGCACGAGCTCGATCTTGCGGGACTTCACCAGCCCCTGCAGCCCCTTGTAGAGCTTGGAGACCACGCCGTCCTTGTAGGCGTTGACGCCGGCCATGTCGATCCCGGCCAGCGAGCTCTTCACGCCGATCTTGTCGCCGTCGCGGGCGGCGTCGGCGACCTCGGCGGCGTGCAGCATGGCCTTGGTCGGGATGCAGCCCGAGTGCAGGCAGGTGCCCCCGAGCTTGTCGCGTTCCACCAGCACCACGGACATCCCCAGCTCCGCGGCGCGCAGGGCGCAGGCGTACCCGCCCGACCCCCCACCGAGGATCACCAGGTCCGCGTTGTGCTCGGGCACGTGTGTACTCCCTCACCGATCGCTGTCGCCTGCGGCGCGGTCGGGGCTGGGCTGTCCGGCTGCGGAGCAGGTGCGGCAGGTGACGCCGCCTGCGGTCATCTTGTCACCTGCCGGGCGCGGGCGCGGGGGCTGGTCCGTTCGGGGAGAAAATCCGGGGCCGGACGCGTTGTGCGGGCAGGGAGGTGGCGGTCATGGGGCTGCTGGACAGGTTGCGCCGCGGGCGCCCGGGAACGCTGCGCGCGAGCGGGCGCGACGACGAGGCCCACCTGCGGGCGTGGGTCGCCGCGCACGAGGGCGTCGAGGCGTTCGTCGAGCCGCGCACCGCGGTGACCGAGACGACGATGCTGCTGGTCGACAAGGACGGCGACCACACCCGGCGGCGGATCGGCGGTCCCGACGCCGCGCGCAAGCTGGCGCGGTCGCTGGCGATCCCGGTCTACGACGTGCAGCTCGTGGGGTACCCGCAGCGGATGCGCGACCACGACGCGCGGGAGAAGGTCCTGCGCGAGCGGGAGCGGCGGCGGGCGCTGGGGGAGGGCTGAGCCTCCCCGGGATCACCCGAGCGCGACATGAACCCGATGGGGCCCATCGGCCGTCCCGAGCCCCATAGGGTTCATGTTCGCGCCCACCTTTCCGGCGCTCCGGACCGCGCCGGGCGTCAGCCGTTCTCGGCGACGTCCTCCAGCACCGCGAGCAGCGTGCGCACCGGCACGCCGGTGCCGCCCTTGACCGTGTACCCGTACGGCCCGCCGGCGTGGAACGCCGGCCCGGCGATGTCGATGTGCGCCCACGGCAGCCCGTCGGGCACGAACTCGCGCAGGAACGCCCCGGCCACGAGCATCCCGCCCCACCGCGCCCCGGTCACGTTCGCGATGTCGGCGACGCGGGAGTCGAGCTCGGCGCGCATGTGGCCGGGCAGCGGCATCGCCCAGCCGTCCTCGCCGGTGGCGCGGGCGAGGGCGGCGACCCGGTCGCGGAACTCGTCGCTGCCCATCACCCCGGCGGTGCGCATTCCCAGGGCGACCTGCTGGGCGCCGGTGAGGGTGGAGGTCTCGACGAGGTAGTCGGGGGAGTCCTCGGCGGCGCGGACGATGGCGTCGGCCAGGATCAGCCTGCCCTCGGCGTCGGTGTTGAGTACCTCGACGGTCTTGCCGCCGTACATCCGCAGCACGTCGCCGGGGCGGTAGGCGGTGGCGCTGGGCATGTTCTCGGCCATCGGCACGGTCGCGGTGACCGCGACGGGCAGGTCGAGCTCGGCGGCCAGCACGGTGGTGGCGACGACCGCGGCGGCGCCGCTCATGTCCGAGGTCATGTGGTCCATGCCGGCGGCCGGCTTGATCGAGATACCGCCGGTGTCGAAGGTGATGCCCTTGCCGACCAGCGCGACCTTCTTGCGCGGGGCGTCGCCGCCGGACCAGGTGAGCCGGACCAGGCGCGGCTTGCGCGAGGACCCCTGGCCGACCCCGAGCACGCCGCCGAAGCCGCCCTCGGCCAGGGCGGCGTCGTCGAGCACCTCGACCTGCACGCCCGCGGCCTCGGCGAGGGCGGCGGCGCGGGCGGCGAAGCTCTCCGGGAACAGGTCGTTGGGCGGGGTGTTGACCAGGTCGCGGGCGCGGCCCACGGCCCGGCCCACGGCGGCCGCCCGGCGCAGCTGCCGCTCCTGCAGGTCGTCCACGACGTCGAAGAGGAACTCGACCCGGCCCACGGGCGGGCGGGCGCCGCCGTTGGTGCGGTACTCGCGGAACGCGTAGGCCCCCAGCAGGGTGCCCTCGGCCGCCGCGCCCAGGTCGATCCGGCCGAGCGCGCTGGCGGCGTGGCCGGTGCCGGTCAGGGCGCGGGCGGCGGCACCGGAGGCCCGCCGCACCTGCTCGGCCGTGGGGACGTCGCCGTCCTCCGGCTTGCCGAGGCCCACCGCGACCAGCAGCGGGGCGCTCAGCGTGCCCCGGGTGGGGATCTTCGTCACCTCGTCGGCCTTGCCGGTGGCGCCGGCCAGGGCCAGCAGGGCGGGCAGCTCGCCGTCGAAGGCCGCAGCGACCTCGTCGGCGCCCGGGGCGAGCGCGGGCGGCTCGCCGGTGCCTGCCGGGAGCAGCCCGACGACGACCGCGTCGGCGGTCGCGGTGGCGGGCGATCCGGTGCCGAGCAGCACCTCGGTGGACGCGGTCTGGGACTCAGGGGCGGACACGGCGGCCATCTCACAATCGGTCGGGTGGGTGGGGCTGGCGCGGTCGGGAGCACCGCGAGATCGCTTTGAAATGCTAATGACACCCCGGTGCGGCCGGATCGAGCAGGTTCGCCTGCCACCCTGGTCCGATGACGTCCGGAGCGCCGCTGCGCCGCCTGGGCACGGCGGACGCCGTGGTGCTGGGGCTGGCCGCCATGCTGGGCACCGGCGTGTTCGCGGTCTGGACGCCCGCCGCGGCAGCGGCCGGGCCGTGGCTGCTGCTCTCGGTGCTGCTGGCGGCCGTCGTCGCCACCTGCAACGCGGCCTCCACGGCCGACCTCGCGGTCGCCCACCCGGAGAGCGGGGGCGGCTACGTCTACGGCCACGAGCGCCTGTCCCCTGGCGCGGGACGGCTGGCCGGGGTCGCGTTCGTGGTCGGCAAGCTCTCCTCGGCCGCCGCGGCGGCCGGGGTGTTCGGCGGGTACGTGCTGCCCTCCCAGCCGCTGACCGCGGCCATCCCGGCCGTCGTGGTGGTCAGCGTGCTGAACAGCGCCGGCGTGCGCTGGACGGCCCGCGGGGCCTACACGCTGGTCGGCGGCACGCTGGTGGTGCTGCTGGCGGTGGTCGTGGTCGGGCTGTTCGGGCCGGGGCCCGACGCGTCGGTCGCCCCGGCGGTCGAACCCCCGCCCGGCGTCGGCGAGCCGAGCGTGCTCGGGGTGCTCACCGCGGCCGGGCTGGTCTTCTTCGCGTTCGCCGGCTACGCCCGGATCGCCACGCTGGCCGGTGAGGTCGTCGACCCCGGGCGCACGCTGCGCCGGGCCATCGGGCTCGCGCTGGGCATCGCGCTGGCCACCTACGTGCTGGTGGCCGTCGCCCTGCTGGTGGGGCTGGGGAGCGCGCGGCTGGCCGTGGAGCCCTCGCCGCTGGTGGTGCTGGTGGACACCAACGGGGCCAACGCGCTGGGCGTGCTGGTGCGGGTGGGCGCGGCCGTCGCGGCCGGGTCGGCGCTGCTGTCGGTGCTGGTCGGGGTGAGCCGCACCGGGGTGGCGATGGCCCGCCGCGGCGACCTCCCGGCCTGGCTGGGCCGGATCGGGCGGCGCGGCACGCCGTACCGGGCCGACGCCGTCGGCGGGCTGGTGGCGGTGGCGCTGACCGTGCTGACCGGCCCGGCGGCCGCGATCGCGCTCTCGGCCTGCTCGGTGCTCGTCTACTACGCGGTGATCAACCTCGCGGCGCTGCGGCTGCCGGCCGAGGCGCGGCGCTGGCCGCGCTGGACGGCGTGGTTGGGGCTGGTGCTGTGCCTGGGCCTGGCCGTGCTGCTGCCCCCGGTGCCGGTGCTCGCGACCACCGCGGCGCTGGCCGTGGGGTGGACCGCGGTGACCCTGCTGCGCCCTCGCTGGGGTCGTGCGTGAGTTCCCCGGCTCCGACCGGGAAGCTCACGCACGAGTCCGGAGGTGGGCTTCGGCGGCGGCGCGCACGCCGTCGACGTCGCCGGTGGCCAGCAGGTCGAGCAGCAGGCCGCGGGTCACGGCCAGGTCGAGGCGGACCCGGGCGCGGGCCTCGTCGCGGGGGGTGCCCGCGCGCACGGCGAGCTCGGTGAGCGGGTCGAGCCAGTCGGTCACGATGCCGTCCAGCAGCGGCGCGGCGTGCTCCCTGCCCTGCAGGGCCTGGCCGTAGAGCTCGAAGAACAGCCGCTCGGCCGGCCACTGCGCGGGGTCGACCAGGTCGTCCCAGAACCGCCGGGCCTGCTCCTGGGGCGTCAGGTCGGGATCGGCCATGAGGTCGGCCAGCCGCGCGCGCTGGCGGCGCTCCACGGCCCGCACGACCTCGACGAGCAGGCCCTCGCGCGAGCCGAAGTGGTAGATGAGCATGCGGTGGCTGGTGCCCAGCTCGGCGGCCAGCGCCCGCAGGCTGATCTCGCCGACGCCGTGCTCGGTCACGTGCGCCACGGCCGCGGCGAGCAGATCGTCCCGGGCGCTCATGTACCGGATGGTACGGTGTACCGCGTGGTACATGAGGAGTACGTCGTCACGGCGCAGGCCGACCCGTCCGCGGTGGTCCCGGTGATCCTCGACGTCGAGCGCTGGCCGGAGTGGACGCCGTCGATCCGCTCGGTCCGCCTGCTCGACCGGGGCCCGTTGGCCGTGGGCAGCCGGGTCGTGGTGTCCCAGCCGAAGCTGCCCACCGTCACCTGGACGGTCACCGAGCTCGACGCGGAGCGCGGGTTCACCTGGGAGTCGCGCGGGCCCGGGGTGCGCACCCTGGGCGAGCACTGGGCCCGCCCCGTGCCCGGCGGCACCGAGGTCACCCTGCGGCTGGTCCAGCACGGGCCGGTCGGCGCGGTCATCGCCCGGCTGACCCGCGGGCTCACCCGGCGCTACCTGCGCTGGGAGGGCGACGGCCTGGCCGCCCGGGTGACCGGCGGCGCCACCCGCTGACGGGCGGGCGGCGGGGGCAGTAGCGTCCCCGCCCGTGGAGTCCGACCTGCTGACCAGCCCCCTGCACGACCGGCACACCGCGCTGGGGGCGACCCTGGGCGGCTTCGGCGGGTGGTCGATGCCGCTGTCCTACCCCGACGGCACCGTCGCCGAGCACACCGCGGTGCGCACCGCCGTCGGCGTGTTCGACGTCAGCCACCTGGGCAAGCTGTCGATCACCGGGCCGGGCGCGGCGGCGTTCGTCGACCGGTGCTTCTCGGCGGACATGGGCCGGATCGGGCCCGGCCAGGCGCAGTACAACCTGGCCTGCACCGACACCGGCGGCGTCGTCGACGACGTCATCGCCTACCTGGTCGACCCCGACGACGTGCTGGCCATGCCGAACGCGGCCAACGCGGGCGAGGTGGCCCGGCGGCTGCGCGCCGAGGCCCCGGCCGGCGTGGAGGTGCTCGACCTCCACCGTGACCTCGCCGTGCTCGCCGTGCAGGGCCCGCGCTCCGCGGAGCTGGTCGGCGACCTGCTCGGCCCCATCAACGGCAGGGCCGCCGTCGAGGCGCTGGACTACATGTCCTTCACGATCGCCGACGACCTCTGGGTGTGCCGCACCGGCTACACCGGTGAGCGCGGCTACGAGCTCATCCTGCCGGCCGCCCGCGCGGGCGAGGTGTGGGACGCGCTGCTGGCCGGAGCGCAGCGGGTGGGTGGGCGCCCGGCCGGGCTGGCCGCGCGCGACACGCTGCGCACCGAGATGGGCTACCCGCTGCACGGCCAGGAGCTGACCACCGCGATCTCCCCGCTGCAGGCCGGCAGCAGCTGGGCGGTCGGCTGGACCAAACCGGCGTTCTGGGGGCGCGAGGCGCTGCTCGCGGAGAAGGCGGCCGGTCCGGCGCGGCGGCTGCGCGGCCTGCGCGCCACCGGCCGCGGGGTGCCCCGGGCCGGGATGGACGTGCTGGTCGACGGCAAGCGGGTCGGGGTGACCACGTCGGGCACGTTCTCGCCGACGCTGCGCACCGGGATCGCGCTGGCGCTGGTCGACACCGACGCGGGCGTGGGCGTCGACGACCAGGTGGTGGTCGACGTGCGGGGCCGCGAGCTGGCGTGCACCGTGGTCAAGCCGCCGTTCGTGCCGTCCCACGTGCGCTGAGCGCGCCGCTCCCGGGCTTGCTGGGACGTCCGACTGTTGCCCTCCCGGGTACCGTTCAGGCCATGAGCGCGCAGTTCTCCCGGACGCCCCATCCCTCCCCGGTGCCGGCGGCCCGGCGCGCGGAGATCGTGGCCGAGCCCGGGTTCGGCCGGTACTTCACCGACCACATGGTCACCATCACCTGGAGCGAGGGCCGGGGCTGGCACGACCCGGCGGTGGTGCCCTACGGCCCCATCGCTCTCGACCCGGCCACCGCGGTCCTGCACTACGGCCAGGAGATCTTCGAGGGGCTCAAGGCCTACCAGCAGCCCGACGGCTCGGTGGCCTCGTTCCGCCCGGGGGAGAACGCGGCGCGCTTCCGGTCGTCGGCGGTGCGGCTGGGCATGCCGCAGCTGCCCGACGAGCTGTTCCTGGGCTCGCTGTCCGAGCTGCTCACCGTCGACCGGGCCTGGATGCCCCCGGCCGGCGGCGAGGAGTCGATGTACCTGCGCCCGTTCCTCATCGCCACCGAGGTCGGCCTCGGGGTGAAGCCCTCCTCGGAGTACCTGTACCTGCTCATCGCCTCCCCGGCGGGCGCGTACTTCCCGGGTGGGGTGAAGCCGGTCGACGTGTGGCTGTGCACCGACTACACGCGCGCCGCCCCCGGCGGCACCGGCACCGCCAAGTGCGGCGGCAACTACGCGGCGTCCCTGCTGCCGCAGGCCCAGGCGGCCGAGCACGGCTGCCAGCAGGTCGCCTACCTCGACGCGGCCGAGCGCAAGTGGGTCGAGGAGATGGGCGGGATGAACCTGTTCTACGTCCTGGGCTCCGGCGACGGTCCCGGCGACACCGTGGAGGTCGTCACCCCGGAGCTCTCGGGCAGCATCCTGGCCGGCATCACCCGCGACTCGCTGCTCGTGCTGGCCAAGGAGCTGGGCTGCCAGGTCACCGAGCGGCGGATCTCGGCCCAGGAGTGGCTGCAGGGCTGCGCCGACGGCCGGATCACCGAGGTGTTCGCCTGCGGCACGGCCGCGGTGATCACACCGGTCGCGCGGGTCAAGCACAACGAGGGTGAGGTCGTCGTGGGCGACGGCACGACCGGCCCGGTGACGGCGCGGCTGCGCGAGCTGCTGACCGCCATCCAGCGCGGCTCCGCTCCCGACACGCACTCCTGGATGCGCACCCTCGTCCCCGCCTGACCCCCCGTCAGGTGGTGGACAGGACGACCAGGGCGGCGGTGGTGGCCACCTCGGTGGCGGCGCCCAGGACGTCGCCGGTGACGCCGCCGAAGCGGCGGGCGGTGTGTCGCGAGAGCAGCACCACCAGCCCGGCGCCCAGGGCCACGGCCACCGGGGCCCGCCACCCCAGCACGGCCGAGCCCGCGGCGCCGAGCGCCACCCACCAGGCCACGGCCACCCACCACGGCTGGGAGTCCGCCACCTGGGCGCCGAGGCCGCCCGGGCGCGCCGGGGCGACCCCGCGCCGGCACGCCCAGGCGAAGCCGGCCCGGCCGGCCGCGCAGGCCAGTGCGACGGCCGCGACCGCCGTCGGGCCCGGGACGAGCGCGGCCAGCGAGCCCGCCTGCGCCCCGACCGCGACGACCAGCGCCACGACGGCGAACGGGCCCGCGCCGCCGTCGCGCATCACCGCCAGGGCCCGTTCGGGCGGGCCGTAGCAGCCCAGGCCGTCGGCGGTGTCGGCCAGGCCGTCGAGGTGCATCCCGCGGGTGGCCGCGGCGAGCAGGCCCACCGCCAGCAGCCCGGCCACGAACGCGGGCACGCCGAGCGCGGTGAGCCCCCACAGCGCCGCCCCGGCCACCGCCCCGAGCAGCGCGCCCACCAGCGGGGCCCAGCGGAGCGCGGCGGCGGCCACCGCGGGCGCGGGGGCGCCGGTGCGCACCGGCAGCACGGTCAGCCAGCTCAGGGCCAGCGCCAGGCCGGCCACCGGTCAGGCCGGGACGGTGTCGTCGGTCGCCGCGCCGGCGGCGTCGCCGGTCGCATCGGTGCCCGTGTCGCCGCCTGCGTCGGCGGTCGCGGTCTCGGCCAGCAGCCGGGCGGCCATCTGCAGCAGCGGCAGCACGGCCATGGCCCCGGCCCCGTCGCCGATCCGCAGGCCCAGGTCGAGCACCGGCTCCTTCTGCATGCGGGCCAGCACGACGTCCATCGCCGGCTCCGACGAGCGCTGCGCGACCAGCCACCAGTCCTTCGCCCCCGGAGCCATCTTCTCGGCCAGCAGCGCGGCCGCCCCGACCACCAGGCCGTCGAGCAGCACCGGCGTGCGGCGGATCGCGGCCTGGGCGCAGAATCCGGTCAGCACGGCGAGGTCGGCGCCCCCGGCCACGCGCAGCAGCGCCACGGGGTCGGCCGAGTGCGGCTTGGCCCGGCGCAGCGCGTCGCGCACGGCGGCGGCCTTGCGCATCCAGCCGGCGTCGTCGATGCCGCTGCCGCGCCCGATCACCGCGACCGGCTCGGTGCGGGTCAGCGCGGCGACCAGGGTCGCGGCCGGGGTGGTGGCGCCCACGCCGAGCGAGGCGGGCACCAGCAGGTCGGCCCCGGAGTCGACCTCCTCGTCGGCGAGGTCGCGGCCGATCCGGACCGCGCGGGCGGTCTCGTCCTCGGTGAGCGCGTCCTCCCGGTCGATCCGCCCGCTGCCGGCGCGCACGCGGTGGCGCTCGGCGTCGGGGGCGCCGGGCTCGGGCGCCGGGTCGGTGCCGACGTCCACCACGCGGACCGACGCGCCCGCCACGGGCGCCATCACGGCGACCGGCGTCGTGTTCTCCCGCACCGCCGCGACCAGGCGCGCCGTCGTGCCCGCGGCGTGCGCGGACACCCCGGCCGCGGCGACGCCGTGGTCGGCCGCGATCAGCACCACCCGCGGCCGGGCGGGCGGGCGGGGCGGGCAGACCCCCTGCGCGGCGGCCAACCACACGCCCAGCTCGGCGAGGCGCCCCAACCCGCCGGTGGGCACGGCGAGCTCGGCGTGCCGGGCGACCGCGGCGCGGCGGGCCTCGAAGTCGGGCGCGGGCACGGCGAGGAGATCCACGCCGCACTGTCTACCCGCACGGCGCCCGCCGCGGCGCCGCGACCCCGGATCGGGTGGGGGAGCCCGCCCCGGGGGACCGGGGTCAGGACCAGCGGCCCGGCGGCGGCGGACCGGAGGGCTGCCTGCCGACGGTCGGGATCCGCCCGGTCGCGTCGATCGACCCGGACGAGCGGGGCGCCTGCGGCTCCTTGAGTCGCAGGGGGATGCCGGCCACGAGCAGCACGACCTCGTCGCACACCGAGGCCAGCGCGGAGTTCAGCGCGCCCAGCTCGTCGCGGAAGAGCCGCCCGGCCCGGGTGCCCGGCACGACGCCCAGCCCGACCTCGGCCGAGACCAGCACCACCCGGGCCGTGCTGCTGGCCACGGCCTCGACCAGCTCCACGACCTGCCGGAACACCGCGGGCGGCAGCGCGTCGGCCTCCCAGGCGCCGGCATCGTCGAGCACGGCCGACAGCCAGGTCGCCAGGTCGTCGACGAGCAGCAGGTCGTCCTCGCCGGAGCGGATGATGCCGGCCACGTCGGTGGTCTCCACCGTCTCCCACTCCGGCGGGCGGCGGGAGCGGTGGGTCTCGACGCGGGCGGACCACTCGGCGTCGTCGGGGTCGACGCGGGCGGTGGCCACGTAGCAGACGGGCCCGTCGGCGGGCAGCAGGTCCTCGGCGTGACGGGACTTGCCCGACCGGGTGCCGCCCAGCACCAGCGTGCGTCGGGGGGCGATCATCACGGGTGCACGCTAGCCTCCGCCGAATGAGCTACCGCTGGCGGTACCAGGACGAGAACGGCGCCGAGGTGTCCGGCCCCGAGCAGGAGTTCGCGAGCCAGGAGGAGGCGCGGGGCTGGTTCGCCGACCAGTGGCTGTCGCTGCGCGGGCTCGGCGTGAAGAGGGTGGTCCTCCTCGAGGACGGCGCCGAGACCGGCCCGCCCACCGAGCTCGAGGAGGCCTGACCGCTACGGGTTGGCGCCGCGCGCCACCTTCGGCTTCGGGATGCGCAGCCTGCGCAGCTGGCTGGCCCGGGTGAAGGCGTACCAGCCGGTGCCCAGCCCGTTGATCGCCTCGGTGGGGAACTTCGCCCGGGCGCGGCGGGTGACCTGCACCCCGAGGAAGACCCCCTCCACGATCATCGCGGTCAGCACGACCAGGCTGAACAGGCTCAGGTACTGCTGGATGGACGGGATCGGCACCACCAGCGACAGCAGCACCACCAGCGCCAGGGGCATGAACATGCCCATCAGGTGCGGGCGGGAGTCGACGACGTCGCGGACGTAGGCCCGGACCGGGCCGCGGTCGCGCGGGAGCAGGTAGCGCTCGTCGCCCGCCGCCATGCGTTCGCGGCGCTCGGCGGCGTCGCGGCGGCGCTGGTCGCGGTTGGGGCGCTCGGGGCGGTTGGCCTTGGCGTACCTGGCGGCCTCGCGCTGGGTGCGGGGCGGGGGCGGGGCGGGGCCGCGGCGCTTGCCCTGGGCGTCGCGCCGCTTCGGCGTCGGGCGGCCCTTGGCGTCGGGACGGGCGGTGGCCGCGGGCCCCTGCGCCTCCGCGGCGGGCTTGTCGCCCCCGACGGTGGCGGGCGTCGAACGGCGCAGGAACCTCACGGACGCCACCTTACGCGCAGGCCACGCCGGTTCAGGAGGGCGCCTTCCGATCGGGCGGGGAGGACCGGGCGCCCGAACCGCCCGGCGCGGGTGCGGTGAGCGCTAGGGTTTCGCGCGTGCGCGTCGTGGTGGCTCCGGACTCGTTCGGCGGCACGCTCAGTGCCACGGCGGCGGCGGAGGCGATCGCCAGGGGCTGGCGCCGCCACGCCCCCGACGACGAGCTGCGGCTGCTCCCGCTGGCCGACGGCGGCACCGGCTTCGTCGAGGTCCTGCACGCCGCGCGCGGCGGGCGGTGGCACACCCTCGAGGTGACCGGCCCGTTCGGCGACCCGGTCGGGGCGCGCTGGCTCGAGCTCGACGGCGTCGGCTACCTGGAGTCGGCCGCGGCCTGCGGGCTGCACCTGGTGCCGCGCGAGCGCCGGGTGCCCGCGGTGGCCACCACCGTCACCAGCCGGGGCGTCGGCGAGCTGATCGCGCACGCGGTCGGCGCCGGGGTGGGCGAGGTGGTGGTCGGGCTGGGCGGCTCGGCGACCACCGACGGCGGGGCCGGGATGCTGGCCGCCCTCGGCGCCGTGGCCGTCGACGACGCGGGCGCCCCGGTCGGGCCGGGCGGGACGGCGCTGGCCGGGTGCACCGCACTGGCGGGGCGCCCGCAGCTGGGCGGGGCCCGCCTGGTCGCGGCGGCCGACGTGGACAACCCGCTGCTGGGCAGGCACGGCGC
This sequence comes from Pseudonocardia humida, assembly GCF_023898865.1. Classification (GTDB taxonomy): domain Bacteria; phylum Actinomycetota; class Actinomycetes; order Mycobacteriales; family Pseudonocardiaceae; genus Pseudonocardia; species Pseudonocardia humida. The sequence goes on from NZ_JAGSOV010000039.1 coordinate 179,309, forward strand.
GGCGGCCGTGTTCGGGCCGCAGAAGGGCGCCGACGACGCCGCGGTCGCGGAGCTGGACGCCGCGCTCGCCCGCTTCGCCGACGTCCTGGCCGCCGCCTTCGGCGTCGACGTCCGCGACGACGACGGCGCGGGTGCCGCGGGCGGGCTCGGGGCCGCGCTGCTGGCCTGCGGGGCCCGCCGGGTGTCCGGGGCCGGGCTGGTGCGCGAGCTGGTCGGGCTGGACGCCGCGCTGGACGCCGCCGACCTGGCGGTCACCGGGGAGGGCAGCTTCGACTTCCAGTCGCTGCGCGGCAAGCTGGTGACCGCCGTGGCCAGGGCCGCCGCCGACCGGGCGGTGCCGTGCCTGGTGCTGGCCGGGCAGGTCTCGGTGGGCAGGCGGGAGGCCGCCGCGGCGGGTGTCGACTCGGCCTACTCGGTGGCCGAGGACGCCGGCGGGGTGGAGCGCTCGATGGCCGACCCGGAAGGCACGCTGGCGGCGCTGGCCGAGCGGGTCGCCGGCCGCTGGAGCCGCTGACCCCGCCACGGGCGGCGTGGCGGGGATCACCCGCTCGCGTGGCGGAGGGGCGGGCGCGCGGAGCGTGCCGCCGCCCCGACGGCCTACTATGGCGGTCGGAACGCCAGCGGGCCGCCCACCCCGGTCGGGCCGCAGCGCCGAAGTTGTCAGGGCCCTGAAATATTCCGGGCTCCGCTCGTTGTTGGGAGAGCCATGACCGTCGACAACACCGTCGAGACCACGCACCGCGTCGAGCTCACCGACGCCGCCGCGATCAAGGCCCGCACCCTGCTCGAGCAGGAGGGCCGCGACGACATGCACCTGCGCATCGCGGTGCAGCCGGGTGGCTGCGCCGGCCTGCGCTACCAGTTGTTCTTCGACGACCGTTCGCTCGACGGTGACCTGTTCCGGGAGTTCAACGGCCTCAAGGTCGGGGTCGACCGGATGAGCGCCCCGTACCTCGACGGCGCCGTCATCGACTTCGTCGACACGATCGAGAAGCAGGGCTTCACGATCGACAACCCGAACGCGGGCGGCTCCTGCGCCTGCGGCGACTCGTTCAACTGAGCCACCGCTAGTCCATCCGCCGTACGGCAGCGTCACCCGCACTGCTGTACGGCGCACGGCTCATGGCACCCGGACCCCGGCCTGGGGAGCAGCGCTCCCTCAGCCGGGGTCCGCTGCGTCCGCGGGCGGTAGGGTGCGTCATCGTGCCCATCGCCGTGACCGGTTCCATCGCCACCGACCACCTCATGCACTTCCCGGGACGGTTCGCCGACCTGCTGGTGGCCGACCAACTCGACCGGATGTCGCTGAGCTTCCTGGTCGACGACCTCGTCATCCGGCGCGGCGGCTCCGCCGCCAACATCGCCTTCGGCCTGGGCGTGCTCGGCCAGTCGCCGCTGCTGGTGGGCGCGGTGGGCCCGGACTTCGCCGAGTACCGCGGCTGGCTCGAGGACCACGGCGTCGACTGCTCGGCCGTGCTGGTGTGCGACGACGTGCACACCGCCCGCTTCGTCTGCACCACCGACGACGACATGCGCCAGATCGCCTCGTTCTACACCGGCGCGATGGCCCGCTCCCGGGAGATCGCGCTGGCCCCGCTGGTGCCGCGCGGGCTCGACATCGTGCTGATCGGCGCCAGCGACCCGGAGGGCATGCTGCGCCACACCGCCGAGTGCCGCGACCTGGGCGTCCCGTTCGTCGCCGACGTCTCCCAGCAGGTCGCCCGCATGGAGGGCCCCGAGCTGCGGCTGCTGGTCGAGGGCGCGCGCTACCTGATGACCAACGACTACGAGTGGGAACTGCTGCAGAAGAAGACCGGCTGGACCGACGAGCAGGTCGCCGAGCGCGTCGAGGTGCGGATCACCACCCTCGGCGAGCACGGCGCCACGATCGTCGGCCGGGACGTCGGGGAGATCACCGTCGGGGTGGTCCAGGAGACCGCCAAGGTCGACCCGACCGGCGTCGGCGACGCCTTCCGCGCCGGCTTCCTGGCCGGCACCGCGGGCGGGCTGTCGCTGGAGCGGGCGGCCCAGCTGGGGTCGCTGATCGCGGTGCAGGTGCTGGAGACCGACGGCGGCCAGGAGTGGGCCTGGGACCGGGCCACCGCCGTGCGGCGGCTGAGCGACGCCTTCGGCCCGGAGCCCACCGCCGAGATCGAGAAGGTCCTGCCCGCGGCCTGAGCGCGGCCCGAGCACGTGATCAGGGCAGGGCGCGCAGCAGGTGGGCGACCACCGGCTCGCGCCTGCCCTTGACGATCAGCTCGCCCAGCGGCTCGGTGACCGCCCCGGCGGGCAGCAGCCGGCAGGTGGAGTCGCCGATCAGCACCTGGCCGGGCTCGGCGGTCGTCTCCAGCCGGGCCGCCACGTTGACCGCGTCGCCCATCGCGTTGAAGTTGCGCAGCTCGTCGCTGCCGATGTTGCCGACCAGGGCGGGGCCGGTGTTGACCCCCACGCGGAACAGGGGCTCGCCCGGGCCGCGGACGTCGGCGATCCGGCGCTGGATGGCCAGCGCGGCCCGGGCCGCGCGCTCGGCGTGGTCGGCCTGCCGGGCCGGGGCGTTGAACAGCGCCATCATGGCGTCGCCCACGAACTGCACCACCGTGCCGCCCTCGGCCAGGACCGCCGAGGTCGCCACGGCGAAGTAGCGGTTGAGCATCTCGACGATCCGCTGCGGGGTGGCCTGCTCGGAGAACGTGGTGAACCCGCGCAGGTCGGCGAACACCGAGGTGACCTCGACGACCGCGCCACCCAGCGCGGCCTGGCTGGGGTCGGCGATCAGCGCGGTGGCCACGTCGGGGGACATGTACTGCCGGAACAGCCCGTCGAGCTGGTGGTAGAGCCGGGCGTTCTCCAGGCCCATGGACAGCTGGGTGGCCAGCGAGGCGAACAGCGAGCGGTCGCGCTCGTCGAAGCCGCCGGCGCGGCGGGCCAGCAGCACCCCCGCGCTGCGCTCCTTGACCGTCAGCGGGCAGGCCAGCACGCCGTCGGGCAGCTCCACGGTCTCGGTCCGGCCGTCGGCGGAGCGCTCCAGGTGGGCGACGGCGGCCGGGTCCGGCATCCAGCGCTCGTCGGTGGCCAGCTCGGGCGGGAAGTCCAGGCGGCCATCGGAGAGCAGCCCGACGCGCACGGCGTCGGCGCCGAAGCCCACCGCCCGGCGCACCGAGCGGGCCAGCAGCCTGCGCTCGCCGACCAGCACCCGGGACTCGTGCCCGACCGCCACCAGCACGCCCAGCCTGCCGATCTGCTCGCGCTCGGCGCGCAGCGCGTCGGCGGCCCGCCCGAGCATCGCGACCTGGGCCTCGGTCAGCCGGAACGTGCCGGCCACGCCCGCGGCGAAGACGGCCATCTCGGCGTCGGAGATCTCCCCGGCCGCCTTGCGCTCCACCGCCCCGACCAGCGTCTCGAGCGCGGAGCCGTACTCGCGCCGGATGGCGGCCACGGTCTGCTCGGTGCCTGCCGCGTCGAACAGGCCGGTGCTGGTGCCCTCCTTGCGGTAGCCGATGTAGGCGCTGTAGGCGACGTAGCCGAAGGCCATCACCATCAGCACGTGCCACAGCCACCAGGTCAGCTGCCAGTTGACGCCCAGCGCGACGGCGACGGCGGTCTCGGCGAGCAGCGCGTCCGCGGTGAGCAGGGCCAGCAGCACGGCCGACCGGCGGCGCCGGTGCATCAGCAGCGTGCGCACGGCGGCCAGCACGTACAGCGGCACCGCGATCGCGGTCAGCGCGATCAGCAGCGGGCTGGAGCGCTCGGCCACGGTCGGGTCGGCCAGCGGGGGCAGCCCGGCGATCGAGACCGCGCCCCAGAGCGCGGTCAACGCGAACAGCGCCCACCGCAGACCGGGCGCGATGCGCAGCACCTGCGCGCCCCGCGGGCCGTCGAGGTCGAGGGTGGCCGCGGCGGCGAAGGCCCCGCCCAGGGCCAATCCGACCGGGGTGGCCAGCGCGAACCCGCCGTTGCTGCTGTCGAGCAGCACGCCGGGGGTGGCCACCGCGTGCAGCCCGAGGAACAGCGCGGCGGCCAGGAAGCCCAGCGCGACCAGGGTGAGCCGGGCGTCGGCGTGCCGGCGGGCCGACCGGTCGACCTGCACGCCCAGCCCGACGCTGAGCGCCGCGGTCAGGAACACCAGCCAGAAGTGCGACGGGTGGTGCTCGAGGTGCAGGTCGGCCTGCGGGACGGCGAGCAGCAGCCACAGCCCCGCCATCGGCAGGGCCAGGTGGAACAGCCAGATCGCCACCCGGGCCCGGCCGCCGCCGCGAGCGCGGCGCACCACGTCGGCCGCCGCCGCGGCGGGCGAGGCGGTGGGGCGGGGCCGGTCGAGGACGGCGCGGTCGATCGCGACCGTGCGCTGGGTCGCGGTGCTCGGCTCGCTCACAGCCCGCCTCCCCGCTTGCGCAGCCCGTCGAGGTCGAGGACGGTCATCGTGCGCCGACCGGTGGTCAGGAACCCGCGCTCGCGCAGCGTGCGCAGGGCCTTGGCGACGGCCTCGCGCGAGGCGCCGACCCAGCCGGCCAGCTCGTCCTGGGAGAGCGCGACCGTGATCCGCACGCCGCCCGCCTCCGGCTCGCCGAACCGCTCGGCCAGCTCGACCAGCCGTCGGGCCACCCGGGCGGAGGTGTCGAACGCGGCGAACTCGACGCGCTTGCGGTCGGAGTCGCGCAGCCGCTGGGTGATCAGCCGGATGAGCACCATCGCGGCGGTGCCGCGGCTGCTCAGGTAGTCGACGAAGACCGGGGTGGCCACGACGAGCGCCACCACCGGTTCGAGGGCGGCCACCGTCGCCGACCGCGGCGCCCCGTCGACCGCGGACATGTCGCCGAGCAGCGCGCCGGGACCGCGCACGGCCAGCAGGATCTCCTCGCCGTGCTCGGTCAGCGAGAACACCTTGACCCGGCCGGACACCACGACCAGCACCGAGGAGGACCGCTCGCCCTCCAGGAACAGCGACGCGCCCGCCGGCCAGCGGCGGGTGCGGGCGCGCTCGCTGAGCGCGTCGCGGTCGGCTCGGTCGAGCTGCGCCATGAACTCCTCGGGCGCGGCCTCTGAATCGTCCATGACGGCCTTTCCCCGATGGCCACGGTGCGGGTCGGAGTCTAGGGGGGTCGGCCGGATGGACGTGCATTTTTCCACGCCCCGACCGCACCCCGCGACGATGACGGATCGTGCTGGCACATCGACGATCGGAGTACCGAAGAACACCGCAGCGAGAGCAGCGACGCGACCGGTCGAGGTGGCGTCCGAAGGGGACCGAGGACCATGCCGAAGCCCGACGACAGCGCAGCCGCGAGCACGCCGACCGCGCTCACCCACCGCGATCTGGCCATCCTGCGGGCGGTCGGCCGCGGCGGCGCCGAGGTCGTGGTGGGCGCGCAGCCCGACCTGTTCCTCGACGGCCGGTGCTGCTGCGACCAGCCCGCCGCGCACCGCCTGGTCCGGGCCGGGCTGATCGCGCCAGCGGGGCGCACGGCCGGGGGCGAGCGGGCCGCGGCCCGGCTCACCCTGGCCGGCAGCCGGCTGGTCGCCCCGGCGGGGGAGCGGGCGGGCGTGCGCCGGCTGGAGCC